>CAVOPE010000014.1:0-399078 GCA_963697755.1 uncultured Gemmatimonadales bacterium | reverse complement strand
CGTGGTCATCCACGCGCCGTCGTTCCAGCGGTAGGCGGATTCCGTGACGACCGAGGCGGTCGCCGGGGGCACTTCCGCGAACCGCGCCATCGGATCGGCCTTGACGACCCACCCGCCGTGGCGCGCGAGCATCTCGAACTTGTAGGTCGTGCCGGCGCCCAGCCCGGGCACGAACAGCTCCCAGATGCCGCTCGCTCCCCATTGAGCGCATGGAGTGGCCTTGGCCGTCCCAGCTGTTGAAATCGCCCACGACGCGCGCGGCGCGAGCGTTGGGCGCCCAGACCGTGAAGGACGTGCCGCGGACGCCGCCGTGATCGCGGACGTGCGCGCCGAGGACGTTCCACAGCTGCTCGTGCCTGCCCTCCCGGATGAGGTGGAGGTAGGACTCGCCGAGAGTCGGGGTGTGCCGGTACGGGTCGTCGGCGATGAAGTCCGGCCCGTCCTGGTAGGTCGTGACGAGGTTGTACGCGCCGGCCTCGCCCGCACGCGTGCCCTCCCAGATGCCGGAGCGCACGTGCTCGAGCGGCACCTCGGTGCCGTCGGCGAAGACGGCGGTCACGCTCTGCGCCAGTGGCCGGCGGGCCCGGACGGTCCACTCGGCGGCGCCCTGCGCGTCCGATCCAGGGATGGATGCCGAGCACAGCGTGCGGGATCGTGGTGGGAACCGGCGGCGACCGCGTCGATCAAATGGTCATCGAGCGGGGTCATCGTGGCTCCTTGACGTGGAGGATGTGCACCGGCTCGGCGAAGGCGTCGAGCCGGACGAAGTTGTGATCCGACCAGGTCCACTGCTCTCCGGTGCGCAGCTCTTCCACTTCGAACGGCTCGCCGGGGGCGACGCCCCAGATCCGGGTATCCAGGTCGAGGGCGTACGTCTGGCGCACCGAGTGCGGGTCGACGTTCGCGACGACGATGATCGTGTCGGCCTTGCCGGTCGGCGAGAGCGCGGCGTCGATGTGCTTGGAGTAGACGAGCACGGCATCGTCGTCGCTCCAGTGCGCGGTGAAGGTGCGCGAGCTGGCCGAGCGCGGGATGCGCGCGGCGGATCTCGTTGAGCCGGGTGGAGGAAAGGAGCGAGCGAGTTGCCCCGGGCTTCGGCGCCGGCCCAGTCGCGGACCTTGTACTCGTACTTCTCGTTGTCGATGTTCTCCTCGGCGCCCGGACGTGCGACGTTCTCGAAGCCGTAACCCGCGTAGACGCCGTAGAGCGGCGCGCCGGTCGCCGCGATCGCCGCACGAATCCGATACGCGGGCTTCCCGCCGAATTGCAGGTACTCGGTGAGGATGTCCGGAGTGTTCACGAAGAGGTTCGGCCGCAGGTAGTCCGCTGTCTCGTGTGCGACCGATCCGAGGAACTCCTCGAGCTCTTCCTTGGTGTTGCGCCACGTGAAGTAGGAGTAGCTCTGCTGGAACCCGGCTGCGGCGAGACCGCGCATGGGTGCGGGGCGGGTGAAGGCCTCGGCGAGGAACACCGCATCCGGCTGCTCCGCAGTCACGGTGCCGATCAGCCACTCCCAGAACTGCAGCGGCTTGGCGTGCGGATTGTCGACGCGGAAGATCTTCACGCCCTGTGCGATCCAGTGGCGGACGACGCGCAGCACCTCGGCGCGAATCCCCTCGGGGTCGTTGTCGAAGTTGATCGGGTAGATGTCCTGGTACTTCTTGGGCGGGTTCTCGGCGTACGCGATCGAGCCGTCGGGCAGCGTCGTGAACCACTCCGGGTGCGCCGCCACCCAGGGGTGATCGGGGGCCGCCTGCAGCGCGAGGTCGAGCGCCACTTCCAGCCCTTCGGCCCGGGCCGCCCGCACGAAGGCGCGGAAGTCGGCGAGCGTGCCGAGGTCGGGGTGGACGGTGTCGTGGCCGCCCTCGGCGACGCCGATCGCCCACGGCGAGCCCGGGTCACCGGGCTGCGGGTCGAGCGTGTTGTTCGGGCCCTTGCGGTTGAGGCGCCCGATCGGGTGGATCGGCGGCAGGTAGAGCACGTCGAAGCCCATCGCGGCCACGGCCGGGAGCCGTTTGATGGCGGACCGGAAGGTGCCGCTCTTGATCGAGCCGTCCTTCAGCCGGCGCGCGCCCTCGGAGCGGGGGAAGAATTCGTACCAGGCTCCGACGCCCGCGCGCTCGCGCTCCACCAGCAGCTCGAGGCGAGGGCCGATCGTCGTCAGGGATGCCATCGGGCGGTCGGCGAACAGACGGGCGATCGCGGGGTCGCGCACGATCACGAGGGCCTCGGCGTCATCGACGCCGTCGTCGCGCAGGCGCGCCGCGGCATCCTTCAGCACCCGTCGCTCGGCGAGCGGGCGGGCCTTCTCGGCGGCAGCGCGGTCGAAGAGGAGCGCGCCGGACTCGCGCATGAGCGCGACATCCACCCCCGCCTCGATCTTGAGATCGGCCGCGTGCTCCCACGTGGCGAAGTCGTCGCTGAACGTCTCGAACCGGAAGGACCAGACCCCCTGTTCGAGGGGTGCGATCGCGGTCTCCCAACGGTCGAAGCCGTCGTGCAGCGCCGTGAGCCGATGCAGCGATTCGTCGCCGGAGGGGGAGAAGAGGCGCACGTGCACGCCGATGAGATCGTGACCCTCGCGGAACGCGGTCACCCGGAACGGAATGACCTCGCCGACGTATCCCTTCGGCCGGAAGCCACCGCCGGGCACCGACGGCGCGGGCAGCAGCTGCGGCACGCGTCCGGTGTGCGTGCCGTCTTCAGACTGCTCGGCAGTCGCAGGTCGGACGGGGATGGCGGAGATGCTCCGCCAGGACGGGGCGTGCGCGCCGCGCGAAGTCGTGACCACTCCTTGAACCTACCGTGCGGCGAATGACGATGACAGTGACGGCAGGCGCGGCGTCATCAGTCGGCGCGGAAGAGGTGCATCGAGGTGCCGGGGAGGCGCACGACATCGCCGGGCAGATGCAGCGGGCGCTCATCCGCGGGCCGTTCGTCCGCGCTCGACCAGAGCGACACGTAGGACGTGACTCCGTCGATCTCCGGGAGGGTCACCGCGGTGGCGCGCTCCGTCCCGTGGACCATGAGCAGGATGCGGTTGAAGTCCTCATGCTCGGGAGTGGATGTCGCGACGTACTGCAGCGTGCGGTGCTGCGGGTTCGTCCAGCGCTCGATCGACATCGTCTCGCCGTTCTCGTCGTACCAGTCCATGTCCGAAGCCGACGGGGTGGGTTCGTCGAGGCGTGCGAATCGGCTCGGTCGCAGGGCGGGGTTGTCGCGGCGCAGCGCGATGAGGCGCTGGACGTGGGCGAACAGATCGTCCTGCCACGGGGCGTGGTCCCAGGACAGCCAGGTCAGTGCCGAATCGTGGCAGTACGCGTTGTTGTTGCCGCGCTGCGTGCGGGCGAACTCGTCACCCGCGGTGAGCATCGGAATCCCGGCGGACAGCAGGAGCGTGCCGAGCAGATTGCGCATCGCTCTGCGGCGCGTCGCCAGAATCCCCTCGTCCTGGGTCGGCCCCTCGGTGCCGTGGTTGAAGGAGCGGTTCGTGTCCGCCCCGTCGCGGTTGTGCTCGCCGTTGCCGAGGTTGTGCTTGACGTCGTACGAGACCAGATCGTGGAGGGTGAATCCGTCGTGCGCGGTGATGAAGTTGACGCCCGCGAGGGGGCCGCGTTCGGCGCTGAAGGTGTTCGCCGAGCCCGCGAGGCGGTTCGCGAAGCCGCCGATGCCGACCGGAGAGGTGGAGGCGCGTCGGGCGTAATCGACGTCGCTGAGCCAGAAGTTGCGGACCCGATCGCGGTACCGGTCGTTCCATTCGATCCAGCCGTCGGGAAAGTTCCCCGTCTGCCAGCCGCCCATGCCGACGTCCCATGGCTCGGCGATCATCTTCACTCCCGCGAGCGCGGGATCCTCGACGATGGCCTGCAGCAGCGGATGCTCCCGCGTGTAGGAGTGCGTGTCGTCCCGGCCGAGCGTCGCGGCGAGGTCGAAGCGGAAGCCGTCGATCTGCAGGTCGTTCGCCCAGTACCGCAGGGAGTCCAGCACGAGCCGCGCCGCGGCATCCGTCGCCGTATTGAGGGAGTTGCCGCACCCGGTGAGGTCGATGTACGCGCCGTCGTCGTGCTGGCGGTAGTACGACCGGTTGTCGATGCCGCGGAAGCTCGAGCGGGGCTCGCCGATCTGCAGCTCGGCCGTGTGGTTGTACACGACGTCGAGGATGACCTCGAGTCCCGCCTCGTGCAGGAGCTTGACCATGCCCTTGAATTCGCGGAGGACCGCCTCGGGACCGCGCAGGCGGTTCTCGAGCGTGGCGTACGGCGCATGCGGTGAGAAGAAGTTGAGGGTGTTGTAGCCCCAGTAGTTCACGAGACCGTGCTGCAGCAGCCGCGGCTCGGTCGCGAAGGTGTGCACCGGCAGGAGCTCGATGCTCGTGATCCCCAGCGCGTGGAAGTGCTCGATCATCGCCGGGTGGGCAAGGCCGGCATAGGTGCCGCGGAGCGCGGCGGGCACCTGCGGATGCCGCTTCGACAGGCCCTTCACATGTCCCTCGTACAGGACCGTGCGGTCCAGCGGGACCGCGGGCTTGCCCACTCCGCCCCAGTCGAACGTCTCATCGATCACGAGCGACCGGCGCTCCTCGGTGCTGCCGCGGACGACCCCCTTCGAGTAGGGCTCGATGAGGATCGTCTCGGGGTTGAAGAGGTTCCCGGCGCCGAGGGGACCGTCGACGCGCACGCCGTAGGGAGTGCCCGGACGAAGGAGCGGCGTCGTGATCGTCCAGACGTCGCCCTCCGTCCGTTCCAGCGGCAGGACGACCGTGATCCAATCGAGGTCGTTGTCGTCGAAGATGACGAGCTCCACGGCGGACGCGTGGGCGGACCACACGCGCAGTCTGCCCCCTTCGGCCGTGAGCGTGACGCCCAGATCGTCGAGGTCAGGGCTGCGCAGCCCGTCGAGCGCGCGCTGGGCGAGGGGGTCGGCACTGGCCATGCGGACTACCATAACTGTGCTGTGAGTCGCAGACGTTACGAGACTCGATGCCGGGGTTCGTGGGACTCGGGGCGGGAGCGATGAGCACGGGGAAGGGCGGAGAAGCGGATGCCGGTCTATCTCGATCACGCCGCCACGACGCCGATGCGCGCAGAGGCCCGCCAGGCGTGGCTGCAGGCCGCCGAGACCGTCGGGAATCCCTCATCCATCCACGGGGACGGACAATCGGCGCGCCGCCTGCTCGAAGAATCGCGGGAGCGGCTGGCCGTGACCCTCGGCTGCGATGCCATCGAGGTCGTCTTCACCTCCGGGGGCACCGAGTCGGTGAACCTCGCGCTGAAGGGGCTGTGGTGGTCGCGGCAGCCCGGGCGCGCCGCCTTCGTCCTCCCGGACGGCGAGCATCACGCCACCCTCGACACGGCCGCGTGGCTGGCCGCGCACGAGGGGGCGGACGTTCGCGCGGTCAGCGCTCGATGCCCAGGGCCGCATTCCCGTGGATGGCTTCGCGGCCGCGCTCGACGGCGCAGCGGCGGCGACCGCTCTCGTGGCGAACAACGAGGTGGGCACGGTGAACGACGCGGCCGCGCTGGCTGCGGCATCCGCTGCGGCTGACGTTCCCCTGCATCTGGATGCGGTCGCCGCGTTCGGCCACCTTCCGGTGAGCTTCTCGGCGTGGCGCGGAGCGGCGCCGAGCGGAGCGGGGCTCGTCGCGTTGAGCGTGGCCGCGCACAAGCTCGGCGGTCCGGTGGGTGTCGGAGCGCTCGTCGCGGCGCGCACCGCGGGGCTCGCCCCGCTGCTGCACGGCGGGGGACAGCAGCGCGGACTGCGCGCGGGCACCCAGGATGTCGCGGGCGCCGCCGCGTTCGCCGTCGCCGCCGAACTCGCCGTCGCCGACCTCGAGCAGGAGACCGCACGCCTCACGCAGCTCCGCGACCGCCTCGTGCAGGGGGTGCGCGACCGGATCCCCGACGCCGAACTGCTCGGCGACCCGGTCGACCGGCTGGCCGGGAATGTGCACCTGCACTTTCCCGGGGCGCCGGGGGAGTCCATCCTGTTCCTCCTGGATCAGGCCGGGATCTCCGCTTCCACCGGATCCGCGTGCCAGGCGGGTGTCGCCGAGCCGTCGCACGTCGTCCGCGCCCTCGGACGATCCGACGCCGAAGCGCGACAGGTGATTCGACTCACCCTCGGTCGCACCTCCACCGCGGACGACGTGGATGCCGTGCTCGCCGCGCTGCCCGGAGCCGTCGAGCGTGCTCGGCCCGCGGCATCCGGCACCCGTCCAGCAGCGGGTTCGTAGACTGGGGTCATGCGGATCCTGGCGGCGATGAGCGGCGGTGTCGATTCCGCCGTCGCGGCGGCGCGTGCCGTCGACGCCGGCCACGATGTCGTCGGCGTGCATCTGGCCCTGTCCCGTGCGGGCGGGACGCTGCGCACCGGCAGTCGCGGCTGCTGCACGATCGAGGACGCGATGGACGCCCGTCGTGCCGCGGACCGGCTCGGGATCCCGTTCTACGTCTGGGATTTCTCGGAGCGCTTCCGCGACGACGTGATCGACGACTTCGTCGCGGAGTACCGCGCCGGCCGCACCCCGAACCCCTGCATGCGCTGCAACGAGAAGATCAAGTTCGCGGCGCTGCTCGAGCGCGCGATCGAGCTCGGCTTCGACGCGGTGTGCACGGGCCACTACGCGGCGCTCGTCGATGGCGTCGAGGGTCGGGAACTGCACCGGGCATCGGATGCCGCGAAGGACCAGTCCTACGTGCTCGGCGTGCTGACGGCCGAGCAGCTCGCCCACACCTACTTCCCCCTCGGTGCGACGCCGTCCAAGGCCCTCGTGCGCGCCGAGGCCGAGGCGCGCGGACTGACGGTGGCGCAGAAGCCCGACAGCCACGACATCTGCTTCATCCCCGACGGGGACACCCGCGGCTGGCTCGCCGACAAGGTGGGCGCCGAGCGCGGCGAGATCCTCGATCGCTCCGGCGCGGTCGTGGGCACGCACGAGGGTGCGCATGCGTTCACGGTCGGCCAGCGGCGCGGACTCTCGCTCGGCGTGCCCGCCGCGGACGGCAAGCCGCGGTTCGTGCTCGAGGTGCGGCCGATCTCCAACACCGTGGTGGTGGGTCCGAAGGAGGCGCTCGCGTGCGCCGAGATCGCGGGGGAGCGATTCACCTGGGCGGGGCGCGCTCCTGCGGCGGCGGAGTTCTCGTGCCATGTGCAGATCCGCGCGCACGCCGACCCCGTGCCGGCGCATGCGTCGCTCGCTGCGGGAGTGATCACCGTCGTCCCCGAGACGCCGTTCGACGGGGTCGCCCCTGGGCAGACGGCGGTGCTCTACGACGGCACCCGCGTCATCGGCCAGTTCACGATCGACCGCACGGTCTCGGCGGTCCCGGCGTCGGTGTGAGCGCGCTTCGCCCGGTCGGATGAGCGCGCTTCGTCCGGTGTGAACGTCGGCGGCCCTGCCTAAACTGGCCGAGTGGCAGCAGGAGACACGACCGATCTCGCCGAGCTCGAGGCGCTGAGCCTCGAGGAGGCCAGAACTCAGGTTCAGGGGCTCATCGAGCGCATCATCGACGCGCGGGACGCCTATTACGGGCGGGATGCCGAGCTCGTCGATGACGCGACCTACGACGGCTGGATGCACCGGCTCGAGGCCCTCGAACGGCTGCATCCGGAGCTGCAGGGGCAGGACTCGCCGACCCTGAGCGTCGGGGCGGCCTCCGGCACCCTCTTCGCCCCGGTGGAGCACGCCGAGCGGATGCTGAGCCTCGACAACGTCTTCAGCGACGAGGAGCTGCTGGCCTGGGCCGCGAAGGTGCAGCGCGACGCCGGCCGGCCGGTGCACTTCCTGTGCGAGCTCAAGATCGACGGGCTCGCGCTGTCGCTCCGCTACGAGCGCGGGCGACTGGTCTCCGCGGCCACCCGCGGCGACGGCCGCGTCGGCGAAGACGTCACCGAGAACGTGCGGCGGCTGAACGGCATCCCGCTCGTGCTCGCCGGTGAGGGTCATCCCGACCTGGTGGAGGTGCGCGGCGAGGTGTTCTTCAACGTCGCCGACTTCGAGTCGCTCAACGCCTACCAGGAGAAGGCGGGCGACCGGCTCTTCGCGAACCCGCGGAACGCGGCATCCGGGTCCCTGCGGCAGAAGTCCGAGGGCAAGAACGAGCGCCAGCTGCAGGCCATGCACGAACGGCTCTCGCGGCTGCGGCTGACCGTGCACGGGATCGGCGCCTGGCCCGACCCGCCGGTGGCGACGCAGAGCGAGGTCTACGCCCTGCTCGCCTCGTGGGGGCTGCCGACGAGCGCCTACTTCCGGGTCGCGGACTCGCCGGCCGGTGCCGATGAGTTCATCCGGCACTACGGCGAGCACCGGCACGACGTCGAGCACGAGATCGACGGCGTGGTCGTCAAGGTCGACGAGCTCGCGCTGCACGACGAGCTGGGCGCCACGAGCCGCGCGCCGCGCTGGGCGATCGCGTACAAGTACCCGCCCGAGCAGGTCAACACGAAGCTGCTCGACATCGTCGTCTCGGTCGGCCGCACCGGCAGGGCGACCCCGTTCGCCGTCATGGAGCCGGCGCGCGTGGCGGGCAGCGTCGTCCGGCAGGCGACGCTCCACAACCAGGACGTCGTCAAGGCGAAGGGCGTCCTGATCGGCGACACGATCGTCATCCGCAAGGCGGGAGACGTCATTCCCGAGGTGCTCGGGCCGGTCGTCGAGCTCCGCGACGGCACCGAGCGGGCCTTCGTGATGCCGTCCGCGTGCCCGGAGTGCGGCTCGCCGCTGGCGCCGTCGAAGGAAGGCGACATCGATCTGCGGTGTCCGAACGCACGCTCCTGCCCCGCGCAGGTGCGCGGCCGCGTCGAGCACATCGGCTCGCGCGGCGGCCTCGACATCGAGGGTCTGGGCGAGGTCTCGGCGGCGGCGCTCACCCAGCCCGTCCGGCCGGAGGTGCCGCCGCTGCCGACCGAGGCCGGCCTCTTCGAGCTGCGGCCAGAAGACCTCTTCGCGATCGACGTCGTCGTGCGGGATGCCGAGACCGGGCTGCCGCGGCTGCTCGAGGACGGCGAGCCCGACACCCGCTCGCCGTTCCGTCGCCAGCGGAAGAAGTCAGACCCGCCGTTCGACCCCGATGGCGTCGTTCGACGGCGACGCGGGCCACATCCTCTCCGCTTCGGCGACGCAGCTGCTCGCGAACCTCGAGGTCGCCAAGACGAAGGACCTGTGGCGCTTCCTGGTCGCGCTGAACATCCGTCACGTCGGCCCGGTGGCCGCCCGGGCGCTCGCGCAGTGGTTCGGCTCGGTCGCGGCGATCCGGGCGGCCTCGCGAGACGAGCTGGCCGCGGTCGAGGGCGTGGGCGGGATCATCGCCGACTCGCTGATCGACTGGTTCGCGGTCGACTGGCATCGGGACATCGTCGAGCGCTGGGAGGCGGCGGGCGCGCAGCTCGCGACTCCCGGTCACCCTGGTCCTGGCGCATCCGTGGTTCAGGGCGGACTGCTCGACGGACTCACGATCGTCGCCACCGGCTCCCTCGAGGGCTACTCCCGCGAGGGAGCGCAGGAGGCGATCATCACGGCAGGCGGCAAGGCCGCGTCGAGCGTGTCGAAGAAGACCGACTTCGTCGCCGCCGGCCCTGGTGCCGGGTCGAAGCTCGCGAAGGCCGAGGAGCTCGGCATCCGGATTCTGGATGCCGCGCAGTTCCACCTGCTCGTGACCCAGGGTCCGGCGGCGCTCGAGTGACGCTACCGTCGCGTGCGCGCGCCGCGAGTGTCGTACGTATGTTCTAATCTCGGGTTCCGTCGAGGAAGGAACGTAGCTGACCATTGCACACGAGCTGCGTCCGGCCTGGCTCGACCAGGAGGATCGACCGACGTCGAGACCGAATCGGCACCTACATCATGTGCTGTTCGGCGTGCTCGATGGAGTCCGCCGTGCGCGCTCGGCAACCGCAGCCGCCGTTCGCCTACACGTGGGGCTCTTCGGATGGGCCACCCCGAGCTGCTCCGATCGTCGGAGTCGACATCGGACGTGCGGCTCGCATCCTGAACGCGTCGCCTGCGCGATCTGCGGGTGCGATCTCGCTGCCCGGGACCTCTCACGTTCGAGACTGGAGCGCACCGCGTCCGTGAGGCGTCCCGAATCCCTGCGAGATCGTGCTTCGCGGCCAACCGCTTCTATCAGCGGCCGGACGAGTCCTTGGTGCCCTCCAGCCGACGACCGTCAGCGGACGATTCCCGTGGGACGCGGGTACGCCACCCGACGTGGCGAACAGCCATGTCCGCGGCGAATTGGTGGTGCTGTCATTGACTTTGCTCCGTGACCTACGCAGCGCTACATTGCCGATTGGCAGAGATTTCGGTGCGGGAACTGCGAAACGATACGGCAGCCGTGATCCTGACGTGTCGACGCTGGTGAGGACGTCACGATCACGGTCCACGGGCACCCTGTCGCTCGCCTCATCGCCTGTGCGACTCGAGCGACGTGCGCCCGATTCCATGGAGGAGTTCGTCGACTCGTATGCAGAAGCACCAAGCAGATCCGGCCTGCGCGACGAGCTGCGGAGCTGGCGGGCGAGATGACCACGAGCGGGTCGCCTGTACGGTCGAGCTGTCGGAGTGGCGCGACCCATCGGTCCTCATCGCGCGAGTGGGTCGCCGGCTCGACGAGTCCGCCGACCCTCGACCGCGATCGTGACCACGGTCGTCACCCTCGCCGAGCTGCGACCTCAGCCTGCTCGAGCCAGTGACGTCGAGACGCGCGCGCGCCGCCTCGCCACGGTCGACCGAATCGCTGAGATCGAGGTTCTCGAAGCGAACTCGGGGCCGCACACGAATGGCGCGACTCCGACTCTTCCTGCGCTGAGTACCGCGACGAATCGGGAACGATCTCTGGATCGCGGCGATCGCCGCCGCGAACAACCTGCCCGTTGTCACGCAGGAGGCCGACTTCGATGCGCTCGATGGCGCACCGGGGGTTGCCGTGATGCGGGTCTAGGTGCCGGAGTTGAGCCGCAGCAGCGACTCGCGCACCTGGCGGCGCAGCACCTTGCCGATGAGCGACTTCGGCAGCTCGTCGACGACGAAGATGCGCCGCGGCACCTTGTACGGGGTGAGGATGCCGCGGGAGAACTCGCGGATCGCCTCGACGTCGAGCTCGCCCGCGCCGGGCGACAGGACGATCGCCGCGACGACCTCTTCACCGGACTTTGCGTTGGGGAGCCCGACGACAGCCGCATCCTCCACGTCCGGGTGCTGGCGCAGCGCGTTCTCGACCTCGGTGGGGGCGACGTTGAAGCCGCCGGTGATGATGAGCTCCTTGATGCGGTCGACGATGCGCACGAAGCCCGCCTCGTCGATCGTGACGATGTCGCCGGTGCGGAACCAGTCGTCGATGAAGACCTCCGCGGTCTCCTCGGGCTTGCCGTAGTAGCCCTTGAAGACCTGGGGTCCGCGCACCAGCAGCTCACCGCGCTCGCCGGGCGCGACATCCGTCGTCGGATCGTCGGGATCGACGACCCGGCACTCCGTGGCGGGCAACGGGAGACCGACCGTGCCGGGCACGCGACTCGCGGCGACCGGGTTCGCCATGAGCACCGGCGAGCACTCGCTCAGTCCGTAGCCCTCGACGAGGAACCCGCCGGAGTTGGCCTCGAACGGGACGACCAGTTCGTGCGGGAGCGCCATCGCGCCCGAGATGGCGACCTCGGTGCCCGCGAGCGAGATGCCCTTCTCGTTGGCCGCGCGCAGGAGCCGGTCGGCGATCGGCGGGACGAGGGGAAGGAACGTCGCGGGGTGCTTCTTGGTGACCGCGAGCACGATGTCGGGGTCGAACTTCGGGAACAGCACGAGCCGGGCGCCCATCGACATCGCGAAGGTCAGGCACAGCGTGAGTCCGTAGGCATGGAACATCGGCAGGACGGCGTAGACGACGCAGCCTTCGCCGCGGCGGATCGAGGGCACCCAGGCGCGTGCCTGCTCGACGTTCGACAGCAGGTTGCGATGCGTGAGTGCCGCGCCCTTCGGCGTGCCCGTCGTGCCGCTCGTGTACTGGATGATCGCGAGATCGTCGGTGCCCGGCTTGGGGTGGGTGGCCGGAAGCGGCGCCGAGCCGGTCATCTCCTCCCACGAGATCGCACCGCTCACCCGCGTGGTCAGCGCCTCGCGCGACTCCCGCGCCTTGGCGATCGGCAGGCGCAAGGCGAGGCGCGTCAGGAGGGGCATCGCCTTCGTGACGTCGACGGAGATGAGGGTGGAGACCCGCAGATCCGCCGGGAACTCCTGCACTGTCGCGACGACCTTGCTCCACACGATGGCGTGCTTGGCGCCGTGGTCCTCGAACTGCTTGCGCAGCTCGCGCGGGGTGTAGAGCGGGTTGTGCTCGACGACGACGGCTCCGAGTCGCAGGATCGCGTAGAAGGCGATGATGTGCTGCGGGCAGTTGGGCAGGACGATCGCCACCGGGTCGCCCGGCCCGACGCCGCGCGCCTTGAGGCCGGCCGCGACGCGGTCGATCGCCTCCTGCATCGCGCGGTAGCTCGTCTCGCGGCCGAAGAACTGCAGTGCGGTCGCTCCGGGTAGTCGCGCACGGACGCCGCGACCACGTCGACGAGCGACCCCGTCACCGGGTCGAGATCGTCGGGGACGCCTTCGGCATAGCTGGCGATCCACGGGCGAGGAGGCTCATATGTCGTCGTCACGGCCACAGCCTAGCCTCGCCGGTGGCGGCCCCACAGGGTGCCCAGCGGCGACCGCCTAGACTTGTCTGGTGTCTGAAATCACCCCTGATCTCGTGCGCCATCTCGGTGTGCTCGCCCGGATCCAGCTGGACGACGAGGAGGTCGAGCGCCTCACGGGGCAGCTCGACGTGATCGTCGACAACATCGCGAAGGTCTCCCAGGTGGCGACCCCCGATGTGCCGGCGACGAGCCACCCGATCGCCCTGCAGAACATCTTCCGCCCCGACGAGGTGGGCGAGATGCTCACCCTCGCGCAGACGCTGCAGAATGCGCCGGATGCCGCGGACGGCCGTTTCCGCGTGACCGCGATCCTGGGGGAAGAGCAGTGAGCGATCTGATCAGGCTCACCGCCGCGGACCTCGCGGCGAAGCTGACCTCCGGCGAAGTCTCGAGTGTCGAGGCCACGCGGGCGCACCTGGACCGCATCGCAGCCGTGGACGGCGACATCCATGCCTTCCTGCACGTGAGCGACCACGCGCTCGACGTCGCCGCGGACATCGACCGTCGTCGCGCCGCCGGCGAGGATGTCGGCCCGCTGGCCGGTGTGCCGCTCGCGATCAAGGACGTGCTGGTCACGACCGACATGCCTTCGACGAGCGGTTCGAAGATCCTCGAGGGCTACCTGTCGCCGTTCGATGCGACCGTCGTCGCGCGTGCTCGTGCGGCGGGCCTCGTGCCGCTCGGCAAGACCAACATGGACGAGTTCGCGATGGGCTCGTCGACCGAGCACTCCGCCTACGGTCCGACCCACAACCCGTGGGATCTCGATCGGATCCCAGGCGGATCCGGCGGTGGTTCGGCCGCGGCTGTGGCGGCCTTCGAGGCTCCGCTCGCACTCGGCTCGGACACCGGCGGTTCGATCCGCCAGCCCGCCCACGTCACCGGCACCGTCGGCATCAAGCCGACCTATGGCGGCGTGAGCCGCTACGGCGCGATCGCGCTCGCGTCGAGTCTCGACCAGGTCGGGCCGGTAACGCGCACCGTGCTCGACGCCGGGCTTCTGCACGACGTCATCGGCGGCCACGACCCGCACGACTCCACCTCCCTCACCGACGCGTGGCCCTCGTTCGCCGAGGCCGCCCGCGAAGGAGCGCGCGGCGATGTGCTGCGCGGCCTGAAGGTCGGCGTCATCCGCGAACTGCCCGACAGCGGCTTCCAGAGCGGCGTCTCCGCGTCGTTCCGGGCCGCGCTCGCCACGATGGAGGCGCAGGGCGCCGAGATCGTCGAGATCAGCGCTCCGCACTTCGAGTACGGGGTCGCCGCGTACTACCTGATCCTTCCCGCCGAGGCATCCAGCAATCTCGCGAAGTTCGATTCGGTGCGCTTCGGCCTGCGGGTCACTCCGCACGCCAACTCGACGGTCGAAGAGGTCATGGCGGCGACCCGCGACGCCGGGTTCGGCGACGAGGTCAAGCGCCGCATCATCCTCGGCACCTATGCGCTGTCGGCCGGCTACTACGACGCCTACTACGGCTCCGCGCAGAAGGTCCGCACGCTCATCCAGCGGGACTTCGACGACGCCTTCGCGCAGGTCGACGTGATCGCGACGCCGTCCGCGCCGACGACCGCGTTCAAGCTCGGCGAGAAGATCGACGACCCGCTGCAGATGTACCTCAATGGCCCGGAAAGACCCCGCCCTGGTACGGCAGGTTGACGCCGGCGCTGTCCACCAGGTAGACGATGGGGATCCGCTGCCGCATGGCGACTTCCTGCGCGCGGAGGATCTTGCGGATGGTCTCGGGCCACCACGAGCCGGCTTTGACCGTAGCGTCGTTGGCCACCACGACCACCTCCCGGCCCGCCACCACGCCGACGCCGGTGATCACGCCGGCCCCGGGCGCCTGGCCGTCATACTGGTCGTACGCGACGAGCAGGCCGAGCTCGAGCCAGGGCGCATTGGGGTCGAGCAGCTTGGCCACCCGCTCGCGCGGTGCAAGCTTGCCCTGCTGGTGCATCTTGGCGACCCGGGCGGCGCCTCCGCCCGCCCGGAGCCGCTGGGCGAGCTGGAGGTATTCGTCCGTGAGCCCGCGCAGCCGGCTCACGACTCCAGGTGTTCGGACGCCCACGAGTTGATGTAGGTGATGAGATCGGTGGTGGGGGTGCCGGGGCCGAACAGGCGGCCGATGCCGCGGGCCCGCAGCGCGTCCATGTCCTCGGCGGGAATGATGCCCCCGCCGGTGACCAGCACGTCCGGCCGGCCCATCTCGTCGAGCAACTGTCGCACGCGGGGGAACAGGGTCATGTGGGCCCCCGACAGAATGGAGAGCCCAACTACGTCGACGTCCTCCTGCACCGCGGCGGTGGCGATCATCTCGGGGGTCTGGTGCAGCCCGGTGTAGACCACTTCCATGCCGGCATCACGGAGGGCCGCCGCCACGACTTTGGCCCCGCGGTCGTGGCCGTCGAGGCCGGGCTTGGCCACCAGCACGCGGATGGGGCGGGACACGGCGGTCATGGCGCTCCCGTCATGAGGCGAGTCTCTCCTTGAGCAAGTCGTCGGTCAGGGCGCCGAGCGAGCTGACCGTGGCGCAGCCGGCGCGGTCGGGCGCATCGGGGGCCGCGAACAGGATGGCCGCCATTCCGGCGGCCCGCGCGCCCGCCACGTCCACGTCGTAGAGGTCCCCGACGTAGACCGCTTCCTCCGGCAGGACGCCAAGCGCATCCAGCGCCGGCCGGAAGATAGCGGGATCCGGCTTTTCGACTCCCGCCAACGTCGAATCCACGATGACGTCGAAGTAGCAGACCAGCCCGGCGGCCCGCAGCGCCTCTTCCACCCTGCCATCGCTGTTCGAGACGACGCCGAGCCGGAATCCGGCGGCCTTGAGACGCGCCAGCGATTCGTGGGTGTCGGCCGCGATGCCGCTCCAGAGATGCCGCTCGCCGTGCAGCCGCTCGAGCGTCGCGCGCACGTCGTCCAGGCGGTCGGGCGGCACGCCCGCGTCCCTGAACAGCGTGTCGAAAAATGCGGCGGCCCGGTCGCGGTCGGCATCGCGCGGCTGCTCCATGCGCACCGCGGCGGCAGGAGCGCCCTTGGCCAACCCCGGCCCGGTCAGCGGCACGCCGACCGCGCCGCCCACGGCCTGCGCCATCCGGCCGTAGTCGAGGAACAGCAGCGTGTTGCCCGCATCGAAGAGAACCGCCCGGAGACTCACGCTCGCTCAGCGGAACCGCAACAGCCCGGCCAGGCCGTCTACCGCGTCCAGCGCCTCGGAGTCGTACACCACGTTCACGTCGACGCGCTGGCGGAGCGCCTCTTCGATCGCGTCGTCCACGACGTCGATCACGGGCACGGAGTCGCCCTCCTCCCGGCATTCGCGCTCGGTGCGGGCCAGACGGCCCGAGTCCCGGCAGCGGAAGCCGGGCTCGCTCGCGTCCGCATGGACCAGCAGCGTGCGCACCTGGCCGCGGGCCAGCGCGCGGAGCGTCGAGTCGATGCCGTTCACGCTCCAGCGACTGCCGAGCCCTTCCTGCATCTCCCGGACCTGCTCGCGCTCCTCGGTGCGCTCCCACGCCTCGCGGACGGCGAGTGTCGCGGCATGGACCGCGGGCGGCGTCGCGTCCTTCGGGTTGAGGCGCGCGGTCCCGATGACCCGCTCGACCAGGTAGGTATGGAGGAAGGGTTCGACCGCGCCGGCCTCCGTGCCGGTACCGGCGATCACGATGCCATGGGCCGGCCGGCGGCGATCGATCGTGAAGAGCTCGCGCGCGATGGCCTCGTAGTGCCGCTGCTTCTCCGTGCGAATGCGATTGTGGTACGTGTGCTCGCCCCAGAGCGTGCCGTCGCCGCGAAAGCGCTTGCCCCGGGTGCTGTCCGCGCGGAGCCCGGCCAGCTCCTGGGTGTCATAGGCGGTCACCTCGAAGAACCGCGCGCCCATGCGGTCCACCACCACCGTGAGGAGCCGGCCGAATTCGTCCTGTACGGAGGCGAGCTCCCGCACGAGCGGGGTGAGGTCGACGGCCAGCCGGGAACGGTGCACGGCCGGGAGCGGCAGCGCCTCGAACAGCCCGATCGCCTCGCACGCGAAAATGGCGACGCCCTGGGTCGAGGGGAGGTTCGCCGGCGCGCGCAGGAACTGCTGGACGCGTTCGAGATCGTGGGCGATCTCCTCCCGGATGCCCCGGTCGAGCCCGAGGCGCGGCAGCGCCTGCATGACGTCGCGCACCCGGTTCTTGAGCTTGATCAGGTACTTCCCGCGGCTCCGGTCCCTGGGCTCCAGCTTGAGGTAGCAACTGACGACCCGGTGCGCGCCGGGTTCCACCGCCGTGAGGCTCGCCAGCCGCTCGGCTACAGCCGGCACCGCCGCCTTCGCCCGCCCCCGTGCGTCCCCGTTTCCGCCCACGTACCCCACGCGTTTCCGATCAGAAGAAGATCGGCTCCCGATAGCTGCCATAAGTGTCCTCGAGCACATGCCGGATCTCGAACAACGTGCAGTAGGCACGGGCACAATCGAGCATGGCTGGAATGATGTTGCGATCTTCGGCGGCGGCCCGGCGCAGCTCCGCGAGCCGGGCCTCGACCAGTGCCCCGTCCCGCTCGGATCGGACCCGCGCGAGCCGCTCGCGCTGGGTCTGCTCGGCGGCATCCCCGACCTTGAGGACCTCCACCGGGGCCTCCGCCTCCTCCACGAAATCGTTGAGGCCGACGATCGTCCGGCGGCCCTGCTCCACCTCGGCCTGGAATCGCATCGAGCTGCCGGCGATCTGCCGCTGGAACCAGCCCGACTCGATGGCCTTGACCACTCCGCCCTGGGCGTCGATCTCGGCGAACAGACCTTCGGCTTCGCGCTCGAGGCCGTCCGTCAGCGCCTCCACGTAGTAGCAGCCGCCCAGCGGGTCGGCGACGTTGGGGACGCCGGTCTCGTACGCCAGGATCTGCTGCGTCCGCAACGCGATCCGCACCGACTCCTCGGTCGGCAGCGCCAGCGTCTCGTCGAGAGCATTGGTGTGCAGCGACTGGGTACCCCCGAGCACCGCCGCCAGCGCCTGGTAGGCCACCCGAGCCACATTGTTGTGGGGCTGCTGCGCGGTCAGCGTCACGCCCGCCGTCTGGCAGTGAAACCGCATCCGCCAGCTCCGCGGGTCGCGCGCACCATACCGCTCGCACATGTGCCGCGCCCAGATCCGCCGGGCGGCACGGAGCTTGGCGATCTCCTCGAAGAAGTCGTTGTGCACGTCCCAAAAGAACGAGAGGCGGGGCGCGAAGAGGTCCACGTCCAGCCCCCGGGCGAGGCCGTGCTCCACGTAGCAGAAGCCGTTCGCGAGCGTGAAGGCGAGCTCCTGGGCGGCCGTGGCGCCGGCCTCGCGGATGTGGTAGCCCGAGATGGAGATGGTGTTCCACTTGGGCGTGTGCTCCGCCGCCCATTCGAACAGATCGACGATGATCTTGAGCGCCGGCTCCGCCGGGAAGATCCAGGCGTGCTGCGCCATGTATTCCTTGAGGATGTCGTTCTGGATGGTGCCCTGCAGCTGGGCAATGGGCACGCCCTGGCGCTCCGCCGCGGCGACGTAGAAGCAGAACAGCATCGCCGCCGGCCCATTGATCGTCATCGAGGTGGAGACCCGATCCAGCGGAATGCCGTCGAAGAGGGTCTCCATGTCGGCGAGGCTCGAGATCGCCACCCCGCACTTGCCGACCTCGCCTTCGGAGCGGGGATGGTCCGAGTCATAGCCCATCAAGGTCGGGAAATCGAACGCGACCGACAGCCCGGTCTGGCCGCGCTCGAGGAGGAACTTGTACCGTTCGTTCGTGTCCTCCGCGGTGCCGAAGCCGGCGAACTGGCGCATGGTCCAGAGCCGGCCGCGATACATGGTGGGGTGAATTCCGCGGGTGAACGGGAACTCGCCGGGCAGGCTGATAGCGCGCAGCAGATCGGGGGAGAGATCGAGTGCCGTGTAGACCGGCTCGACCGCGCGGCCAGACACCGAGGTGAAGTCGCTGTCCGTGCGCGTCGGCAGCGCCCCCGCGGCCGCACGCCAAGCGGCGACCTCGGCCCTGAGGCGTTCGAGCTCGCGTTCCTGATCGGCCAGGCGGCGGGCCGTGTCGGCGTCGCGCTCGGTGCTCCACGTGGTCATATCCGCTCGCCCTGTTTGAGGCCCTCCAGCACTTCGGCCGCGACGTCGTAGGGGCTGATCCGGCCCGCGACGATCTCGTCCAGCCGCTCGCCGATCCGCTGGTCGGCCCGCGTCTCCTGCCAGACCCAGCGGCGTGTCGCCCGATCCACCACTTCGCGCGTACGGTCCAGCAGGCGCCGACGGCGGCGCTCGGCGAGGGTCCCGCTCTCCACCAGCCAGGCATGGTGACGATCCAGCCCCGCGATCAGCTCCTCGACCCCTTCCCCCTTCGCAGCGACGGCGAGCACCACGGGCTGCGCCCACGACGGGCGGTCGGTACCGCCCGCGCCGTCCGACCGCCCGACCCGAGGGCCCGAGCGCATACCGTGATGCGCGGGCACGTTTCGAAAGGCGTTGCCCCGCCGGATGCCCAGGGTCACCTCGATCTCCTGACGCAGTTTCTCCGCGCCCGGGCGGTCCGCCTTGTTGACGACGAACAGGTCCGCGATCTCCATGACGCCGGACTTGAGGGTCTGGATCCCGTCACCCGACTCGGGGACCAGCACGAGGACTGTCGCGTCCGCCATCCGCGCGACGTCGAGCTCCGACTGCCCGACGCCCACCGTCTCGACCAGGATGCGATCGAAGCCGGCCGCGTCGAGCAGGTCGCACACCTCGCGGGTGGTGGTGGCGAGACCGCCGATCGAGCCGCGACTTCCCATCGAGCGGATGTAGACCCCCTGGTCCAGGGCGACGGACTCCATTCGGATGCGGTCGCCGAGCAGCGCGCCGCCCGTGAAGGGGCTGGTGGGATCGACCGCCACGACAGCCACGCGCAGACCCGACTGGCGGTACGCGGTGACCAGACGCTCGACGAGGGTGGATTTGCCGGCGCCGGGCGGCCCGGTGATACCGATGCGCCGTCCCCGACCCAGCAAAGGATGAACATCGGCCAGCAGCCGCTCGAACCCTGGCCGCCCGTTCTCGACCACCGAGATCGCGCGGGCCAGGGCAGCGGTGTTGCCGGTCTGCAGGCCCGCGAGCAGGAGGTCGGAATCCATAGAGGAAAAGTCGCCCCGGACCGGGGTCCAGGCAAGGCAACGAAAGTAGTATCGACGCGCACATACCGGACGTAGGTGAACCCCAACCAGCCACGGCACTTGAGCGGCCCGTAGGGAAATGGCGACGCGCACGCCTGCGGCGTCCCCGCAACCGGGAAGCCTCGATCGAGATGTGGAGGGGACGCGAGGGAGAAGCTACCGGTCGAGCCGGAGACGCACCAGAGCGCTCACTCGTCGGCATCCTCGATGTGGAGCTCTCGCTTGGCCGCCAGGTGAATGAAGAGCACGAGCACCCCACCAACGAGCAGCACGCCCAGCAGCCAGTACTGGACCCGGCGCACGTGCCCCAGGAGGACGGTCGCGCTTCCGCTCACGACGTAGCCCAGGCCCGCGAAGACGAGGGTGCCGATGACACAGCCGATGGCGTCCACCAGCGCGAAGCGGGCGACCGGCATTCCGTGGAGACCCCAGAACACCATGCTCGCCGCCTTGGTCCCGTAGACGAATCGGGCCGCGATGAGCTGCGCCGCTCCCAGGCGCCGGGCCAGGCGCTCGATGCGGGGGCCGACCCGCTGGTACAGGCGCCCTGCGCGGAATCGCGGCCCCCGCAGGCGCCCGAGCGCGTACCACGCGAAGTCGCCGATGTAGCTGCCGAGCACGCCGGCGGCGACGGCGAGGGGAAACGGGAAGTAACCGAGGTGGGCGAAGACGCCGGCGAGAATCAGGGTGAAGTCGCCTTCGATGGCGGAGCCCAGGAGGACCGCGCCCAGGCCGTATCGGAGGACCAGCTGTTCCAGGTTCACGGGCGAGGCGCGCTCAGCGGGGGTGGCGGCGGCGGTCTTCCCGCGCCACCGTCGGTACGGCGAAGGTGGGCGCCGTCACCGGCGCGAGGCCGAGATGGACCCGCGCAAGATTGAGCGCGTCGTCGACGTTGCCCACGAGATCCTCGTCGGCAAGCTCGTCGCCCAGGGCGGAGCGCTGCAGCGCGACCATCGGCTGCGCATGGACGTCCGAGAGGATGACTCGCGTTCCGGCTTTCCGGAACCGGGTGACGACATCACGCAACGCGTGCAGGCCGGTCGAATCCACGGCCGGTACGTTGCGCAGGCGCAGAATGAGCACCCGGGGCCGGCCGCGGAGCTGGGTCATGGTCTCCTTGAACTTCTCGGCGGCTCCGAAGAAGAACGGCCCGTTGATCTCGTATACCTCGACGCCAGGCGGCACCGAGCGCCGCCGCACCGAGTTGGGATCGCCCTCGCCCTCGTCGCCCGACTCGTCGAACTCGCGGGTGATCGCGCTGACATTGGTGACCTCCGCCATGCGGCGCATGAACAGGAAGGGCAGCGCTTGTCGGCTGCTTGGCCACAGCGCTCCGCCGCTGGGAGGTCTAGGTTCGCGAAGGCGCTGTGAGCTGGCGTGCCAGCAAGAGCGCTTCGTCAACAGTACCCACTATTCTCTCTTCGCCAATCTCCTCTAGTAATTCGGAGCGGCCCAGTGCGACTAACGGCTGCGAATGAACATCGGACAGTACAATGGCCGTTCCATCCTTCTTGGCGCTGCGGACGAGATCTTTCAGGGCGTGCATGGCCGTGGAGTCGATGGCCGACACGTTTCGCATGCGGATTATCAAAACCTGCGGCTTCCTTGACACCTCGAGTAGCGTGTTCTTGAACTTCTCGGCCGCCCCAAAGAAGAATGGACCGTTGATCTCGTATACCTCAACTCCGCTGGGAATCCGGCGCTTGTAGATCGCACCTGCTTCGCCCGTCCTGCCTTCCTCGACATCCTGCAGCTCCCGTGTCAACACGCTGATGTTAGTGACCTCGGCCATTCGTCTCATGAACAAGAACGCGGCCAAGACCATCCCAACAGAAAGAGCTACGGTTAGATCTACGAACACTGTTAGCAGGAAAGTTGTGGCCAGGACGGCAGCATCACTCTTGGGACCGCGAAGCTCACTCTTGAAGACTCTCCATTCGCTCATATGGTACGCGACAACGAGAAGAATCCCCGCGAGCGTCGACATCGGGATGAGGCCGGCCATTCGCCCAAACGCCAGTGTTATAGCGAGGAGCGTCAGCGCGTGAACAATGCCGGCGACCGGCGTCCGGCCACCGCTCTTCACATTTGTCGCAGTCCGGGCAATGGCACCGGTTGCTGGCATGCCGCCAAAGAGAGCGAGGCAATATTTGCGTCCCCTGAGCTACAAGCTCCATATTCGAACGATGGCGCCCGCCAATCATCCCGTCTGCCACGACAGCGGAAAGGAGCGATTCGATTCCAGCCAGGAGCAGCGATTGCCAGCGCCGGGCCGAAAAGCTCGCGAGCTGTGCCCCAAGAGACACTGGGGAAACGAGGGCGTGGGGAACCCAGCCGCTATGACGCCGAACCGAGCTCTGAATCGTCTCGACAGGAAGCCGAAGCAGGTGAACAGCCAACGTCGTGACGTACGAGCGCCGACGAACGGAGAAGGAATCCTGGTGGTAAGCCTAGGCCAGGCGACGCTGATCAAGATCGTCACTAGTGCGATGCCAAGGGCATATGCGGTTGATGGAGTCGATGTGGTGCGCATAGGCGACCACCTTCGCAACTGCTTCCGCAGGCACAACTTGCATACGGAGCCCGAGAGCATCTCGAACCTGGCCGATGCCGATTATGGTGGCGATTCCGGAGGTGAATCCGGTCACCACCGGGAAGGGAATGAACTTGATCGCGCCGCCCAACCCGGCCAGTCCGAAGCCGACGAGGATGACGCCGCCCATCAGCGTAGCGACCATGAGCCCGTCGACGCCGTAGCGCTGCACGATCCCGTAGACGATCACGACGAAGGCGCCGGTGGGTCCGCCGATCTGCACCCGCGAACCGCCCAGCGCGGAGATCAGCAGGCCCGCGATGACCGCGGTATAGAGCCCGCGCTCCGGCGTGACGCCGCTGGCGATCGCGAACGCGATCGCCAGCGGCAATGCGACGATCCCCACAATGATCCCCGCGCCGACGTCGGCCATGAACTGGGCGCGGTCGTACGATCGGAGCGTCGTGAGCAGCTTCGGAACGAGCACGATGGACTCCAGGGGACAATCTGGCGCGGACGACAGGGCTCGGGTGACAGAATGTCACGCCCCGCGACGCGGCGACCGCGAAATTTGTCCGCGCCCCGGTGCTTTAGCTATTGGCCGTGTTCTTGCCCTCAGGTGGGCCGAAGTGGCGACTACATTGCACTCGTGTCGAGTGGAGACGACGATGGGCGACGTGGCCGTGAGCCCGATCGCTCACGCACTCTCGCGGCACTCGCGCGCGAACGCGCGCAGGGGAGGTCGAGAGGGTTTGATACCGATGGGCCTGCCGAGGCGGCTGGCCGTGCTGACGGCCGTGATGGCGGTGCTGCTGGTGACCGGGGCCACGGAGATCGCGCTCTGGTGGTCGGCCCGGACGCGGCTCGAGGACTTCCGGCTCGAGTCGGTGGCACTCGCGAACACGCTGGCCTCGCTGCTCGTGCGGAGTGCGCCGAAGGGGGACACGGCCAGCCTCGCCCAGAGCCTGGAAGGATGGTCGCGCCATCGCCTTACGGAGTCGCAGGCCATCGTCTACGTGCTGCGCCAGCAGCGGCTCGTGCCGGTGGCCGCGAGCGGCGCCCGCGACACCACCCCGACCGGGCAGCAGGTCTACGAGGCGCTCCGCCACAAGGCCACCGAGGTCCGGCTGCATCAGGGTGTCGACCCGGGCTGGGAAGTCGCGCTGCCGCTCGGGCTTCCCCGCCCCTACGGCGTGCTCGATGTCCGGGTCTCGACCCAGCGGCTGCAGGACTGGGCCCGCCTGGAGCGCCGCCGCGCCTATGTCCTGGCGTTCCTGTCAGCGCTGCTGGTGGCGCTCTTCGTGGCCGTCCTGACGGCGCGCTGGGTCGGGCGGCCGCTCGCCTCGCTCGGCACGGCCATGGCAGCGGCCCACGGGGGGGCGACAGGCGCGCCCGCGGCACCCGAGATCGGACCCGAGGAGTTCCGTGAGCTCACCCGCCGCTACAACCGGATGCGCGAGGCCCTGGCGGCGCGGGAGCGTGAGAGCGGGGCGCGCGCGATGCTGCTCACGCTCGAGGAGCGCGCCCGGGGTCTCGACCGGGTGGCCCTGATGCACGAGACGGCCGCCATGTTCGCGCACGAGATCGGCACGCCGCTCAACACCGTCAGCGGTCACCTGCAGCTGCTGCGCGACGATTTCGAGTCCCAGCAGGATCTTCGCGGCGTGGACCGGGTCCGGCTCTTGCTGGCGCAGGTGGACCGGGTCGCCGGGATCGTGCGCGCCGGGCTCAACCGCGGGGCCTGGCCGACGCCGCTGGTACTGCAGCAGGATCTCAACGAGATCGCCTTGCGCATGACCCGCTTCCTCGAGCCGTCGTTCGCCGACGCGGGCGTCCGCGCGCAGCTCCGAGTGAACGGAGGCGCGCCGGTCGTCGCCACCTGCGACCCCGCGATGGTCGAGCAGATCCTGCTGAACCTGCTCAAGAACGCGGTGGAGGCCGTCTCGCGCGGCGGCACGGTCACCATCGCGACCGGGCACGCCGACCATGCCGCCTTCATCGACGTCCAGGACGACGGACCGGGGCTGGACGACCAGGCGGAGTCGAACCTGTTCCGTCCGTTCACGACGACCAAAGGCCCCGCGGGCAGCGGGTTGGGGCTGGCGGTGAGCCGGCGGCTGGCCCGGATGCTCGGCGGCGACCTGGTACACGTGCCCAGCGCGCGTGGCGTGCGCTGGCGCCTCACTCTGCCGGTGGAGGAACTCGCATGACCGCGCCTTCCCTAAGTCGCCCGCGACTGCTGCTGGTGGACGACGACGAAGAGGCTTGCCGCCTGCTCGCCGAAGTGCTCGAGCGCGAGGCCTATGTCGTGGTGCCGGCCCTCTCGGCGGATGAAGCGCTCTCGAAGGTGGACGAGATCGGTCCGTTCGACGCGGTACTCACCGACCTGCGGATGCCGGAGAAGAGCGGTCTCGACCTGCTGCGGGTCCTCCGCGAGCGCGATCCCGGCGCCCTGGTGCTGGTGCTGACCGCCTTCGGCGACGCCGCGGCGGCGGGAGAAGCGATCCGGGCGGGCGCGTACGACTTCATCAGCAAGCCGTACGACCTGGCCGCTTTGCGGGAGACGCTCGCGCGCTCCCTCGGCCGACGCCGGCTGGCCGGCCTCCGGCGAGACAGCGGGACGCAGCCCGCGCTCGAAGGAGGACAGCCGTCGGGACCCGCGCTGGTGGGGCACAGCCCCGCCATCATCGAGGTGATGAAGACGCTGGCGCGCGTCGCGCCGTCGCAGGCGACCGTGCTCGTGCTGGGCGAGACCGGCACCGGGAAGGAGCTGGTCGCCCGCACCGTCCACCGCTACTCCGACCGCGCCGAGCGCCGGTTCGTCGCGGTCAACTGCAGCGCGCTGGCGGAAGGGCTGCTCGAGAGCGAGCTCTTCGGCCACGTGCGCGGGGCCTTCACGGGAGCCGCCGGCTCGCGTCCGGGCCTCTTCCGCGAAGCGGATCGCGGCACCCTGTTCCTCGACGAGATCGGCGACGTCTCTCCGGCCCTGCAGGCCAGGCTGCTCCGGGCCGTGCAGGAGCACGAGATCGTGCCGGTCGGCTCGGAGACGCCGGTCGGCGTGGACGTCCGGGTGATCGCGGCGACCCACCGGGATCTCCCCGAGCTCGTCCGGCAGGGCCGGTTCCGCGAAGATCTCTACTACCGGCTGAACGTCGTGACGCTGACGCTTCCGCCGCTCCGCGCGCGGCGCCAGGATGTACCGCTGCTGATCGATCACTTCCTGCGCGATCTGGCGCACCGGCACGGCCGGGGACCGGTGGCGGTGGACCCGGAAGCCCAGCGGCGCCTGCTGGCGTACGATTGGCCCGGCAATATCCGAGAACTGCAGAACGTGCTCGAGCGCGCCATGCTGCTGGCCGAGCAGGACGTGATCGGGCCGGAGCACCTGCCGCCGAACGTGCGCGCGCCGCTGATGCCGTCCGGCGCCGCGCCGCCCGTGGCCGCCGCGGAGCCCCCTGCCGAAGTCTCGCCGCTCCGGTCGCTGGAAGAGGTCGACCGTGAGCACGTGCTCCGCGTGCTCACCGCCATGCACGGCAATCGCGACGACACCTCCCGCATGCTCGGCATCAGCCGGCGTACGCTCAGCCGGATGATTCAGCGCTGGAATCTGCCGCGTCGGGTGTGACGGTGGGCCACTCTGTCCCGACGCTCGCCCGGCGACGCCAGATTGTCGCTGCCGACGGCGGCAGAGGGCCTGCTGCGCGGCGCAGCGCCGCCCGCACCGTGGCACATCGATTGCTTTCCCTCCTCACGACCGCGACGCCCGCTCCGGGCGACCGCGATACTACCGAGGAGGAGTCTCATGTTCCGCACACTCACTTTCGCCTCAGCTCTCGTGGCCGCCGCGCTCTCGACGCACACGCTCGCCGCGCAGAGCAGCGCCTCGAGCTCGTCGAAGCCGGCCACGCCCAGCGCGCATGTGAAGGTCGACAGTACCAAGAAGACGACCAGTGCCTCGGCGACCGCGCCGAAGCCCGCGAAGCACGCCGCATGGACCACGGATCAAGTGAAGGAAGCGCAGCAGGGCCTCGCCAAGGCCGGCCTGTACAAGGGCACCGTGTCAGGGGTCATGAACAAGGACACCGAGAAGGCGCTGCGCGCGTACCAGAAGGAGAACAAGATGCCGGTCACCGGCAAGTTGAGCGATAGCGTCCTCGTCAAGCTCAAGTCCGCCTGACCACGACCACGCCGTACCTCCGCACCCCGCCCCTCCGCAAGGAGGGGCACCCTCCCCCGCCTCGGCGCCGCTGGTGGACGCGCGTCGAGGCGCATCTCACGGCGCACCTCGAGCTGTACCTCTCCGCGGTGGTGCTGGCCATCGTCCTGATCCTGCCGCTCGCGCTCGAGCTCGGCACCGACGTGCAGGAGCTGGCCGGGGCGGCGCTCGCGGCCTGTGTGCTCCAGGGAACCGCGCACTGGGCGCTCCGGCGGCGGGCGAAGGCGGCGCGGCAGGCGGTGATCGCCGAGATTCGCGGACTGCTCCGGGACCGGATCAACAACCACCTGCAAGTGGTGCTGTTCTCGCTCGGGAGCGGCAATGGCGGCTGGACCACGGCCGAGGACCGCGACCGCCTGGCGCAGGCGATCGCCGCCGTCGGGGCCGTCTCGCGGACGCTCGACGAGCTTTCGAGTGACAGCCTGCGCCGCTGGCAGGCAGGCTACGCGTCGAGCCTCAGCGAGGCGGCCAGTGCCGGCGGAAACGGAGCGGGTTCTGGAACAGGTGGGTCGGCAGCAGGAAGATGACCAGGAACATCCCGAAGGCGATCAGCAGGCCCACCACCAGCACCTCGAGGCGGCGCGTGGCCAGGTAGATCACGCTCGCGATGATCGCGATCGTGAAGGCGAACAGCGCGAGCAGCACCCGCCGCATCTGTTGCGCGAGGAAACGCTGGAGCTCGAGGGTGTCGCGCGGGTGCCAGCGGACGCGGAGCTCGTCGCGCTCCACCCGCCGGACGAGGTCGCGCACCGTGCGGACGGTCGCCAGTGCTTCCTGCGTCCAGTCGGTGAGGCGCGCCCGCGGATCCTGCTCGAGCACCCCCTGGATCAGCCGCTTCGCCGACCGGTCGAGCACCGGCCGCGCCATCGCGAGCGCGTTGAAGTTCGGGTCGTACCGCAGCCCGATCCCCTCCACCAGCACGCCCGCCCGCCCGAAGTAGACGAGGTTCGACGGCAGCATCAGGGGCCAATCGTAGAAGGTCTGCAGCACCTGCTCGACCAGCCGCTGGATCTGCCGGGGGGAGACATCGTCCCGCAGCGAGATGGCCATCAGGCTCCGCGCGGCGTCCCGCACGGTGCCGCGATCCACGTCCGGATCGAGGATGCCGAGCTCGTAGAAGCCGTTGATCACCCCGTCCACGTCCTGCCGCGCCGCGGCCAGCACGGTCTCCACCAGCCGCCGCCGCGTCTCGCGCTCGACCTGGAGCACCATGCCGAAGTCGAGCAGCACCAGCCGTCCCTGCGGATCCACGAGCAGGTTGCCGGCGTGCGGATCGGCGTGGAACACCCCATCCTCGAGCATCATCTTGATGTACGCGTCCACCACTGTCTCGAGCAGCCGCGCGAGATCGAGCTCGCCTGATCGCAGGCGATCCTGGAGGCGATCGATCCGCGTCCCTTCGACGTATTCGAGCACCAGCACCCGCCGCGTTACGAGCTCGGTCACGACCTCGGGCACGACGATGCGCGGCTCACCCGAGAAGTTGCGCCGCAGCGTCGCCGCGTTGCGCGCCTCCTCGCGGAAGTCGAGCTCGTCGCGGATCCGCTTCGAGAACTCGCTCACGATGGCCGTGATTGCGCGGGTATGGTGATTCGGGAACAGCAGGTTGAGCAGGAAGAGGATGCGGAATGAGACGTCGAGGTCCTCCCCGACCGTCTCCTCGACCCCGGGGCGCAGGACCTTGACCACCACTTCGCGCCCCTGGTACGCCGCCCGGTGCACCTGGCCGAGTGAGGCGGCCGCGAGTGGCGCGCCGTCGAAGCGCTCGAAGATCTGGCTCACGTCACGCCCGAGCTCCTCGAGCACCACCCGCTCCGCCACGCCGGGCGCCAGCGCGGGGACCTGGTCGGTCAAGGTGCCGATGGCGGAGAGGTAGGGCTCGGGAAGGATGTCCGCCCGGGCCGCGAACACCTGGGCGAGCTTGATGAAGGTGGGACCCAGCTCGGCCAGGGTGGTGGTGAACCGCGCGGCGCGCGCCTGGTGCTGCTCGGACGTCCGTCGCCGTCGCCGGCCGATCAGCAGAAAGCGGCGGCGGTCGAGCAGGAACGCCAGCACGAACGGCAGCAGGCGCCCGAAGACGACCAGCGCCCGCACTAGCGTGCCGTCAGAGCAGCAGCCATCCCGCCAGGCCCAGCAGGAGGAGGAACCCGCAGACGTCCGTGAAGGTGGTCACGAAGATCGAGGACGCGATCGCGGGATCCACGCGAAAGCGCTCGAGCACCACCGGGATGAAGCCCCCGGCGAATCCCGCCACGAGCAAGTTCCCGGTCATGGCCAGGAACACCACCAGGCCGAGCCGCGGCTGATCGCCGATCAGCGCCGCCGCCAGCCCCACGACGCCGCCGATCGCGAGGCCGTTCACCACGCCGACGAGCACCTCCTTGCCGACGACCCGGGCGAACAGGTGGCTCGGCATGAGCCCGAGGGCGAGGCGTCGCACGGTGACGGCGAGGGCCTGCGTGCCGGCGTTGCCGCCCATGCCGGCGATGATCGGCATCCAGATGGCGAGCGCCACCGTGCGCTGGACCGTACTCTGGAACAGGTAGACCACCCCACCGGCGAGGAACGCGGTCAGCAGGTTGACGTAGAGCCAGGGCAGCCGGCTCCGGACGGCGGCGCGCCAGCTGGCGGCCAGCTCCTCATGGGCCGGTACGCCGCCGAACTTGAGGAGATCCTCGGTGGTCTCGGCTTCCACCACATCGATGACGTCGTCGAAGGTGATCCGGCCGAGCAGCCGGCCGGCGGCGTCCACCACGGCGACGCTGGGGATGTTGTACCGGGCGAGGAGCCGGGCCACCTCTTCCTGGTCCTGGTCGGGTGAGACCGCGACGTCGGCCGGGGCCATGAACTCGCGGACTCGGCGCTCGGGTCGGCTGATCACCAGGTCCTTGAACGGCAGGATGCCGACCAGACGGTGCCCAGCGTCCACCACGAACACCTGGTAGAACTCCTCGACTTCGACGGCCTGGCGCCGGATCTGCTCGAGCGCCTCGGTCACCGTGGCGGTGTCGCGCACGGTCACCGTGCGGGTCGTCATCCGTCCGCCGGCGGTCTCCTCGTCATAGCGGAGGAGCTGATCCACCTCGGCCCGGTGCTCGAGCGTGGACAGGATCCGCTCCTGCTGCTCCGGCTCGAGCTCGCCCAAGATGTCGGCCGCGTCGTCATCCTCGAGCCGCTCGACGATCTCCGCCGCCTGCTCGGGCGGGAGTGCCGCGAGCGTCTCCTCGGCGTGCTCCTCCTCCGGCATCTCGGCCAGCGCCTGACTCGAGAGCTCCGGCGGCAGGGCCTGGACGACGGTGAGCCGATCCTGCTCGTCCAGCGCCGACAACACGTCGGCCAGGTCAGCCGGCTCGAACTCGTGCGCCCGCCGGACGAACACGGTGATCTCGCCCGTGCGGACGAGATCCACCATGCGCGCGACCTTGTCGCCGGAGGAGCTCATGTGTCGCTCGGCAGGAGGGTGACCGGGGATGCCGAGCCCGACCGGATCAACAGCCGCTCGACGCGAGTCGGCGAGGCCTGCAGCACGTCGAACTCGAGACCGCGGACGCTGAACCGCTCGCCGGCGTTGGGGATCCGGCCGGCCCACTCGGCCAGCAGGCCGGCGACGGTGGTCGACCTCCCGGCGGGCAGGGAGACGCCGAAGCGCTCCTCGATCGCTTCGGGCGGGATGTTGCCGTCGGTCTCGAACAGCGCGGGTTCACCCGGGGGCGTGGCGCGGACCTCGTCGTCGTGCTCGTCGTAGATCTCCCCCACCAGCTCTTCGAGCAGATCCTCCAGCGTCGCGATCCCCTGCGCGCCGCCGAACTCGTCGAGCACGACGGCGAGGTGCCGCCGCTCGCGCTGCATGTCGAGCAGCAGGTCGCCGCAGCTCCGGCTGGCCGGCGTGATGGCGACCGGCCGCACTGGCAGCGGGTCGCCGGGCTTCAGGCGGAACAGGTCGAAGGCGTGCAGCATGCCGATGATGTCGTCGAGCGTCTCGCGGAACACGGGAATGCGGCTGTAGCCGCTCTGGGCGAATACCATGCGAATGTCGTCGAGGGCCGCATGCTCGTCGATGGCGACGATGTCGGTCCGCGGGGTCATGACTTCCCGGACCGGGCGCACGCTGAAGGCCATCACCCCGCCGACGAGAAAGAGCTCGTCGTCGGCGCGGAGACCGACCGCGGCGCCCTCCCGCCAGATCGACCGCAGATCGGTCGGGCGGGTGGCCGTGCGCGCGGGCAGGAGCAGGCCGACCACCCGCGACCACGGCCGCAGCACCGGGATGACGCGGTCGGCCACCGACTCCGCGCGCGGCTGCGTGAGCCACCGGGGAACGAGGTACGCGGCGAAGAGCACGAGCGGCACGCCGAGGATGGCGAGGGCGACCACGACCCTCGGCGCGCCCGAGCCCGCGAGCCCGGGCAGCGCGGCGCCCACGAGGAGCACGCCCAGTGACGTCGTGGCCGAGGCCGCCGTCAGATGGGTGTCGACCTGGGAGAGCCAGGCGAGGGATGGAACCGCTCCGCGGAGCCGCCGGCTCACGGCGCGGGTCAGCTCCGCGCGGCTCACGGTGATGAGCGCGGCACCGGCGGTGGCCCCGAACGCCGCCACGGCGAGCCCGACGACGATGACGAGCCAGATCACGGGATCGCCCGTTCCACGCCGCCGAGCGGCGCCTCGACCGGCGGCCGGTAGACCGAGACCCGTCGCACCCGGCGGCGGACCACCTGCTCGACGACGAGCCGGTACCCGTCGAGATCGATCGTCTCGTTCGCCCGAGGCACTCGCCCGAACTCCGCCAGCACGAGCCCGCCCACCGTGCTCACGTCCTCCCGGTCGAAGCTGTGCCCCAGTACGCCCTCCAGCTCGGACAGCGCCACGCCGCCTTCCACCCTGAGCTGGTGGTCCGCCACGATCTGGATGGGGGCGACCTCGTCGGTGTCGCGCTCGTCCTGGATCTCCCCGACGATCTGCTCGAGGATGTCCTCGAGCGTGACGAGGCCCGCCGTGCCGCCGAACTCGTCCACCACGACGGCCAGGTGGCTGGGTCCCCGCTGGAAATCGCGCAGCTGGCGGTCGAGCGCCTTGCCCTCGGGCACGTACGCGGCGGGGCGGATGAGGGTCTGCCATGGCGTCTCGGCCTCCTCGCCCGCGGCGAGGATATCCTTGGCGTAGATGACGCCGGCCACCGCGTCGGGGTGGCCGTCGTACACGAGCAGTCGCGCGTGCTCCGAGTTCCGCAACGTGGCCGTGACCTCCTCCAAGTCGGCGGACGAGTCCACGGCCACGACGTCGATGCGAGGCGTCATGACCTCGGCGACCGTGGTGTCGGCGAGCGAGAAGACGCCGAGTAGCATGTCGCGCTCGGCGGCACCGGCGTGATGGGTAGTGGGCTTGGTCGGCGGGACGCGGGCCCGGCTGTCCGCCCAGGCGGCCAATCGAAGCAGCGGCCGGAACGGGGCCAAGGTCGCGGCCGCCCCGCGCCGGGCGGGGCCGGTGAGCTCGGGCGCCACGGCCGCGAGCAGCCGCGGGAGCAGATCACCCAGCACCCACACGAGGCCGACGGCCAGGGTGAGGCGCAGGAGCCCCGCGGAGGGTGAGCGCGCCCACCAGGCCACGGCCCCGCCGGCGGACGCGCCGGCGAGCACCAGCAGCGCGAGGTGGGCGACGTGCAGATTGCGCGAGAGCGTGCCGGCGCCCGACTCGTTGGAGAACTCGCCGCCGAGCGCGCGCGGGAGATCGGCGTCGGATTCGGCGGCGAGCGCCAGCCAGGCGGCCCACAGCGTCAGCACCGCCGCCACCAGCGGCGCGATGAAGAGCTGCAGCATGGCCATCATGCCGCTGTCCTCACGTGAGCGCCTCCACGTAGCGCTCTTGCCGGCGCCACATCGGCGAGGAGGTGCGGCGGTCGTCTTCGGGGTGCTCCCGCCCCAGGGCGTGAAGCGTCCCGTGCACGACCAGCCGGATCAACTCCTGCCGCAGGGGAATGCCGCGCGACCGCGCCTCACGTTCGGCCACCCACGGGCAGACGTAGACGTCGCCCAGCGTGCCGCCGGCCGGATCGCTGAGCGCGAAGCTCAGGACATCCGTCGGACGGTCGTGTCCCTTGTGCTCGGCATTGAGCCGCCGCATCGCGTCGCGCCCGAGAAAGGTGACCGAGATCATCGCCTGGCGGCGCTCGCCGCGAAGCACGGTCGCCACCGCCCGGCGGACGAGGGCGGCGGGCAGCGGCTGCCGTCGCCCGCTCACCGCCACGTCACTTCCGCTCAGCGGTCTGGAATTCCGAGGAGATCCCGCCGCCCGCACGAGGGTATCCGATGCGCTTGTGGTACGTGCCCGACATCACCCGCGCGAACTCGCGCTTCACCCGCTCCAGGTCGCGCAGCGTGAGCGGCGCGTCGTCGAACTGGCCGGAGGAGACCTTCTGCTGGACCAGGAGCTCGATCGCCTCGCGCACCTTGTCGGGCGTGGGGTCGGGCAGCACGCGCACGGCGGCTTCCGCCGAATCGGCCAGCATCGCCACCGCGGTCTCGCTCCGCTGGGGACGCGGGCCGGGATAGCGGTAATCGGCGGGATTGGGGACCCCGTTGCCGGGCGTGCGCCGGGCGCGCGTAAGGAAATACGAAATTTCCGTCGTCCCGTGGTGCTCGGGAATGAACGCCTTGACGATGGGCGGCAGGCCCGCCGCGCTCGCCAGCGCGATGCCGTCCAGCACGTGCTGGCGGATGATTCGCGCCGACTCCACGGGCGGGAGATGGTCGTGGGGATTCGGCCCGCCGCCCTGGTTCTCCACGAAGAACCCCGGCGCGCTCAGCTTGCCGACGTCATGGTAGTAGCAGCCGACGCGGGCCAGGAGTCCGTTCGCCCCGATGATGTTGCAGGCGGACTCGCAGAGGTTGGCCATCGCCAGGCTGTGCGCCCACGTGCCCGGTGCTTCCAGCGCGAGCCGCCGCAGCAGGGGCCGACCCAGATCGGACAGCTCGAGCAGCGTGAGGTCGGTCGTGATGCGCGTGGCGGACTCGGCCAGCGGCATCACCAGCATCGCGAGCGCAGCGCTCGCCAGCGCCATCAGCGAGCCGAGCAGCATGCTTGCGACGATGGTGATCGTCGCCCACCCCTGCAGCAGGCCCACCGTGAGCGACGCGAGCATGCCCGCGCCGGCCACCACGGCCACCGTCACGTAGAGGTGGCGCCGGCGCCGCACGGCTCGGATGCCGATGGCGCCCGCCACCCCGCCCACCAGCCCGAAGAACAGGACGCCGCTGTCGCGCAGCGCCCACTGTCCGTCCAGCAGCACCGCGAGCGTGAGCGCGGCGAACACGCCGATCCGCCCGTTGTAGAGCAGCGTCACCAGGATCGCCGCGAACGGGATGGGCACCATCTCCGGCCGGATGGGCAGGAGCTGCGTCGTCCCCACCGTGATCAGCATGACCAGCGAGAACAGCGCGCCGAAGAACCACATCTCGCGAACTTCGGCGTACGTCTCCCGACGGTAGAACACCATGAGCAGCCAGAACACGCTCAGCACCAGCGTGTTGTAGAAGAGGCCGCCGACCGCGCGTGGCGTCCAGAAGCCCTCGGCCCCCCGCCGGACGAGCTCCTGATGGAGGGCGATGAGCTTGGCGCGGGTCTCTTCCGTCACCGGCTGGCCGGACGCGACGATCCGCTCGCCCGCCCGGACGCCGTAGCGGATGGGATCCACGCTCGCCCGAAGCTGCTCGCGGCGCGCGGTCGTCAAGGTGGGATCGGGCACGATGGTCGGGTGGTAGAACGCGCCGACGACGCGGCGGAGGGTGCGCTGCCCGGCCGGATCCTCGAGCATGATGCCCGCCGCCTCCGCCTGCTCCATGAGATCGGCGAAGGTCAGGATGGAGTCGCGGGCCACGACGCGCTCGGTGTCGTTCCGGCGCAGGGTGATCTGGCGGCTCGCTTCGCCCCGGATCACCCCCGCGTCGGCCACACCCCGCGAGAGCGTCTCGCCGAGGAAGTGGGTGACCAGCTCCTGCATCGCGTGGCGCCGCTCGGGATCGGCGAGGTAGCGGGTCTCGTCCGGACCGAGGTGCGCCTGCGTGGCCGCGACGGCCCGCATCAGCTCCGGCCCCTCGTTGCTCGCCCGCTCGAGGTCGCCGAAGAAATTGCGCGCGCCCGCGAGGGCCGAATCGAACGCGGTGGGGCTGAAGCGATAGACCGGCTGGGCGGTGAATGCCCGCGCCTCCCCTTCGCGCGCCATCTCGTCCGTGGACTTCCGAACCTGGTAGGGGAATGGCGCCACGACCGTGCGGCCGGCCCGGGCTCCGACCTCCGGCACCTGCGTGAGCACGCCCTGCGGCGGCGGGAAGAGCGCGTAGGCCACGAGCGCGGTGACGAGCAGCGGCACCCACCGGACGACGTGGAACTCGATCCGGTCGGAGAACGATGCTCCCGCCGCGTTCGCGGGCGAGCCCGGCAGCCCGTCAGCCGTTTTGATCCTCCGCGTAGGCCTTGATGATCTCGCGAACCAGCCGGTGGCGGACCACGTCGGCCTCGTTGAGGTAGCAGAACGCGATGCCCTCGATGCCCGGCAGCACGCGCTCCACCTGCACCAGGCCACTGTCCTCCCGCCGCGGCAGGTCGATCTGGGTCTTGTCGCCGGTCACCACCGTCTTGCTGTTCACCCCGAGGCGGGTCAGGAACATCTTCATCTGCGCGCCAGTCGCGTTCTGGGCCTCGTCGAGGATGATGAACGCGTCGGCCAGCGTGCGGCCGCGCATGTACGCCAGCGGGGCGATCTCGATCGTACGGGTCTCGAGCGCGCGCTGCACCCGGTCGTGCGGCATCATGTCCTCGAGCGCGTCGTACAGCGGCCGCAGGTAGGGATCGACCTTCGCCTGCAGGTCGCCCGGCAGGAAGCCCAGCGACTCGCCGGCCTCCACCGCCGGCCGGGCCAGGATGATGCGCTTGACCCGCTTCCGCGCCAACGCCTCCACCGCCTTGGCGACGGCTAGATACGTCTTGCCGGTTCCGGCGGGCCCGATGCCGACCACGATGTCGTGATTGGTGATGGCCTGGCAGATAGTCCCGCTGGCCCTGCGTCTTGGGCACGATCGCGCGGCGGAGGCCCGGCAGCACGATCTTGCCATCGCTCGGCAGGGCGGGCAGCTCGCTGGGCGGCCCTTCGGACGCGAGACGGTAGACGTCGTCGGGTGAGACCGGCTCGCCCATGCGGGCGAGGTCCAGCAGCCCGTGCACCACCGGCGTGGCGCGCTCGAGCTGCTCGGCCGTGCCGGTCAGGCTCACCGCGTCGCCCCTGAACGACACGCGGACCCCGAGGGTCCGCTGGAGTTCGAGCAGGTTGGCATCGTTCACCCCCGCGAACAGGAGCGGATCGGCGCCTTCGGCGGAGATGCGCTGGTTGCTCTCGTCCGCCATCACTCCTCCGCCAGTCTCAGGTGAAGCGCCTTCAGGTCGTTCGGGTCCACCGACGTCGGAGCACCTTCGAACAGCGCCCGCGCCGCCGTGGTCTTGGGAAACGCGATCACGTCCCGGAGCGACGGTGCGCCCGGCCAGGAGCATGGTGATCCGGTCGAAGCCGAGCGCGAAGCCGCCGTGCGGCGGCGCGCCGGCCGCGAGGCCATCGAGCAGAAACCCGAACCGCCGCCGGATCTCGGGCTCGGAGATGCCGAGCAGCTCGAAGATGCGCCGCTGCACGGTCGGATTGGTGATCCGGATCGAGCCGCTGCCCAGCTCGTTGCCATTGTAGACCGCGTCGTAGTGCAGCGCGCGGACCCGGCCGGGCTCGGTGTCGAGCCAGTCCAGATCGGCCGGATGCGGCGCCGTGAACGGATGGTGGGCGGGGACCTGCCGCCCGCTCTCCGGGTCGAGCTCGAAGAGCGGGAAGTCCACGATCCAGGCGAACGCGTGCTCGGTGAGCGGCTTGGTCCCCGGTCGGCGGGCGAGCGCGGTGCGCACGGCGTGCAGCGCGGGCGACGTGGTCGCGTCGGGCCCGGCGACGGCCAGCAGCAGGTCACCCTCGGCACCCCCCACGGCGTCGAGCAGCGACTGGCCGACGGCCTTCACCCCCTGCCCCTCCCAGCCCGCGCCGGTGCGCCGGGCCCAGATCAGCCCGCCGGCCCTGGCCTCCTTCGCGGCGGCCGTGAGGCTGTCGATGTCCTTTCGGGTCAGCGCCGCACCGCCCGGAGCGACGATCGCGCGCAAGCGCCCGCCCGCCGCGCGGGCCTCTGCCAGGAATGGCGCCGCATCGGCGCCCAGGTGCGGGGTGAGATCGCGGATCTCCCAGCCGTAGCGCAGATCGGGCTTGTCGATCCCGAAGCGCTCCATCGCGTCGCGCCAGGCCAGCCGGGGGAACGGACGCGAGACCTCGACGCCGCCCTCGTCCCACAGGTCGATCAGGATGCGCTCGACCACCTGCTGGATGTCTTCGGCGCTCACGAACGAGGCCTCGAGGTCGATCTGAGTGAACTCGGGCTGCCGGTCGGCCCGCAGATCTTCGTCGCGGAAGCAGCGCGCGATCTGGAAGTAGCGGTCGTACCCCGCCACCATCAGCAGCTGCTTGTAGATCTGGGGCGACTGCGGCAGCGCGTAGAACTCCCCGCGGTGGATTCGGCTCGGAACCAGGTAGTCGCGGGCGCCTTCGGGCGTCGGTTTGGTGAGGATCGGCGTCTCGATCTCGAGGAAGTCGAGATCGGTGAGCGTGCGGCGCGCCCGCTGCAGGAGCCGGTGGCGGAGGATCAGGTTCTGCTGCAGCTCCGGGCGACGGAGGTCGAGCACGCGGTGCTTGAGGCGGAGCTCCTCGGCCGCCAGCTCCTCCTTCTCCTTGCGGGCCACCGGAATGCTCGGGGTCTGCGCGGGGCCCGCGATCTGGAGATCGGTGACGTGGACCTCGACCTCCCGCGAGCCCAGGCTCTCGTCGCGGGACGGCTCGGGTCGGAGTGCCACCTGGCCGGTCACCAGCACGACGGTCTCGGCCCCCGCCGATGCGGCCCGCGCCATCACCTCGGGCGGCGTCCAGTCGGGGTTGCACGAGAGCTGCACCAGTCCCGCGCGGTCGCGCAGGTCGATGAACACAAGTCCGCCCAGGTCCCGCCGACGGTGGACCCAGCCGCCGAGCCGCACCTGCTGGCCCACGTGGGCGCGGGTGAGCTCGCCGGCCCGGTGGGTGCGCAGCGCCGTGGCGCTCACGCTGCCCGCGGCGGGCCGGGGAAACGACACGTGGTCAACGCGCTTCGGCGTCGAGGAGGACGTTGTAGAACGCATCGGCAGTGGCAGCCTCGAGCAGTTGCTGACGCACCGAGTCCCGGCGCACCAGGCGGGCGATCCGACTGAGAATCTTGACGTGCAGGCCGGCCGACGCCTCCGGGCCGACGATGAGGAAGAACAGGCGCACCGGCTCGCCGTCGATGGCGTCGAACGCCACGGGCGACGGCGTCACCCCCGCGACCATCGTGAGCTCCCGGACGGCGGCGGACCGCGCGTGCGGGATGGCGACTCCGAACCCGATGCCGGTGCTCAGTACCGACTCGCGCTCCAGCACGGCGCCCAGCACCTCGTCATACCCCGCGCCGGCCCGGTCGGCCAATCGGCGGGTAAGCGCGGCGATCGCCGAGTGACGATCGCCGGCCGGCAATGGTACCACGACCCGGTCGGGCGACAGGAGCTCGGTCAGGAGCACGAAGCGACCTGGCAGGGCATTGGTCAAACGTAACCGGCGGCTTGGGGGGTCGCAATGCAAGAATTTTGAGGCATTTAGCTCCTGTCACCCGAGGTCACGCGCCGGTCGCGTCATAGCGGCCGAGCAGTCACGGCCGGGCTGCCAACTGGTTAAACTTCGACCGATGAACGCGACCGCGCCGAACCTGCTCACCCTTCCACCCGACACCGCCCGCGAGATGGTCGCCCGCTGGGTCGCGAAGCGCGGGCTGCCGGGCTACCGGGCGGGCCAGATCGTCAGGCGGCTCTGGCAGGCTCCGGTCGCTTCCTGGGAGGATGCCACGGAGCTGCCCCTCACGCTCCGGGCCGAGTTGGCAGGGGAGTTCCCCCTCCCCCGGCTCGCGGCAGAGGTCGAGCAGCAGTCCGCCGACGGAACCCGTAAGTACCTCTGGCGCTTGGCGGACGGCGAGGCCATCGAGAGCGTTCTGATCCCCAGCAGCGGCCGGCGGACCTTGTGCATCTCATCCCAGGCTGGTTGTGCATTAGGCTGCACATTCTGTGCTACGGGCCGGATGGGGTACCGCCGGAACCTCTCGGCGTTCGAGATCGCCGGCCAGGTCCGTGAGATCGTGCTCCGCGACCCGGCCAACCTGCCCACCAACATCGTCTTCATGGGCATGGGTGAGCCGTTGCTCAACTGGCCCGCGGTCGACACGGCGCTCACCATCCTCAACTCGCCGGACGGCTTCGGCATCGGCGCCCGCCACATCACCGTGTCCACGGTCGGCATCCTGCCAGGACTCGCGGCCTTCGCCCGGCGGCCGGAGCAGTTCCGCCTGGCCATCTCGCTGCATGCCCCGACCTCGCCCCAGCGCCTCGGGATCATGCCGATCGAGAAGAAGTACGACCTCGAACAGGTGCTGAAGGCCGCGGCGGCGTTCCGGCGGCGGGTGACGTTCGAGTACGTGATGATCGGCGGTGTCAACGACCGGGACGCGGACGCCGACCGGCTGGCGAAGCTCGCGCGCCCGCTCGGCGCCCTGGTCAATATCCTCCCCCTGCATCCGGGCGGCGCGCCGGATCTCGTCCCGACGCCACCGGGGCGGATCCAGGCGTTCGCGGGCCGGCTCCGGAACCAAGGCATCGAGGCCACTGTACGCCGGAGCCGTGGACTCGATATCGACGCCGCGTGCGGACAGCTCCGGGTGAACACCGAGCGGAAGCGTCGCGCCGAGCGAACCAGCGCCCCCGTCTGAGCCGCCCCCGCCGTCCCTATCCCGTCGCCCCGAATCCCGTCGCAATACAGTTGATCGACAGCAGCAGCGCGGAGAGCAGCTCCTCCTGCGACTTGTCGCTACCGCTCTCCCGAAACCGGCGCAGGAGCTCGATCTGCTGTCGGGAGATCTGGTTCAGCGTCGGCAACCGGCGGGCGAGCTTGCGGCGGAAGCGGGGGAACCGCTCCGCGAGCTCGGTCCCGCCACTGATCCGGAGCACGGCGTCCACGGTGCGGTGATACTCGTCCTCGATCTGCGGAAATACCGCGTCACGGACGCTCGCCTCGGGCACCAGCGCGGCGTACTCGCGCGCCACCGCGAGATCGACGTAGGACATGGTCTTTTCCACCTCGTCGACGATCAGGCGGAAGAGCCGGGAATCGGCGTACATCCGCTGGATGAGCGCGCTGCCCCGTTGCCCGCGCACCTGCAGGAACGTCAGGATGCCGCTCCCGACGCCGAACCAGCCGGGCACGAAGTGGCGATTCTGCGACCAGGCGAAGACCCAGGGAATCGCGCGGAGATCGCTGAGCGAGCGGGCCCCGAAGCGCCGCGCCGGCCGGGATCCGAGGTTGAGCAGCGAGATCTCCTCGAGCGGGCTCGCGGCCTGGTAGTACGCCAGCAGGTCCGGATGATCGACCAGTTTTCGGTAGGCCGCCTGCGCCGCGCCGGACAGCGCCTCCATCGCCTCGTCGAACTCGGCCGTCGGCACCAGGGCCTCTTCCCGCTCGGACTTGAGGGTGTGCTCGACCACGCTCGACGCCAGCAGCTCGATCTGGTACTGCGCCGTGCCGCGATTGGCGTATTTGAAGGACACCACCTCGCCCTGCTCGGTGATGCGCATCCGTCCACCGACCGATCCCGCCGGCTGGGCCGCGATCGCGCGTCCCGTCGGCGCCCCACCCCGGCTCACCGAGCCTCCACGCCCGTGGAAGAAGGCGATCGGCACGCCTGAATCCTTTCCCACGCGCGTGAGCTTGATCTGAGCCTTGTACAGCTCCCAGTTCGAGGTCAGGAAGCCGCCGTCCTTGTTCGAGTCCGAGTAGCCGATCATCACTTCCTGGATTCCGCCCTGCGCCCGGACGCTGCGCTTGACCAGCGGCACCGCCAGCAGCTCGCGCATGATCGCCGGGGCGCGCTGCAGGTCGTCGATGGTCTCGAACAGCGGCACGATCGGGAGGGTGCAGCTCTCCACGCCGGGGGTATCGGCGAAGAGACCACCGGTCTTGGCCAGGAGATATGCGCCGAGCACGTCGCTCACGCTCTGCGTCATGCTGAGCACGAAGGTGCCGAATGCCTCCCGGTCGATCTCCTCCCGCAGCCGCCGGACCAGCGCGAACATCCCCAAGGTCTCGGCCGTCTCTGCCTTCAGCGTCGGCGGCTCCGCGCCCGGCGCCAGCGGACGGGCCAGCTCGGCGGCGATCCAGGCGCGCCACGCCTCTGACCCGGTCTCGGGCGGGTCGCCGGCGCTTCCGGCACGCCACAGGTCGAGCAGCGCGGCGTTGAGCTTGGTGGTATTCTCGCGCACATCCAGCCGGACGGTGCTGAAGCGGAACGACTCCACTTCGCGGCGCACCGGCCGGACGATCGCGGCGGCGATCTCGGTCCGGCCGGCCTGGATCAGCTCGTCCTCGATGAGCCGAAGATCGGCGAGCAGCGCGTCGGCCGAGGCATACCCGGCCGGGTTGGGGCGGGTGTCGCCCCGCTCGGTATCCTCGATCATCACCTGGATGCGCTGCAGCATCACGCCGAGGTACTGGCGAAACACTTCGCCCGGATTGCGAGCGGCGATCTCCTCCGCGCGCCCCGTGCCGGCGAGCTCCCGCTCGAGCGCCGAGCGGAAGCGGTCCGACAGGGGCACCGCCCGCTCCGTGATGCTGAGCGCGCGCACCAGCTCCTCGATCCGCCGGCGATAGCGGCGGAGGCCCGTCAGCCGGTTCTCCAGCAGCGTGCCGTGGGTGACGTCGTTGGTGACGAACGGGTTCCCGTCGCGGTCGCCGCCGATCCACGAGCCGAACTGGAAGAACGGGGGGACGACCCACCGCTCGCCCGGGTAGTGATGGGCGAGGACGCGCTCGAGCTTCTCCATCAGGTCCGGCACCGCCTCGAACAGCGTCTCGTTGAAGAAGTGCAGTCCCCAGAAAACCTCCTGGGGCACCGTCGGCTTCTGCAGGCGCAGCTCGCCGGTCAGCCACAGGAGCTCGATCTCGTTGCGCAGCCCGTCGACCAGCGCCTGCCGCTCGCGCGGCGTCCACCGGGGCGACTCGAGGTCGACCAGGCGCCGGTAGATGCGACGATGCTTCTCGAGGACGGTGACGCGCTTGGCTTCGGTGGGATGGGCCGTGATGACGGGGCGGACGCGCAGGCGCTCGAGCAGCGCGCGGATCTCGTCGGCGGGCACCTTGGCGGCGGCGGCATCCGCGACCACCTGCGCGAGCGTGCCGCGGAGCAGCTCGAGGCCGCGCTCGGCCTCGACCTGGCGCCGGCGGCGCATGGCGGCGTTCTGCTCGGCGATGCTCACGAGCTGAAACCAGATGCCCTGCACCTGGAGAGTCCGGGCCAGCAGCTCGGCGCTGAGGTCGCCGGCGGAGCGCTCGCCGCGCAGCACCGGCTCGACGTCGGGTGCCCGCTTTCGCACCAGCGTGAGCATCAGGTCGCCGAGCAGCTCGACGACCTCGTTGGCATAGTGTGCCGCGCTCGCGGCGACCGGGTCGGGCGACTCGGGCAGCTCGGTCGCCGCGAACGGCTCCAGCACCACGTGGCTCACACCACGCGATCCCTCAGCGGCTTCCCGGCGAAGAAGAGCTGGAGGTTCTCGAATGCGCGCAGCCCCATCGCCACCCGCGTCTCCCGCGTGGCGCTGCCGAGGTGCGGCAGCAGGACCACGTTGTCCATGGTGGTGAGCGCCTGCGTGACCTGCGGTTCCTTCTCGAACACGTCGAGCGCCGCGCCCGCGATGCGCTTCGCCTGCAGCGCCTCGACCAGGGCCGCCTCGTCCACCACGTCGCCGCGGGCCGTGTTGATCAGAAAGGCGTCGGGCCGCATCCGCGCGAAACGCTCGCGGTTCATCAGGTGCCGGGTCTCGGGCGTCGCGGGACAGTGCAGCGAGACGAAGTCCGCCTCCCCCAGCACGTCCTCGAGCGCGTCACGCGGCTCCGCGCCGAGCGCCTTGGCCACTTCGGCCGTCGGCGGATACGGATCGTGAAAGATGACCCTCATCCCGAACCCGTGGTGCGCCCGCTGGGCCACGGCCCGCGCGATGCGGCCCATCCCGATCAGGCCGAGGGTCTTACCCGTCACGTGCGTACCGAGCATGTGGGTGGGCCGCCAGCCCGTCCACTGACCGCCGCGGAGATGGCGCTCGCCCTCGCCGGTCCGCCGCGCCACCATCAGGAGCAGCGTCATGGCGAGGTCCGCGGTCGCGTCGGTCAGCACGTCGGGCGTGTTGGACACCGCGATACCGCGCGCCTTGGCGGCCTCGACGTCGATGTTGTTGAAGCCGACGCCGAAGTTCGCCACCAGCTTGGCGCGCCGCGGCTCCGCCGCCAGCACCTCGGCCGTCACCTTGTCGGTGACTGTGGTGAGGAGGGCGTCCGCGCTGGTGAGAGCCTGGCGCAGGCCGTCCGCGGTGAGCGGCCGATCGTCGGCGTTGAGCCGCGCGTCGAACGCGCCCGCGAGCGCCTCGTGGACGGCATCCGGCAGCCGCCGTGTCACCACCACCACGGGGCGGCTCGTCATCTCGCGACCGCGACCCGCTTGGAGAGGCCGCCGAGCACCCGCGCGGCGGTGGTGCCCAGGTCGGCCGGGCTCGGCACCACGGTGAGGCCCGCCTCCTTCATGATCTCCACCTTTTCGGCGGCGCTTTCCCCGAACGCCCGGATGATCGCCCCGGCGTGGCCCATCCGGCGGCCCTTGGGCGCCGTCAGGCCCGCCACGTAGCCGATCACGGGCTTCCGCATGCTCTGCTTGGCGAACCGCGCAGCCTCCGCTTCCTGCGGCCCGCCGATCTCGCCGATCATCATGACGGCCTCGGTCTCGTCGTCCGCCTCGAACCGCTGCAGGATGTCCACGAACGAGCTGCCGTTGATCGGGTCGCCACCGATGCCGACGCTGGTGCTGATGCCGATCCCGAGCGCCTTCATCTGGGACGCGGCCTCGTAGCCCAGCGTTCCCGACCGGGTCACCAAGCCCACGGTGCCGCGCTGGTAGATGTGGGCCGGCATGATCCCGAGCATCGCCTTGCCCGGGCTGATGATGCCGGCGCAGTTCGGCCCGATGACGGTCGAGCGCTTCTCCTTGGGATAGCGCCACAGGTACCGCTTGACCATCATCATGTCCTGCGCGGGAATGCCGTCGGTGATCGCACAGATCAGCCGCATCCCCGCGTCGGCCGCTTCCATGATCGAGTCGGCGCAGAACGCGGCCGGCACGAAGATGATGCTGGCCTCCGCCCCCGCCTGCTTTACCGCTTCCTTCACCGTGTTGAACACCGGCCGGTCGAGGTGCCGCTTGCCGCCTTTGCCGGGCGTGACGCCGCCGACCAGGTTGGTGCCGTACGCCATCATCTCCTTGCCGTGGAACGTGCCCTTGTCCCCGGTGAAGCCCTGGATGATGACGGCGGTACGTTCGTCGATGAGGATGCTCATGGCTTTCCGTTCCCGGCCGTGCTGCCCGAGGCCTTGAGGACGGCCACGACCTTCTCGGCCGCTTCGGTGAGGGTGTCCGCGGTGACCAGGTCGAGCCCGCTGTCCTTGAGGATCTTCCGGCCCTCCTCGACGTTGGTGCCGGCCAGGCGCACGACCAGCGGCACCGTGGGCTTGAGCTCCTTCACGGCGTTCACCACGCCCTGCGCCACCCAGTCGCACCGGTTGATGCCGGCGAAGATGTTGACCAGGATGGCGCGCACCTTGGCGTCGGCGAGGACGAGACGGAACGCGTTGCAGACTTTCTCCGGCGAGGCGCCGCCGCCGACATCGAGGAAGTTCGCGGGCGAGCTGCCGGCGTGCTTGATGAGGTCCATCGTGCCCATGGCCAGGCCCGCGCCGTTCACGATGCAGCCGATCTCGCCGTCGAGCGCCACGTAGTTGATGCCGTACTCCGCCGCCTGCGACTCGCGCGGATCCTCCTCGGCGTAGTCCCGGAGCTCGCTCACGTTGGGCCGCCGGAACAGGGCGTTGTCGTCGAAGGTCATCTTGCAGTCGAGCGCCAGGAGCTGGCCGTCGGCCGTGGCGACGAGGGGGTTGATCTCCACCATCGTGGCGTCGAGATCGCGGAACGCGCGGTAGCAGCCGAGCAGCGCCGTCACCGCCCGAGTCACCTGCGCCGAGTCGAGGCCGAGGGCGAAGGCGATCTCGCGGGCCTGGAAGGCCGTGAGCCCGACCGCCGGCTCGACCGTCGAGCGGATGATCGCCTCGGGTGACTTCTCCGAGATCTCCTCGATCTCCATTCCGCCCTGCGGTGAGGCGACGATCATGACTCGCTCGCTCTTTCGGTCCAGCACGAAGCCGAGATAGATCTCGCGCTCGATGGGGACCGCGGCCTCGATGTACAGCCGGTGCACGGTGCGTCCTTCCGGACCGGTCTGGTGCGTGACCAGGCGCTTGCCGAGCAGCGCCTTGGCCGCCTGGCGGACTTCGTCCTCATTGGAGCAGAGCTTGATGCCGCCTGCCTTGCCCCGCGCCCCCGAGTGGATCTGCGCCTTCACCGCCCACCGTGCGCCGCCGATCTCCGACGCCCGGTAGACCGCCTGCTCGGGGCTGTACGCCACCCCGCCGCGCGGGATCGCGACCCCGAAACCGGCCAGCAGTTCCTTCGCCTGATACTCGTGGATGTCCACGCTTCGACCTCCGTAAGGATGGTCCGCTACGCCCGCGCCACCGCCGGTGCGCCACCGCGACCGTCGATCGCCTTCGCCATGTTGACCACGTTTTGCGCCATTCGCGCAGACGCCGCGTCGATCATGCGCCCGTCGAGCTGCGCCGCGCCGCGGCCCTCCCGCGCCGCCTCGTCGAGCGCCGTCAGGATCCGCTGCGCCCGCTCGACCTCGGCGGGCGGCGGGCTGAACACCTCGTTCGCCAGCGCGATCTGCGACGGGTGGATCGCCCATTTCCCTTCGATCCCGAGCGCCGCACCCCGCTTCGCCGCGAGCCGGTAGCCGTCGGGATCCTTGAAGTCGCCGAAAGGCCCGTCGATCGGCCGGAGGCCGTAGGCCCGGCAGGCCACGATCATCCGGGAGAGCGCGGCATGCCACTGGTCACCGGGATAGTCGGGGTTGAGTCCGCCGATCACCACGGTGCGCGCGCGGCAGCTGGCCGCGTAGTCGGCCACGCCGAAGTGCATCGCCTCGAGCCGGCGGCTCGACTGGGCGATGGCCTCGACGTTGGCCATGCCCAGCGCCGTCTCGATCAGCACGTCGATGCCGATCCGGTGCGGAATCCCCTTCGCCTCCTCGATCTGGGTAAGCAGGGCATCGACGAGGTACACGTCGGCCGGCACGCCGACCTTGGGAATCAGGATGGTGTCGAGCCGGTGACCGGCCTGCTCGACCACGTCGACCACGTCACGGTACATGTAGTGGGTGTCGATGCCGTTGATCCGGACCGAGATCGTTTTCCCCCGACCGTGCCAGTCGTGCTGCAGCAGTCCCTGGATCACGTTCTTCCGCGCCTGCTCCTTGTCCCCCGGCGCCACGGCGTCTTCGAGGTCGAGGAAGATGTAGTCCGCCTCGCCGTCGAGCGCCTTCACGAACATGCCGGGGTTGGAGCCCGGCACGGCCAGCTCGCTGCGCTGCAGCCGCTGGCGGGCCGGTTCGACGCGCGTATGGCTCATCGCCCGGCGCCGGCGGTCGCCTTCTCCTTCGGCGCGGCGGCCGCGGGCTGGGCGTCGGGCGCGCGCGGTGGCAGCTCGCGCTTCTCGAGCGGCTTCGCCGTGCCGCGCCAGTATTCCTCCGCCGCGCCGACGCCGCTGCCCGGCTTGAGCTTGATGCCCGCGTCGAGCATAGCCATCTCCGCGCCGGCGATGCCGCCGAGCAGCATGCATTCGTTCAGGTCGCCGAGGTGGCCGATTCGGAACAGCTTGCCGGCCATCCGCGCGAGGCCAGCGCCCAGGGCCAGATTGTACCGCCGGTACGCGATATCGATGACCTGCGCCGCGTTGACGTCGGCCGGCACCATGATCGCGCTGACCGTGTCGGAGTGCCACTTGGGCTGGCGGGCGCAGAGCTCGAGCCCCCATGCCTTGATGGCCACGCGCGTGCCCTCGGCCAGGCGGTGATGACGGGCGAACACGTTGTCGAGCCCCTCCTCGAAGAGCATGGTCAGGGACTCGCGGAGTCCGTACAGCAGCGGCAGGGACGGTGTATAAGGGAAGTAACCGGTGGCGTTGGCCTTCTTCATGTCCCCGAGGTCGAAGAACACCCGGGGCAGCTTGGCGGAATCGTACAGCGCCGCGGCCTTCGGGCTCACCGCCAGGATGCCGAGCCCGGCCGGCAGCATGAGGCCTTTCTGCGAGCCGGTGACCGCGCAGTCCACGCCCCACTCGTCCATCCGGAAGTCGATGCTCCCGATCGAGCTCACGCCGTCCACCATGAGGAGCGCGGGATGCTTGGCGTCGTTCAGGGCCTTGCGCATCCCCGCCACGTCGCTGGTGACACCGGTGGCGGTCTCGTTGTGCGTGAAGAGGACCGCCTTGATCTCGTGGCCCTGGTCGGCCGCCAGGGCTTCCTGATAGCGCTCGACCGGCGCGCCCTCGCCCCATTCGGCATCCAGCACGTCCACCTTGAGTCCCAGGCGCTGGGCCATGTCGATCCAGAGGTGGCTGAACATCCCGAACCGGGCCGCGAGCACGCGGTCCCCCGGGCTGAGCGTGTTCGACAGCGCGGCTTCCCACGCGCCGGTGCCGCTCGCGGGGAAGATGTAGGTCTGGCCCTTGGTCGTCTTGAAGATCTTCTTGAGGTCCTCGAGGACCGGTCCCGCGAGGGAGGGAAAGGTCGACGACCGGTGGTCCTCCATCGCGATGTGCATCGCCCGCAGGATGCGGTCGGGCGTATTCGTGGGACCCGGAACGAAGAGGAAGTTGCGGCCAGCCATGCGCGGAGCCCTCGGAGAAAGTGGTAGGGGCCGAGGCGGGACGCCTCCGGCGGATCTGACTACATTAGCAGGCGCCGCGGCGAAGGCGAGCAGCCCGCTGAATTTTTATGCGTCCGCCCCATGTATAGCACTTTGTGCTTTTTTTCACAAGGCCGAATTCCGTGACCGCCTTCGTCGCCGATTCCCGCCCAGAGGCCAACGCCAGAGCCCTGCTCGCGGAGCTCTATACCGTTGCCACGGCTGCGGTTGACCCGGGCCCGGCACTCCGGTCCCGGCTCGACCGGCTGGACCGCTCGGCGGGGCAGCGCCGCTGGATCCTGGCCCTCGGGAAGGCCGCCATCCCCATGGCCCTGGCGGCCGTCGACACCCTCCGAGGCTGGGGCCTCGAGCCGGCGGGCGGACTCGTCGTGGCGCCGGCGGCGGCTCCATCGCCGCATCCCCGGCTCTCGGTCATCGCCGGCGATCACCCCGAGCCCGGGCCCGGGCTCGCTTGCCGCCGCCCGCGCGCTGGGCGATGCCGCGGCCAAGGTCGGGGCCGAAGACGAGGTCTGGGTGCTGCTCTCCGGCGGCGCCACCAGTCTCCTCGCCGCACCGGTCGCCGACGTGACTCCGGCCGACCTCACGGCACTCTACTCCCTGCTGCTCGGGTCCGGCCTCGACATCACCGCCATGAACCGGATCCGGAAGCGCTTCTCCCGGTGGGGAGGCGGACGCCTCGCCCAAGCTCTCGCTCCGGCGCGGGTTCGCGTCTTCATCGTGTCCGACGTCATCGGCGACGACCTTCCGTCGATCGGCTCCGGCCCCTGTGTCCCCGACCCCACGACCGCCGCCGAGATCCACCGAGTCCTTCAGGACGCTCGCCTGTGGGATCGCGTCCCGGCCTCGGCCCGCGGCGTCGTGACGGCGTCGGAATCGGGGGAAATGGCGGAGACGCCAAAGCCCGGAGATGCGGCCTTCGCGCAAGTGACCCTCGAGCTGATCGCCAGTAATCGGTTGGCCCTCGAAGCTGCGGCCAAGCGCGCGGCAGAGTTGGGCCTCGCTCCCGTGCTGGCGGAGACGCCGCTCGCCGGGGAGGCGTCGACGACCGGGGCGAGTGTAGCCGCTACTCTCCTACAACATTGCGGCCGCCAGGGCATCACGCAACCGGCGCCGCGCCAGTGCTTCGTCTGGGGTGGCGAGACCACGGTGACCCTGGGGGACGAGCCGCCCGGGCTGGGCGGGCGGTGTCAGGAGCTGGCGCTCGCTGCGGCCCGCGCGCTCGACGGCGCGCCGGACGGCCTGGCACTGCTGGCGGCAGGCACCGACGGTCGGGACGGTCCGACGGATGCGGCCGGGGCCATCGTGCACGGACGGACGTGGCGCACCATCGTTCGAGCCGGTCGCGACCCGGCGCGCGACCTGGCGGCGCACGACGCCTACCGCTCGCTCGAGGCCGCGGGGGCGCTGGTGAAGACCGGCCTCACCGGAACCAACGTGATGGACATCGTGATCGGGCTCGTGTAGCGGACGAGCGGAAACGGCGGACTACGGGCGGAGCGGAAGGTGCGGCCGCCAGTCCTTCCCCAGCAGGACCGTCACATCGACGCGCCGTAGCGTATCCGGCTCGATCGAGATCCGGCCGCCGCCCAGTGCCTCGGCCACCTCCCTGCCCTGCCCGGGATCGCCCCGACGCACGAAGATGCGGGTGGAATCCGCGGTCGGCCCGCTGCCGAAGAAGACCACATCGAGACCCTGCTCTCGCAGCGCGCGGGTGGCGGTGCGGGCGAGCCCGGCCCGCTGCGTCCCGTTGAGCACCTCCACCCGGATACGCTTGTCGGGCTTGGGGATCGCGTAGGCGTGACCGGCCACGTGCTCGCGGCGCGGCTGAAGCAGCACCGCCGCCAGGCTCAGCAGCGCGAACGCCGCCGACGCGATCAACGCGATCCGGACGAGGCGACGATGTTGTTCCAGAATCCCACCGTGGGCTCGGGAATCGGCCATCCCGAATCGACGAGGTGCCGCAGCCGGTCGGTCGCCACCGCCCGCACCACCCCGGCCGGATCCTCCGGGAAGCGCACTGCCAGCTCGGCTCGCCATTCGCGCTTGAACGCACGACCCGGCTCGAGGTAGTCCGCGCAGTACAGCACCCGCCCGACCATGTCCCATCCTGCGTGGCCGAAGGAGTGATACCGCACGGCGTCCAGCACGCCTTGGTCGGACTCGCCCTCCGCCGCGGCGCGCGCCGCGCTCGCCGCGCCATGCCGCAGTTCGGGTGGTCCGCTCGCCCTGGGCGCCCATCGCTCGACGGTCGCCTCATCGGCGTCGCGGAGCGCGTCATGCAGCCACGCCGCCCGGAGCCATCGCTCACGCTCGGGCTGCGGCACGCGCATGCGGGCGGCCCACTCCGCGGCGAGCGCCGCCACCCGCTCGATGTGCGCCCGCCGTTTCGCCGACACCTGGGCCCAGGCCGGCAGCCCGGTTCGCGCGTCGGCCGTCACGCGCGCAGCCCTTCCCCCAGCACGATGTTGTCGATCAGGCGGGTGCGTCCGACCCGAGCCGCGACGGCGACCACGGTCTCCGGGTCCACCACGTCAACCGGCTCCAGCCGCCGCGGTTCGACCACCGCGAGGTACTCGACGGTCACACCCGGTTCGGTCGCGAGGCGCGCGCGCATGATCTCGAGCAGTTCGGCCGCGCGGCGCTCGCCCCGGCTGAACGCCTCGTGTGCGCCCCCGAGGGCGCCGCTCAGCACCAACGCGCGACCGCGCTCCTCGGGCGACAGGTAGGCATTCCGGCTGCTGAGCGCGAGCCCGTCGGGCTCGCGCACCGTCGGCACCACGACGATCTCGATGGGCCAGTCCAGGTCGCGCACCATCTGGCGCACCAGCGTCGCCTGCTGGATGTCCTTGCGGCCGAAACAGGCGACGTCGGGCTCGGCCAGGTGAAACAGCTTCGCCACCACGGTGAGCACGCCCGCGAAGTGGCCGGGCCGCGCCGCGCCTTCCCAGTGATCCCCCGTCGCGCCAGGCACGACGCGGATCTCGGAGCCCGGCGGGTACATGACCGCGTCGCTCGGCACGAAGATGGCGTCGACGCCGCGCGCCCCGGCCAGGCCCCGGTCCCGCGGGAGATCGCGCGGGTACCGGGCGAGATCCTCGTGCGGCCCGAACTGCAGCGGGTTCACGTAGATGCTCATGACGACCGCCCCGGCGCGCTGCCGGGCCGCGTCCACGAGGCGAAGGTGGCCCTCGTGCAGATAGCCCATCGTCGGCACCAGCGCGACGCGACGCCCGGCGGCGCGCTCGGCGCGGACCCACCGGCGAAGGTCGGGAATGGTCTCGAGCTCGATCATGGAGACGGCGGTGGAAGGATCAGTGCACGAATCAATCGAAGCTGTGTTCGGGGCCGGGATAGCGACCGCCGCGCACGTCGGCGGCGTAGGACCGCACCGCCGTCCGGACCGCCTCGCCCAGCTCCGCGTAGCGCTTGAGGAACTTGGGGTTGAACTCCTCGTTGAGGCCGAGCATGTCGTGCAGCACCAGCACCTGGCCGTCGCAGCCGACGCCCGCCCCGATGCCGATGGTCGGGACGGTGAGCGACTCCGTGATCCGGCGCGCGAGCGCCGCGGGCAGCAGCTCCAGCACGATCGCGCAGGCCCCTGCCTCCTCGAGCGCCTTCGCGTCGGCGAGGAGCCGGGCCGGGGCGCCCTCGTCCCGGCCCTGCACCCGGTACCCGCCGAGCGCGTGCACGGACTGCGGCGTGAGACCGAGGTGTCCGATCACCGGGATGCCGCGATCGACGAGCGCGCGAACCGTTTCCGCCATCGGACGTCCGCCCTCGAGCTTCACGCCGTTGGCCCCACTCTCCTGCAGCACCCGGCCGGCGTTCCGGATCGCCTCGGCGACCGACACCTGATAGGTGAGGAACGGCAGATCCACGAACACCAGCGACCGGCGGGCGCCGCGATGGACCGAGGCCGCGTGATAGATCATCTGGTCCAGCGTCGCGCTCAACGTCGTTTCCTGCCCCGCGAGCACCTGGTTGACCGAGTCGCCCACCAGCAGGACGTCCACATCGGCCGACTCGAGCAGCCGCGCGAAGGTGGCGTCGTAGCAGGTGAGCATCACGACCCGGCGGCCCGCGGCCTTCATCGCCACCAGGTCGGGCACCGTGAGCGGTCGTGCGTCAGCGTTCATGGGCATGCAGCTCCGCCAGCTCGCGCTGCCAGAAGTCGCGGTTCGGTAGCTCGGGATGGGGAATGATAAGGTCGGGCTCGGTCACGCGCTCCCGGCCGTACTGGACGATGTCCAGGTCGAGCGTGCGCGCCCCCCAGTGCTCGGCGCGCACCCGCCCCCGCGCGCGCTCGATCGCCTGACACGCCTCCAGCAGCTCGCGCGGCGAGAGGCGGGTGTCGAGCTCGACCATCTGGTTGAGATAGGGAGGCTGGGGCATGCCGCCGAGCGGTGCGGTCTCCTCGACGGCGGACGCGGCCACCAGCGTGGTGCCGCGAAGGCCGGCGAGGGCCGCGCGCGCCGCGGCGAGGTGGCCGGCGCGGTCGCCCAGGTTGCTGCCGAGCGCGATGTAGGCGCGCTCGGCGCTCGGCTGGCGCACCGGTCAATGCTCCACGACGAAATGTCGCGCGATCCGCTGGAGGTCGACCGCCACCTCGCCCAGTTCTCGGATGGCCCGCTCGAGGTCCGCCTGACCGGCCGCCGCTTCCGCGGCGCGCTGTGCCAGGGCTTCGGTCTCGCTCCGCGTCCTGGCCGACCCGGCGGCGACGCGCTGAATCTGACCGGTCAGTCCGTCCACCGCGCGCAGCTGCTCCGCGGCGGTCGCGGCGATCGCGCGGGCATGGCGGCCCGCTTCGCCGGTGGTGCCGACGATCGCGTCGAGCGCGTGCGCGGCGTCGGCGCTGAGCTCCTCGACGCCGGTCACGGCCTCGCGTCCCCGTTCCATCTGCCCCGACACCTTGGACACCTGGTCGGCGATCTCTTCCAGCAGCACCCGCGCCTCGCCCGCCGCATGAAGGCTTTGCGCGGCGAGGTCCCGCACCTCGTCGGCGACCACCGCGAAGCCTCGGCCGTCCGCCCCGGCACGCGCCGCCTCGATCGCCGCATTGAGCGCGATCAGGTTGGTGAGGTCCGCGATCTCCCGGATCGTGCCGATGAAGCCCTTGATACGGCTGGTCATCGCGCCCAGACCGGCCACCTGGTCCGCGCTCGCGGAGACGAAGCCGTTGAGCTCGACCAGCCGGTTGATCGCTTCGCCGATGACCGCCCGCTTCTGGGCGGCCACTTCGGCCGCGGTCCCGCTGGCCGTCGCGGCGAGCGCGCCCTGATCCGCCATGGCGCGCGAGGCGGCGCCGAGCGAATCCGTCGCCTGCAAGCCGCCGGACACGAAGGTCTCCAGCTCCCCGGCCCCATGCCGCATCCCCTGCGATGCGTCGGCCATCGCGAGGGCCGAGGCGCGGAGCGAGTCGGTCACGCGGGCCAGCGCCGTCACCTGCTGGCTGATCTGCTCGACCGTACCGAGGAGGGGTCGGCGGAGCTCGGCGATGTGGATGGCCGTCGCGATCTGGTTGCCCAGCGTGCTCAGCGCGGTGAGGTCCTTGGTGCCGTAGGTGTGCCGCTTGGGATGGTCCACCTCCACGGTCCCGAGCAGCTCGTCGCCGAAGCGGATCGGATGCACCACCAGGCTCCCGACGTCCGGCATCGGGATCCGGACCCGCGCGTCGGACCGCGCGTCCTTCACCTCGACGACGCGCCCCGCGCTGATCGCCTCGGCGCGGAACGGGGCCGCGCCCTCGGGCGGAGCGCCACGGCCCGGACGGCCCAGCGTGCCGCGGTAGGCCAGGGTGGGAACGCCGTCCACCACCCGATAGATCCGGAAGTCCCCCCAGTCCAGCAGGCGATAGGCCAGTCGCTCGATCTGGTCGAACGACCCCTGCAGGGTGGCGTTGCTGGCGATCGCGACCTCCATCAGGTGGACCTTGTTGAGGTCCTCGGCGCCGATGGCCTCCTCCAGGATGCGCCGCGTGAGCGCGCCGAGCACGCCGAGGGCGAGCGCCACGGCCACCCATCCGACGGGTGAGAGCGCGTGCAGCGCCGCGATCACGACCACCGAGGCGATCAAGGTCAGCAGGTACGAGATGATCTCCCATCGCAGGATGAGGATCTTTTCCGCGTACTCGAGCTTGTCGCGCAGGAGGAGGGTGAAGTAGAACAGCGCGCGGGTCGCGAAGAAGTACATGCAGACGAAGATCGCGATCGCGGGCAGCAGGTCGAGCGAGAGATCCGGTCGACCCGTGAGCGCCAGGACGGCGGCATAGGGGCCGTACGCGGCGACGAACCCGAGCACTTCCCGGCCGGCATTGACGAACCCCGCGCGGGAGAGCTTCCGCAACCACAGCACGTCCGAGGCGAATACTCCGGCCCAAAGCCCCGCGACGACGGGCGACGGACCGACGGTCAAGGCCCCCACGATCGCCGCCACACCGGACTGGGTGAGGTACGAGTACTTGCTCAGCCGGACCGGGGACGCGCGCAGGGCGAACACGCTGGCGACGAGCAGCAGCGTAGCAACCGGGTCGGCGAGCCACCCGGTGTCGATCGCCAGCGCGACCAGTGCCACCGCCAGGCCGCCATACGACACCGCCAGCGCGTAGCGATCCACCAGGAGCTGCACCCGGTCGCGCCCGCCGGTGGTCATGCGGCTCCCCCCTGATCGAGCGCGGCGCGAAGCGCGCGAAGGAACGCCCTCGCGCCGTCGACGCCGCGCGTTCCGAGGGCCTCGACCAACGCGCTCCCGACCACCACCCCATCGGCCTGCCCCGCCACGGTCCGCGCCTGGTCCGGCGTCGAGATGCCGAAGCCCACGGCCACCGGCAGCGGCGTCGCCCGCCGGACCTGAGCGATCGACGACGCCAACCCTTCGGCCAGGGACGCGGAAGCGCCGGTCACGCCGAGGCGCGCGACGAGATAGACGAACCCCTGCGCGCCCTGCACCGCCGCGGCCAGGCGCTCCGGCCGGGTTGTAGGGGCGATGAGGCGGATGAGATCGAGCGGACTGTCCTGGATGGTCGCCTCGACGGTGGGATCGCTGCCGGCCGGGAGATCGGTGAGGAGCACCCCGGCCACGCCGAGTGCGTCGGCGTCCCGGAGGAAGCGCTCGAGGCCGTACCGCAGGACCGGGTTGAGGTAGCCGAACACGACCACCGGGCGGGTGAGCCGGGCTCGCTCGATGAGCGCCAGCGTGCCGGCCAGGGTCATGCCCTGGCGCAACGCCTCGAACGTGGAGCGCTGGATGGTCGGCCCGTCCGCGAGTGGATCGCTGAACGGCACGCCGACCTCGAGGATGTCGGCCACCTCGTCGGCGGCCCGGAGCGCCGCGAGACTCGACTCGCTGGTCGGGTAGCCGGCGGTCAGATACGGGATCAAGGCGGTGCGGCCGCGAGCGCGCAGCTCCGCCCACGCCGGCGCCAGGCGGGACTCAGACAAAGTAGTCGCCGACCGTGAGACCATAGCGCGACGGGTTGGTCACTTTGACGATCGATCGGCGGAACGCGCCGCTCTCGTCCTGCTCGGCGAGGTTCACCAGCTCACCCGGCGGCGCGACCTGACCGCCGTCGATGTCCACCGCGATGCGCACCAGCGGGCGGTTGAGCTGCTGCCCTTCGGGGTTGGGCGCGGCGACGAGTCCGACCTCGAAGGTGTCGAGGATCACGCAGGTCCCCACGGGATAGATGCCGATGAGGTTGATGAGCGCTTTGACCAGCACGCCGTCGTAGCCGCGCTTGGGGTTCTGCCACATCTCGCGCAGCACCTGGTCCGGCTCGATCGGGACGGTCTGGTAGCTCCGCCGCGTCGTCGCCGCGTCGAAACCGTCGGCCACGGACACGATCCGGGAAAAGATCCCGAGCGAGCGTTCCCGGACGGACTTGGGGTACCCGGTCAAGTCGGTCTTCATGTGATGCTCGTGCGCCACGAGGATGCTGCGATAGGGCAGCTCGTCGTGGGAGCGCATCGCGAACAGCGTCAGGGCGCCAAGCCACGGGTGGCCCTGCATAATTCGCCACTCCTGCTCGTCGAGCCCGGTCGTCTTGTTGAGGATCTCCACCGGGACGCGCGCCTTGCCCACGTCGTGCAGCAGCGCCGTCATGCCCAGATCGTAGAGCTGGAGCTTGCTGAAGCCGAGCTTCTTGCCGAGGGCCACCGAGAAGATGCACACGTTGACCGAATGGGTGAACGTGTACTCGTCGTAATCGCGGATGGTGGTGAGCCCGACCAGCGAGGTCTCGTTGTTGAGCACCTGGTCGACGATCAGCTGCACCGCGCGCTTGACCCGCTTGACGCTGGTGGCACGGCCGAGCCGGGCGCCGGTGATGACGTCCTTGGTCACCGCCACGCCCTGGCTGTAGATCCGTTTGGCCTGCTCCTTGGCCTGCTCGGCCTCCGGATCGTGCTCCTGCTCCACCGCGCGCTCGACCTCGAGCCCGTGCACGTCGGCCGACCTGAGGCGCTCCGCCAGCTCCTCGAACCGGGTGTCGGGATCGCCGCGCTCCGAGAGGCTCAGCAGCAGGCTCAGGAAGATCTGCCATTCGCGGCGGTTGGCGGCCGCGTGCACCCGGAGGCCGCCGATGGAGAATGCCCGCAGCATGGTCAGGATGTGGCTGAACGAGGCGTAGTTGTCGAGCTCGAGCCGGAGGCGCGTCGCGTTGACGAAGATGAAGTCGCCCGCGAGCCGGATCTCGAGGTCGGCCTCCAGCGCCACCAGGGCGCGCGAGCTGGCCTCGAGATCATCGAGCGCCTTCTGGACCGTCGCGTTCTCGACGGGATACAGCTTGAGGCTCCGGAGCGCCGTGTAGATCGCGAGCAGGAGCGCCCGCCCGCCCTGGCGGAGACGCCCGTCGGACGCGGCGTTGGCCGCCTGCTCGGCGGGCATCGTCACGTCGCGACCTCCCGGAGGGCCCGGCTCACGGCGTTGCGCACCACGAGGTCCTTGTCCTCCGCGGCGCGCTGGAGGAGCTCGCGCGCTTCGGGCGTGCGGATCTTCCCGATTGCGATCGCCGCGCACGCGCGCGTCTCCGACGATTCCTTCATCCGCAGCAGGCCCTTGGGGAGCAGCAGCGCGCTCAGCGGCTTGAGCCCCGCGGCGCCGGCGATCGCGCCGTAGGCCTCGAAGAAGGCCATCTTCTCGGTCAGATCCATCCCGGCGACCGATTTGCCCAACACGATGCCCTCGACGCGGCGCTGCGCGCCCTTGTAGCCGCGGCCACCCACCACGCGCACGGCGGCCAGGCGGACGGCGCGGTCCCCGTCCTCGAGCGCTTTCTCCAGGAAGCCGAGCGCGGCGGGCGTGCCGAGCTGCGCGAGCGCCTGAACCGAGGCCAGCCGGACGGCCGCGTCGGGGTGCGCCACCGTCTCACCGAGGCCGGGCACGGTCTGGGTGAGCTGCAGGCGGCCGCAGAGCGACACCACCGGCGCCAGCGCCTCGGACTCGGGGGAGCGCAGGATGCGAAGCAGCTCGGTGGGGTGGGCCTCGGCCAGCCGGTCGGCCACCTCCTCGAGCAGCTTCTTGAGCACGGGCGAGCCGAGACTCGGAATCCAGGTGAGGATCGGCTCCAGCGCGGTGGCGCGGAGCTCCCGCAGCACCTCGGCCACCGTCGCCTCACCCGCGAGCGCGGGGGCCTCGTCGATCGACTGGATGAGCTGGCTCACGATCGCGGGCTCGCTCAGCTTGCCGACGAACCCGTCGAGCCGGGCCACGTGCTCGGGCTGGAGCCCCTGCACCCGCTGCGCCAGCAGCCGGGATTCGCGGAGCACCGTGGCGGCGGTCCGGAAGTCGCGCGCGTTGAGGAAATTGGGGAACAGCGCCTCGAGAATGCCGAGGATCTCCGAGCGGATGGGCGGCTCGCCCTGCAGCTCGAACAGGTCGAACAACACGCTGAGCGCCGCCGCGCGGACGTCCCGCGTGTATTCGGCCTCCACCGCCGCGGCCACCTGATTGATCTCGCGCTCGTCGAGGAAGTAGAGCGTCGAGTCGAACTCCTCGAGGTCCACCACGCCCTTCGGTCGCGGCGGCGCGTCCTCGGCGGCCGCGTCCCGCCGCTCGCGGGCCGCCTGCGCGTCGCTCGCGGCGCCGCCGGTGTCGCTGCCGGTCCGCTCCGGCAGCCCGCCGCCACCGTCGCCCGAGAACTCGATGAACTGGTACTGAATCAGCTCGAACTCCTGCTCCCAGAGCAGGGTGAGCAAGTCGTCGCCCGCGTCCGCGGGGAGGAACCGGGCCCGGTTGATCGTCTCCAGGAAGCGGGGCAGCTCCTCGGCCTCCGCGCCGCGGCGGATGGTGAGCGAGCGCATGCCGTCCTTGAACAGCCCCCACGCAATGCTCTCGGTCTTGTTGAGCTGGTGGTAGACGACCTGCTCCTCCCACACGAAGTCGGTCTCGGCGACCGTGAGGGCCAGCTCGTCCAGCACCGCCCAGATCGGCTGGAACGCGATCCGCAGGTTGTCGCTGGCGCGCTGGTAGATGGGATTGTTCGGCAGGTACATGTGATAGGCGCGGAGCGCCTTCACCAGGCTGGTGATGAGCTCCGTTACCTGGGAAGCAGGCAGGATCTCGGTCGGCACCGGCCCGCTGGTCACACGGGGGCTCCCAGCAGCGCGGCCACGTGCGCGACGTCTTTGTCGCCGCGGCCGCTCAGACAGACGAGCACGAGGGCTTCCGCCGGCCACCGGCCGGCCATCCGTCGGACGTACGCAAACGCGTGAGCAGTCTCCAGCGCGGGAATGATCCCCTCCAGCCGGCAGACCGCCTGGAACGACTCCAGGGCCTCGACGTCCGTGGCCGACTCGTAGGCCACGCGGCCGGTATCGCGGAGGTAGCTGTGCTCGGGGCCGACGCCGGGATAGTCCAGTCCCGCCGACACCGAGTGCGCGGGCGCGACCTGCCCGTCCGCGTCCTGCAGCAGGTAGCTCAGGCTGCCGTGCAGCACGCCCGGCGCGCCCGCGCTCAGGGTGGCGCTGTGATGGCCGCTGGCGATCCCTTCGCCCGCGGCCTCGACTCCTACGAGCTGCACCGCCGGATCGTCGATGAATCCGGCGAAGATGCCCATCGCGTTCGAGCCCCCGCCCACGCAGGCCACCACCGTGTCAGGCAGCCGGCCGTAGCGTGCCAGCACCTGCGCGCGGGCCTCGCGGCCGATGACCGACTGGAAGTCGCGCACCATGCGCGGGTACGGATCGGGCCCCACCACAGAGCCGATGATGTAGTGGGTCGTCGGCACGTTCGCGACCCAGTCGCGCAGCGCTTCGTTGGTCGCGTCCTTCAGCGTGCGGGTGCCCGACTCCACTGTGACCACCTTTGCGCCGAGGAGCTGCATACGGTACACATTGAGCTTCTGGCGAGCGACATCCTCCGCGCCCATGTATACCACGCACTCGAGCCCGAATCTGGCGCACACGGTCGCCGTCGCCACGCCGTGCTGCCCGGCACCGGTTTCCGCGATGATCCGCCGCTTGCCCATCCGCAAGGCCAACAGCGCCTGGCCGATCGTGTTGTTGATCTTGTGCGCCCCGGTGTGGTTCAGGTCCTCGCGCTTGAGGACGACGAGCGCGCCGGTCTCGGCGCTCAATCTCGGCGCTTCGGAGATCGGTGACGGCCGGCCGACGAACTCCGCGAGCAGCCCCTCGTACTCCGACCAGAACGCGGCATCTCCGCGCACCGCGTCGTACAACCCCGTGAGGTCGTCCAGCGCGGCGACCAGCGTCTCCGGCACGTACCGGCCGCCATAGGGGCCGAAACGGCCTTGCACGGCACGCTCAGCTGATAGCACTGTGGCCAAACACCGCCTCCAGAAAACGCGCGATTTTGTCAGGGTCCTTGATGCCCGGCAGGCGCTCCACCCCGGAACTTACATCGACCACCTCCGGTCGAACGAGGGCCACGGCGGCCCCGACCGTCTCCGGCCGGAGGCCGCCGGCCAGCACCATGGTGACGCCGGCCAGGCGCCCGCGCGCCTCGCGAGCCACCGCGAGGTCGAGCGACACGCCGCTGCCGCCGGCCAAATGCGGGACGAGGGGCTCGACCAGGACCGCGTCCGCCTCGGCCACGGCCGCGTTGAGGGCATCCAGATCATCGGGAGTCGCGATCCGGACCACGCGCCACACGATCAGCCCGGCTGCCCGGAGCCGGGCGGCGTCATCGCGCCGGTAGGGCCCGTGCAGTTGCGCCCCCGCGAGACCCGCCTCGCGGCTGAGCTGGAGAATTTCGTCCACCGATTGGTCACCGTAGACGCCGAAGACGGGCACGCCGCCGCTGGCGGCGGTGATCTCGGCGGCGAGCGAGGCGCCCACCCGCCGCGGTCCACCAGCAAAAACGACGCCCAAGAACGCCGCTCCGGCCCGCACCGCAGCCGCGGCGTCCTGGGGCCGGGTAAGCCCGCAGATCTTCGTCCGCGGCGGGTGACTGCTAGCGGGCACGGCGGGGTACGCGGGTGAGCGCGGCGAGGAGCGCTTCCGGTGTCGCGGCCGAGGAGAGCGCCGTGCCGATCAACACCGCGTCCGCGCCGGCCGCCGCGGCAGTCTCGACGTCCGCTGCGCTGGTCATGCCGCTCTCCGCCACCGCCACTCGGTCGGGCGGAATGGAGCGAAGCAGGCGCCAGGCCGCCGTCGTGTCGATGCGGAAAGTGTCGAGGTCCCGGCTGTTGATGCCGAGGATGTCCGCGCCTGCGTCGAGCGCCATGGCGACTTCCCCCGGTTGGTGCACCTCGACCAGGGCGTCGAGGCCGGTGGCGCGCGCCGCCTCGAGCAAGGCCGCCAGTCGTGGCTGGGGCAGCGCCCGGACGATCAGGAGGATGGCGGCGGCACCGGCGGCCCGCGCCTCGAGAATCTGAACCTCGTCCAGGATGAAATCCTTGCGCAGCACAGGCACCCGGGTCCGGCCCGCGGCGGCCCGGAGATCCTCCAACGAACCGCCGAAGAATGGGCCGTCGGTAAGGACCGAGATGGCGGCGGCACCGTGCCGGGCATACCGCTCAGCGCGCTCGGCGGGATCCAGATCTTCCCGGATCGAGCCCGCCGAGGGCGACCGCCGTTTCACCTCGGCGATCACCGCCACGTTCTTCCCGCGGAGCGCCGCCCTGAACGACGGGGGGCGCCCCACCGCCGCCGCCGCCCGTTCGAGGGCCTCGCGCCGTGCCCGGAGGCCGGGCAGCGTGCCTCGGGTCGTGGTGAGAATCTGCTCGAGGGTGACGGGCATCTTGTCCTTCGGCCGGTCTTCGGGTATAGTAGTTCGGGCTCTATTCGGTCGCACCGTGAGCGAGGAGGATGCTGTGCCCCTGACCAAGCGCCAGAGCGAAATTCTCTCGTACCTGCAGCAGCACATCCAGGATCAAGGCTACGCGCCGAGTTTCGAGGAGATCGCCGAACGGTTCGGGTTCCAGTCGCTGGCGACGGTGCACGAGCACCTCACAAACCTCGAGCGCAAGGGCTACATCCGGCGCTCCTACAACGAGAGCCGCTCCATCGAGGTGTTGCCGCCGCGGGGCACGTCGGCCGCGAGCGAGATCCCGCTGCTCGGTAAGGTCGCGGCCGGCACGCCGATCGAGTCGCTCATGCATCAGGAAACCATCGCGGTGCCTGATCAGATGCTTCCCCGCCGCGGGCCGAACTACGCGCTGCGCGTGCAGGGCACGTCCATGATCGACGAGCACATCGTGGATGGCGACGTCGTCGTGGTGCACGGCAAGCAGTCTGCCGAGAATGGCGAGATGGTCATCGCGCTGGTCAACGGCAGCGAGGCCACGGTGAAGAAGTTCTACCGCGAGGCCGGGGGATGGATTCGGCTGCAGCCGGCCAACGCCACCATGCAGCCGATGCGCTTCCAGGAGCGGGACGTGCTGATTCAGGGCGTGGTGGTCGGGGTCATTCGCAAGTACTGACGCGCGTCGCCGGCTCGGCGCCCCGGGTCACGGCGCCCCCGGTCACGGCGCCCCCGGTCACGGCGCCCCCGGCCTCGGCGCCCCCGCTCACGGCGGCGTAGTCACGGCGCCCGCTGCGCCACCATCCGCGGCGCCGCCGCCCGTAGCCGGGCCAAGACATCCGCGCCTCTTCCCTGCTCCATCGCTTCGCGCGCTCGCGCAGCCGACTCCGCGAGCGTCCACCCGTTGCCGGAGACGTACAGCGCGGCCGCGGCGTTCAACAGCACCGCGCAGCGCTCCACGGGTCGTCCCTCACCTTCCAACAGCCGTTCCAGCCGCGCGGCATTCTCCTCGGGCTCTCCGCCCGCGAGGTTGTCGAGGTCGTCGCATTCGAGCGCCAGCACACCTGGGTCGACGGCCCAGCGTCGGACTTCATCCCCCCGCACTTCCCACACCCGCGTCGCGCCCCACGGGCTGACTTCGTCCATCCCGACCGCTGCGTGCACCACCAGCGCGTGGACCGCGCCCAGGCGCGCCAGCGCCGCCGCGACGAGCGGTGCGCGGTCCTCGGCCGACACGCCGATGACCTGCCGACCGACACCGGCCGGGTTCGCCAGCGGTCCCAGCAGGTTCATGATCGTCGCCACGCCCAGCTCTTTACGCACCGGACCGGCGTGCCGCATCGCCGGGTGATAGGTCGGCGCGAACAGGAACACCAGGCCCACATCGGCGAGCACATCCGCCGCGCGCGCAGGCGGGAGGCCGATATCGATGCCGAGCGCCTCGAGTACGTCCGCCGAGCCTGAGCGTGAGGTGTAGCTGCGGTTGCCATGCTTGGCCACGGGAACGCCGGCTGCGGCCACGACGAACGCGGCGGCGGTGGAGATGTTGAGCGTGCCGACCCGGCCCCCGCCCGTCCCGCAGGTGTCGACGACGCGCTGGGCCTCCGGCACCTCGACCCGGTGCATCGCCTCCCGGAGCGCGAGGGCCGCCCCGGCCACCTCGTCCGCCGTTTCGCCCTTGGCCCGGAGACCCATCAGCAGGGCGGCCGTCTGGACCGGAGTGGCTTCGCCCCGCATGACCACGGCAAACGCTGCGGCCGCGGCTTCGCCGGTCAACGACGCACCGTGCGCAAGCTGCTGAAGGGCGTAGCGGAGCGGAGCGTCCTGGGTCACGGGCGGTCGCGGTCGGAGCGTTTTCGAAGGTCGTGGAGAGTGCCGCCAAGTGTATTCGGGCAAGACCGCTTTTGTCAATGTGGCATAAGCAGTTGCGTAACTTGCCCGGGGGGTCTGTCTCCGCTACATTTCGGCTCGATGAGCCGGACTTTCCTCGCCACGCTGCACTTCGACGGTACCGGGTTTGTCGGATGGCAGCGCCAACCGGCCGGCCGATCGGTGCAAGTCGAATTCGAGCGCGTCCTGGAGCGGCTCTTCGGGAGCCACGCCCCTGCCAACGCGGCCGGCCGCACCGATGCAGGAGTGCACGCCTCCGGGCTCGCCGTCAGCTTCGCCGCCCCCTCGTCCTGGAATGCCACGTCGATTCGGCGAGCCCTCAATGCCCTCCTCCCGGCCGATTGTTGGGTGGAGCGGGTCGATGCCATGCGGCCCGGCTTCCACGCGCGGAAGAGCGCCATCTCCCGCAGATACCGCTACGACATCGGCACCGACGACGCGTCGGCGTCACCATTTCGCCGGCCGTTCGAATGGTCGCTGGCCCGCCCGCTCGAGCTGGCCGGGCTCCGCGCGGCGGCCACGCTGCTGCAGGACGAGCACGATTTCCGCGCGTTCGCCGCGAAGGGTGAGCCGAAGCCGCACTATCGCTGCCGCATCCTCACCGCCGAATGGGTGGAGCGACCCGGCCAGCACGGCGTGAGCTTTCACGTCGAGGCCGACCGCTTCCTGCACCACATGGTGCGCATGCTGGTCGGCACGATGGTGGACGTCGGGCTGGGCCGCCGCCCGCTCGCCGACGTCGAGATGCTGCTCGAGCGAGGCGACAACCAGCGCACGAGTCCGCCGGCTCCGGCGCAGGGCCTGTACTTCATCCGCGCGACGTATCCCGCCGAGCTCTACCTGCCGGCGACCGAGACGGAGCTGGCGCCGCCGGCCGCCCACGCGGTGATGCGCGATGCGTAGCCGGGCGCTCCTCCTCGCCCTCCTCGCCGCGGCGTGCCGGGATGCGGGCACGCCGGTCGCCCGCGTCGACCGGCGCACCGTCGTCACGACGGCCGCCGCTCAGGTCGCCGCGAGCGCCGCCAGCACCCAGGCGACAACCACACGGCGAACGGCACTGGTGTCCGCCGTGGAGCGAGCGGCGGGCGCGGTGGTCTCGATCAACGTGACCTCGACCCGCGAGGCGCCGCCCCGCTCGCCCTGGGATTTCTTCTTCGTGCCCGAAGGCGCACGGGTGGTCCAGGGCTACGGGACCGGCTTCGTGATCCGCCCGAACGGAATCGTCCTCACTAACCAGCACGTCGTCGCCAACGCCACCAGGGTCGTCGTGACGCTCGCGGACGGCACCGACCTGCCCGCCCGCGTGCTGGGCGAGGACCCGCTGACGGACATCGCGGTGTTGAAGGTCGACCGTCAGGGCCTGCCGACCGCGACGCCGGGCCACAGCACTGATCTCATGATCGGTGAGTGGGTCGTCGCCATGGGCAACCCCTACGCCTACCTGCTCGGCAACGCCGAGCCGACGGTCACCGTCGGCGTGGTCAGCGCGACCTCACGGAACATCCTGCCCACCGGCGACCAGACCGGCTTGTACCTGGACATGATCCAGACCGACGCCGCCATCAACCCCGGCAATTCGGGTGGACCGCTCACCAACGCCCTCGGCGAAGTCGTCGGCGTCAACTCCTCGATCTTCAGCAGCAGCGGCGGCTCGGTGGGGCTCGGCTTCGCCATCCCGATCGAGCGCGCGCTCGGCGTGGCCGACGAGATCATCCGGAGCGGCTCGGTGCGGCGCGCGTGGGTGGGACTCGAGGTCGAGGGCGCGGCCGCCATGCGCAACTGGAAGAGCCAGGGCGGCGTAGTGGTAGCGTCGATCTCGCCCGAGGGGCCTGCGGCGCGGGCCGGGCTCAAGTCCGGCGATGTGCTGGTGCAGGCGAACGGGCGGCGGCTCCGCAACTACCTCGACTGGGAGGCGGTCAAGCTGGACCTGCACGTCGGGGACAGCGTGGACGTGAGCCTTCGGAGCGGCAGCGGCACCGTGCGCCGGCGCATCGTGACCGGCGACCTGCCCACGGTGACCGCCGAGAAGGTGACCGTGCTGCAGGACCTGCAGCTCATCAACATCACGCCGCAGATCCAGGCCGAGCGCGGGATCCGGAGCGACCGCGGCGCGCTCATCTTCCGGATCTCGCCGCAGGTGAGCCGCGCCACCGGATTGCGCGAAGGCGACGTCATCGTCGGCATCAACCGCAGCGCGGTGCGCGCCGCCTCGCAGGTCGAGGAGCTGCTCAACGTCCGCTCCGGCGAGGTCATCCGCGTCTATCTCGAGCGCGACGGCCAGATCACCTTCACCGACCTCGTTTTCCGATGACCGACGACCGCTGGCGCTCGCCGCTCGGCACCCGCTACGCCTCCCCCGCGATGCAGATCCTCTGGGGAGAGCCGCACCGGATCGGGCTCTGGCGCCGGCTGTGGCTCGCACTGGCAGAGGCCGAGCGCGAGCTGGGGCTCGACATCCCCGACGAGGCGCTGGCCCAGATGCGGGCGCACCTGGACGACGTGGATCTCGCCGCCGCCGACCGGTACGAGCGCCGGTTTCGGCACGACGTGATGGCACACGTGCACGCCTTCGGCGAGCAGGCCCCCGCCGCCCGGCCGTATCTGCACCTCGGCGCCACCAGCGCGTTCGTCACCGACAACGCCGATCTCATCGTGATGCGCGAGGGGATGCGCCTCCTGCTGGGCCGCGTGATCGCGGTGCTCCAGGCGCTCGAGGTCTTCGCGCGGCGGACCCGCGCCATTCCCTGCCTGGCCTACACCCACTTCCAGCCGGCGCAGCTCACCACCGTCGGCAAGCGCGCGACGCTCTGGATGCAGGACTTCGCGCTCGACGTGGAGGAGATCTCCCACCGGCTGGCCGCGCTCCGGTTCCGCGGCTGCCAGGGCACGACCGGCACCCAGGCCGCCTTCCTCGAGCTCTTCGGCGGCGACCACGCCAAGGTGCGCGAGCTCGAGCGCCGGGTGACCGCGAAGCTCGGGTTCCATGACCAGTTCGCCGTCACCGGCCAGACGTACCCGCGCAAGACCGACAGCATGGTGCTCGACGCGCTGAGCGGCCTCGCGCAGTCGGCGGGCAAGATGGCGGGCGATCTCCGGCTGCTCCAGCACGAGGGTGAGCTGCTCGAGCCGTTCGAGTCCGAGCAGATCGGCTCGAGCGCGATGGCCTATAAGCGGAATCCCATGCGCTCGGAGCGCATCGCCGGGCTCGCCCGGTTCGTGATCTCGCTCCAGGCCAACGGCGCCCACACGGCGGCCTCGCAGTGGCTCGAGCGCACGCTGGACGACAGCGCCAATCGCCGGCTGACGCTGCCCGAGGCGTTCCTCGCGACGGACGCGATCCTGGTGCTCGCGACCAACATCGCGGCCGGCCTCGAGGTCCGCGAAGACGTGATCCGCCGCCACGTGGACGACCAGATGCCGTTCATGGCCACCGAGCGGTGGCTGATGCTGGGCGTCGGCGCGGGCGGCGATCGCCAGACCCTGCACGAGGTGATTCGCCGCCACAGCCTCGCGGTCGCCGAGTCGGTGAGCCGGGGCGGCCCCAACGATCTGCTCGCTCGGCTCGCGGGCGATCCGGCCTTCGCGGGCGTGCCGGCGGCCGCGCTCCGCGCCGAGCTCGATCCCGCGGCGTACACCGGCCGCGCCGCGGAGCAGGTCGGAGAGTTCCTCGAGGAGTACCTGCATCCGCTGCTCGAGCGCGCGCGGCCGCTGGCGGCGGAAGCCGGCGGCGCGGAGGTACGCGTATGACGACGCTCGTGACCGAGAGCCGCCTGCCGCTGCCCCTGCTCCGCCGCGGCAAGGTGCGCGAGGTCTACGAGGTGGACGCGGAGCACCTGCTGCTCGTGGCCAGCGACCGGGTGAGCGCGTTCGACGTGGTCATGCGCGAGCCGATTCCGCGGAAGGGCGCGGTGCTGACCCAGATCAGCGCATTCTGGTTCGAGCGCCTGCGGGACGTCGTCCCTTCGCACTACGTCACCGCGAGCACCGGCGAGATCCTGCGGCGCGTCCGCGCGCTCGCCGGCCGGGAGGGCGAGATCGCGGGCCGGGCCATGCTGGTCCGCCGGACGTCGCCGGTCCCGTTCGAGTGCGTCGTGCGCGGCTATCTCTCGGGATCCGCCTGGGGCGAGTACCGAAGCCGCGGCACCCTGGCCGGCGAGGCGCTGGCGGCCGGACTTGAGGAGAGCTCGCCGCTCGAGCCGCCGCTGTTCTCGCCCGCCACCAAGGCGGAGAGCGGCCACGACGAGAACGTGAGCTTCGGCCGGATGGCCGAGGCCCTGGGCATGCCGCTCGCGACTCGGCTGCGGGAGGCCAGCTTCGCCGTGTACCTGGCGGGGCGCGAGCACGCCGCCGAGCGCGGGATCATCATCGCCGACACGAAATTCGAGTTCGGCACCGCGGCCGACGGCTCGCTGCTGCTCATCGACGAGCTGATGACGCCGGACAGCTCGCGCTTCTGGCCGGCGGACCGCTACGCCCCCGGCCGGAGCCAGCCCAGCTTCGACAAGCAGCCGCTGCGCGACTACCTCTCGGGCGTGAAGGCGCAGGGCGGCTGGAACGGCGAGGCGCCGCCCCCGCCGTTGCCCGCGGAGGTGGTCGCGGCGACCAGCCGGCGGTACCTCGAGGCGTTCCGGCGGTTGACCGGTCGGGATCTGGAGGATTCCGCGTGATACGAACGGCGCCGGAGGGGCGGTGGTTCATCATCGGGGCGTGGGTGGTGGCGCTGGGGTTGATCGCGATGGCGGGACGGTCGGGCTCCACCGCGTGGATCGCGGCCGCGATCCTGTGGTCCCTGCTGGCGGTCTGGGTCGTCGCGTTCTTCCGGGATCCCGAGCGCGCATGGTCGCGCGGCGACCGACTGGTGGTCGCCCCGGCGGACGGGAAGGTCGTGAGCGTGGTCGAAGTGGAGGAGCCGGCCTTCTTCGGGGGGCGAGCGCAACGGGTCTCGATCTTCATGAACGTGTTCGACTGTCACGTGAACCGCTATCCGACCGACGGCACCGTCGCCTACCGCCACTACAACCCGGGCGAATTCGGCCATGCCGCCGCGGAGAAGTCGAGCCTGTCCAACGAGCAGTCATCGGTGGGTCTCGCGACGGCGCGAGGCAAGGTGCTCATCCGCCAGATCGCGGGGCTGGTGGCCCGTCGGATCGTGACCGATCACCCGGTCGGGACGCTGGTGCACCAGGGCGAGCGCCTGGGCATGATCCGGTTCGGGTCACGGGTGGACCTCTTTCTCCCGCTGGGGACCCGCGTGCTGGCGCACGTCGGGGATACCACGCGCGTGGGGGTGACGGTGGTGGCCGAATGGAACTGATCCCGCGCCGCAGCGGCTCCGGCCGGCGTCCCTCGATGCGGCAAGTCGTGGTCGTGATGCCGAGCGCCTTCACCCTGGGCAACCTGTTCTTCGGGTTCTGGGCGATCGTCTCGGCGTTCAACGGCAATTTCCGCTGGGCCGGCTGGTTCATCGTGTTCTCGGGCATCCTCGACATGCTCGATGGCCGGGTGGCCCGGCTCTCGAACACGGGATCCCGGTTCGGGGCCGAGCTCGACTCGCTCGTCGACATCGTGTCGTTCGGTGTGGCACCGGCGCTGCTGATCTATTTCCTGGATTTCGCCAGCGCCGGACGGTTCGCCTGGATCCTGTCGTACATCTACGTGACCGCGGTTGCCCTCCGTCTGGCGCGGTTCAACGTGGTGTCTGCCGGCAAGCCGTCCTCCGGGTGGTTCACCGGCATGCCGTCGCCATCCGCCGGGATGACGCTGGCGGTCTACTACCCGTTCAGTCAGACCGAATGGTATCGGGCGTCGATCGCCTACCTCGACCTGCAGCACCAGGGCCTGGTGGTGCTGATGCTGCTGCTCGCGCTGCTCATGGTGAGCAACGTCAAGTATCCCAAGTTCCCGCCGATCGGCCTGCGGTCGCCCAAGGGCCTGTTCGGGCTCGCCGTCCACCTGGGCGTCCTCATCGGCGGAATCGCGGCGCCCGAGTATTTTCTGTTTCCGCTCGGGCTCGCCTATATGATCTTCGGGCTTGCGCGCGCCACCGTGCTCGGGCTCATGGAGCGGCCCGAGCCGGCCGCCACCGCGGAGGAGCAGCTGGCCGATCCGCACGACGCCGGAGACGCGGTGCCCCCGGCGACCACCATCGAACGGCGCGCCGGATGGGTCGACCGGCGCCAGCAGAGCGAGGATCGATGAGCTTTCGAGTACATGTCCGGGTGATGCCGAGAGGCGGACTGCTCGACCCGCAGGGACAGGCCGTGGAGCACGCCCTCGCGGCGCTGGGCTTCGCCGAAGCCGGCGGGGTGCGCGTCGGCCGGGCCATCGAGCTCGAGGTGGCGGCCCGCACGCGCCCCGAGGCGGAGGCGCGGGTGCGTCAGATGTGCGACAAGCTGCTCGCCAATCCGGTCACCGAGGACTACCTGCTGGAAGTCGAGGAGGCCTGATGGTCAAGGTGGCGGTGGTCCGCTTCCCCGGCAGCAACTGCGACTTCGACACGTTGCGCGCCGCCGAACGCGTCGGGGCCGAGGCCTATTTCGTGTGGCACCGCGACACGAGTCTGCAGGGCGCGGACATCGTGGTGTTGCCCGGCGGGTTCAGCTACGGCGACTATCTCCGCTCCGGCGCCATCGCCCGCTTCAGCCCGGTGATGCAGGCAGTTCAGCGCCACGCCGCGGCCGGCGGGCCGGTGCTCGGCATCTGCAACGGGTTCCAGATCCTGTGCGAGGCCCATCTGCTTCCCGGCGCCCTGCTGCGCAACGCGGGGCTCACCTTCGTGTCGAAGCCGGTGGACGTCGTCGTGGAGCGGACCAGCACGGTCTTCACCTCGGCGTACCAGCCCGGCGCGACGCTTCGGCTCCCCGTGGCCCACGGGGACGGTCGTTTCGTGGCCACCGACGACACGCTCCGCATGCTCGAGGCCGAGGGCCGCGTCGTGCTCCGGTACGTGGCGAGCAGCGAGTCCTCCCCACTCCAGCCCAACCCGAACGGCTCGGCGAACCACATCGCCGGCATCACCAACGCCGCGGGCACCGTGGTCGGCATCATGCCGCACCCGGAGCGGATCGCCGATCCGCTCCTCGGCGCGCCCGACGGCCTCGGCTTCTTCACCTCCCTCGCGGCCTGGCGGCCCCAGGACGCCACGCTCAAGGTGCCTACCTGATGACGACCGACAAGCCCAGCCGCAACGAGGACGAGTACTTCGTCAAGCAGGACGCCGAGCTCCTGCGGCGCCAGCGCGCGCAGGACGAGGCCGCGCTGCGCGAGGCCGAGCGCAAGTCTCACTACATGAAGTGCCCCAAGGACGGCTACGACCTCGCGTCCAGCGTCTACCACGGGGTCCAGATCGAGACGTGCCCCCACTGCGGCGGGATGTGGCTCGACGCCGGCGAGCTGGACGCCGTGGCGCACGAGGACCGGCCCGGGCTGCTGACCCGGGTGCTGTCGGACGCGTTCACCACGCTCGGCCGCTCGCCCAGGAAGCCCAAGTGACCAGCTCCACCGCGTCGGGCCTCACCGAAGCCGGCTCGTTCCCCGGCGAGCGTCCGGTCACGCCCGAGGTCGTGCGGGAGCACAACCTGAACGACCTCGAGTACGGGCGCATCGTCGAGATGCTCGGCCGCACGCCGACTCTCACCGAGCTGGGCGTGTTCTCGGCCCTGTGGTCGGAGCATTGCTCGTACAAGCACTCGAAGCCGGTCCTCAAGACCTTCCCTACCACCGGGGCGCACGTCGTGCAGGGACCGGGCGAGAACGCCGGCGTGCTGCGCCTGCCCGATGGGTGGGCCGTCGCCTTCAAGATCGAGTCACACAACCACCCCTCGGCGGTCGAGCCGTACCAGGGCGCCGCCACCGGCGTCGGCGGCATCCTGCGGGACGTGTTCACGATGGGCGCCCGGCCGGTGGCGGTGCTCAACAGCCTCCGGTTCGGGCCGCTCGACGTCCCCCGCAACCGCTACCTGTTCGCCGGCGTCGTCCGCGGCGTGGGCGACTACGGCAACTGCGTCGGGGTGCCGACGCTCGGCGGCGAAGTCGGCTTCGCCCCCGGGTACACCGGCAACCCGCTGGTGAACGCGATGTGCGTCGGCCTGCTCAAGGAGTCCGATCTCATCCGTGCGGCGGCGCACGGCGTCGGCAACGTCCTGCTCTGTGTCGGCGCCAGGACCGGCCGGGACGGCATTCACGGCGCCAGCTTCGCCTCGGAGGAGCTGAGCGAGAAGAGCGAAGCACGCCGGCCGCAGGTGCAGGTGGGCGATCCCTTCACCGAGAAGCTGCTGCTCGAGGCCAGCCTGGAGCTGATCACCTCCGGGCTTATCGTCGCGATCCAGGACATGGGGGCGGCCGGGCTCACGAGCTCGAGCGCCGAGATGGCGGCCCGCGGCGGAGTGGGGGTGGAGATCGACACCGGCCTGGTGCCGACGCGCGAGCCGGGCATGACGCCGTACGAGATCCTGCTATCCGAGTCGCAGGAGCGCATGCTGGTCGTGGCCGAGCCGGAGCGCATCCCCGCGATCCAGGCCGTGTGCGCCAAGTGGGAGCTCAGCGCGACGCCCATCGGCCAGGTGACAGACGACGGCATCTTCCGAGTCCGGCACCACGGCCAGGTAGTGGCCGCCATTCCGGGGCAGCGCCTGGTAGACGACTGCCCGATCTACGAGCCGGACGCCCGCGAGGGCGACGACGCCAGGGCGCGGCGGGCGGCGCGGCCCGCCGGCGCCCCGAGCGTCGACCTCCATGGCGCGCTCGAGCGGCTCCTCGACTCGCCCAACCTGGCGAGCAAGCGCTGGGTTTACGAGCAGTACGACTCTACGGTGCAGGCCTCGACCGTGCTTGGCCCCGGAGGGGACGCCGGGGTGCTGCAGGTGCCCGGCAAGGAGTTCGGCCTGGCCGTGACCGTCGACTGCAACAATCGCCTGGTCGCGCTCGACCCGTACGAGGGCGGCAAGGCGACCGTCGCCGAGGCGGCCCGCAACATCGCGTGCACGGGCGCCCTGCCCCTGGGTATCACCGACTGCCTCAATTTCGGCAACCCGGAGAAGCCCGAGGTCTTCTTCCAGTTCCGCGAGGCCTGCCGGGGCATCGCCGAGGCCTGCCGGGCGTTCGACACGCCGGTGACCGGCGGCAACGTCAGCTTCTACAACGAGAGCCCCAGCGGCGCGGTCGATCCGACCCCGACCGTGGGCATGGTGGGGCTGCTCGACAAGGTCGCCGACCGCGTCGCCAGCCATTTCTCGCACCCGGGCGACGAGATCGTCATCCTCGGCGCGACCCGGGGCGAGCTGGGCGGCTCGGCGTACTGGACCGAGGTGTTCGACTTCATCGGCGGGCGCCCCGCGCCGGTGGATCTCGATGCGGAGCGCCGCCTCCAGCGGCTGCTGGTGGCCGCGGCCCGTCAGCGCCTGCTCCGCTCGGCGCACGATGCCGCCGAGGGCGGCCTGCTCGTGGCGCTGGCTGAAGCCGCGGTGGGTGGGGCCTACGCCACGGCTGGGCTGGGCGCCACCGTGGACCTGACCGGCTACGCCTCGGGGGTGTCCGCGGAAGGTGTGCTCTACGGCGAGGACGGCGCGCGCGCGGTCGCGTCCGCCGCGCCGGCCGATCTGGACACCCTGATGGCGCTCGCCCGCGAGGCCGGCGTGCCGGCGTTCCGGGCGGGCCGGGTCGGCGAGCGCGGCGGCACCCTGGAACTCCGAGTGGGGGCGGAGGTGTTCAAGTGGTCCATCGGCGGCCTGCGCCGGACCTATTTTGCGGCGATCCCGCGCCGGATGCAGCATCCGGACGTGGATCGCTCGGCGGGAGTGTAAGGCATGTGCGGCATCATCGGCGTCTCCGGGATCCCTGACGCGGCCCGGCTCACCTACCTCGGCCTGTACGCGCTGCAGCATCGCGGCCAGGAGAGCGCGGGCATCGTGACCATCGACCGCGAGGGCCACGCCCGCTCGCACCGCGGCATGGGACTGGTGAGCGAGACCTTCGAGGAACCCATCCTGGCCACGCTTCCGGGCGACGTCGCCGTCGGGCACACGCGCTACTCCACGACGGGCAGCACCGTGCTGGCCAACGCGCAGCCCTGCAACGTGGCCACCCGCTGCGGGCCGCTGGCGATCGCGCACAACGGGAACATCATCAACGCGGCCGAGATCAAGCGCGACCTGGTCGAGAAGGGCGCGATCTTCACCACCTCCTCGGACACCGAGGTCCTGGTCCACCTGATCGCGCGGAGCGAGGCCGACACGGTCGAGGGCCAGATCCGCGAGGCGCTCGAGCAGGTCGATGGCGCCTACAGCCTGGTGATGGCGGTCGGACGCACCCTGTACGCCGTGGTAGACAGCCGTGGCTTCCGCCCGCTGGTGATGGGCCGGCTGGGGAGCGGAATGGTGCTCGCGTCGGAGACCTGCGCGCTCGACCTGCTGGGCGCGAACATCACCTGCGAGCTGCAACCCGGAGAGTTCGTCAGGATCGACGACGGCCGGGTCACCGAGCTGCCCCGCCTGTCGCCGCGCCCGGTGAGCCGCTGCGTGTTCGAGCTGGTGTACTTCGCCCGCCCCGACAGCACGGTCTTCGGCGAATCGGTGGACCGCGCCCGCCGCGAGCTCGGCCGCCAGCTCGCCCGCGAGCAGCCGGCCCCCTCGGCCGAGGTGGTGTTCAGCGTGCCCGACAGCTCGAACGCGATGGCGCTGGGCTTCTCCGAGGTGTCCGGGATCAAGCTCGAGTACGGCCTGATCCGGAACCACTACGTCGGCCGGACGTTCATCAACCCGACGCAGAACCTCCGGGTGGCGAAGGTCAAGATCAAGTTCAACCCCGTGCGTGACGTCATCCAGGGCAAGTCGGTAGTGGTCGTGGACGACAGCCTCGTGCGGGGCAACACCAGCAAGAGCCTGGTGCAGATGATCCGGGCAGCGGGAGCGCGCGAGGTGCACCTGCGGCTGGGGTCACCGCCGATCACCGGGCCCTGTCTGTATGGCATCGACACGCCGACCCGGGAGGAGCTCATCGCGGCGACCCATTCGATCGACGAGATCGGCGAGTTCCTCGGCGTCGATTCCCTCGGCTACCTCTCGCTCGACGGGATGTTGCGCGCCGCGGGCGAGAACAGCGAGTACTGCCACGCCTGCTTCTCGGGCGCGTATCCGACGCCGATCCCGGGCGAGCTGGTTCAGCTTCGGCACGCCTCTCCGCTCGTGGCGACGCCCGCATGAGCGGTCCCCACGCGCAGCCCCTCGTCTACTTCTTCGGCCAAGGGCGCGCAGACGGGACCGCCGCCATGAAGGAGGTGCTCGGCGGGAAGGGCGCCGGGCTGGCCGAGATGACCACCATCGGCATCCCTGTCCCGCCCGGCTTCACGATCGCCAGCAGTCTGTGCCTCAGCTACCTCGACAGCCACCACTTCCCCCGCCGCCTGCAGGTGCAGGTCGAGAACGCGCTCCATCGGGTCGAGGCCGCGACCGGCAAGCACTTCGGCGACGGCGACAATCCGCTGCTGGTGAGCGTCCGGTCCGGCGCGGCCGTGTCGATGCCCGGGATGATGGAGACCATCCTCAACCTCGGCCTCAACGACGCGACCGTGGAGGGGCTCACGCGCCAGAGCCGCAACCCGCAGTTCGCCTGGGACTCCTACCGCCGGTTCGTCCAGATGTACGGCAGCGTCGTCTTCGACCTGCCGCGCAAGGGATTCGAGCACATCCTGGAGGAGCACCGCCAGCGCTGCGGGGTCGAGCGGGACATCGATCTCTCGGTCGAGGAGTTGCAGTCGGTGGTGGCCCGGTTCAAGGCGCACGTCCGCGAGGAGGCCGGGCGGGACTTCCCGATCGATCCGCTGGACCAGCTGTGGGGCGCGATCGCCGCCGTGTTCGAGAGCTGGAACACCCGCCGCGCGATCGACTACCGGAAGCTGCACGACATTCCGGACAGCATGGGCACCGCGGTGAACGTGGTGGCGATGGTCTACGGCAATCTGGGCGAGGACTCCGGCACGGGCGTCGCGTTCAGCCGCGACCCGTCCACCGGCGAGCGCGCGCTCTACGGGGAGTATCTGCTCAACGCGCAGGGTGAGGACGTCGTCTCCGGCGCGCGCACGCCGCTCCCGATCGCCACCCTCAAGGATCGCCTGCCGGCTTCGTACCAGGAGCTCGAGCGCGTGGCGCGCACGCTCGAGCGCCATTTCCGTGACGTGCAGGACATGGAGTTCACGATCGAGCGCGGCACGCTCTACATGCTGCAGACGCGGCGCGGCCAGCGCTCGGGTCACGCGGCCGTCCGCATCGCGTGCGAGATGGTGGACGAGGAGCTCATCTCGGAGGAGGAAGCCGTCGCGCGCATCCCTCCCCACGATCTGAACCAGCTGCTCCATCCGACCATCGATCCGCACAGCCAGCTCGACCTGCTGACCACCGGGCTGCCCGCGTCGCCCGGCGCGGCGTGCGGCACGGTGGTCTTCGACGCGGACCGCGCCGAGAAGCTCGGCCGGGCGGGTCAGGCGGTCATTCTGGTGCGGCGGGAGACCTCGCCCGAGGACTTCCACGGCATGGTGATGGCCAAGGCCGTGCTCACGGCGCGCGGGGGCATGACGTCGCACGCGGCGGTCGTGGCGCGCGGGATGGGCAAGCCGTGCGTCGTCGGCGCCCAGGCGCTGCAGGTGGACGATCGCGCCGGGCACGTGGGGGTGGACGGCCGGCGGCTCGTGGAGGGCGACTGGGTCACGGTGGACGGCAGCACCGGCAAGGTGTTCGCCGGCCAGGCCGCCCTGCGGACCCCCGAGCTCGGCGGCGACTTCATCCGACTCATGCAGTGGGCCGACCGCATTCGGCAGCTTCGGGTGCGGGTCAACGCGGATACGCCGGCCGACGCGCACCGCGGCCGGGACTTCGGCGCGGAAGGCATCGGCCTCTGCCGCACGGAGCACATGTTCTTCGAGGGCGAGCGGCTGACTGCCATGCGGGAGATGATCGTCGCGCAGGACACGGCCGGCCGGAAGCGCGCGCTGGCGAAGCTGCTGCCCATGCAGCGCGCCGACTTCGAGGCCATCTTCCGCGCCATGGAGGGGTTCCCGGTCACCATCCGGCTGCTCGACCCCCCGCTCCACGAGTTCCTGCCCAAGGAGCCGTCCGAGATCCAGGCGCTCGCCAAGGAGCTCAAGGTCACGACCGAGGCGCTCCAGGTGGTGATCGACCGGCTGCACGAGGTGAACCCGATGCTCGGCCTCCGCGGGTGCAGGCTCGGCATCATCTATCCCGAGATCACCACGATGCAGGTGCGCGCCATCTTCGAGGCGGCGTGCACGGTAGCGGCGCGAAAGGGCCGGGTCATGCCCGAGGTGATGATCCCGCTGACCGCGAGCGTGGTGGAGTTCCGGAAGCAGGCGCTGATCGTCCGACAGGTGGCGGAGGAGGTGTTCCGCGAGCGCCAGATCACCGTGCCGTTCCTCCTCGGCACGATGATCGAACTGCCCCGGGCCTGCCTCACGGCGGACGAGCTCGCCCGCGAGGCCCAGTTCTTCTCGTACGGCACCAACGATCTCACCCAGACCACGTGGGGTCTGAGCCGCGACGACGCCGGCCACTTCCTGCCGTATTACCTCGAGCACGGGGTCATCGACGACGACCCGTTCCAGGTCCTCGATCAGGCGGGCGTCGGCAAGCTGATCCAGATGGCGGGCGAGCTGGGCCGCCGCACGCGGCCCGACCTGAAGCTGGGCATCTGCGGCGAGCACGGGGGCGATCCGGCCGCCGTGGCCTTCTGCGACCGGCTCGGGATGAACTACGTCAGCTGTTCGCCCTTCCGCATCCCGATCGCGCGGCTGGCGGCGGCGCAAGCCGCGCTGGCCGCGCGCGGGACGATGGACCGCACCCGCGCGACCGTCTAGCCGCGCGCGGCGCCCTAGGCGCGCGCGAAGATCTCGAGCATGGGCTGCGACGAGGCCCGCATGTCGGAGCGCGGCCCCGGGAAGGTCTGATCCAGGATCTCGACATCCTCCATCGAAGTGGTGATGAAGGTGCGCCATCCCGGCACGTCGCCGCTGCGGCTGGCGCCGGCCGTCTGATAGGCAACCAGCATCGGCTCGCCCGCCTCGTGCAGGCCGAGCAGGTGCGGCTCGACGATCCGCTCCCGCCCCTGATAGCGAAAGCCGACCAATCGGTGCTCCAGGATGGCCCGGACCAGTCGCTCGCCAGGCATCAGAATCTCCGGCGGCTGGGTGGTGGTGGCCTGCTGCGCATCATCCATGACCTCTGCTCCTCCCGCTCGAGTCGCGGCAACCTAGCGCGCGACCCGGCACCCGGCCGTGACGGCTGACCCGCGCGCTTGCCCGACCCCGCGCCCCCTCCTTAATTCCTGCCTGCCGGCGCCGCCGGCGCTCACCCGCTCGAGGAAGCCATGGCCACACCGCTCGTGGGCATCGTGATGGGCAGCGACTCCGACTGGGAGGTCATGCAGCACGCGAGCGAGCGACTACGCGAGTTCGACGTGCCGCACGAGAGCCGGGTCGTGAGCGCGCACCGGACACCGGACCTGCTGTTCCGCTATGCCCAGGAGGCACGGGACCGGGGGTTGCGCTGCATCATCGCGGGCGCGGGCGGCGCGGCGCACCTGCCCGGCATGCTCGCCGCCAAGACGCCCCTCCCCGTGCTCGGGGTGCCGGTCGTATCCAAGCACCTGCAGGGCCTCGACTCGTTGCTCTCCATCGTCCAGATGCCGGCGGGCGTCCCGGTGGCCACCTTCGCCATCGGCGCCGCCGGTGCGCACAACGCGGGACTCTTACGCGGTGGCGCTGCTCGCGGTGAGCGACCCGTCACTTGCGCGACGGCTCGACGCCTTCCGCGCCGCGCAGACCGACCGCGTCCTCGCGCTCAAGCTCCCGGGGACGGCGTGATTCTGCCGGGCGCCACCGTCGGGATGCTGGGCGGCGGCCAGCTCGGACGGATGTTCACGTTGCGCGCGCGCAGCATGGGCTATCGGGTGATCGTGCTGGATCCCGACCCCGGCAGTCCGGCGGGCCACGTGGCCGATCGCCACCTCCGTCACGCCTACACCGATGAGCGCGCGCTCGACGAGCTCGCGGCCACCTGCGAGGCCGTGACCACCGAATTCGAGAACGTCCCCGCCGAGACCCTCGCGCGGCTGTCCCGCACCGGACTCGTGCGTCCCGCGGTGGCGGCCGTCGCGATCGCCCAGGACCGCATCGCCGAGAAGCGCTTCCTCGAGGCCGCCGGGTTCGCGACCGCGCCATTCCGTGCCGTGGTCGATCGCCCGGAGCTCGAGGCCGCGGTCGGCCACATCCGGAATCCTGCCCTCCTCAAGACCAGTCGGCTGGGTTACGACGGCAAGGGCCAGGCGACGGTGACGAATCTCGCCTCGGCCGTGGAGGCGTTCGAGCGGTTCGGCCGGGTGCCCTGCGTGCTGGAGGAGTGCCTGTCGCTCGAGACCGAGCTGTCGGTCGTCCTGGCCCGCGGGGCGGACGGCCATATCGCCGCGTTCCCGCCGGGAGAGAATCGCCACCGGAACGGCATCCTGGAGACCACCGTGGTCCCGGCGCGCGTGCCGCCGCGCCTGGCCGCGGAGGCCCATGCGCTCGCGATCGCGGTCGCCGAGCGGATGGAGTACGTGGGGGTGCTGGGCGTGGAGCTGTTCGTCGCCAACGGCGGGCGGCTCTACGTCAACGAGATGGCCCCACGTCCGCACAACAGCGGGCACTACACGATGGACGCGTGCACGGTGGACCAGTTCGAGCAACAGCTCCGCACTCTCTGCGGCCTGCCCCTGGGTGAGCCCCGGCTCCTGAGTCCGGTGGCCATGATCAACATCCTGGGCGACGTGTGGCTGCCGGGCGAGCCGCGCTGGGCCGAAGCGCTGCGGCGACCCGGCGTGCGCCTGCATCTCTACGGCAAGACCGAGCCTCGGCCCGGCCGCAAGATGGGTCATCTCAACTGCCTGGCGCCCGATGCCGATCAGGCTCTCGCGCTCGCGCACGACGCGCACGCTGCCCTGCTGGGGTCCCGCGTGCCCGCACCAGCCGCCTAGCCGGAGGATCTTCCCATGTCGTCGTTCTTCGCTCTCGTCGCCGCCGTCAGCGCAGCTGCCGCCCCCCTCGCACCGCCGGCGGAGTCCACCGACTCCGCCTGCCAGGTCCTTCACCCCGACCGTGTGCCGGCCGAGGGGCGAAAGAGCCCGCTCGACTCGCTCACGTTCGCCGTCGCCGGGCGGCCGGTGAAGCTCTGCTACGGCCGCCCCTCCTCGCGCGGGCGGACGATGCTGGGCGGCGAGGCCGTTCCGTACGGCAAGCTATGGCGCACGGGGGCCAACGAGCCGACGATCTTCTTCACGTCGGCACCGCTGACCGTCGTCGGGATCAAGCTGCCGGCCGGCGCGTACTCCCTCTATACCGTTCCCGATGCGGGGGAGTGGGAGATCATCGTCAACCGGTCGATCACGCAGTGGGGCGAGGAGAGCAACTACACCGCTGCGGTGAAGGCGCAGGAAGTCGGCCGAGCGAAGGTCAAGAGCGAGGCCGTCACCACGCCGGTGGAGGCGTTCACGATCCGGAGCGAGCCGGCGGGCACCGGCGCCACGCTGGTCCTCGAGTGGGAGAAGACGCGGGTGCGGATTCCGGTGAAGCCGGCCTGACCTCCAGTCAGCGGGCGAGCGCGCGCACGCCCGCCACCAGCCGGTCGATGTCGTCGGTGTTGGTGTAGCACGCGCAGCCCGCGCGGACGAGGCCGTGCTCGGCGAGACCGAGCCGCTCGACCACCGTGGTCGCGTAGAAATCGCCGTGGGAGACGAACACGCCTTCCGCCGCGAGCGCGGCGGCGACCGCGTCGCTCGGCATGCCTGCGAGGGTGAAGGCGATGGTCGGTGTGCGCGGCCGTCCCGGCGGTGGCCCGTACAGCGTCACCCCCCCAATCCGCTCCAGTCCCTTCCACAGCCGCTCGAGCAGTCCCTGTCCCCGCTGGTGCAGCGCCTCCAGGCTCGCGCGCAGTCGCGTCCGGCGGTCTCCGCCCGTCGCCAGCGACGCGAGGAAGTTCACCGCCGCGCCGGCGCCCACGATGCCCTCGTGATTGAGCGTGCCGGTCTCGAGGCGCTCCGGCGCCGCGTTCGGCGCGGGCGCGAGCTTGGGCGCGTCGAGCGCCTCGATCCGCTCGCGCCGGCCGTAGAGCACGCCGATATGCGGACCATAGAACTTGTAGGCCGAGCAGGCCAGGAAGTCGCAGCCGATGCGGCGGACATCGACGGCGCCGTGCGCCGCGTAGTGCACGGCGTCCACGAAGCTCAGCGCCCCGACCGCGCGGGCGAGCGCGCAGGCCCGGGTCACGTCGCTCACCGTACCGAGCGCGTTCGAGGCGGCGCCGATCGCAAGCAGGCGGGTACGGGCGGACAGCGAACGCTCCAACGCGGGCCAGTCCAGCTCGCCGGTCGCGGGGACGACCGGGACGACCCGGATGGTCACCCCCCGCTCGCGCTCGAGGGCGCGCCAGGGGGCGACGTTGGCGTGATGGTCGAGCTCGGTGACCACGATCTCGTCGCCCGCGCCCCAGCCGCGGCCGAGGGCACGGGCGAGGTGGAAGGTGAGGGTCGTCATGTTCGCGCCGAAGACGACCTCGTCGGCGCCGGCGCCGAGGAAGTCGGCCAGCGCGGCGCGCGACGCGGTGATGAGGGCGTCGGTCTCCTCGCTCGTCGGATAGCGCCAGTGGGTGTTCGCGTTGTGGTGCAGCAGGTAGTCGGTGACGGCATCGGCCACGCTCTGCGGGACCTGGGTACCGCCGGGGCCGTCGAAGTAGGCGATGGTGCGGCCGCCGTGGCAGCGCCTGAGGGCAGGAAATCGTTCGCGGATGTCCGCCGTCGCTGCAATATCAGGTGTCCCAGCCGTCGTGGGTGCGGTCATCGGCGCCTTCTTGGTCCATCGGCTTGAAATTAGGTCTTATCGGACAACGCATACACAATTAGTACAATGACTTATGGCACGACATTGAACAAACATTGGACGAGATGTCTAAGGTTTGTCGAGCGGCCAGCATTCCCCGCTCAGTCTGGCCGCCGGTGGCCGCCGGGCGTAAGTTAGCCTGCCGTCGCGCCCCCACCCAACTTCGGACGCCACTCATGAATTCTCGGCACCACCCCGCCCGGTTGTCTGCGACCGTCGTCGCCTTGTGTACCCTCGTCCTCGGCTGCGGGGGTGGCACCGAGCCGCCCGAACTCGCCTCGCTTCAGGCTCTGTCGGGCAACGGCCAGGTCGGTGTCGCCGGCCGCCCGCTGCCGGCGCCGCTGGTGGTGGAGGCGGACGACGGCGGCGGCCACCCGCTGCCCAATGTCACCCTGCAGTTCAGCGTCACCCAAGGCGACGGCCAGCTCGATCAGACGGAACGCACCACGGACTCCCAGGGCCGAGCCTCCGTCACCTTCACGCTCGGATCCACCCCGGGCACGGCGCAACAGGTTTCGGTTTCGGCGGCGGGTACCGACATCTCCACGAGCTTCAGCGCCAGCGCCACGTCGCCGCCCACGGCGATGGACGCGTCGGCCGGCAACGGCCAGAGCGCGCGCTCGGGCGTCGCGCTGCCCGTGCCGCCTCAGGTGCGGGTGGTGGACAACGCGGGTCAGCCGGTCGGCGGCGTGACGGTCCGGTTCGAGGTGACCCGGGGCGGCGGCTCGATCTCAGGCGGTGTCAAAGTCACCGGCGCAGACGGGGTCGCGACCGCCGATGCGTGGACCATGGGGCCCGCGGGGGTGAACGTCCTCGAGGCCACGGCGGACAACGAGACCCTGACCGGCGAGCCGGCCACGTTCGTGGCCACGACGACGCCTGCCGGGGGGCTGGACATCGTGGTTCGCTTCCTCGGCACCGCCACCGCGCCGCAATTGCTGGCGTTCGCGGAAGCCGAAGTCCGGTGGGAGTCCGTGATCACCAACGACCTCTCCGACGCCCAGGCGGTCGCGGACGCCGGGGGCTGCGGGGACGGCAGCCCGGCGGTCAACGAGCCGGTGGACGACTTGCTGATTCTGGCGTCGGTTCAGCCCATCGATGGGCCGGGCAGCGTGCTCGCCCAGGCGGGGCCGTGCCTGATCCGCGATGAAAACGACGACGGCCAGATCGATATCGGAGACTTCCCCGGGATGGGAGTCATGTTCTTCGACGAGGCGGATCTCGACAACGGCGCGCTTGGGCCGACGGTGCTGCACGAGATGGGTCACGTGCTGGGATTTGGGGTGCTGTGGGATGTTCAGGGGCTGCTCGCCGACCCGGCCTCTCCGCCGACCACCGGAGCCGACCCACATTTCACCGGCGCGCAAGCCGTCACAGCGTTCAATGCGTCCGGAGGTACCCTGTACGCTGGCAAGAAAGTCCCTGTCGAAGACATGGGTGGACCGGGCACGGTGAACAAGCACTGGCGAGAGCTGGTATTCGAGAATGAGCTCATGACCGGCTTCCTCGACGCCGGTCAGCCCGAGCCGTTGAGCGCGATCACCATCGCATCGTTCGCATCGCAGGGCTACAGCGTCAATCCAAGCGCGGCGGATGCTTACACCCTGCCCCTCGCCGCCGCGCGCGCAACCGGACGCCGCGGGCGGATCGAGCTCGTCGACGATATCGCACGGACGCCGATCCGGCTGATCGCACCGAATGGCCGCGTCACCCGGACGATCCGGCCATGAGGCGCCGAGCGTGGGTCGGCGCCCTCTGGCTCGGGATCTGGGCGTGTGGTCCGCGCCAGCCGGCGCAGGATGCCGGCGTAACCGCGAAGCCCGAGCCGTGCACCGCCGTTTCCGGCGCGCTCGCCCCTGGCGCGAGCGCGGACAAGTTGAGCGGTGCCTATCGCCTCCAAGTCGTTGCCTCAAGCGGCGCGCGTGCCGGGGATTCGGCGGCGGCCGATCTGGAACTGGTCCCGGCCGATGATTCGCTCCAGTCCCTGCCTGCGTCCCTCGGCCTGCGCGACACCACGACCCGCTTGCCGCTCATCGGATGGACCACACTCGATCCTGCGGCGGTGGGCGGCACCGACACCGGCGCCCTCGACTCTCGGGAGCCCGCCTCGCCCGGCGTGCTGGTGATCGAGCGGCACACGTCGCGCGCGGAGGCGCCGCTCGAGATCATGCTGCGGCTCGGCGCCGATGCCAACCGCCGCGATCAGACGCGCTTCGATGGGGGGTACTTCGCGTTGACGGTGCGGCAGATCAATGAGGGCGGATTCGCCGGGACGTGGGCCAGCGCGGCGGGTGACCCAAAGGCCGCCACGGGCTACTTCTGCGCCACGCGCGCTGGCGGATAGCCGAACGGCGGGACCACCGTGTGGGCGTCCCGCCGTTGGATGATGGAGGCGCAGGGAATCGAACCCTGGTCCGAGTAAGCATTCAGAACCGCGTCTACGTGCGTAGGCTCGTCTTTTTGCCGTCGCCTCGGGTCGGTGCCGAACCGACCTCCCCTCGGCCTAGCTCCTGAAAGATCTCACCGCTCGCGTCGGAGCGACGCGCTCGGCCAGCCCAGGTTTGCGATTCGAGTGGAGGCGCTCCGGGCGGGCTCCTCCAGCCGAAGGCGCGTCAAGCGAGCGTTAGCTCAGCTTACGCGGCCAGTGCCAGTTCAGTGTTGGCAGTTGAATCGTTCCAGACGGTTTTACCAGGACTCTGGACCTGGGCACGCTGCCATTCCTTCAACAAACCCGTCGAAGCCAGTCGCCCCCTCGGGTGACTCAAATATAGACGGTGGGGCCGCCCGGAGGAAGGGCACCCGCCTTTTTGGCTACCGCCCGGCCCGCTCGACCCGGTTCCTGCCGCTGTTCTTGGCCACGTACAGCGCCGCATCCGCCTGCGCGGGAAGCGCTTTCAACGTCCGTCCGGTTTCCGGACAGGCCGCGACGCCGAACGACGCGCTGAGGGGCCAGGGACGGCCGTTCCAGTCCCAGGGAGTGGTGCCCAGCTTGATCCGGATCCGTTCGGCGATCTTGGCTCCCACCCCGAGCTCGGCCTTCGGAAGCCAGATCGCGAACTCCTCGCCCCCGATCCGGGCGGCCACGTCACCCGCGCGGATCTGCCCCTGGATGATGCGGGCGAAATGGATCAGGGCAGCGTCCCCCGCGGGGTGGCCCAGCGTGTCGTTGAGGAGCTTGAAGCGGTCGAGGTCGGCGTAGACGAGCGCGCCCTGCCGGGGGCCGCGAGGCGGTTCCGCCTGCGTTACCAGCTCATCGAACTTGCGCCGGTTGGCGAGACCGGTCAGCCGGTCCGAGGTCGCGTGGGCCGTGCGCTTGTCGGCCTCGAGCGCCCGGGCCAGTCGCGGCCCTGCGCTCGCGAGGGCTTCCGTCAGCTCGGCGAGGGCCGCGCCGATCGGCTCGCGACCTCCCGGCGGCCAGATGGCGACGGCGCCGAACGCCTCGTCACCCACCAGGATCGGCAGCACCATCACCACGCCGGGCCGCTGACGCCGGTCGGCGACCACGCCGCCCAGCGGATCGCCTTCCATGGTGAGCCCAGGCGCATCGCCGCGGGCGACGCGAGCGAGGTCGCTGATCTCGGGGATGATCGTGTCGAGCAGGCGCCGGTCGCCGCGGCCGGACACGCCCACGACGCGCACCTGCGGCAACGGCGGAAGCCCCGCGGTGCCGGGCTGATCGGACGCGGCTTCGGTGGAGGCGACGATGACCTGCGCGTCCAGCACGCGCTCGAGCTGGTAGGCCAGCCGAAGCCCGACGCTGCCGGTGGACTCCAGCGACGCATCCAGGCTTCCCGCCTGCGCCAGCGCGACGACCTGCGGCCGCCGTCGCGCCCCGTCGAGGAGCCGATGGAGATCGGCCTCGACCAGGACCAGCCGCCCCGCGTCGAACCCTTCCGGCAGCAGCAGTGCGACCGCCGTGCCCGCCGCCGCGTGAAACATCAGCAGGCCGCCGTCCATCCGCTCGGCCCCGCTCTGCTCCTGATCGCGCGCCCGCTCGAGCCGGCGATCCACCGCCACGATCTGCGCCACCGAGAGCCGATCGGCGTCGACGATTCGCTCGGCGTGCGGCCCCTCCTCGCGCGGATCCAGCTCCGCGACCCAGACGCCCGACGCGCCGTAGGCGCGCCGCAGCCACTCCAGCGCGGGATCCGGCAGCAGGTGCGGACCGACCCCCGCGGCCAGCGCGGTCCCGGTCCGCCGGCGGGCGAGGGTCCAGCCCACCGCCCCGCCGCAGACCGCCGCCAGGATGGCCAGCAGGATCGTCACTCGCGTAGCCAGCCGCGCCGGCGGAACCACAGGTAGATGGCGAGCACGACGAGCCCCATCGCGGCGAGCACGGCCGGATAGCCCCACGGCGATCGCAGCTCGGGCATGTAGTCGAAGTTCATGCCGTAGACCCCCACCAGAAACGTGAGCGGCAGGAAGAACACGGAGAACACGGTGAGGATGCGCATGACCTCACCGGTGCGGTGGGCGGCCAGGGCGAGCTGGACGTTGAGCACGGTGTTGGCGTCGTCCAGCAGCTCGTCGGCGTAGAAATGATAGCTCTCGATGTTCTCCTCGACGTCCCGGAACAGCGTGGCCGCGCGCCCGCTCGTCGGGCTCATCCGCTGCACGACGTCGAGCGTGCGCCAGAGCAGCCGCTTGATCAGCGTCACCTGCCGCTTGAGCACGTGGATGCCGCGCAGGTCATCGGCGAAGGCGCGGCTGTCCGAGTCCCGGCCGCTGAACACCAGCTCTTCGAAGGCGTCGATGCGTTCCTCGATCCGCTCCATCGGATGCAAGTAGGTGTCGACCGCCGCGTTGAGCACTTGGGTGAGCACCCAGGTCTGCAGTCCTTCCTTCCCCGACTTCCCCGCCGGCTCCGCCGCCAACCTGGCCTCGACCGCCGCGAGCCACGGCTGCTCGGTGCGGTGAATGGTGATCAGGAATCCCTGGCCCCAGAAGATGGCCACCTTGCGGGTCAGCTCCTGAACCGTGCCGCAAGTGCGCTCGGCCCGCTCATCGAAAGCGCGGATGATCGCGAAGGCGTAGTTCTCGAACTGCTCGAACTTGGGCAGATGCTCCGGATCGAGGCAGTCCTTCACCGAGGTGCCCTGGAGCCCGTGCGCCTTGGCGACGTCCTCCAGCTCCTCCGGTGTCGGCTGCACGACGTCGAGCCAGGCGAAAGGTGGGTCCGTCCGTTGGAGTACGCTCCGCACGCTCATCCGCGGCAGATCCGGCTGGCCGCGGCTGCCGCGCCGAAGCCGTTATCGATGTTCACGACAGTCACCCCCGCCGCGCAGGAGTTGAGCATGCCCAGCAGCGCCGCGAGCCCGCCGAACGACGCGCCGTAGCCCACGCTGGTGGGCACCGCGATGACGGGCACCGCGACCATCCCCCCGACGACGCTGGGCAACGCACCCTCCATGCCCGCCACGACGATCACGACGCGCGCGCGCTGCAGCGTGTCGTTCGCGGCGAGGAGCCGGTGCAGGCCCGCGACGCCAACGTCCACCAGCCGCTCCACCCGCGTGCCGAAGGCGTCCGCGACGACCGCCGCCTCCTCCGCAACCGGCAGGTCGCTCGTGCCCGCCGAGACCACCAGCACCGGCCCGGCGGTGCTCGGCGGCCGGTCGGCCGGGGCGAGGTGCACGGTGCGCGCGATCGGACTCCACTCCACGCGAGGAAACCGCGCGCGCAGCGCGGCCGCCATCGGCTCGGTGGCGCGCGTGCCGAGGAACGAGCCCGTGGCCGCCTCGAGGCGCTCGCAGATCGCCACGACCTGATCGAGCGTCTTTCCCTCGCAGAACACCACCTCCGGCTGACCCTGCCGGATGGCGCGGTGGTGATCGATCCGGGCGAACGCGAGATCTTCGAACGGGAGATGGCGAAGCCGCTCGAGCGCGGTGCCTGGGGCCAGGCGGCCCGCCGCGACGTCGGCCAGCAGGGTTTCGAGCTGCTCGGCTCTCACGCCACCGCGGAGACCGGATCGAGATACTCGAGGAAGATCGCTTCGGCCTCGGACATGGATTCGACCTGGAACAGCCGCTGCCGGAGCTCGCTCGCCCCGTGCAGCCCCTTGGTGTACCAGCCGAGATGTTTGCGGAACTCGACGACCGTCTTGCGGTTGTCGCCCTGGAGTCGAAGCGCCAGCCGGGCGTGCACCATCGCGACCCGGAAGCGCTCCGTCGCATCCGCCGCCGGCGGGCGGGGGCGGCCGTCGAGCAGCGCGCGGCCGTCCCGGAACAGCCACGGATTCCCGAAGGCGCCCCGGCCGATCATGATCCCCGCGCAGCCGGTGTGGTCGCGCATGCGCACGATATCCTCGGCGGCCGCGACGTCGCCGTTGCCGATGACCGGGATGTCGAGCGCCTCGACCACGCGCGCGATCTCGTCCCAATTGGCCTTGCCGGAGAACATCTGCGTGCGGCTGCGGGCATGCAGCGTGAACGCCCGCGCGCCGGCGTCCTGCATGCGCAGGGCGATGCCGACCGGATCCCGCTGCTCGTCGTTCCACCCGCTCCGCGTCTTCACGGTGACCGGCAGGTGCGTGGCGCCGATGACCGCGCGGATGATGCGGTCGACCACGTCCAGATCCCGGAGGCAGCCCGAGCCGCCGTTCCGCTGGACCACCTTCTTTACCGGGCAGCCGAAGTTGATGTCGATGAACTCGGGCCGGTAGTGCTCGGTGATGAGCCCGGCCGCCTCCGCCATCGCGTTGGGGTCGGCGCCGTAGATCTGGATGCCGATCGGGCGCTCGACCTCTTCGAACTCGGCGCCCTCGAGCGTGTTGCGGATCCGCCGCCGGATCGCCTCCGACGACAGGAACTCGGACAGCACTACGTCGGCGCCCATCCGCCGACAGATCTGGCGGAACGGCGCCTCCGAAATCCCGGCCATCGGGGCCAGGAGGAGGGGGAACGCGTGCGCGGAAGGATAGGGCAACTGCATGTCGAGAAAATACTTGGCGGCAAGACCGGCGGCAATGGAGCGCGGCGGATGGGCCGCTGGAACCGGCTCTCGCGCCCGCCCGTAGTTGGTTGATGCTTCGACACATCGCCGCCCTGATGGCGGCCATCCTTGCGGCCGGGCCGCTCGTCGGGCAGGCTGACCCGGTCGTCGCTTCCCGTGCCGCGTACCAGGAGGCGGTGGCGGCGTACAAAGCGCACGATCTCCCGGCCTTTCTCCGGTCCGCCACCGAGGCGAGCCGCCTCCGGCCGACTCACGGGGGAGCGCTCTACGCGCTGGCTTCCGCACACGCGTTGCTGGCCGATACGGCAGCCGCGTTGGCCGCCCTGCGCCGCTTCGCCACCCTCGGCTACACGGCGGACCTCGCCGCGGACTCTGACTTTGCGAGCCTGCGCAGCCTGCCGGGGTTCGTCGAGCTACGAAGCCGGCTCGAGCGCAATGCCACGCCGATCACGGCCGGGCGGCGGGCCTTCACCCTCCCCGAGCGCGACCTGCTCACCGAAGGGATCGCCTACGACTCGGTTGCGCACGCGTTCCTGGTGGGCAGCGTTCACCGGCGGAAGATCCTCCGGGTGGACGCGAAGGGGCGCATCGCCGACTTCGTCGGGCCGGGGGGCGGCGGGCTCTGGGCACCGCTCGGCATGCGGGTAGACCCGACGCGGCGAGCCCTCTGGGTGGCCTCGGCGGCGGTGCCGCAGATGACGGGGTACACGCCCGCGGACAGCTTCCGCAGCGGCCTGTTCCGGTTCGATCTCGCGTCGGGAAAGCTCACCGGCAGGTTTCCGGTCCCCGACGACGCGAAGCCCCACGCGCTCGGCGACGTGATCGTCACCCGTGCAGGAGACGCGTACGCGACCGACAGCCGCAGCCCGATCATCTACCGCGTGCGCACCGGCGCGGACTCGCTGGAAGCGTTCGTCGCGTCGCCGCTGCTGCTCTCCGCCCAGGGCCTCGCGCTCGACGCCGACGAGCGAACCCTGTATGTGGCCGACTACGCGCGCGGCATCCTTCGGGTCGATCTCACGACGCGCGAGGTCACGCCGGTGCCCGCACCGGACGACATGCTCGTGCTGGGCACGGATGGGCTGTATCTCATGGGCGGCGCGCTCATAGCCATTCAGAATGGGGTCACGCCCCATCGGGTGGCGCGGTTCACCCTCGACCCGGCCGGGAAACGCATCGAGTCGGTCACTGTGCTCGAGCGCGCGCGGCCGGACTACGCCGAGCCCACGCTTGGCGTCGTGGTGGGGAACGAGCTGTACTACATCGCCAACAGTCAGTGGGAGCAGTTCCGGGACGACGGAGGGATCGAGGCGCCGGCCGAGCTGCAGCCGCCGCTGGTGCTGCGCCTGCGGCTTTGACTCGCCTCCGGGGTCGAATTAGGTTGCCGCCACGCCATGCATCTCGCCGACTTCTTCGCTCCGGACGCGACCAGCACGGACCTCCGCGGCAGCACCAAGGACGAGATCCTCACGGAGCTCGTCGGCCTGCTGCATCTCGACGAGCGCGCGAGCGAGACCTTGCTGAAGATGCTGCAGCGGCGGGAGGCCCTGGGCTCGACCGGCGTGGGACGTGGGATCGCCATTCCGCACTGTCGCTCGCTGGTGGTGAGCCGGCTCCGGCTGGCGTACGGGCATCACCGGACGGGCGTGGAGTACCAGGCGATCGACCAGCGCCCGGTGTTCGACTTCTTCCTCATCGTGGCGCCGCCAATCGAGATCTCCAACCAGTACCTTCCGGTCCTCGGCAAAATCGCGCAGTTTGCCAAGGACGCCGACATCCCGGACCGGCTGGCGGCCCTCACATCGGCTGACGACTTCTTGCGGCTGCTGGGGGAGAAGGGAGTGTAGTCCGTGCGCTGGTGGTTCCCGACGCTTCCCCTGCTCTTCCTCCTCGCGGCGCCGCTCTCCGCCCAATCCCCCCGGGATCGACTCACGCTCGACCGCTTCCGCGACTCGCTCGAGACCGCGGACGACATCATCGCCCTCAAGTCCCTGCACCGCACCCTCGCCCGTCGAGGCGACGCCGACCCCGTCACCGCGCTCCGCTCGGCCTACGCGGCTCTCCGACTCGCCGCCCTCGGCGTGGACCGTGACGCCGGCGACGCCCGCGCCGCGCTCCGTTCCCTGACCGCGCGCGAGCCAGGATGGCCCTACGCCTGGCACGCGCGGGCCGAGGCAGAGATCCGCCGGGCCGAGTCGCAGCGGGCCGACTCGCTCGCGCTCGGAAGCAGAGTCGGCACCGGGACGCTCGAGCAGGCGCTGGCCCATGAGCGACGAGCGGTGGCCGCCGACCCGGCGTACGCGCCCGCCGCCCTGACCCTGGCCGCGCTCGCCCTGGGACTTCGGGACACCGCATTCTTCGCCGGTGCGCGCGACGCGCTCCGCCGGGCCGACGCGGCGCACTCGCTGCCCGGCGCGGATCTGTTGCTTGCCCGTGGCCGGCTCGAGCGCGCCGCCGGCGAGGCGGACAGCGCCACCGCGGTGTTCGCCCGGGCGGGCGCGGACTCCGGATCCGCGGCGTCCCTGGCGCGGCTCGAGCTGGCGCGCACCCGGTTCGCGATCGGCGCGCCGGGCGGCGACTCCGCCTACTACGACGGGGCGGCGACCGACGATGCGGTGGTGGTGGCCGCCTATCGCGCCGACCTCGCGCCCATCGCGTCCGAGTCCGAGCTCGCCCGGTTCGACGCGTCCGGTGGCGGCGACCGCGCGGCGTTTCTGCGGCGCTTCTGGACCGACCGCGACCACGTCGAGCTGCGACCCGACGGCGAGCGAATCCGCGAGCACTACCGCCGGCTCCTCTACGCGCGGCGGCATTTCGCCCTGACGATCGCCCGGCGACACTATGGCGACGACGACGCGTATCGCTCCGGCAGCGAGGAGCTGGACGACCGCGGCGTGATCTACGTCCGCCACGGCGAGCCCGTCACCCGGCTCAAGCCCTTCGTCTTCGGGCTCATGCCGAACGAGACCTGGCGCTACGGCCGGGCAGACGGCGATCTCCTGTTCCACTTCAGCGCCGGGTACGACGACCGCGGCGGCGGCGACCTCTACGACTACCGGCTGGTCGAGAGCGTGCTCGATCTGCGGGGCGCGGGGGACGCCCCCAAGGACCAGCTGCTCCTGTCGCGCCAGTCGCTGTCGCCGATATATGGGCGGATGCTCAACTGGGGGCCGTACGGCGCCGCGCAAGCGCGCGACCGGGAGCGCGGCATCGGACGCGCGAGCATCGACTACGGCACGACCACCGACAGCTACGAGCTGCAGTACGCCCGCCCGCTCACGGCGTATGCCGATCTCGTGGCCGTGGGCGCACGCGACGGGCTGCCGCTCGCGCACTTCGTGTTCGCCATCGCGCCACCGGAGACGACACCGACGCCGGCCGCTGAGGGCGCGACCTATCCGGTGCGGGTCCGGCTGGTCGCGCTCGACGCCGCGGACCACGCGGTCGCGCGGACCGACACGGCGTTCGACATCCATCTCGCCCGGCCGTTGCGGCGGGGCGAGTACCTCATCGGGCGCGCCGAGCTCGCGATGCCGCCGGGGCACTGGAGCTGGCGGGCGGCGATCGAGCAGCGCGACGAGGCGGGCGTCGTCCTGCCGCGGGACAGCGTGCGCGTCGCGCCGGTGGGGCCCGCGCTCGCCCTCAGTGACCTGGCCCTCGGCATCCGGGCGGCGAGCGCGCGCTGGCTGCCGACACCCGCCGACACGGTGCTGCTGACGCCGTTCACGCTGTTCGTGGAGCGGAGCGAGGTGGAGTTGTACTACGAGGCGCGCGGCGCGGCGCCGGGGACGTCCTACCGGCACCAGATCTCGGTCTATCGCGCCAAGGGCGACGGACGACTCGAGTCGCGGCCGGTCGTCGCCCTCGGATTCGACGAGCGGGCGGAGGGCCCGCTGGTTCGGGCGCGTCGCACGCTGCAGCTGGGCCGGCTCAAGCCCGGGACACTACGTGGTGGAGGTGGAGCTCCGCGCCCCGGGCGGGCCGGTGGAGACCCGGCGCCGCGACATTCTCGTGGTGAAGCGCTAGTCCTCAGCCGCTCAGCGTGATCGACCCGGCGGTCGACTGCTCCAGCTGGTCGAGGTGCGACTCGAGCTCCGCGTCCATGAGCTTCCGAAGCTCGACCAGGCGGAGCGCGTACGCCTGGAGCGCGCGGTCCGTGTCGGTCACCGGGGTCCAGGGCGGCACCGGCACCGGTTGGCCGGCCTCGTCCAAGGCGACGAAGACGATGACGCAGTGCCCGGTGCGCTTGAGGGCCGGCTCCTTCGGATCGCGGGCGTAGATGTCCACCGCGATGTGCAGGCTCGTGCGGCCGGTGTGAATTACCAGCGCCCGGCATTCCACGATCTCCCCCACGTGGATCGGACGGATGAAGTGAACTGCGCCGACGTAGATGGTGACGCAGTACGCCCCGGTCCACCCGGCGGCGCAGGTGTAGCCCGCCTGGTCGATCCACTTCATCACCGACCCGCCGTGCACTTTCCCACCGAAGTTGACGTGCCCCGGCTCGGCGAGGAAGCGAAGGGTGACGCCCCGCGGTCCGCTCATTCCCATTCGATGGTGGCCGGCGGCTTGGAGCTCACGTCGTAGACGACGCGATTGACGCCGTCGACCTCGTTGGCGATGCGGTTGGAGATTCCCGCGAGCGTCTCGGGCGGGAACGCGAACCAGTCGGCCGTCATGCCGTCGCGGCTGGTGACCGCGCGGAGCGCGATGACCTGGTCGTAGCTCCGGAAGTCGCCCTGCACGCCGACCGAGCGGATCGGCAGCAGCACCGAGAAGGCCTGCCAGATCTCGTCGTACAGCGCGGCCGCGCGGATCTCCTCGATGAAGATGTGGTCCGCGCGGCGCAGGATGTCGAGCGCCTCCGGCGTCACCTCGCCGAGGATTCGGATGGCGAGCCCCGGGCCCGGGAACGGGTGGCGGCCGACCATCTCCTCGGGGAGACCCAGCTCGCGGCCCACCTGCCGCACTTCGTCCTTGAACAGCTCGCGCAGCGGCTCCAGCAGCGCGAACGGGAGCCGCTCGGGCAGCCCGCCGACGTTGTGGTGGGTCTTGATCGTCACCGAGGGACCGCCCTGGGGCGAGAGCGATTCGATCACGTCCGGGTAGAGCGTGCCCTGCACCAGGAAGCCCACGTCGCTCCCCACCGAGCGCGCTTCGGCCTCGAAGACGTCGATGAAGGTGTGGCCGATGCGGCGCCGCTTCTCCTCGGGATCGGTGACGCCGGCCAGGCGCTCGAGAAAGCGCGCGCTCGCGTCGACGACCCGGAGATCGATGCCCAGGTGTCGCCGGAAGGTGGCCTCCACCTGCTCGCGCTCGTGCAGGCGGAGGAGCCCGTGATCCACGAAGATGCAGGTCAGCCGGTCGCCCACGGCACGGTGCACCAGCACGGCGGCGACCGACGAGTCCACGCCGCCCGAGAGGCCGCAGATCACCCGCCGGTCGGGGCCGACCAGCTCGCGGATACGGGCGATCTCGGTCTCCACGAAGTGTCCCGGCGTCCAGTCCGGCGTGACCCCGCAGACCTCGAACAGGAAGTTGTTGAGGATCTCGCCGCCGCGCGGCGTGTGGGCCACCTCGGGATGAAACTGCACGCCGAACAGCGGCCGGTCCTCATGCTCGAACGCGGCGACGGGGCTGTTGGCGCTGGACGCGGTCACCCGGTAGCCCGGCGGCGCCACGTCCACATGGTCGCCGTGGCTCATCCAGACCGGGGTCTCCTCGCCGCGGCCGAAGCCGTTGAACAGCCGGCCGCCCTCGATCGTCACGCTGGCACGCCCGTACTCACGCCGGTTGGCCCGCGTGACGTTGCCGCCGGAGAGGTGCGCCAGGAGCTGCATGCCGTAACAGAGCCCGAGCACCGGCGTGCCGAGATCGAGCAGCTCCGGGTCCGCCGTCGGGACGCTCTCGCCGTAGACCGAGTTGGGCCCGCCCGAAAGAATGATCCCCTTGGGCTTCCACTCCCGGATCCACTCCACCGTCCGGGAAGGCGGATGGATCTCGCAGTAGACGTGGGCCTCGCGCACCCGGCGCGCGATGAGCTGCGTGTACTGGGAGCCGAAGTCGATGATCAGGATCCCGTCGTGATGCTCTGGCACGCTAGGGGGTTCTCCAAGGGGACGTGGGCATCGGGCACTGACGCTCTCGTATCACGGCGACACCTTTTCCGTGCGAAACAGATCCTCCACCGTCTCCCGCCGCCGGGCGACCCACCAGCGGTCGCCATCCACCATGACTTCCGCGGGCCGCGGACGCGTGTTGTAGTTCGAGGCCATCACGAACCCGTAGGCGCCGGCGCCGAGCACGGCGAGACGGTCGCCGGCGCTGCACGTCCGGCAGCTCGCGATCGAGGGCGAGGAAGTCGCCGGTCTCGCACACCGGCCCGACGATGTCGGCGCGCACCGTCGGCCGCTCGCGGCTCTCGAGCTCGACGATCTCGTGGTAGGCCTGATAGTGGCTCGGCCGAACCAGGTCGTTCATGCCGGCGTCCACGACCACGAACTCCTTGCCGCCGGAGTGCTTCCGGTAGAGCACCTCGGTGAGGAGCACGCCCGCGCTCCCCACCAGGTACCGGCCGGGCTCGAGGTAGACCGTGTAGCCGGTGGGCGCGAGCAGCGGCACCACGGCCTCGGCGAAGCGGACGGGGTCCATCGGCGTCTCGTCCGCGTAGCGGATCGCGAGGCCGCCGCCGACGTCGATCACCCCGATCGGATGGCCGCCGCCCGTCCCGCAGCCGCCCCGCGAGCTCGAGCAGCCGGGTGATGCCCTGCCGGAACGGCTCGGTATCCGAGAGCTGGCTGCCGAGATGCATCGCGATGGACGTGAGCGTGAGCCGCGGGTGGCCGGCGATCACCGCTGCGGCGGCCGGGACCTGGTCGACCGGCACGCCGAACTTGATCCCGCTCTTGCCGGTCGAGATGTAGGGGTGGGTCTCGGTCGTGACGTCCGGGTTGACCCGGATGCCCACCGCTACGTCCACCCCCTCCGCTTCGGCGATCGCGGCCAGCCGGTGGAGCTCCTCGAGCGACTCGACGTTCAGGTGGCCGACCCGGGACCGCACGGCCTGACGGAGCTCGTCGGTGGCCTTCCCCACCCCGCTGAAGACGATCCGGTCCGGCGCGAAGCCGGCCGCGAGCGCACGCGCCATCTCGCCGGCCGAGACGATGTCGGCGCCGGCACCCAGATCGCGCAAGAGGCGGAGCACGGCGAGCGTGCTGTTGGCCTTCACCGCGTAGCAGATCCGATGCGGCACGCCGGCCAGCGCCTGGTCGAGCGACCGATACCGCTCGCGGATCGCCTCGGCGTTGTAGACGTAGGCCGGCGTGCCGACCTCGGCGGCGATGTCGACGAGGGAGACGCCGGCCAGGTGGAGCGCGCGACCGCGGCGCGCCAGCCCCGCGTCGGCGAAGCGGGTGTCGGTCAGTACGCCTTGGCCCACACCGCCTCGGCGACGCTCGGCCGACCGCACCACATGCACGTCGTCGGCGGCTCGGGCGAGCGGAACTCCTCGTCGGGCAGGACGCGGATCGTCGCCTTGGTCTGTTCCTTGATCTCCGCCTCGCAGGTCCCGCGGCCGCAGAAGCCGGCGTAGACGAACCCGCCGCTGCCTTCGATGTGGGCGAGGAACTGCGCCTTGGTGGCGCCCCGAATGCTCGCCGCCTCCCGCCGCGCGCGCGCCGCCTCGAGCAGAGCGCTCTGCATCCGGTCCATCTCTTCGACGATGCGCGCCGAGAGTCCGGCCATCGGGAGCGTCTCCTTCTTGCCGCCGGTTCGGCGCGCCAGCATCACGGCCCCTGCGGTCACGTCGCGCGGACCGATCTCGAGCCGGAGCGGGACGCCGCGCCCCTCCCACTCGTAGTACTTGGCGCCGGGCTTCATGCCGTCCCGGCCGTCGAGGTGGACCCGGATGCCGGCGGCGGCGAGCTCGCGCTTGACCGCGTGGGCGGCCTCGAGCACCGCGGTGCGCTCATCGTCGGTCCGGTAGATCGGCACGATCACCACCTGGTATTGCGCCAGCCGCGGCGGACAGACGAGCCCGGCGTCATCCCCGTGGGTCATGATCAGCGCGCCGACCAGGCGGGTCGAGACCCCCCATGACGTGTTCCACACGTGATCGAGGCCGCCCGCGGCGGTCTGAAACGTCACCTCGAACGCGCGCGCGAAGTTCTGGCCAAGATTGTGGCTGGTGCCCGCCTGGAGCGCCTTGTTGTCCTGCATCAGCGCTTCACAGCTGTAGGTGCGGAGGGCGCCGGCGAAGCGCTCGCTGTCGGTCTTGCGGCCGGTCAGGACCGGCATGGCCATCCACTGCTCCATGAACGTCCGGTACACGCCGAGCATCTGGCGGGTCTCCGCCTCCGCCTCGGCCTCCGTGGCGTGCGCGGTGTGCCCTTCCTGCCAGAGGAACTCGGTGGTGCGGAGGAAGAGCCGGGTCCGCATCTCCCAGCGCACGACGTTGGCCCACTGGTTGATCAGCAGCGGCAGGTCGCGGTAGCTCTGGATCCACTTGGCGTACATCGCGTAGATGATCGTCTCCGACGTCGGGCGGACGACCAGCGGCTCCTCCAGCTCCTTGCCGCCGCCGTGGGTCACGACGGCGGTCTCGGGAGCGAAGCCCTCGACGTGCTCGGCCTCGCGCGAGAGGAAGCTCTGCGGAATGAAGAGCGGGAAGTAGGCGTTCTGGTGACCGGTGTCCTTGAACATCTGGTCGAGCGCCCGCTGCATCTGCTCCCAGATGGCGTAGCCGTTCGGCCGGATGACCATGCACCCGCGCACCGGGCTGTAGTCCGCCAGCTCGGCGCGGGCGATCAGCTCGTTGTACCAGGCACTGAAGTCCGCCGCGCGTGTGGTCAACGCCTTCGTGTCCGCCATTCGTGCTCCTCTACCGGTGTGCCACGCCTCTGTGAGGCATCAACCTCGTACGATCGCCGCCAGCCGTTCCGCGACCTGATCCCGCGCCACGGCCTCCTGTCCCTTGCCCCGCAGATCCTTCACCATCACCTCGCCGCGGGCCCGGTCGTCGGGACCGATGACGACGGCGACGCGGGCATTGCGCGCATCGGCCAGCTTGAGCTGCCTCCCCACCGCCTGCGCGCTCAGCGCGTACTCCGCCCGCAGGCCCGCGTCGCGGAGCTCGTGGGCCAGCGCGAGCACGAACGGCAGGTCGTCCTCGGTGATGGCCGCCAGGAAGACGTCGATGCTCGACGTCTCCGACGGCACCAACCCGCGCTCGCGGAGCAACTCGCCCAGCACGACGTCCCCCATGCCGAAACCAAGGGCCGGCAGATCCACGCCGCCGAGCGCCTGCAGCAGGCCGTCGTAGCGACCGCCGCCGCAGATGGCCCGGAGGCTCCGGCCGGCGTCGAACAGCTCGAACACGGTACCGGTGTAATACGCGAGGCCACGGACGATCGTCAGGTCCACCTCGACGAACTCGCCGAGGCCCATCGCGGCGAGCGCGTCCACCACCCGCCGGAGGGCCGCCCCGCTCTCGGCGCCGCCGGCCACGCGAGCGAGAGCCGCTTCGACCGCCGGCAGCCCACGAAGCGCGGCGACCTCGAATACGCCCTCGATGGCCGGTCCGGAGACGCCTGCGCCCGCGAGCTGCTCGGTCACGGCGGCCCGGTCGAGCCGCTCGATCTTGTCCACCGCCTGAAACGCGGCACCGAGCTGACTCTCCGCCACGCCGGCGCCGAGCAGCAAGGCTCGGAGCACCCGCCGGTCGGACAGCCGCACGCGCACATCACTGGGCCCGAGACCGAAGGCCCGCATGACGTCCACGGCCAGGGCGATGACCTCGGCGTCACCGAGCGGCCCCGGCTCACCGATCAGGTCACAGTTGAGCTGGAAGTGCTCTCGAAGCCGCCCCCGTTGCTGCCGTTCGTAGCGGAAGAGCTGGGGGACGGAGAACCAGCGGATCGGCTTCTTGAGCCCGTTGGCGCGCGCGGCCACCATCCGCGCCAGGGTGGGCGTCATCTCCGGGCGCAGCGCCACCTCGCGACCGCCCTTGTCGGTGAAGTTGTAGAGCTGCCCCACGATCTCGTCGCCGCTCTTGGCCGTGTAGAGCTCGAGCGGCTCGAGCGGCGGGCCGTCGTACTCCTCGAAGCCATACCGCGTCGCGACCGCACGCCAGGTTCCGACGATGTGTGCCCGGAGCGCCAGATCGGTGGGATAGAAGTCGCGAAAGCCCGGCAGGGCCTTGGTTTGCATGGGGAAATTATAGCGGGTAGGGGGGGATTGCCGAAGGTGCCGGCCGGCGCCGCGAAGGTGCCATTGCTACACGCCGAAGCCGAGCACCTCCATCACGTCCCCGACCGTGTGGAACGAGCCGGTCACCAGCACCGTGCCGGCGCCCTGCTGCGCCGTGGCGAGCGCCTGGCGGAAGTCGGGGATCAAGGTCCACGAGGCGCGCGCGGGCGGACGGGCGCGCTTGGCCAGCCAGCGGCGGAGCCAGGCGGCGTCCCAGCCGCGGCTGGCAGCGGTGGGCGCGACGGTCAGCACACCCCGATCGAGCACGCGGTCGAGCTCGACCAGCATCTCCGGCCACTCCTTGTCGCCCAGGATCGAGATCAACCCGTGGAGCGGCCGAGGCAGATCCATCGCGGCGATGGCGGCGGTGAGGGCGCGGACCCCGTCCGGGTTGTGGGCGACGTCGAACAGCCACTTGCCGCGGCGGTCCAGCCGACCCGGAATGCTGGCCGAGGCGAACCCGTGGGCGATGGCCTCGGCGTCGGGGCGGTAGGGCGACGGCAGCGCCATCAGGATGCCGTGCGCCACACCCGCGTTCCGGCGCTGGTGCGGGCCGGCGAGCCCGAGAGCCCAGGGCCACTCGTACGCCGGCGGCAGCACGCGGACGTCGGCCCTCCCGTCCGGCGACGTCCGCGCGACCGCGCGGTGAGCCTCGCGGCGCAGCACGTCCACCAGGGCCGGGTCGCGCTCCCCGATCACGAACGGCACGCCTGGCTTGGCGATGCCGGCCTTCTCGCAGGCGATCTTCTCCAGAGTGTCGCCCAGGTATTTCATGTGGTCGCGGGCGATCTTGGTGACGGCGCTCGCCAGCGGGCGAACCACGTTGGTGCTGTCGAGCCGCCCGCCGAGCCCGACCTCCACGACGGCGAGCTCGGCGCCTCGCGCGGCGAAGTCGGCGAACGCGATCGCTGTGCTGGCCTCGAAGAAAGTGGCCTTCCGTTCCAGGATCAGGGGGCGGAGCCGATCGGTCCACATGGCGACCGCCGCCTCGGAGATGGGTACGCCGTCCACCCGGATGCGCTCCCGGAACGAGACCAGGTGGGGCGACGTGTACACGCCCACGCGCCATCCCGCCTCGGCCAAAGCCGCCGCCACGAGCGTAGAGACGCTGCCCTTGCCATTCGTGCCGCCGATGTGGACCGAGGGGAGGGTCTCGTGCGGATCCCCAAGCGACCGGAGCAGGGCACGCGTGGTCGCGAGCCCGAACTTGATGGTCGTGGTCCGGGGAAAGAGGAACTCGAGGGCTTCGTCGTACGTCAGCGGCATGCCATGAACCGGTACTCGGTGAGCGTGGGGGTGCCGAATCTCCGGCTGTCAGCCGTGGTTCACCACAGAGGCACGGAGGCCACGGAGACGCCCACAGAGCAAGCACGACGCTGAACGGGACACCCCTCTCCGACCCCGCGTCACTGTGAGCGGAACGACGACGCCCCACCTGGCGGTGCCGGGTGGGGCGTACGCTCAGGGACCGCGTGGGGTCAGCTCAGCTCGGCATGCTCCACATGGGGGCGCTGGCCTTGCATGTGCCGGATCAGGCGGGCCGTGGTGTCGCGGAGCGACCCCCGCGGCACCACGTCGTCGATCTGCCCGTGCTCGAGCAGAAACTCCGCCGTCTGGAACCCATCCGGCAGGTCCTGGCCGATGGTCTGCTTGATCACGCGCTGGCCGGCGAACCCGATCAGGGCGCCCGGCTCCGCGAGGATTACGTCGCCCTGCATCGCGTACGAGGCCGAGACGCCGCCGGTGGTCGGGTCCGTCAGGATGGAGACGAAGGGGATGCAGTCGCGGTTGAGCTGGGCGATGGCGGCCGAGGTCTTGGCCATTTGCATGAGGGAGAGCACGCCTTCCTGCATGCGCGCGCCGCCGGAGGCGGAGACGAGGACCAGCGGGATCTTCTTCTCGTGCGAGCGTCGCGTGAGGCGCGCGATCTTCTCGCCGACCACCGATCCCATCGATCCGCCCATGAAGGCGAAATTCATCACCCCGAGATTGAACGGGAGCCCATCGAGCCGGGCGCTGCCGGTGTAGACCGCGTCGGCATCGCCGCCCTTCTTCCGCGCCGACACCAGGCGTTCGGCATAGTGCTCGAAGCGGAGCGGATCGACCGAACGGAGGCCGGGCCAGAGCTCGCGCCAGGTGCCGGGATCGGTCAGCAGCTCGATGTACTCCTCGGCGGCGATGCGGCGATGCCGGCCGCACTCCGGACAGACGTTGAGCGCCTTTTCGAACTTCTCGCGGATGTCGATGTGCCCACAGCCGTCGCATTTCTCCCACGCGTCCGGCGGAATTTCCAGCCGCTCGCGTTGCGACGTGCGTGGCTTGCGTTCCTTCTTAAACCATGCCATCACGGCCATAGGATATGGGTATCGGTCGGGTGAAGGATGCAAGACGATTTCGGAACGCCTGCAATCTCGGGCATCCCTGCCCCGAACGCTAGGCCCTATATCTTAAGTCCTTGCTAGATATCAGGATAACCTGATTGCCTGGAGTCCCATGCGACCCGGAAGGCGAGCCCGAGGCAGAGCGAGCAGATGATGAAGAACGAGCCGCCGTAGGAGAAGAATGGCAGCGGAATACCGGTGATCGGCATGAGGTTCACGGTCATGCCGACGTTCTCGAAGACGTGGGTGAAGAAGAGTCCCAGGATCCCGAACGTCACCAGGCTGCTGAAGCTGTCGGTCGCTCGGCGGGCGATGCGGAGCAGCGCGAGGAAGAGCGCCAGGAACAGGGAGAGGGCGACCATGACGCCCACGAACCCGAGCTCTTCACCGACCACCGGGAACACGAAGTCCGTGTGCTGCTCGGGAAGGAAGGCCAGCCGCTTCTGCGGGCCTTGCGTGTATCCCGTCCCGAACCAGCCGCCCGAGCCGATCGCCACGCGCGACTGGATCGCGTGATACCCGGCCGCGCGCGGGTCCGCCTCGGGATTCAGGAAGGTGAGCAGCCGGTTCTGCTGGTAGGGGGCCAGGCGCTGCCACAGCGGCAGCGCGATGGTGCCCATCGCGACGTTGAGCGACCAGACCGCGATCGAGTCGTAGATGTAGGGCCGCCAGTACATCAACAGCGCCGTGAAGCCCACCATCCACGCGCCCCACGCCCAGTTGTTGAACGCCAGCAGCAGGCTCAGTCCCGGCGACGCGACCATGAACAGGAGCCGGGGCCGCACGCCGGACCAGAACAGCATCGCGAACGCGATGCCGATGAACACGATCGCGCTGCCGAGGTCGGGCTGCTTGAGCACGAGAAGGAATGGGACGCCCACGATCAGGCCCGGGATGAGCAGATCGCGGAACGACCGCGGCGGCTCCTTCCGGCTCGAGAGATAGCGGGCGAGCATCAGCACCGTCGCCACCTTGGCGAGCTCGGACGGCTGCCCGATCTGGTGCCCGCCGATCGAGAGCCAGCTGTGGCTGCTCTGCGCTGTCCCCGCCCCGGTGCCGACCACCAGGACTACTCCCAGCAGCACGAGACTGAACCCGTACAGCGCCGGGGCGAGCCACTCGAGTAGCCGTAGCGACACGTGGAACACCACCCACCCGGCCACGATGCCGATGCCGAACCACACGAACTGGCGGTACCAGACGCCGGCGGCCCGGGTGGGGACGTCGGTCTGCCCGGCCGAATAGAGCGTCAGCAGGCCGAACAGCATCAGCCCGAGGCTCACCCACAGGAGGCGCCGGTCGAGCGTGGGGGTCCTCATGGCGTGGTCTCGCCGCGGCGCAGGCTGTCCTCCCGCGCCTGTGCCGCCGCGGAATCGGGATCGAGCTCCACCGGACGCGGGGCCGTGTCCTGGGGGCTCACCGTCTCGTCGAGCAGGATCTTCACCTTGATGGTGCCCGCGGTATCCGGCCCGAGGATGTATCGGCGGAGCGCGCGGACGACATACGGGGCCACCGTCGTGCCGTGCTCCGCGAACTCCATGATGCCGCCGACCACCAGCTCGGGCTTCTCCGCGGGCGCGAACCCGATGAACCAGCCGTGATCCTTGCCGTGGGGGTTCTGGGCGGTGCCGGTCTTTCCCGCCACGGCCAGGTCCGAGTGGCGGCTCGCGGCCGCAGTGCCGTGCTCCACCACCGCGATCAGCGCGCGCCGGAGCGCGTCGAGCTGCTCGGTGGTGAGCCCGAGGGAGCGCGGCTTGGCGTCGGCCGGGCGCACGAGGTAAGGCGGCGCGGCGTTGCCGTCGCCGGTCAGTCCCTCGTAGAACCGCATCATGTTGATCAGGGTCTGAGTGTTCTCGCCCTGGCCGATCGAGAAGTTGAGCGTCGTGGCGGGGGGACTCCAATGGCGCGGCCCGTACAGCCGGTCGAAGTACGCCGTCGTCGCGGGGTAGAGGGGGTCCACCTCGTTCTCCAGGTCGATCCCACTCTTGTCCCGGAACCCCATCAGCACGCCGTCCTGAACGATCGCCGTGAGGCCGAGCCGGAGGCCGAGCTGGTAGAAATACACATCGCAACTGCCGGCGATGGCGCCGAGCAGGTCGACCGAGCCGTGGCCTTCCTTCTTCCAGCAGCGGAAGACCCGGTTGCCGAGTCGGAGGCCGCCGCGGCAAGGCTGCGGCATCTTGGTATCCAGGCCGATGAGGCCGCGCTTCAGCGCCATCGCGGAGATCGCGAGCTTGAACGGCGAGGCTGGAGGATAGCGGGTCTGGATCGCCCGGTTGAGCAGCGGCTTGGCCTCGTCCGTGTTGAGCGCTCGCCAAAGCGAGGTGCTGATCCCGCCGACGAACGCGTTGGGGTCGTAGGACGGCGCGGAGTAGAGCGCGCGGACCTCGCCCTTCGGGGTCATCGCGACCATCGCGCCGCGGGTGCCGGCCGGCCAGATGCTGTCGATGAAGCGCTGGAGATCGAGGTCGATCGTCGTGCTGATCGGCTTGCCCGGGGTCGGCGGGAGCGGCGCGCTCGCTTCCTCGCGCACCAGGCGGCCGCGGGCGTTCACTTCGATGTAGCGCACGCCCTCGGCGCCTCGGAGCGTATCGTCGTACTCGCGCTCGAGTCCCGCCTTGCCCACGATCGAGCCCAGTCCGGCGCCGGGGAACCGGTTCGCGGTCAGGTCGGACTCGGTGACTTCCGAGACGTAGCCCACCAGGTGTGCCACCGCCTTGCCGGCGGGATACAGGCGCTTCGGCTCGGACTGGATCACCAGCCCCGGCAGGACGGCCCGATGCTCCTCCAGGCGGGCGACGGTCTCGAACGTCGCGTCGCCGAGCACGACCACCGGCTGGTAGCGGGCGGCAGCGTAGCGGCGGATGATCTCTTCGGCGTCCGAGGTGTCGAGTGCCACGAAGCGGCCCACGCGGGCCAGCACCGCGCGCAGGGAGTCGCGGTTCGGCGCGAGCAGCTTCACCGAATATCCGGGGACGTTTTCCGCGATGATCCGGCCGCGCCGGTCGAGGATGGCGCCGCGTGGCGGCGTGAGCGCGATCGGGCGGAGCCGGTTGGTTTCCGCCTTGAGCTGGAACTTGTCGTGCTGGAGAATCTGGGTGCGGAAGAAGGCGCCCGAGAGGACGAGGAACGCCCCGATCAGGACCCAGCGAGCCACGTCGGCCCGCTCGCGCACACGGTAGGAATCGAACCCGCTCATCGCGCTCGAGCCCTCACGCGTCCAGTCGGATCGAGAACCACTCGCGGAACGCCAGCAGCACGATGAGCGCGAACAGCGCCGACGTGAGCGCCTGGAGCGGACTGTACAGCGCCAGCTCGGTCAGGAACGACCCGCCGCCACCACCGCTCACGGTCAGCACGATGAAGTCCCGGAGCCACACGCCGGCCGCGACGAACGCCGCATTGACCAGCAGGTTGTCGGCGAAGAACACGGCCCTTGCCCATGAGCCAAGATAGCCCACCACCGTATGGGCCAGCGCGGCTGCGCCGAACCGTGCCGGGGTGAACGAGTCGGCGATCAGGCCCACCACGAAGCCGGCCAGCGCCGCCGATCCCGGGCTGCTGCGCATCGCGAACAGCATCAGCGCCACGAACAGGAAGTCGGGGCTCGACCGCGGGCCGCCCAGGCGCGGCCGGACGTAGAAATGGAGGATCACCAGCAGGAGGAGGACCGCCGCGAGCTGGAGCCGGTTGGCGCGGGCGGGAATCATCGGGCGGAGTCGCGCGGGGTCGCGACCGGCGCCGTTGGCGCTGCTGGCGTAGGTGCCGGGGACGGCGTGGGCTTGGCCGGCGCGGCTGTCGGGGACGGCGTGGGCTTGGCCGGCGCGGCTGCCGGGGACGGCGTGGGCTTGGCCGGCGCGGCTGCCGGGGACGGCGTGGGCTTGGCCGGCGCGGCTGCCGGGGGCGCCGTGGGGTTAGCCGGCGCGGGCGTGGCCGGCGCCGGCCCAGCTGGGGCTGGCTTGGCGGCGGCTGGCGGGGCCTTGGGCCGCACCGCCGAGGTGTCCCGTCGGATGGCGGCCAGTGAGTCCGTACGGCGGGTCTTGGCCTCGCGCGTGGCCTGGGCGACGGAGTCGGCCACCCGGATCCGCTCGAGTGAATCGAATCGCTGCGCGCGGAGCGCCGAGTCGCTCGGGAACGCGCGGGCGAGATCACTGCTCGAGGTCACCAGCACCAGCACGTGGGCCGCGGAGCCGGGATTGGCGGCCGGCAGCAGGCGGTACACCCGCTCCCAGCCGGCCTGCTCGCGGACCACGCCGGTCACCGTGCCGACCGGAATGCCCTTCGGGTACACACCGCCGAGTCCCGACGAGAGCACCTGGGTACCGACCGCCACCGAGTCGCGATAGGGGACGCCGCGGAACTCGAGCGCCCCTTCCCCGCCCGAGATCGACGGCGACGGCGCGACCACCCCCGCGGCGTTGCCGCTCACGGTGAACGCGCTGACCCGGAACTCGGGGTGCGCCCACGTCATGACGATGCTGGTGCGCTCGGAGACGTTGAGGACGACGCCGAGCAGCCCCTCCGGCACCACGACCGGGTCGAAGGCCGACACCCCGTCCCGCGCGCCGGCATTGAGCAGGAGGGTACGGCCGTCGGTGGCCTGCGCCTGATGCAGCACCTCGGCGCCGACGTAGCGGGTCGACAGGCGGTGGCTCAACGCCAGGAGCTGGCGGAGCCGCTCGTTCTCCGCGAGCAGCGACGGGAGGCTCTGGGCGACGTAGGACGCGGAATCACGCTGGGCGGTCAGGGCACGGAAGCGCACCCGGCTGGTCTTGCCTTCTTCGGCGCTGGCCTGCAGCCAGACCAGCGGCGCCAGCACGGTTTCACGGAGGGAGGCGGCGATGCTCATCCCCCAGGGCGCCGGCGAGAACAGGCCGACGAGCGAGAGGACGAGACAGACGACGAACATCACGGTGTCCCGGCGCGTGTACGAGCGTTCGGACGCGCTGGCCATGCTCAGTTGGACAGGACGCTGCGGTATTTCTCGTAGTCGTCGAGAATGCGCCCGGTCCCGCGGACCACGCAGGTCAGCGGGTCCTCGTCGACGTGAATGGGGAGCCCGGTCTCCTGGGCGAGGAGGATGTCGAGGCCGCGGATGAGCGCGCCCCCGCCGGTCATGACGATGCCCCGGTCCACGATGTCGCTCGCGAGCTCGGGCGGCGTGATCTCCAGCGCCCGGCGCACGGCGTCCACGATCTGCTGGATCGGCTCCTGCACGGCTTCCCGGATCTCGGTGGAATGCACCCGCACGGTCTTGGGGATGCCGCTCACCAGGTCGCGGCCCTTCACTTCCATCTCGCGCTCGTCGCCCGTGGGCGCGGCCGAGCCGATCTTGATCTTGATGGCCTCGGCGGTCGGCTCGCCCACCAGGAGGTTGTAGTTCTTGCGCATGAACTGGACGATGGCCTGGTCCAGCTCGTCGCCGCCGGTGCGGATCGAGGTGTCGGACACGATGCCCGACAGCGCGATGACGGCGATCTCGGTGGTGCCGCCGCCGATGTCGATCACCATGTTGCCGGTGGGCGTCTCGACCGGCAGGCCGACGCCGATCGCCGCCGCCATCGGCTCGGCCACCATCAGCACCTGCTTGGCGCCGGCGGTCTCGGCGGAGTCCCGCACCGCGCGGCGCTCCACCTCGGTGATGCCCGACGGCACGCAGACGATGACCTTCGGCTTCACCCGGAAGACGTGCTTGTCGATGATGGTCTTGAGGAAGTACCGCAGCATCTTCTCGGTGACGTCGAAGTCGGCGATGACGCCGTCCTTGAGCGGCCGCACCGCGAGGATGCCGTCGGGCGTGCGCCCCAGCATGCGCTTCGCCTCGAGCCCGATGCCCTTGATCTTGCCCGTCGACTTCTCGATCGCCACGACCGAAGGCTCGTTCAGGACGATGCCTTCGCCCTTCACGTAGACCAGCGTGTTGGCCGTACCGAGGTCCACCGCGATTTCGTTCGCGGGAAGCCAGGACATCAGATTCAGGGCCGGAAGCTTCATCGGACGGCCGTTCGACGCATGGTTGAACAAGGTAAATGGGCCCTCGATGAACGGGAAGCGAGCCGTCCTACCGTCCGGTGCTGCCGAATCCACCCGCCCCGCGCGTCGTCGCCGGCAGCGCGTCCACCGCGCGGAACGTCACGCGCTCGACCCGCGCCACGACCATCTGGGCGATACGCATGCCGCGCGTCACCTCGAACGCCTCGGTGCCGAGGTTGACCAACGTGATCATGAGCTCGCCCCGGTAGTCGCTGTCGATCGTCGCCGGGGTGTTGGGAAGCGTGATACCGTGTTTCAGCGCCAGGCCGGACCGCGGCCGGATCTGGCACTCGAACCCGTCCGGCACGGCGATCGCGAACCCCGTGCGGAACAGCTTGCGCTCCAGGGGCGCGAGGCGGCCGTCCTCCGCGCTGGCGACGTCGTAGCCGGCCGCGCCCGGCGTGGCCAGGCTGGGCAGGGGCAGGCCGTCGGCGTGGGGCAGCCGGGTGATCAGGACCTCGGTCACAGGACCGAAGCGACGTCGGTCAGGGGGAGGCGGAAGGCCTCGGCGACACCCGGGTAGACCGTCTTCCCCTCGACCACATTGAGCCCCAGCGCCAATGCCGCGTCGGCCTTGCACGCGGCACGCCAACCCTGTTTGGCCAGCTTAAGTCCATACGGCAGCGTAGCATTGGTCAGGGCGAGGGTGGATGTCCGGGGGACCCCGCCGGGCATATTGGCGACCGCGTAGTGCAGAATGCCGTCGACGAAGTAAGTGGGATTCTCGTGGGTGGTGGGCTTGATGGTCTCGACGCAGCCGCCCTGGTCCACGGCCACGTCAACGATAACCGACCCTGGCTTCATGCTCTTGAGGTCGGCTCGCTTCACCAGGTGCGGCGCCTTGGCGCCCGGCAGGAGCACGGCCCCGATGACCAGATCGGCTCGGGCGATGGCGGCCAGGATGTTGTGGCGGTTGGAGTACGCCGTATCGACGTTGGCCGGGAGCACATCGTCGAGGTAGCGGAGCCGGTCGAGCGAGATGTCCAGGATGGTGACGTGGGCGCCGAGACCGGCGGCCATCTTGGCCGCGTTGATACCGACGACGCCGCCACCGATGATCACAACCTCGCCCGGCGCCACGCCCGGCACGCCGCCGAGCAGGACGCCGCTCCCGCCGAACACCTTCTCGAGGTACTTGGCGCCCTCCTGCACCGACATCCGCCCTGCAACCTCGGACATGGGCGTGAGGAGCGGAAGCTCGCCGCTGGGAAGCTGGACCGTCTCGTAGGCCACCGCGATCGCGCCCGAGTCGATGACCGCGCGGGTGAGCTCCTCCGCGGCCGCGAAATGGAAGTAGGTGTAGATCACCTGGCCCCGGCGCATGCGGGGCCACTCGGCGGCGATCGGCTCCTTCACCTTCATGATCATCTCGGCGCGCTGCCAGACCTCGTCGGCCGTGGGGAGCATCGTGGCGCCGACCGCCGTGTACGCGTCGTCGGGAAAGCCGCTGCCGAGCCCCGCCCCGGCCTCGACGAACACAGTGTGTCCCGCCGCGACCAGCGCCTCTGCGCCGGCCGGCACGAGGGCGATCCGGTTCTCGTTCGTCTTGATCTCCTTCGGCACGCCGATGCGCATGGGACCTCGATGGATGGAGTGAAGCCTGGGATTGGGGAGCCGGCCGAGCTACCGGCCCGGCCCGAGACGCACGATGGTCTGCCGCTCCGGGGCGAAGAACTCGGCGGCGACCGAGGCAACGTCCTCGGCACCGACGGCGTCGATCTCCGCCAGCATTTGGTCGAGCGGGCGGTACTCGTCGCCGTGGAGGACGAAGCCCGCCAGCCGCCCCATGCGCGCGCCGGGGCTCTCGAGCGACAGCATCACCTGCCCCTTGAGCTGCCGCTTGCCGTCGGCGAGCTCGTCGGCGGGGAGGCCCTCCTGCGCGAGCCGCGCGTACTCTCCGCGAATGGCCTCGACGGCGGCATCGGCCGTGGACGGCTGGGTGCCGATGTACACCCCGAGCTGACCGGACGACTGATAGAAGTGCTTGTAGGCGAAGACGGCGTAGGCGAGCCCCAGCTCCTCGCGGACCCGCTGAAACAGGCGGCTGGACATGCCCCCGCCGAACACGTTGGTGAGGATGGCGAGGGGAAATCTCCGGCGGTCGCGCAGCGGAAAGGTGTCCGTACCGAACACGATGTGGGTCTGCGCGGTGTCCCGCTCCTCGCGACGCTCGGTGCCCTGGATGGCCGGGGTCGGCGTCACCGGCCTGCGGGCCGGCTCGGGCACGGTGCCCTCGAACCACCCTTCGCGCTCAAGCACGGTCAGCAACTGGTCGTGGTTGACGTTGCCCGCCGCGGCCACCACGAAGTTTCCGCGGAAATACCCCGTCTGGTGCAGGCACCGTAGGTCGTCGGCCGAGAGCGCGGCCAGCGTGCCGGGATTCCCGAGGATCGAGAAGCCGTAGGGGTGCTGCGGCCAGAGCTCGGCGGCGTGGAGCTCGAAGACCAGATCGTCGGGCGTGTCTTCCACGCCGTTGATCTCCTCGAGGATCACGTTGCGCTCGGGCTCGAGGTCGCTCTCGCGGAGGAGCGGCCGGCGGGAGAGGTCGGTCAGAATCTCGACGGCGAGCGGGAGGTCGGCGTCGAGCGTGTGGGCCTGGTAGCTGGTGTAGTCGCGACCGGTGAAGGCATCGAGGCTGCCGCCCCGCACTTCGAGCTCGAGCGCCAGCTCCTTGGCGGTGCGGCGCTCGGTGCCCTTGAAGACCATGTGCTCGAGCAGATGGGAGATGCCCATCTGCTCGCGGCGCTCGTGCGCGCTCGCGGTGCGCACGTAGAATCCGGTGGCCGCCGAGCGGACACCCGGCAGCTTTTCTGTGAGGACGACGAGCCCGTTGGGGACCGTGGTACGGAGGAGCCCGTCGTCCAGACTCACTGTGTCCACGGCCGGCCTACTCCCTGGGCAGCAGTGCTTTCCGGGAGAGCTTCATGCGGCCGCGCTCGTCGACCTCGAGCAGCTTGACCTGCACGATGTCTCCCTTCTTGACCACATCCTCGGTCTTCTCGGTCCGGCCGTGCTGCAGCTCGCTGATATGGAGCAGGCCTTCGACGCCGGGGAGGATCTCGACGAACGCGCCGAACGCCGTCGTGCTCTTGACCGGACCCTCGTAGGTGCGGCCGACCTCGGGCTCGGTGGTGATGGCCGCGACCATCGCCCGCGCCTTCTCGCCCGCCTCACCGCCGACGGCGGAGATGGTCACCAGCCCGCTGTCCTCGATACTGATCTTGGCGCCGGTGGCGTCCTGGATGCCCCGGATGGTCTTGCCCTTCGGGCCGATCACGTCGCCGATCTTGTCCGGCTTGATCTGCATCGTGAAGATGCGCGGCGCGTACTTGGACAGCTCGGTCCGCGGCATTGGCAGGACTTTGGCCATCTCCTTCAGGATGTGGAGCCGGCCCTTCCGGGCCTTCTCGAGCGCCTGCTCCATGATCTTGAGGTCGAGGCCTTCGATCTTGATGTCCATCTGGATCGAGGTGATGCCCTTCTCGGTGCCGGCGACCTTGAAGTCCATGTCGCCGAGGTGGTCCTCGGAGCCCAGGATGTCGGTCAGGACGGCGACCTTGTCCTTCTCCTTGATGAGTCCCATGGCGACCCCGGCGCACGGCGCCTTCATCGGGACGCCGGCGTCCATCAGCGCGAGCGAGCCGCCGCACACCGTCGCCATCGACGACGATCCGTTCGACTCCAGGATCTCGGAGACGACCCGCAGCGTGTAGGGGAAGTCCTCGTAGTGCGGCAGCAGCGGCTGCAGCGCCCGCTCGGCCAGCGCGCCATGCCCGATCTCGCGGCGGCTGGTGCCGCGGATCATCTTCACCTCCCCCGTGGAGTAGGGCGGGAAGTTGTAGTGCAGCATGAACGACTTGGTGGTCTCGCCGGCTACATCGATGCTGTCGATCCGCTGCTCGTCGTCCGCGGTGCCCAGCGTGGCCGAGACCAGCGCCTGGGTCTGGCCGCGCTGGAACAGGGCCGAGCCGTGGGTGCGCGGCAGGACGCCGGTCTCGATGTCGATCGGCCGGATGGTGTCGAGGTCGCGGCCGTCCACGCGCTCACCGCGCTCGAGCACCTGCTTCCGCATGACGCGGTACTCGATCTCCTCGAGCTCGTTGGCGATGTCCCTGGCCTTCTCCGGGAAGTCGGCCAGCAGCGCGATGAGGGTCTGCTCCTTCACGCCCTTCACGCCGCCGATCCTGCCGGCCTTGTCGCTGGCGTTGATCGCGGTGCCCATCAGGGCTTCCGCAGCCTCGCGCACCTTCGCCGCCAGCACCGGATCCGACTCCGCCTTGGTCCAGGCGAGCTTCTGCACCGGGCCGGCCTTCTCGATGACCTGCTTCTCGAGCGCGATCACGTCGCGGATGCCCTTCTGCGCGACCTTGAGCGCCTCGAGGACTTCCGCCTCCGAGATCTCGAGCGAGCCGCCCTCGACCATGACGATCGAGTCGGCGGAGCCGCTCACGACGAGGTCGAGCGTGGAGAACTCGAGCTGCTGAAAGGTCGGATTGAGGATCCAGTTGCCCTCGACCCGCGCCACGCGGACCGCGCCGAGCGGCCCGTTCCACGGCACCGTGGACAAACTCAGGGCCGCCGAGGCCGCGACCACGCCCGGAATGTCGGCGTCGTTCTCCTGGTCGGCCGACAACACCGTGACGAACACCTGCACTTCGTTCTTGAAGCCCTCGGGGAAGAGCGGCCGGATCGAGCGGTCGATCAGGCGGGCCGCCAGGATCTCGTCGTCCGAGGGACGCCCCTCGCGCTTGAGGAACCCGCCCGGGATCTTGCCGGCGGCGTAGGTCTTCTCGCGGTATTCGACGGTGAGGGGGAAGAACGGCAGGGTGGAGATGTTCGGGGATACGGTGACGGCGGCCAGAACCATCGTGTCACCGAAGCGCAGGACGGCGGAGCCGGCGGCCTGCTTCGCGAGGCGTCCGGTCTCGAGGGTGAATGGACGTCCGGCGAACTGGGTCTCGATTCGTTGCGTGGTCACTACCTTCTCGCTCTCTGTGATCTCGGGTTTCTTTGCTGCTCAGGACACATCAATACAGAGGGGGCGCCCCGATACGCTGATCAGGGCGCCCCCAGGCGCGGCGGTTCGACTAGTGACGGAGGCCGAGCTGCTCGATGAGTGCTCGGTAGGTCGGCAGATCGCTCCGCTTGAGATAGGTCAGCAGCCGGCGACGCGTGCCCACCATCTTGAGCAACCCGCGCCGTCCGTGATGATCCTTGGGGTGCGTGCGGAAGTGGTCGGTGAGCGAATTGATCCGCTCGGTCAGCAGAGCCACCTGCACCTTGGTCGACCCGGTGTCGTCCGCGTGTGCCTGGTGCTTGCCCAACACCGCCTGCTTGTCGAAGCTCATGCCGCTCTAGTCCTCTGTCGTTGGCGCCGTAATCTGTTGTAGCATGAGAAAATAACCGACCATCCTGGGTGGGACAAGGGCAGGAAGGCAGGCTCGCGATGGCAGCCGGCCTCACCCCCCGGCTGCCCGCGCGCCCACCCTTAGGCCCCGAACAGCCGTCGAATGTCGTTCGAGAAAGCCAGCCCCATCAGGAGCACGATCAGCACCAGCCCCACCATCGTCAGCCGCTCCCGCAGCCGGATCGGCAGCGGGCGCCGGACCACCGCCTCCGCCAGCAGGAAGAGGAACTGACCCCCGTCGAGCACCGGCACCGGCAGCAGGTTGAGCACGGCCAGGTTGATCGAGATCAGGGCCATGAAGGCGAGGAACGCATCGGGGCCCATCCGGGCACTCTCACCCGCCAGTTGGCCGATGAGAATCGGGCCGCCGACCTCCCGCCTTGAGATGCGGCCGCTGAAGAGTCCGCGAACGGTCCGCACGATCTGGGTCGACGCGCTCACGGTGCCCTTCCAGCCCTCGACCACGGCTTGGCCGAGGCTCAGCTTCTCCGACCGGAAGTCACCGGCCACCGCGACGCCGATCCGGCCGATTGCCTGCGGCTTGCCGTCGGGGCCGGTGATCGAGTCGATATAGGGGGTGATGTCATAGGTCAACCGGCGTCCCGCCCGGGCGACCTCGATCGCCACGGGTTCCGGGCCCCGACGCTGCAGGGTCTCCAGCAGGTCGTACCACTGGGTCACCGGTCGCCCGGCGATGGCCGTGATCGTGTCGCCCGGCTGAATGCCGGCGCGCGCCGCGGGCCGGCCAGGCACGACCTGGCCGACGACCGGCGGCCGGTACGGCTGCAGCGCTTGCGAGGCCTTGAGCCGCTGCTCGAGCGCGTCCTGATGGATGGCGGCCGTCACCACCGATCCATCGGCCATCTCGAGCCGGATCTCCGACTCAGGCGCGTTCGCGATCCCCTGCGCCACGTCGTCCCACGAGCTCACCGGACGGCCGTTCACCCGCACGATCCGGCTGCCCGGTTGAATGCGCTTGAAGGCTGCGGCCTCGGGCGGCACCAACTCCTCGACCACCCGACCGACCGTCGTGACCGGATCGATCTGGCGGCCGTTCTTCACGGCCAGGAAAGTGAACAGGAGCCACGCGAACAGCGCGTTCATGGTCACGCCCGCCAGGATGACGATCATCCGTTTCCAGACCGGCTTGGACTCGAACACCCGATCGGGCGGCACCTCGTGCTCGGGCCGTCCGCCCTCGAGCGCGCTGCTCCCGATATCCTCCTCGCGGCTCGCCATCTTCACGTACCCGCCGAGCGGCAGCCACGAGATCGAGTATTCCGTCTCGCCGCGCCGGAAGGTGAGCCAGCGGATCGGCGGGCCGAGGCCGAGCGAGAAGCGGTGCACGTAGATGCCCGCCCACTTGGCCGCCACGAAATGGCCGGCCTCGTGCACGAACACCAGCACACCCAGCACGACGATGAGAGCAACGATGGTCGTCAGCACGATCACCTCACGAACGTCGGACGTAGTCACCGGCACGCTCGCGCGCCCAGCGATCGGCCTCCCGCACCGCCGCCAGGGCGGCCGCGGGGGCCGGAGTATGGTCGTCGAGCACGCGCTCGATGATCTCGTTGATGCGGCCGAACGGCATGCGCCCTTCGAGGAACGCGGCGACCGCCACTTCGTTGGCGGCATTGAACACCGCCGGGGAGATGCCGCCCGCGCGTCCGGCGGCGAGACCCGCGCCGAGCGCGCGGAACACGTCGGTCCGCACCGGCTCGAACGTCAGGGGACCCGCGGCGACCGGGTCGAACCGGCGCATCCCCGCGTCGGGGAGACGTGCCGGATGGGTCAGGGCGTACAGGATCGGCAGCTCCATCGACGGAAAGCCGAGCTGGGCGATGACGCTGCCATCGCAGAACTCGACGAACGCGTGCACGATGCTCTGCGGATGGACCACCACGTCCAACGCATCGTACGAGAGCCCGAACAGGTGGTGGGCCTCGATGAGCTCGAGCGCCTTGTTCGCCAGGGTCGCGCTGTCGACCGTGATCTTGCTGCCCATGCGCCATGTCGGATGGCGGAGCGCCTCCGCGACGGTGGCCTGCCGGACCCGCGCCTCCGGCCACTCGCGGAACGGCCCGCCGGAGCAGGTGAGGATCAGCCGGGCCAGACCGGCGTCCCGTCCGCTCACGCACTGGAGCACCGCGCTGTGCTCGGAGTCCACCGGCACCAGCTCGCCGCCTGCGGCGCACGCCGCCTGCACCACGAGATCGCCCGCCATGACGAGCGTCTCCTTGTTCGCGAGGGCGACGCGCTTCCCCGCCCGGAGCGCCGCGAGCGTCGCGTCGAGCCCGGCGGCGCCGACCACCGCGTTGACGACGACGTCCACGCCGGGGTGGGTCGCCGCCTGCAACAGCACGTCGGGTCCGGTTGGATACCGCGTGCCGTTCGAGCCGTGGGCCAGCCCCGCGTACGCCGGCCGCCACTCGGCCACCTGGGCGTCGAGCTCGTCGGCGTTCCGCCCGGCGGTCAGCGCGACGACCCGGAAGTGCTCGCGCTGGCGGCGCAGCACGGCGAGCGTGCTCCGGCCGATCGAGCCGGTGGATCCGAGCACCGCCACGCCTTGCGCCGCAGCGTCCCCGGACGTCATCACGAGATCCCGAACAGTCGGTACATGGCCGCCGCCATCGGTATGACGAAATAGAGCGAGTCCAGCCGGTCGAGCACGCCGCCGTGACCGGGGATGAGCTGACTCGAGTCCTTCACTCCCGCCTCGCGCTTGAAGAGCGATTCCGCGAGGTCCCCCACCTGGCCCACCACCCCCAGCACGGCGGCGATGGCCAGGAGCTGCCAGAGCGGGACGGTGACGCCGACCCGAGGGAAGATCGCCGCGGCGAAGAGCGGCGCGACCAGCAGGCCGCCCACCACCCCGGCCAGGCTGCCGGAGCGGGTCTTTCCCGGACTCACCGTCGGCGCCAGCTTGGGCCCGCCGATCGCGCGGCCACCGAACATTGCCGCCGTGTCGCACACCCAGGTGACCACCAGGGGGAAGAAGACGAGCCACGCCCCGGCCCAGCTCCGGAGCCCGTGGCCGTGGTGCCGCATGTCCAGAAGGAAAGCGGGCAGCGCGCCCGTGTACGCCACGGCGAGCACCGTGATGGCGACGGCGGCGAGCGGCCGCTCGGCAGGGGCGCGGGCCACCAGACCCCAGGTGAGCACCCCGATCAGCCAGACCGCGGCCGCGTAGGGCCAGGCCACCGTGACGAGCGCACGGACGTCCGGCGCCACGATCGTCGCGTACGCGATCAGCGCGATGGCCGCGGCGCTCCCCAAGCCGATGGCGCGCGCCGGGCGGATCCCCTGCCGCTCGGCGAGATCGAACAGCTCCCGGGTGGCCAGCGCCGCGGCCACGGCCAGCAGGGCGGCGAGCGCCAGCCCGCCGTACCAGACGATCAGCAGCGCCAGCGGGATCGCCACGACGGCGAACCCGACCCGTCGGACCAGATTGGCGTCCATCAGACCGAGACGCGCCCGAACCTGCGATCGCGCCGCTGGAACTCGAGGATGGCTTCGAACAGGTGGCGCCGGGTGAAGTCGGGCCAGAGGACGGGGGTCACGTACAGCTCGGCGTAGGCGAGCTGCCAGAGCAGGAAGTTCGAGATCCGCATCTCGCCCGAGGTACGGATGAGGAGATCGGGATCGGGCCAGGGCGCGGTGTACAGGCGGCTGGCCAGCGCGTCCTCGTCGATCGCGCGTGGATCGAGCCGGCCGGCCGCCGCGTCTTCGGCCAGGAGCCGCGCGGCGCGCGCGATCTCGGCGCGCGAGCTGTACGAGATGCACAGGTTGAGCGCGAGCCGGTCCCCGCCGGCGGTCTCCTCCATCACGCGATCGACCGCTTGGCGCGCGCTGGGCGCCAAGCGCTCGATGTCGCCGAGGATCCGCACCGCCACCCCGTTGGACCGGAGGTTGTCGAGCTCGCGCGCGATGTACTCCTCGAGCAGGCCCATGAGCGCGCCGATCTCGAGGGCGGGACGCTGCCAGTTCTCCTGACTGAACGCGAACAGGCTCAGCACGCCCACCTCGGCGTCGAGGCAGCCCTGGATCACCTCGCGCACGGCCCGCATTCCGGCGTGGTGGCCGAGGGGCCGCGGCAGCGCCCGGCCCTTGGCCCAGCGGCCGTTGCCGTCCATGATGATCGCGACGTGCGCCGGCACCGACCCATGCACCTTCACCCGCTGAAGCAGATCGTCGCTCATCCGTCAGACTTCCATGATCTCGGCTTCTTTGGCGTGGATCAGTCCGTCGATCTGCTTGATGTGCTCGTCGGTGATCTTCTGCACGTCCTTCTCGGCCCGCGTCTTGTCGTCCTCGGGCACCTTCTCGAGCTTCTTGATCCGCGACATCGTATCGGTGCGGGCATGGCGGACGGCGATCCGGCCCTCCTCGGCCAGCTTGTGGACCACCTTCACCAGCTCCTTCCGTCGCTCCTCGGACAGCGCGGGCAGCGGCACCCGGATCAGGTTGCCCTGCGTCGCCGGGTTGAGCCCGAGGTCCGCGTCGCGGATGGCCTTCTCGATGGCGTGGGTGAGGGCCTTGTCGAACGGCTGGACGGTGAGCAGGCGGGGCTCTGGCGCGGCCACCATGGCGAGCTGGTTCAGCGGCATCGGATTCCCGTAGGCCTCGACGCGCACGATGTCCAGGAGCGAGGTGCTGGCCTTGCCGCTCCGGATCCCGCTGAACTCGCGCTTGGTGTTCTCCACCGCCTTGTGCATCAGCTCGCGGGCGTGCTTCGTCAGTTCGGGGATGGTGCTCATCGAACGATGGTCCCGATGTCCGAGTCACCCTCAAGCACCCGCTTGATGGCGCCGGGCTGGTTGATGTTGAAGACGACGATGGGCAGCTGATTGGCCTTGCACAGACCGAACGCGTTCGCGTCCATCACGGCGTAGTTCTTGACGATGGCCTCCTGATAGGTGAGCTCGCGGATCAGCATGGCCGACGGGTCCTTGCGCGGATCGCCGGTGAAGACGCCGTCCACGTTCGTGGCCTTGAGGATCACCTGGGCCTCCAGCTCGAGCGCCCGAAGCACGCCGGCGGTGTCGGTGGAGAAGAACGGGTTGCCGGTGCCCGCGGCGAAAATGATGAGCCGCCCCTTCTCCAGGTGGCGGATCGCGCGGCGCCGGATGTAGGGCTCCGCCAGCGACTCCATCCGGATGGCGGTCATCACCCGTGTGTCGACCCCGATCTTCTCCAGCACGTCCTGCAGTGCCAGCGCGTTGATGACCGTCGCCAGCATCCCCATATAGTCCGCGGAGACGCGGTCCAGCCCCTCGCGGCTGGCGGTGGTGCCGCGGATGATGTTGCCGCCGCCCACCACCAGCGCCAGGTGCACGCCCAGCGCGTGCACTGCCTTGATCTCTTCCGCGAATGCCTCGACGACGTGAAAATCGAGGCCCGACGCCTTCTCGCCGCCCAGCGCCTCGCCCGAAATCTTGAGCAAGGCGCGGGTGTAGGCGAGGGCCATATCAGGCCGCCCCGACCTGGAACCGGGCGAACCGCTTGACGGTGATGGCCTCGCCGAGCTTGCCCGACGCTTCCTTGACGAGGTCGCCGACCGTCTTCTTGTCGTCGCGCACGTAGGGCTGCTCGAGCAGGGTGCGCTCGGCGATGAACTTCTTGATCTTGCCGTCTACGATCTTCGCGCGCACCGCCTCGGGCTTGCCCTCGGCCGCCACCTGTTCCTCGGCGATCCGGCGCTCGCGCTCGATCAGCTCGGCCGGCACGTCCTCGGCCGCGATCCCGACCGGGTCCGCCGAGGCGATGTGCAGCGCGATGTCGCGCGCGAGCTGCTGGAAGGCCTCGTTCCGGGCCACGAAGTCGGTCTCGCTGTTGAGCTCGACCAGCACGCCCACCTGGGCGTTGTGGTGGATGTAGCTCACCACGAGCCCCTGCGACGCGGTCCGGCCCGCGCGCTTCTCCGCCTTGGCGATCCCCTTCTTCCGGAGGATCTCGCCCGCCTTCTCCATGTCGCCGCCGGCCTCTTCGAGCGCCCGCTTGCAGTCCATCATGCCCGCGCCGGTGCGCGCCCGCAGTTCGCTCACGTCCTTCGGGGAAATCGTCGTGCTCGCCATAGTCTCCAACCCGGGTGCAGTCAGGGGTGAATAGTAAAACCGCCGCTCACGGCCCGCACAGGCCAGGAGCGGCGGATGCTCCGGTTCGTTCGACCCGCGCTAGGCGCCGCTCTCACCCGCCGCGCCGGTCGCCGCGGCTTCGGGGCTGCCGTCGGCGTCGGTCTTGAGCCGCGCCGCGATGGCCTCGGGCTTCGGCCGGCGCTTCCGGCGGGGGCGCCGGCGCTTGCGATCCTCGGCGTCGCCTTCGCTGCCGGTGTCCGTGCTGTAGGTCTCGGCCTCGAGATCTTCGCTGACCTCGCGCATCGGCATCTGCTGGCGCGCTTCCTTGATCACGTCCGACAGCGCGGCGGTGATCAGGGAGACCGAGCGGATCGCGTCGTCGTTGCCGGGAACCGGCACGGTGATGACGTCGGGGTCGGCATTGGTGTCGACGATGGCGACCACCGGGATCCCCAGCTTGTTGGCCTCGGCGACGGCGATCTTCTCCTTCTTCGCGTCCACCACGAACAGCGCGCCGGGGAGCCGGCCCATCAGCTTGATGCCCTCGAGATTCCGGCTCAGCTTCACGCGCTCGCGCTCGAACAGCAGCTTTTCCTTCTTGGTGTAGTTCTCGAAGTCGCCGTCGGCGGCGCCCTGCTCCAGCTCGCGCAGGCGCCGGATCTGCTTCTTCAGCGTCTGGAAGTTGGTGAGCATGCCGCCGAGCCAGCGCTCGGTCACGTAGAAGGCGCCGCTCTCGGCCGCTTCCACCTGGACGATCGCCTTGAGCTGCTTCTTGGTGCAGACGAAGAGAACGCCTTCCCCCTTGAGGACGACGCTCTTGAGGAGATCCTGGGCCTTCTGGATCTGCCGCAGGGTCTTCTGGAGATCGATGATGTAGATGCCCGAGCGCTCGGCGAAGATGAAGCGCCGCATCTTCGGGTTCCACCGGCGCGTCTGATGGCCGAAATGGACGCCGGCCTCGAGCAGGTCCTGGAGTTGGGGCTGTGCCATGCGGGTGTTCGTGTCCGATCTGTCTGAGGGTTATGCGTCCACCGCGTTCATCTCCCGGCGCCTACCCCGAAGGGCACCCACGCCGGAATCCCGCGGTGTGCGAGGTTGGGCGGACTGTCCGCCTCCGACTATCTCTTGCTGAACTGGAACCGCTTCCGGGCGCCTGGACGACCCGGCTTCTTGCGCTCGACCGCCCGCGGATCGCGGGTCATGAGCCCGGCGGCCCGGAGCTTGGTCCGGTGCTGCCCGTCGGCTTCGACCAGCGCCCGCGCGATGGCCAGCCGGAGCGCCCCGGCCTGACCCGCCTGCCCGCCGCCGTCCACGTGCGCGCGCACATCGAACGCGCCCAGCGTATCGGTGGCGGTGAAGCTCTGCTGAATGTGCTGCACCAGCGACGGCCGCGGGAAGTAATCCCCCAGCGTCCGGCCGTTGATGTCCCACTTGCCCGTGCCGGGCGTCAGATACACTCGGGCGACGCTCGTCTTGCGGCGGCCCACGGCCTGCCAGCGGAATTCGGGGGCGGCGGTCATGCGGTCACCTTCGACGGAGTGACGGAGAACGGCTTGGGCTGCTGAGCCGCGTGCGGATGCTCGGCGCCGGCGTAGACCTTGAGCTTGCCGCGCAGCTTCTGCCGCGCGAGCGAGGTCTTGGGCAGCATCCCGAACACGGCCTTCTCGATGACCCGGTCGGGGTGCTTGGCCAGCACGTCCCGCGCGGCGGTGAGCCGCTCGTGCCCCATGTAGCCGGAATGGGAGAAGTACTTCTTGTTGTCGAGCTTGCGTCCGGTCAGGCGCACCTTCTCGGCATTGATCACGACGACGAAATCACCGCCGTCCATGTGGGGCGTGTACGTCGGCTTGTGCTTGCCGCGGATGAGCTGGGCCACGACGCTGGCCAGCCGCCCGAGCGGCACGCCCGCGGCGTCGACGACGTGCCAGTCGTGGCTGATGTCGTCAGGCGTGGCGGTGAAGGTTTTCATGATGGCGCGTTGCCCTGAACCGTGGTCAAGTGGGTCAAACCGAAACAGACTCACAAGATAGACGGCTGAGCGGACATGGGTCAAGTGGCGGAGGCGAACTCCACCAGCACCTGGCCCTTCTCCACCGCCTCCCCCGCCCGCACGCGGACCGCCGCCACGACGCCGGGCGCCGAGGTTCGGAGCTCGTTCTCCATCTTCATCGCCTCGAGCACGACCACGCCGGTGCCTGCGCCAACCGACTGACCGGTCTCGACCTGCACCCGCACGACCAGTCCGGGCATGGGCGCCTTGAGGGCGGCGGGGCCGCGCGCCCGGTCGCCGCCGCCGGTCAGAGTTCGGATGTGTCGCGTCCGCTCGTCCACGACCTCGAGCTCGACCCGCTCGCCCCGGCGGGTGAGCACCCAGCGGCCGGCGCTTCCGCCTTCCAGCGCGATCGCCTCCGAGTGTCCGTCGAGCAGCAGTTGCCTGACCGGCGTACCCGGCACCGACCCCAGAGTGGCCGTATAGATCCGCCCGTCCACCGTGATCTGGTCGCCGTCCACCTCGACCTCAACCTCACGGTCGAGCAGCGTGACGATGTACTTCACGGCCCGGTCTCCAGGACGGCGACGGTTTCCACGTGGGCCGTCTGCGGGAAGAGATCGAAGCTCGCCACGTCGGCCAGGCGGAAGCCGGGCAGACGGCTCAGGTCGCGCGCGAGCGTGGCCGGATCGCAGGAGACGTAGACGATGCGGTCGGGGCGGCGGCGCTCGAGCGCTTCGGCCACACGGGCATCCATCCCGGTGCGGGGCGGATTGGTGATCACCAGATCGGGATCGCCAAGCGTGGTGAGGACGTCCTCGACCCGAGCGGCGTGTCGCCGGGCAGCGGGCCCGCGTGACTCGGCTTCGGCCACCGCGCGCCGGTCCGATTCCACGCTCTCCACCTCCGCGCCGGCGCGCGCGAGCGCCGCGGTCGTCTCCCCGACCCCCGCGTAGAGGTCCCACACCCGGCGCCCGGTGAGGGGACCGAGCGCGGCCACGGCGTGGGCACGCACCCGGTCGCCCATCGCGGGATGCACCTGCTCGAACACGGTGGCGGGGTAGGCCTCGCCGGCGCCCGCCATGGCGCGCGGCACGCCATCGGCGGCCTGCCACCACACGGTGGCCGGCCGGCCCGCCCGGGTGAGCTCGGTAGCGAGCGCGGGTCCTCCGCTCCAGGCCTCCGTCCCGGTCACCTGAAAGAGCACGTGGCAGCGCTCGGAGCGGTCGCTGCGCAAGACGACGGTCGCCAGCCGAGGCGGCAGCAGCGAGCGCAGGCGGCGGAGGACCTGCCACAGCTCCATGAGCGCCGGCGTCGTGATGTGACACCAGTGCAGGTCGAACACCTGCGTGGCGCGGTCGTAGCGGTGCAGCCCGATCCGACGTCCGTCCGCGCTCACGGCCAGCGTGATCTTGGTGCGGTAGTCGAAGTCGCGCTCCGCGGGAACGATCGGCGGGTCGGCCACGTCGCGCTTGGCGAGGCGGCGGAGCGCGTCGCCCACGAAGCCGCGACGCGCCTGGCGCTGCGCCCCCGCCTCCACATGCTGAAGCTGGCAACCGCCGCACTCGTCGTGCACGTAGTGCGGACACTTGGGCTCGATCCGGTCGGGCGACCGCTCGATCAGCCGGCCGGGTCGGGCGCGGGCGAAACGTTTGTGGGAGCGGAGCGCGCCCGGCTCCACCAGGTCCCCTGGTGCCGTGCGCGGCACGAAGACCGTGCGCCCGTCGTCGAGCCGTCCGACGCCATCGCCGCCGGCGGCGAGCCGGAGGATCCGGATCGCGCTCACCCGTGCCCGACGGTCATCGGAGACCCTCGATCCTGGCCCGCTGCGCCCACGCGTCGCTCGCGTGGTCGTCTCCGGCCACGGCGGGCCGGCGAAGCCGGCGAGCGTCATCCTCGGCCAGCGCCGCGGCGACCGCGAGCTGCAGCACATCCTCCGCCGCGGGATCGGGACGCGCGAGGTCGGGGCGACGGTCGAGGAACTGGATGTCGAGCTCGCCCTCCTGGAAGGCGCGGTCGGCGAGCAGCCGCCGGTGAAAGGCCTGGTTGGTGGCCACGCCGAGGACGGCGAGCTCGTCGAGCGCGCGGCGCATCCGCGCGATGGCCTGCGCACGATCGGGGGCCCAGACGATCAGCTTGGCGAGCATCGAGTCGTAGTGCAGCGTGACTTCGTCGCCCACTTCGATCCCCGCGTCCCACCGGACACCGGGCCCGCCGGGGACCCGCAGATACTCGATCCGGCCGGTGCTGGGCAGAAAACCGTTGGCCGGGTCCTCGCTGGTGATGCGGCACTCGATGGCCCACCCGCGCGGGCTGAGCCAGCCGGAGGGAACCCGCATGGGCTCGCCGGCGGCGATGCGGAGCTGCTCGCGTACCAGGTCCACGCCGTAGACCAGCTCGGTCACCGGATGCTCGACCTGGATCCGGGTGTTCATTTCGAGAAAGTAGAAGGACCGGTCGGGCGCGAGCAGGAACTCGCAGGTGCCCGCCCCCCGGTAGCCCACCGCTTCGGCGGCGGACACCGCCGCGGCACCCATCCACTCCCGGAGCTCCGGGTCCACCGCGACCGACGGCGCCTCCTCGACCAGCTTCTGGTGGCGCCGCTGGATCGAGCACTCGCGCTCGCCGAGATGCAGGGTGCGCCTGTCGTCGGCGAGGACCTGGATCTCCACGTGACGCGGCCGCTGGATGAGCTTCTCGAGGTACACGCTCGCATCGCCGAACGCCTTGAGCGCTTCGCTGGCGGCGCTCTGGAGGGCGCCGGGCAACTCCTCCGGCGTCCGCACCACGCGCATGCCCTTGCCGCCACCGCCGGCCGCGGCCTTCACCATGACGGGATAGCCCACCTCGCGCGCGAGCCCGAGCGCGGGCCCGAGGTCGTCGATGGGCGCGCTCGCGCCGGGGACGATGGGGACGCCGGCGTCCTGCATGCGCCGTCGGGCTTCGGTCTTGTCGCCCATCGCCCGGATGGCAGACGACGGCGGACCGATCCAGATCAATCCCGCCTCCTCCACCGCCTCCGCGAAGGCAGCTCGCTCGGCGAGGAAGCCATAGCCCGGATGCACCGCGTCGGCGCCGGCCTCGCCGGCGGCCTCGATCAGGCGCGGGATGTTGAGGTAGCTCTGCGCCGGGGTGGCGGGACCGATCGCAACGGCCCGGTCGGCGGCACGGACGTGTGGACTCGACCGGTCGGCGGCCGAGTAGACGGCGACGGCTTCGATACCTTCTTCGTGGCAGGCGCGGATGACGCGGAGCGCGATCTCGCCGCGGTTGGCGATCAGGACGCGGCGCATGCTTACAGGGACGGAGATGACGGAGAGGACGGAGAAGACGGAGAAGGAAAGCGGCTGCCAGCGGGTCTGTCCCTTTCCGTCCTCTCCGTCCTCTCCGTCATCTCCGTCCTCTCACCGGCATGCCGCCGGCGGTCCGTCCCCGACGAAGGCGAGCAGGCTGCTGCAGAGGAGGGCGTTGTTGCGGGCCGCCGCCTCGTAGACGGCACGGACGTCCTGCACCCACGGCGATCGGGCCTGGCGCGAGGCTTTGAGCAGCTCGATGATGCCCAGCGCATCGGGGCTCGGAGCCGGCGCCCGGCTCACCCGCACCAGGCGGTACGGCTCCCACGAGAGCGCCGGCGCGGCGGCGAGATCGGTGGTCGGGCTGAGACAGACCGTGCGATTGACCGCGACCGCGGCCAGCGCGCGCTGCACCGGCAGCGCCGGGTCGACGCCCATGGCCGCGGCCATGCGCATGCGGTAGACGGAGTCGGTGGCGTAGAGGTCGGGACGGATCGGGAGGATGTCGAACGGAGTGCGCTGCAGGCTGCCGTACCAGACCGAGACCGTTTCGAGATCGCTGCCCGTGAGGAGCACGCCGCCGGAGGGACACGAGGTGAGCAGGTTGGCGCCCAACTCGACAATGAAGGCGGGCATCGACGGGACGTCGGGTCGCGGTCGGGCGTAGCGTGCCGCGTCCCAGCCGGAGTCCTCGATCGTGAAGACCGCCCGGTCCACCTCCGCGGCGCCGCGGAAGACCAGCCCCGAGTCGACCTGGAGCCGGACCGCCTGGTCGAGCGCGGTGGCGGCGAAGTCGAGGTAGAGGAGCCCGTCGGGATCGCCGCGATGGCCGTGGAGGTGCCAGTCGCGCGAGTCGTAGAGGTAGAAGCGGCCCAGCTGCAGCCAGGCGCGCCCGTCGTCCGGGGCGGTGGCGAGGTAGTGGCCCAGCAGGTCGATCGCCATCTGGCGCTCGCCTTCACGCTCCAGGGCGGCGGCGCGGGGCGCGACGTTCGGGTCGATCGCGCCCTGCGCGGCCAGGCGCGAGGCGGCGCTCAATGCGACCAGTCCGGCGAGCGCCCCGCGGACCACGCGGCGTAGCACGGGCGGGGCTGACCCGGGCGCGAAGGCAGGCACAGACGGCATGTATCTCAATAATGCCGAAGCACTTCGATCTTGGCTAGGGCGCGGGCGCGTCACAGCGGGATGTTCCCGTGCTTCTTGGCCGGGTTCCGGTCGCGCTTGGTGCGGAGCGTCCGGAGCGCGTCGATCAGCCGGGGTCGGGTGTCCCGCGGATCGATGACGTCGTCGATGTACCCTCGCGCGGCGGCGGCGTATGGGTGGGCGAACTTCTCGGTGTACTCGTCGATGAGCCGGGCCGTCGCCGCCGCGGGGTCCGGCGCTCGGGCGATCTCATCCTTGAACAGGATCTCTACCGCGCCCTTGGGTCCCATCACCGCGATCTCCGCCGAAGGCCAGGCCAGGTTCAAGTCGCCCCGGATGTGCTTGGAGCTCATGACGTCGTACGCGCCGCCGTATGCCTTGCGGGTGATGACGGTGAGCTTGGGCACCGTCGCCTCGCAGTAGGCGTACAGCAGCTTCGCCCCGTGCTTGATGATCCCCCCGTGCTCCTGGGCCACGCCCGGCAGGAACCCCGGCACATCCACGAAGGTGACGACGGGCAGGTTGAAGCAGTCACAGAACCGGATGAACCGGGCAGCCTTGCCTGAGGCGTTGATGTCGAGGACGCCGGCCAGAACCGCCGGCTGGTTGGCCACGATGCCCACCGGCCGCCCCCCGAGCCGGCCGAAGCCCACGATGATGTTGTCCGCGAAGCCGCGCTGCACCTCGAGAAATACCCCGTCGTCCACCACCAGCCCGATCACGCCGTGCATGTCGTACGGCTTGCTGGAGGCGTCGGGAATGAGGTCGAGCAGCGCCTCGTCGCGCCGGTCGACGGGGTCGTCGGTCGGCCGGAGCGGCGGCTCGTCGAGATTGTTGAGCGGGAGGAACCCCACCAGCTGGCGAATCGCCTGGAGCGACTCGGGCTCCGAATCGTGCACGAAATGCGACACGCCGGAGGTGCCCCCGTGGGTGTCGGCGCCACCGAGCTCGTCGAAGCTCACTTCCTCGTGGGTCACTGTTTTCACCACGTTGGGACCGGTGACGAACATATAGCTCACGCCGCGCACCATGAAGATGAAGTCGGTGATCGCGGGACTGTAGACGGCGCCGCCGGCGCAGGGACCGAGAATGGCGGAGATCTGCGGGACCACCCCCGAGGCGAGCGTATTGCGAAGGAAGATGTCGGCGTAGCCGCCGAGCGAGGCCACGCCTTCCTGGATGCGCGCCCCGCCGGAGTCGTTGAGACCGATCACCGGCGCACCGTTCCGCAGGGCCAGGTCCATCACCTTGCAGATCTTTTCGGCATGCGCCTCGGAGAGCGAGCCGCCGAAGACCGTGAAGTCCTGGGCGAAGACGTACACCAGGCGACCGTCGATGCGGCCCGAGCCGGTCACGACGCCGTCGCCGGGGAACACCTGGCGGTCGAGACCGAAGTCGGTGGAGCGGTGGGTGACGAACCGATCCAGCTCGACGAAACTGCCGGCGTCGAGCAGCAGGTCCAGCCGCTCGCGCGCGGTGAGCTTGCCCTTCTTGTGCTGCTGCGCCACGCGGGCGGCGCCCCCGCCCTGCTCGGCCTGCGCCTGGCGGTGGTGAAGCTGTTCGAGCAGCTGTCTGGGGTCGGGCATGGCGGGAGAAGATACAAGGGACGGAGAGGGCGGAGAAGACGGAGAGGACGGAGAGGACGAGAGGGGCGATCCTGCTGGGAGCCGTCTTCCCTCTCCGTCCTCTCCGTCTTCTCCGTCATTTCCGTCCTTGTTCAGCCTTCCATTGCATGGCCATCCGGATGCGCGCCCGGCCGCTCGGGTGGTCGTACCAGATCAGCTCCTCGATCGGGCCGGGATCGAGTTTGCGGTACTCGGCGAGCTTCAGGGCGATCAGCGCGAAGCCGTCGGGCTGGCGTGCGGCGTTGAGCCCGAAGATATCGGCGGCGGCCTCGGTCACTCGAACGTAGGTGTTGAGGACAGGGGTAAGCAGGAACAAGTACGCCGAGAAGATGAGGGTCAGCACCGGCATGCCGGCCGGGTCGTCGACGCCGCGAACTCCCCAGCGCTCGGCCCACCGAGTCTGCGCCCAGGCGAAACCCGCGCGGATGACCAGGAACCCCAGCGCGATCACCAAGGCGAAGAAGATGATGAACTGGTAGACGTGGCGCAGCACGTAGTGCCCCATCTCGTGCCCCATCACCGCTTCGATCTCCGGCAGCGATGCGCGGCGCAGCAGGTTGTCGTTGAGCGTGATGCGCTCGGTGCCCAGGATCCCGGAGACGTTGGCGCTGATGCGCGTGGTCTGACGCGAGGCGTCCATCACGTACACCCGGTCGGTGCCGATGCCGTTCGCGTGCGCCATTCGGAGGATCGGCTCCCGGATCCGCGCGTCGGTCAGCAGGGTATACCGATTGAACAATGGCGCGATGAAGACCGGCGCGATCAGCGCGCCGATCACGACGAACACCAGAGACACCGCCGCGCCCAGGGCCGGCCAGGCGCGCGGGAAGCGGCGGAGCACCTCGTACAGCACGGCGACGGCCAGGCCGCCCAGGACCAGGGTCACTCCGAGCGCGACGAGCTGATCCCGCATCCAGCCACCGAAGGTCTGCGTCGCGAGCCGGTAGGCATGCTCGCGCACGAAGCCGGTGTAGATGGTCCAGGGGAATGCGAGGACCGTGGCGGCTAGCGTGAAGAGCACATAGTAGAGAAACGTCTGGATCGGCCGCCGACGGCTCCGACGCTCGGTCCAGTCCCGAAAGCGGCGGGACAGGCCCGTCCTGAGCAGCAGGATCAGGATGGCGGCCGAGATCAGGAAGCTCCACACCTGGATCCAGTAGCCGCCCTCGGTGTAGGCGTCCGAGCGGGCGCGCAGATCCGCCGGGACCGTGGCCAGATAGGCGCGGGTCGCGGCATCGGGATCCAGCGGCTTACCGGCCTGGAGGCGCGCCGGCATGGGGATGTCGTGTTGCGGGATCGAATCGACGGCCTGAATGCTCACGGGCGCCTCGCGATGGGTCACCGGAGCTGCACATGCGAACGGGTCCCGCCAAGGAGACCCGTTCGTGATCGACGTCGGCTTGCCGGCCTACTCCGTCCGGCTTTCCTCGTACACCGGCTTCACCGGCGGGATGATCGGCTCGTCGGGGTAGCCCACCACCGCGAGCACGATGCGGTGATGAATGGGGTCCACCTCGAGCACCTTGAGGTCGAGCGCCTGGCCTTCCTTCACCGCGTCGCCCGGGTTCTCGAGGTTGGCGACGCCGAGCTGCGACATGGGCACGAAGCCCTCGATGTCGTTGCCGAGGTCCACCACGACGCCCTTGTCCATCAGGCGCACGGCGCGGCCGCGGAGCTCCAGGCCGATCGGATAGGTCTCGCCGATCCGGAGCCAGGGATCCTCCTCGGCCTGCTTGAGGCCGAGGCTGATCCGCTTGTTCTCGGCGTCGATGTTGAGGATCACGACGTCGACAGCGTCGCCCTTCTTGACCACCTCCGACGGATGCTGCACGCGCTTGGTCCAGCTCATGTCGGAGATGTGGATCAGGCCGTCGATACCCGGCTCGATCTCGACGAAGGCGCCGAAGCTGGTGAGGTTCCGGACCTTGCCCTGAATCCGCGTCCCCACCGGGTACTTGAGCGGCAGCACCATCCACGGATCCTGCTCGGTCTGCTTCATGCCGAGCGAGATCTTCTCCTCGGCCTCGTCCACCTTGAGCACCACGGCCTCGATGGTCTCGCCGATGCTCACGATCTTTGAGGGGTGGCGCACGTTCCGGGTCCAGCTCATCTCGCTGATGTGGACCAGGCCCTCGATGCCCGGCTCGATCTCGACGAAGGCGCCGTAGTTGGTGATCGAGACGACCTTGCCCTGGACCCGGGTGCCGACCGGATACTTGGCGGCGACGTTCTGCCACGGGTACGACTGCAGCTGCTTCATGCCGAGGCTGATGCGCTCGCGCTGCCAGTCGATGTCAAGGATCTTGACCTCGACTTCCTTGCCGATCGCGACCATCTCGGTCGGGTGCGAGACCCGCCCGTAGGACATATCGGTGATGTGCAGCAGGCCGTCCACGCCGCCCAGGTCGATGAAGGCGCCGAAGTCGGTGATGTTCTTGACCACGCCCTTCCGCACCTGGCCGACGGCGAGCTCCTTCATGAGGTGCTCGCGCTTGTGGGCGCGCTCGTTCTCGAGGATCACCCGCCGGCTCACGACGATGTTCCGCCGCCGCTTGTTGAGCTTGATGATCTTGAACTCGTAGGTCGACCCGAGGAGCTCGTCGATGTTCGGCACCCGCCGGAGCGCGATCTGGCTGCCGGGGAGGAACGCATCGACGCCCATCAGGTTCACCACCACGCCGCCCTTGATCTTCTTGACGAGCGTGCCCTCGACCGGCTCGTCGCTCTCGTGGGCCACGCGGATCTTTTCCCAGACCCGCATGAAGTCGGCCTTCTTCTTCGAGAGGACGACCGCGCCCTCCTGGTCCTCGAGGTGCTCGAGGAACACCTCGACCTCGTCGCCTTCCTTGAGCGACTGCGGGTCCTTGAACTCGTCGAGGGGAACGGAGCCTTCGGATTTGAAGCCGACATCGAGAATGACGGCGTTGTCGGTGACGCGCAGAACCTTGGACTTGACGATCTCACCCTCGACGATCTGCGACATGGTGCCCTCGTACATCGAGAGCATCTGCTCGTAGTCTTCGTCGGAGTAATCTTCGTCGTAGAGGTCCTGCCGTACGCGGAGGCCCGTCGGGGAGATGAACTGCTGGTGCTGGGTCGAAGGTTGAAGTTGGTCGAGCATTCGGTGCTGGCCGTCCTTTGTGCTACCGCGCCGGCCGGGCCGCGGGAGAGAGTTGAATACCTCCCGGGCGGATGTGCCTGGGAGGAAGCCCTGTAGGATAAACGGGGTTTTGGGTCAACGCAAGGTGGGACAAGCGGTTGGCGGTTGGCCCCTCACTGCTGCCGGCGCCGTGGGCCGGCGCCGGCGCCCACCCTACGCGGGATCGCCCGCGGAAGGGTCCCCGCTTGGGGCCGCTCGCCGCCCGATGATGGGCCGCGCCAGCTCCACGATCCGCCGCACCTGCTCGGCGAAGGCCAGCGAGGTGGTATCGAGCAGTATGGCGTCGTCCGCCGGTCGAAGGGGCGCCACCACCCGGCTCGAGTCCGCATGGTCCCGGGCCGCGAGCGCGGCGGCCTCCGCCTCGAGGCGTACGGGGTCCACCGAGGCACCGCGCTGACTGATGCGCCGGCCCGCCCGGGCCGTGGCGGACGCCGTCAGGAAGATCTTGAGGTCGGCATCCGGAAACACCACCGTCCCGATATCCCGGCCGTCGACCACTACGTCCCGGCCGGCGCGGACCATGGCCCGGAGGCGTGAGTTGATCCATTCCCGGATGACGGGCACCGCCGAGACCGCCGACACGCAGCCGGTGACCCGCTGCCCCCGGATCTCGGCGTCCACCGGCTCGCCCTCCAGGTAGGCAGTGAAGCCCGCACCGTCCGGCTGCAGCATCAGGCCCCGGTCCTCGGCCGCCCGGAGGATCCCCTCCGGATCCAGCACCGCGAGCGGATCGTCGTGCGTCCGGCCTCGCCGCCGGGCGGCCTCGCGCAAGGCGACGAGCGTGACGCCCCGATAGAGCGCGCCCGAGTCCAGGTGGGCGAACCCCAGCGCCTCGGCGACCGCCCGCGCCGTGCTCGACTTCCCTGAGGCCGAGGGCCCGTCGATCGCGATGACGCCGCCCTTCACGACCGGCCCCGGCGGGCGAGCGCGCGCAACGTCTCCGGGAAGCCGGGAAAGCTCACCGCCGCGCAGGCCATGTCATCGACCCGGATGCTCGCCCCAGGCACGGTGCCGAGCACGGCGAAGGCCATGGCCATCCGGTGGTCCCCAGCGGAGCGGACGGGCCCGCGCGGTGCCTCCAGTCCGCCCTCGACGTGGAGGTCATCCCCCACGACCGCGGCCCCCCCGCCCACGGACTCGAGGTTTTCTACGATGAGGCTCAGCCGGTCGCTCTCCTTCATCCGAAGCTCGCCCACCTCGCGGAAGACGGTCGTGCCGCTCGCGCGGGCGGCCAGCACGGCGAGCAGCGGAATCTCGTCGATGAGACCCGGGATCTCGCCCGGGCCGACCTCCGTCGCCCGCAACGGCGCGGGCCGCGCGACCAGGTCCGCCACCGGCTCACCGAACCGGTCGGCCACGCCTTCCACCTCCACCGTCGCGCCCATCCGCTCGAGCACCCGGAGCAGACCGGTGCGCGTTGGGTTGACCCCAACGCCGGGGATCCGGACCGTGCCGCCTTCGGCCAGCACCGCGGCGCCGACGAGAAACGCCGCCGAGGACGAGTCGCCGGGAACCTCGAGCTCGAACGGCTCGATGCGGCCGGTGGGCTCGAAGCGAATCCACCCATCCCGCTCCTCGACCGCGTACCCGAACGCCCGAAGCATCCGCTCGGTGTGATCCCGGGATCGTCCGTCGGGCTCGCGTAGCTCGACCTCGACGCCGCCGGCGAGCCCGGCGAGCAGGAGCGCGCTCTTGATCTGTGCGCTCGACACCGGCAGCTCGTGGCGGAGCGGCAGGAGCTTGCCGCCCCGGATGGTGAGCGGAAGCCCGTCGCCGGAGTGCTCGGTGATGCGCGCGCCCATGCGCTCCAGCGGCCCCGTCACCCGACGCATCGGACGCCGGCGGAGCGAGCCGTCGCCGGTGAGCGTCGCCACGAACCGCTGGCCGGCCAGGAGGCCAAGCAGGAGCCGGGTCGTCGTCCCGGAGTTGCCGCAGTCGAGGATGTCGTCGGGACGACGGAGTCGGCCGCGGCCCACGACCGACACGGTGCTGCCGACCCGGAGCGGCGAGATCTCGGCGCCGAGCTGGCGGAGTACGCGGGCCGAGCTTCGCGCGTCGAGCGAGGTCAGCGCTCCGGCCACGTGGCTCGTCCCCCGGGCCATGGCGCCGAGCAGCAGCGCCCGATGGGTGATGCTCTTGTCGCCGGGCACGCGCACCGTCCCCCCGACAATCACCGTTCCAGTCCTTCCCGAAACCGCTGCGCGGCGGTGAGGTAGCGGCGGAGGCCATCGGCGTCGCCCGCGGCGAGCAGCTGCCGCAGCTCGGCCAGCTCGGTCTCGGCGGCTCCCAGCGCCTCGGCCACGGCGACGCGATTGAACAGGAGAACGTCGAGCCACATCTCGGGACTGCTCGCGGCCAGACGCGTGGTGTCCCGCGCGCCAGTGCCGAACGACACCCCGGCAAGCCCGCGATCCGCCAGGGTCTTCGCCAGGGCCGACGCCACCGCCTGGGGCAGATGACTGGTCCAGGCGAGCTGGCGGTCGTGCGACTCGGCGTCGATGAGGACCGGCTGCGCCTCGAGCACGTCCTCCCAGAACCGCATCACGCGCCGCGCGGCCACGTCGCCGCCGGTCTGCCCGGTCTCGCAGACGTAGACGACGCAGCCCCGCAGCCGGTCGGGCCGCGCGGCGGCGAAACCCGAGACATGCGTCCCCGCCAGCGGGTGGCCTCCCGCGAACCGATCGCCGAGGCCTTCGGCGACCGCCCGGGAGAGCACCGGTCCTTTGACGCTGCAGACGTCGGTGAGGAGCGCGCCCGGCTCAAGGGCCGGCCGCAATCGGCCGATAAGATCCAGCGTGACCTGCGCGGGAACCGCCAACACGACCAGATCCGCGCCCTGGAGCGCGCGAGCCGGGGCGTCGGCCAGCTCGGTGATCGCCGCGGCCCGCAGTGCCTGCACGCCATCCGCTCGCGAGGGCGAGTAGCCGACGACCCGCGGAACCCCGGCCAGGCGCGCCTGCCACGCCAACGACCCTCCGATGGCGCCCAGGCCGATGACCGCCAGCGATGATGGACGCACGGAGTCAGGTTCCGTCCGACGTAATCACGGAGAGCATGCGGCCGTCCGAATGAGGCGGCCACTGCCGCCGTGGGAGCTCGAGGTCGGCCCGCATTGTATCGACATGGCGACTGATTCTCAACGGAACTCGCGCGCGCTCGCCGGTGCCGCGCGGATCTGCTCATCCTCGACCCCGGGACGCCCGGCCTCGATGGGCACGTCGTCCTCGATGAGCCTGCACGACCAGCTGCGGACCGCGACGATGCCAGTCATCGAGCGCACCGCACAGCACGGCGACAGCGAGGAAAAAGCCTTGGACTTGGGCGCCCAGGACTACCTCGCCAAGCCGGTGCCGCCGCGGTCCCTCACCGCGGGTGCGCGCCGTGCTCAACCGAGCAACATGTGGGCGCACAACTACTTGTCCGATGAAACTGCGCCGGAACAGCGACCTTCGCTGCCCGCGCCGCGTCCACCACTGGCGTACTTTTTGCCCCCCGAATGGCGACTCGTGTCCACGGTTCTGATCGTCGAGGACGGCCCCAGTGGCGGAGCGGCGACCGAGGCGGGCTTCGGCGGTGACATCACGAAGTTGATCGACATCCCGCACTTTCCGAAGCAGGTGCAGCGCGCAAATGGCTGGGCTGCCGCCGGTCGCGTAGGCATGCGAACCACGATGGAGGACGGACCATGACGCAGGATTCCGGCAGCTCGACGGCGTCGCCGGAGAAAAAGGCGCTGCTCGAGGCGTTCGACTCGGTCCTGAAGACGAAGGCGGACGAGCGCGAGGCCGAACGGCTGGCCGCCGAGGCGCGCCGTCGCGGCCGGGGCACCTCGCGCCTCCTGATGGTGGTCTGCGCGACCGTGCTGCTGTTCGTCTCGGTGTATGTCTTGGTCGAACGCCCTGACTGGATCTTCCCGGCGCCACCTCAGCCCGAATCCCTCGCGGTCCGCGAGGCCAGCCTCCGCATCTCCGTGGCGAACGCGGCCCAGCACGTGGAACGGTACCGGCAGCAGACCGGCTCGTTCCCGGTGACGCTGGCGCAGGCAGGGGCGCACGCCACGGCGGTCGGCTACGACCGGACGACCGGCGGATATCGGCTCCAGGCCGAGGCCGGCGAGGTGCGGGTGACCTACAACTCGGGCGAGACGCTGAGCCGGTTCGTGGGCAACAGTTTCAAGGTGATCTCGCGGAGAGGGAAATGAGACGCCGTCGCGCGGGCTTCACCATCGTCGAGCTGCTGACGGTCATGATCCTGATCGGCGTGCTGGCGTCGATCGCGATCCTCAAGTACATCGACCTCCGCCACCGGGCGCGCGCGTCGGCCGCCGCCGGCGACCTCCAGGCCGTGCGCATCGCGGCGTACAGCGCGTGGTACGAGACCGGTAGCTGGGCCGGCGAGGTGGGACCGGGCGTGGTGCCGCCGGGCCTGGTGCAGTACCTCCCCCAGAACTTCAGCTTCAACCGTCCGGAGTACACCCTCGACTGGGAGAACTTCGTGCCGCCCGGCGGCGGCCCGAGCTCGACCATGCAGGTCGGCGTCGTCATCACGTCGGCGGACCCGCGACTCCGGACCGCCCTCCAGCAGCAGCTCGGGAACAGGCTCCCCTTCATCTCGGTCGGCGGGACCCTCACCTTCGTCATCGTGGGGCCCGAAGGCGGCAACTGAGTCTACTGCAACGCCTGCCTGAACTGCTCGAGCCCCTCGGGGGGGCCCGGATACTTCGGATCCATCCGCTCCAGCGCGTCCACGACGATCTGCGCCACCAACAGGTCGCGCACGTACTTCCTGTCCGCGGGCACGACGTACCACGGCGCGTGGGCCGTGCTGGTCCGCGCCAGCGCCTCCTCGTAGGCGGCGGTGTAGGCATCCCACCGGTCCCGCTCGGGCAGGTCGCCGGCCGAGAACTTCCAGTACTTCGTTGGGTCGTCCAGCCGGGCCAGCAGCCGCTCGCGCTGCTCGTCGCGCGAGATGTGCAGGAAGAACTTGAGGATGGTGGTACCGTTCTCGGAGAGCATGCGCTCGAACTCGTTGATCTGCTGGTAGCGCGGACGCCAGACGGCTTCGGGCACGAGCTCGTGCACCCGGACGACGAGCACGTCCTCGTAGTGCGACCGGTTGAACACGCCGATGGTGCCTTTGAGCGGCACCGCCTGGTGCACGCGCCAGAGGAAGTCGTGCGCGAGCTCGACTGGCGTCGGCGCCTTGAAGCTCGCGACCATGATGCCGAGCGGATCGAGCGGCCCGAACACCTTGCGGATCGTCCCATCCTTGCCCGACGTGTCCCGTCCCTGCAACACGACCAGGAGCGCGCGCCGACCTTCGGCGTACAGCACGTCCTGCAGCTCGTCGATCCGAGCGCCCAAGCGCTCGACCGCCTTCACGGCTTCGGGCTTCGGCGGCGCGTCCTTGGGCGCGCGGGCCGAGGCATCCGTGAGCCGGATGTTCTTGCCCGGGGCCAGGGGCTTGAGTCGCATGTGGAATTCCTATCCGCGGCGAAGGAGCACGAGCGAATGCGGGGCTATCGTCACCGTCGTGTCCGTCACCGCGGCCACGTCGTGCGCGGTGTCGAGCAGGACCTCCCACGGCGTGGCCGCGGTGGGCAGCGCGAACGGGCGGCTCCGACCGCCCCCGTTCAGGAGCAGCAGCAGGGGCTCGCCACCGCCGAACAGCATGCCGAGCGCGTGGTTCGCCGCATGCGCCCAGTCCGCTTCGGTCATCGGCGCGCCGTCGGGGTGCAGCCAGGTCAAGCCGTCCCCGTCGACGGGCTCCGGCGGGAAGAAACCGCGGCGGCGGAGCGCCGGCGTCGCCGCCCGGATTGCGAAGACCGTGCGGGTGAACGCGAGCAGCGCCGCCTGGGTCTCGTCGATGTCCCACCGCACCCAGGTGAGCGGCCCGTCATGGCAGTAAGCGTTGTTGTTGCCCCGCTGGGTCCGACCGATCTCGTCGCCGTGTGACAGCATGGGGACGCCCTGCGAGAACGCGAGTGTCGCGAGCAGGCTGCGCTTCACCCGCTCGCGCACCCGCGCTACCTGCGTGCTGGCTGCCGCGCCTTCCACTCCCCAGTTGCGGCTCAGATTGTAGTCGCTGCCGTCCTGGTTCTGTTCGCCGTTGGCCTCGTTGTGCTTGTGCTCGTAGCTCACGAGGTCGTGCAGGGTGAACCCGTCGTGACAGGTGACGAAGTTCACGCTCGCGAGCGGCCCGCGATCGCCGGCAGCATACAGATCGCTGCTGCCGGCGAGCCGGGACGCCAGCTCGCCGACCGTGCCGGTGTCCCCCCGCCAGAACCGGCGGACCGCGTCGCGCCACTTGCCGTTCCACTCGGCCCATCCGGGCGGAAACGCGCCCACCTGGTACCCGTGGGGTCCGAGATCCCAGGGCTCCGCGATCAGCTTCACCCCCGCGAGGCGCGGATCCGCGCGCACGCGCTGGAAGAAGGGAGCCACGGGATCGAAATCGGGATCGCGCCGCCCGAGCACAGGGGCGATGTCGAACCGGAAGCCGTCCACGTGCATCTCCTCGACCCAGTACCTGAGACTGTCCACCGCGAGGTCGAGCGCGGGGCCCGCCCGCAGATCGAGCGTATTGCCGCAGCCGGTGAAGTCGACGTAGCGCTCGGGACGCTCCGGATCGAGGCGATAGTACGCCGCGTTGTCGATGCCGCGGAACGCGAGCGTCGGACCCGCCGCGCCGCCCTCGGCGGTGTGATTGTAGACCACGTCGAGCAGCACCTCGATGCCCGCCGCGTGGAACCGCCGCACCATGGCCCGGAACTCGTCGATCTGCCGCCCGGCCGCCGTGGCGAAGCGGACGTCGGGCGCGAAGTACCCGATCGGCGAGTAGCCCCAGTAATTGACCAGGCCCAGCCGGTGCAGCCGCGGCTCGCTGGCTTCCTGATGGATCGGCAGCAGCTCGACCGCGGTCACGTGGAGCGACCGGAGGTGCGCGAGGATCGGATCGCTGCAGAGTCCCAGATAGCTGCCGCGCAGCTCGGACGGCACCTCCGGGTGCAGCATCGTCATGCCCTTCACGTGGCACTCGTAGATCACCGTGCGATCCCACGGGATCTCGAGGCGCCGGTCGTCGCCCCAGTCGTAGGTCGGATCGACCACGATGCCCTTGGGCATTGCGCCGGCGCTCTCGCGCGGGTCCGCGCTGGTCTCGTGCACCCCGCCGTCGGACACGTCCGGATGGCTCGCGAGCTCCGGTCGCCACTCGATCGGGCCGCTCAGCGCGCGCGCGTACGGATCGAGCAGCAGCTTGGCGGGGTTGAAGCGGTGGCCGCGAGCCGGGGCGAAGGGGCCGTCCACCCGGTAGCCGTAGAGCTGGCCGGGCTCGATGCCCTCGACCGCGACGTGCCACACGTCCGCGTCACCGCGCGCCAGCGGAATCCGCTCGGAGGGCGGGGCGTCGCGGGCCTCGCTGAAGAGGCAGAGCTCGACCGCGGTGGCGTGGCTGGAATAGACGGCGAAGTTGGTGGCGTCCCGGCTCCACGTAGCGCCGAGTGGGGCCGCGTGGCCCGGCCGGAGGCGTCGCATGGGCGAAGTATAGCGGCGGCAGTGCGACTCGACTGTCGAGCGCCAGGACGACCCGCCTCAGTGCGGTGCGGCCGGCGGCCATTGGTCCAGCAGGGTGACACACCACGCGACCTCGATCTCGAGCCGTTCGATCTCCTCGCGCGCCTCGGCGAGACAGTCGTGCAGGTCTCGCCCGCCGGCGGTGAGCTCGAGCGCCGCTACGACTTCGCGCAATCCGGCCAGCTCGAACCGGAGCAGCTCCTCATACCGGCGGGCGGCGTCGCGCTGGAGCGGGGCGAGGCGTCGAAGATCCGCCTTCCGATCGAGTGTGTGCTCGATCGAGTGTCGGGCGGCGTAGTCCTCGGCGGCGATCCGGGGACGCCGACGTTCGACCGCGAGCGCAAGGAAAGGGAGCCGTCGCCGGTGATGGGCGCGAAGGTGGTCGAGCGTGCGGACAAGCTGCTCGAGCAGTGACACGACGGGCTCGATCAGTCCCTGCCCTGCCACGCCTTGCGGAGGTAGAGGCTGGTGACCAGCAGGATCAGCCCGCCGATCACCGAGCCGGGACCCCCGTAGTTCTCGAAGGTGAAGCCGAGTGGTCCAGCCTGGCCCGGCGCACCGCGGAGCGCGGTGAGCACGCCGAGCACGATGCCGGCGAGCCCGATCAGGGCCGTCAGGACGAAGAGATTGCGCATCCAAGCCTCGTGATGGAATGGAAGGAAAGTACCGCCATCCGCGCGCTTGGATGAAATCGCCATCGGCCCCGCTCGGCAAGTCGGCGGACCGCGAGGGGGCCGCCTGGGCCAGGGCCGCTAGGGCCCTTTGAAGCGGGAGAGGGCGTCTGCGACGGCGGTCTCGAGGGAAGGGATCTGCGCCTCCGGCAGCCCGACACCGCCGGCCCGGGCGGTGAGCCCGAGCGCCGACACGCCGGTCAGGCGGGCGTAGATCGTGAGCGCGACCGCGTACGACCCCGCGAGCGCGGGGTGGAAGTCGTCGCCCTCGAACAGCGCGATGCTGCGGTCGGCGCGGTAGGCCGAGCGGATGGCCTCCCCGCCGGGCAGGAGCACCCCGTCCACGGCCACGGCGGCCGCGACGTAGGACGCCGTCACGTCGTCCCACTCGGCCTCGCGGTCGAGCGGCGGCCAAACCATGTAGATCGCGGGGCGCGCCCCCACGCGGCGGATCTCCTCCCCGAACTTGGTCGCATACTCCACCAGCAGGGCCCGGCTGTCGGCCAGCGCGGACGGCCCCTGCTGGAGCACGACGTAGTCCCACGGGCCGTCGGCGATGGCCCGCTGAGCGTCGCCGCGGTCCCAGTGATCGACCAGGCTGAAGTTGGGGTAGGCGACCGAGCCCACAGTGACCTGGCGCGAGGGGTCGCTCCGACCGAGGTCGCGCACGAGCGACGGCAGGTCGTTCGCGTAGGTGAGGCTGTTGCCGATGAACAGGATCCGGAGGTCGCGATCCTCGACGGGCGCGGGGGCGGTGGACCCGCAGCCCGTGAGCAGCGTGAGCAGCAGCGGCAGGAGCAGTCGCACGAGGATGGCTCCGATGGGGGGAACGTCGACCTAGGCCACGAGTCGGAGAGCGGTTTCCGGGGGGGCGGCGATCAGCCGTCCCGGTAGAAGAGCGGCGCGACCACCGCGCCGGCCACCGCACCCGCGAACAAGGGGACGACGTTCAGCAGGCAGATCACCACAGCGCCAAGCCCGGCGAGGAGTCCCCAGGGAAACCAGTCCGCCAGGTAGGTCACGCCCGCGGCGGCGAGCGCGCCGGTGAGAATCGCCGGCACGAACACCGCGGCGATCGCGCGACCCACGCTGCCCGCCTTCATCCCGCCCACGACGCCCGCGATCAAGGGGCCGAGCACCGGCATCCAGAACAAGAGCAGCGACAACCCGCCCATCCAGTTGACCGCCGATGCCAGGCTGCCGCGCGGCCGACTCACCCCGTGTCGCCTCCGTACTCGGCGAGAAACTGGACTGCGGCAGGGACGCCGCCTTCCGGCGACGCCGCCACCTGGAACGCGCGAACGAGAATGGGGGCGAGAACGGCGGCCTGCGATTCGTTCATCGCCGGCAACTCGGGCAGGCGCCGGGTGAGGTCCTGGAGTACACCGGTGAGCTGGTGCGCCAGATGGTCCGCGGTGGCGGTGTTCCACATCGCCATGAACTCACGAGTGTCCTTGGGAAGGCGCGGCTCGTCCATGGGACCTCCTGGCGAAGGTGGCGGGATCGAAACTTAGGTGCGGGTGGGACGCGCGCCAGATCGGGGGAGAGCATGGATCTTGCCCCCTTGGGTCTGCGTTCCCGCGACAACTCTTGCACTGACGGGCTAGCCTCCACCGGCACGGAGACTTCCATGCACCTCCGCGACGTGGTGTTCACGATCCTTCTTGCAGGCTGCGGCGCGACCGGCGGAAATTCCGATCCCGCGGGCCCCGGCGGCCCCGACGCGCCCACCACGCCTCCGACGAATCCCGCGCCCGGCGGCGCGGTGGCGAGCATCGGCGGCTGCGCCATCTTTCCGGCGGACAACGCCTGGAACCGGGACGTCAGCGCCGATCCGGTTGCGTCGAACTCCGGCGCGCTGCTGGGCGTGATGTCGCCCGGCAATGCGGTGCATCTGGATCTCGGCACGACGGAGGAGTACTACGGCATCCCCTACACGGTCGTCCCCGCGGGCCAGCCGCTCGTCCCGATCGAGTACGGCACCGACGGCGCGGACTATTCCGACGAGAGCGACCTCGGCCCCATGCCGATCCCCCGCGACGTGGCCATCGAGGGCGGGAGCTCGACCGACCCCGATCCCGGCGCGGGCGACCGGCACGTCCTCGTGGTTCAGCAGGGCGACTGCGTGCTCTACGAGCTGTATAACACCGTCCGTACGGCCACGGGTTTCCGGGTGAGCTCGTCCGCGCGCTGGGACTTGAAGCTGAATGCGACCCGCCCGGCGGGCTGGACCTCGGCGGACGCCGCCGGCCTGCCGATCCTGCCGGGGCTGATTGCGCCACGACGAGGTCGCGTCGGGGCGGATTACCCACGCGCTTCGCTTCACGGTGCCGCGCGTTCGACGGGCCTACGTGGCGCCGGCCGGCCACTGCGGCCAGTACGCGGACGCCTCCCTGCCCCCGTACGGTACCCGGGCCCGGCTCAACGCCGGTTTCTCGCTGGAGCCGTACACCGGCGACGCCCTGGTCATCCTGACCGCGCTCAAGACCTACGGGCTGATCCTCGCCGACCAGGGGAGCGCGTGGTACGTCACCGGGACGTCGGACCCCGCATGGGAGGACGCGCTCGATCAGCTCCGCACGCATCCGGTGCGCGGCAGCGATTTCGAGCTCCTTGCGAGCGGGCCGATGACGACCTGCTGAGTTCTAGTCCTCGACGGGCCGCGCGCTCCTGAGCTCCGCCGGCCGGATCGCGCCGACGCCCTCGGGACTTCCCGTCACCACGCGCCGGTGAATATCGAGCTGGCCCAAGTGGTAGGCGAGGTGCATTGCCAGGTGGACCAGATAGTCGCCCGTACGGATCCGCGCCTGGGCGATGGGCTCCGGATAGTCCTCCGCCGCGGTGGCATCATCCACGAGGGCCAGTCCCGCGGCCACCGCCGCGCGCGCCCGCTCGATCTCCTCGATGATCTCCGACCTCGACACCCCTCGGCGGGCGAACTCCGCGTCGCGGTCGCGCACGTACCCCGTGCCCGCCCAGCGCGCGCCGGTGTAGTGCTGCAGGTTGCCCGCTAGGTGGAGCGCGAGCGTCCCGCCGCTGTTCGGGATGCCCGGCACCTGCTCCCAGATCTGACGCTCCTCGGGATAAGCCTCGATCTCGCGCCGGAGAGTGCGCAGCTCGCGGTCGATGGCCGCTGCGACATCGGCGGCAAGAGTCGCAGGCGTCATGGAGCCTCGGTGGCGAAGGAGAGCAGGCGGCGGAGTCCGGCGACCAGGAGGACCAGGCCGACGAGCTGGACGAGGTGGAAGAGCCCGTTGTGGTCGAACTCCCAGAGCAGGTGGATGGACCCGATATCGGCTGCCTGGACCCCGCCGGCGGCAAGACTCACGGCCAGCGCGGCGGCCATGGCCGCCGCGCCGGGCCGGCGCTCTCCCCGGGCGAGCCGGAGATAGACGACGAGCGAGAACAGCAGCGCCGCGGCCTCGTACACGACGAAGGCGATGAAATCCCCGCCGGTCAGCCAAGTGATCCCATAGAATACCGCGGCGAGCCCGAGCATCGGCCACAGCACGCGGCGCCCGGCTCGATCACCGCGCCAGTCACGCACGGCGCCGACAACGAACAGCGCCATGGTGACACCGAGCGAGAGGTATAGCGGCTGCCAGAGGAATTCGCGCAGCGCGGGCGATAGGCGGAGACCGTGGGCAACCGTGCCCAGGAGCGACGCCAGGAGGAGAGCCGCGAGGGCGGCCACCCAGACCGAGCGGCCGAATGACGCGGGGGTCCGGCGGATCACGACGATCGCGGCAAGCGCGGCGAGGGCGAGCACCGCATCCGTGGCCGCGGTCGTACGCTCGGCAGCGGCCCCGACCGCCTCCATTCGATCAGCCCTGCTCGATCTCGATGCTCTCGAGCTCGCGATCGGTCGCCCCCTGGCGGAGCCGCCGGAACGCACCCTCGAGCAGCTCCACGCCAATCAGAATGCCGAGCGTGGCGAGCGTGAGCACGATCGTGGCCACGAGGTGGCCGAGGCCGATCAGGGCCCCGAGTGCGGCCAACACCCAGATCACCGCCGCGGACGTGACCCCGATGATGAGCCCCTCGCGGGCCAGGATGACCCCGCCGCCGACGAACCCGATCCCGCTCACGACCTGCGCGAGCACGCGGGTGGGATCGGCCTGGTCTCCCATGGACGCGCCGAGCGAGACGAAGATCGACGTGCCGAGGCAGATCAGGATGCTGGTCCGGATCCCGGCCGCCTTGCCGCGGAGCTGGCGCTCGACGCCGATGATGCCGCCGCAGAGAATGGCCGTGCCCAGATGGAGCCAGAACCTCGGGCTCTCGGGATTGAGCGCGTCGACGACGGAGCCGTCGATCACGCGGCGGGACGCGGAGGATGGGTCATGCACCAGTGTACTGCTGCTGCGGGTCGCAAACCAGAGCGCCTAGGTCGGCGTGCCCGCCCGCGCGCTGGCGCCGAGCCGCGCAAGCAGCGGGAGCTCGTCGTCCGGCAGCCACTCGGCCACCCAGCGGACGGTCCGCCCCGCCCACGCGCGATCGATGTCCCCACCGGCCGCGACCTCCTCTCGCCTCGCGGTGAGCTCGCGGAGGAGGTGCTCGAGCTCCCTGGCGGCGGAGCGGCCGCTCGATGCCTGGAGCCCACTGGTCTGCAGTCGGCGCACGGCGCCGATGGCGTCATCAAGCGTCTGCAGAGGCGTCGGAGTCGCCATGCTCAGAGCACGAGCTCGTAGCGGGGGAACTTCTCGTCGCGCCGCCAGCCGAGCGATTCGTACAGCCGCTGCGCCGGGAGGTTGGTGTGGGCCGTCGCCAGCTCGAGACCGACGGCGTCGGTTTCCTCAGCGAGCTGGCGCGCCCGCAGCATCAGCGCCCGGGCGACGCCACCGCCTCGCGCCTCGGGAGCGACGTAGAGGTCATTCAACAGCCACAGCCGGCGTGGCCGGGCAGCGGTCGACGAGAACAGCGGATAGAGCTGCACGAAGCCGACCGGTCGGCCGTCCCGCTCCGCCAGAAACACGATGGATTCGCCACGCTCCAGCCGCGCGCCGATGAAGGCGCGCGCGAGCGCCGGATCGGCCGGCTGCTCGTAGAACTGTCGGTAGGCATCGAACAGCGGGGCGACCAGGTCCACGTCCCTGGGCCCGGCTTGCCGGACGAGGTCAGCCACGCGCTGCCCCGCGCCCGAGCAGCGCGCGCTCCTCCCACAGACGCTTGAGGAGCTGGATCTGGCCCGTGTGATAGGCGTCATGGGCGGCGATGCCCAGCGCGAGCTCGCCGTACGTCCAGCGCTTCCCCAGTGGAGGGATCGCTCCCAGACGGCGCTCAGACAGCTCGCGCATCGCCGCGACGAGTGCCGCATGCTCGCTTCGCAGCAGGGCCACATCCCGGGCCCACGCGGCCTCGTCGGCCGGATCCGCCTGCGCCGGGAAATTGGCCGGGCTCCGCGGAAAGCGAGGCACGACATCGGCCACCAGGTGCCGACGGACCGTGTACTTCCAATAGGCGATGTGCAGCGCCATCTCCCAGACGCTCTTCCGCCGAGGCGTCGGGCGCCAGGCCGCCTGCTCGGCGCTCACCCCGCGCAGCGCGCCGACGGGCGTCGGTCCGCCGTGCCAGCTTCGCCGTCCGGGCGGCGGCTGCAGGTTCCAGAGCAGGAGATCCATCGTCGGTGTAGGCATGACGTCCTCGGGCCGGCGGATTACTCGAGGGACCGGGCGAGCACCAGGTCGCGCTGGTGGTCGACGCCCAGCACGAAGGTCTGGGTCCCGGCATCCTGGAAGCCGCACTTGTGGTAGAAGGCGATCGCTCGCGGATTCCGCTCCCACACGCCCAGCCACAGCGTCCGGGCCCCCACCACCCTGGCGGCGTCCACCGCCGCTCCCATGAGCTCCTGCGCGAGCCCGCGTCCGTGCCAAGGGCGGTCGACGTAGAAGCGCACGACCTCCATGGGCGCGGCACTCCCCACGCCCGCAGGCGCGGGGCCTCGTGAGAGCTGGACGTACCCGGCCGGGTCACCGTCCGCCTCCGCGACGAGCGTGATCATACGGCCATCACGCAGCTCGGCCTTCTGGCGTTCCAGCCCGAAGTGGTCGGCCACGTACCGCTCCATGTTCTCCGGGGTGTTGTGCGGGGCATAGGTCTCGCGAAACGTGCGCTCCGCGAGCGCGGCGAGCCACGGCGCGTCAGGTAGGCGCGCCGCACGAATCACGACCGTCAACGCGGCGGCTCGTCGAGCACCCGGTAGACCATCCAATGCTGCGAGCCGGCCACGATGAACGGCGCGAGAGCATCGGAGTGGCGCTCGAACTGCGGCGCGGACATGCCGGCGAGCGCCTCGCCCTGCTTGCCGTAGGGAATGTCGAGGTGCCACTGACACACGAGCATGTCGGTTCTCCTGAGCGGTTGCACGTCCGCCACAATGTACGACGGCCCGCGTCGCGCCCGCCACCGGGTGAAACCTTCGCCGCGGGGCGTGCGAAGGGAGCGGCGGCGAGCTGATCTTCGTCCGGAGTTTCTCCGCGTTCTACCGGCTGGCGTTGGGCGCCATGGGCGCCGCCCAGAGCCCGTACCGCTCCTCCAGCGTGCCCAGATGATGACGCACATGGCCCGCGATGATCCAGGCGAGCGCGCGCACGCTCACCGGATGGCCGCTCGCCGTTCCGCGCCGCGTCCACGCCTCGGGCGGAAGGTGGCGGAAGAGCGCCAGGGTGGCCTGGCGGATGTCGGACCACTCGGTCACGAGCGCGGCGAGGGGGTGGGCGTCGGCCCCCGACTCGGGCGCGTAGCGGTTCTCGTCGAACCCGGGCAACGGTGTCTCATCCCCCCTCGCGACCCGGAGCGCCCGGTACGCAAAGATCCGCTCCGTATCGCCCAGATGGACGACGATCTCCTTGACGCTCCACTTGCCCGGCGCGTACCGGTGCGCCCCCCGACCCTCGGGGACGACCCGGAAGCGCGCGACGGTGTCCGCCTGCTGCCGGGCGAGCAGCGTCAGGATGTCCTCGCCCGGGGGGACCTTCGAGACGTACCCCGCATACGAGGCTCCGTACTCGTCGGCAGCGGGCGGACTGATCAGCGTCGTCATCGGGCACCTCGTGCCGGCGGTCGCGCCGGCGGATGGGGTTGCGAATTCTGGCTCGCTCCGATATTATCTCGTCGCGTCGCGGCGCAGCAGAGCGGCGTAGCCAAGGACCAGAGAGATCTCAGGGAGCTGGCGGAAGTCGCGCCGGCTCCCTTTTTACTGGCTGCGTGAGGGATCGCATCCCATCGGATGCACCTCGGCAGCGTCCCCGCGTGAGGGCGAACATCACGCACATCGCGTAGTCGGTTGGTGCGGCATGGCCGGACTCCGATTACACCACACCAAGGAGTAGGAACAATGCGCACCACCGGCACGGTCAAGTGGTTCAATGACGCCAAGGGCTTCGGCTTCATCACGCCCGAAGGCGGCCAGAAGGACTGCTTCGTCCATCACTCGGCGATTCAGGGTCAGGGTTTCAAGAGCCTGGTCGAGGGTGAGCGGGTCGAGTTCGACGTCGTGCAGGGCCAGAAGGGCCCGGCGGCCGAGAACGTCGTCAAGCTCGGACGCTAAGACCGCGCTTCTCGATAACGGCCGGCGCGAGTTCGCTCGCGCCGGCCGTTAGTCGTTATCCCAGGCGACGCGCTCGCCCACGCTGATCAGCCCGTCGTCGAGGACCTCGGCGAAGGCGCCCCCACCCCACCGCGGCTTCATCGCTTCCCGCAGACCGTCGAAGGCCTCATCCATTCGCTCGCACGGCCGGGTCTCGCCCAGGATGCGGAGCCGGCACCCGCCCACCCGCAGCACACGGTCCCGGGCGTTCTCGAGACTGCAGCCGCTGACCATGAGGTTGGCCCGACGAGCACTGGGGGAGACCTCGGCGTCCAGCTCGCGCATGAGCCGATCCCAGACCTCCCGTTCGATGAGCGTGACCTGTCGTCGGCGCCCCTGGTCGGCGTTGCCCACGAGGCCGCGGCCAGCCACGAGGGTCGCCTCGGTGACGGGATCCATGGGACCGCGATGCGCGCGCTTGAGCCAGATCGCCTCGAGCCGTCCTCCGTCGGGCGGCGGCGGCTCGGGGCTCATGGTGCTGGCGCTTTCAGCATGTTGCGCTTCCGATAGGGGCCGCAGGCGGGGTCGCCGGGACGGTCCTCGCCATGGAATGCCGGTCGCCACGCGTCGGCCGCGGCAGTATCCGCGGCCGTGGTCGCCGTCGCGTATCGGTCCCGGCACTCGGCCAGGACCTCCGCGAGGCCGGCACGCATGGTCTGGAGCCGACGGGTCCGCGCGACGAGGAGCGGTAGCACGGCGACGACCACCGCGGCGATCAGCAAGGCGACGATCAGGGTCCGGGAACTGAGTCCATCGGCGCGAGCCGGCACGGCGCTCATCCGTCCCGGTGCACTGTAGCCGGAGAAAACGCCGGCACGCACACGGCGACATACTCCGCCCCGCCCGGCGCGGGGCTCGCGTACCGGACCCATTCCCCCGGATGGGCGACGACCGCCTGACCGGCCCCGACCTCCAGCACGCCACCCTCGTGCTCGACGCGGAGCGTGCCACGCAGCACCAGGGTGATCTCCTGGAAATCGGGTCGCTGTCCGGGCTCCTCCCACCCTTCCGGCGACACCATCCGGGCCACGCTGACGCGCGCGTCGCCGGAGTTGACGCGGCCGGCGTACTCCTCGATGCGCTTGGGCTTGGTGCCCGCGGCCTGTACGATGGTGGGCGCGGAGATCAGCGTCGGCATCAGTGATCCGGGTTCGAGAGCGGTCGAAGTGGACGTCGAAAGTTATGCGGAAGGGCGAGACCTGCCTATGCGAAGGCTGAGCGGCCAGCGGATGCGACGGCGGCGCTCCGGGTCACCCCAGGCCGCCGCGATCGCCGCCGTGAACGGGGGAACGGGATCCTCGCCGCGCGCCCGGCGGTAGGCCTCCGTGGCCGACCACGTGCCGAGATACGCGCCGAGGTCGCGGAGCGTCCACTCGAGCGCCATGTCGAAGGGCGGCGGGTCCAGCTCCGCGAAGGGGAAGCCGAGCGTGCGGTAGCCGGACTCCACGAGTCGTCGCTCCGGCGCCCAGTACGGGCCGACGACGCTCCCGTAGAAATGCTGCAGCGGCGGGTCGATCGCCGGATCGTCCACGAACAAGAGTCCGTAGCACCACACGGCCAGGATCCCGTCAGCGACCAGCACGCGCCGCACTTCGGCGTAGAAGGGGTCGAGGTCCAGCCAATGCATGGCCTGCGCGACCGTCACCAGATCCGCCGAGGCGTCGGCCAAGCCGCTGGACTCCGCGGCCGCCGCCCGATAGGTCACCCGCGCGTGCGGGGGTGCCTGGGCGATCTGGGCCGCGCTCGCGTCCGTCGCGAGGACTTGGTCGAATCGCCGCGCCAGCTCGAGCGTGGCCTGCCCGGTGCCGGCGGCGCAGTCCCACGCGAGACTCGTCCCGGGTGCCACACTCGCCAGCCAATCGAACAGCGCCGGGGGATAGGTCGGCCGGGACGAGGCGTACGCGCCCGCGATAGAGGAGAAATGGTCCGCGAACGGCTTCGGCACGCCGGGCTCAGCGCTGCACCAGCACCACGCCACCGACGACCAGGGCGGCGCCCAGCACGCGGAGCGGGCTGATGGCGTGCTCGGCGAAGCCGACCCAGCCGTACTGATCGATCACGAGCGACATGATCATCTGTCCGGCCACCAGTGCCGCCACGAAGGTCGCGGCCCCGAGCCGCGGGGCGAGCACGATCGTTCCGACGATGTAGACCGCCCCCAGCAGTCCCCCACCCCAATGCCACCACTCGTTCCGACTCCACGCGACGCCAAGCGACCAGGGCGCCCGGGCCATGACGGCGACCAGCGCGAGCCCGATCGTCCCGACGACGAACGAGACCAGGGCCGCCACGACCGGATGGCCGATCAGATTACGGAGCTGCAGGTTCACGCCCGTCTGGATGGGCAGAAGGGCGCCGGCGAGGAGGGTCAGCAGCAGGAAGACGAACATGCCCGCTCCGGTGTGGTAGTAGTGGACGAGCTTCGCTCAGGTCGTGCCGCCGCCGTTCTCCCGCTCGACCCGCCCCATCATGTCCTTCACGTCTTCGGGAGTCAGGCCCACGTCCTGCAGCATGGCCTCGGTGCTCGGCCGGCTGAAATCCTCGCGCCGCGCCTCGAAGATCAGCTCGTAGGCGTGGGGCGCGTCCAGCGCCTGCTGCTGGCGCAGCACCCATCCGCTCTCGTCGACGAACAGATGAATGGCGTGCTCCAGCGACTCGAACGGGCTCTCGTTCCAGCGGTGGAGGGAGGGATGCCAGAATCGGGACACCAGCACGGCGTTCGGCGGCGCAGAATCCGCGGGCGTGACCGCCCGAGTCACCACGACGACGAGATGCACCCGGCCCATCCGGCCGGGATAGTCGGGCGCCGGCTGGGTGGCCGGTTGCAGCTCGAGGACGCCCTCGGGCGTCTCGAAGGACGGTCGCGGTGGCGGCCGGTCGCTCATCGGAGGGTCCCCGCCGGGCGGCGCACACCGGGCGCGGCTTCTCCCGTGCGCGCGGAGCGGCCGCGAGCTCTCGCCGGTGCCTCAGTCCGCCGAATTGGCGAGGATCTCCTCACCATACCTGCCGGGCGTGGTGGGACGCTCGTTGTAGCTCACTGGGCTTCGGATGATCCGGATGGCGCGGATGGCGGGGTCGGCCTCATGGGTGTCGGCGATATCGCCGTCCGAGTCACCGTAGGAGAGCGCGGGGTGCACCGAGCGGATGGCCTCGGTCTTGGGCTGCTGCGCGGTGAAGATCACTTCGGGCGCAGCAGAAAAGGCGAACAGCCGCCGGAGCAGTGCGCCGGTCCTGTCGCTGGCCGGCTCGCTGGGAAAGCGGGAAGTGACGAAGACGATGGTGTCGCCACGCGCCTGATGGAAGGCGATCAGCTCGCGCGCGATCCGCTTCGGCTTGCTGAAGCGCGCATCGAGGCTGTCGTTGATGAGGGTCCAGAACGCGCGATCCTCCCGGAATCGTCCCGCATCGCGCTCCTCCAGGTAACCCTGGGCGAACAGGAAGGCGAGCCCGGTGTAGAGCGTCGTGTCGTCGATGTCGAACACGATCGTGCTCGGGCGAAGCGGCGCCAAGCTGGCCTCGAGCTGGGCGAGGGTAATCGTGCGGCCGCCGGCGGGCGCCGGCGCCGAGGCGGCCGGGGACCCATGCGAGGCACACCCCACGGCGGCCGCCGCCACCCAAGGGAGAACGAGCGTCGTCATCCAACGCAGGCGCATACGGATCCTCCCTGCAGTACGACGCGTCGTTCCGATGGGACCGGGGACGCCCCGCGCGGCGGCGGGCCGCGGCCGCCGGCGCGGACGCCACCCGACCCCTCATTCGCGATAGGCGTCCGCCGAGACGTTGAGGTCGCGGCGGAGCTCCGCGTCGCCGCTCAACAGCGCCGCCCAGGTCATCTCCGGACCCTTGCGGGCACCCTTGGGCGTGATCTTCACGCCCTCCGGCGACATCGTCACCGTGTAGAGCTTGCCGTCGAGCTCGAGCTCGCGCTTGATCGTCTTGTCCAGTTTGGTAGCCATTCGCTCCTCGAGGATCAGGGGAGTTCCGCCGCGGGGCGGCGGGGGGCGCACCCGCGCCAGCCCACGCCTCAACTTAGGCTGTCCAGGGCACGCAAGGAACCGGCGCGGCCCTCAGCGGAGGCCCGAGGCGGCAAGGCACTCGACCTCAACCCTAGCACCGAGTGCCAGCCCACTGGTGCCGAAGGCGCTCCGCGCCGGGCGCCGCGACGGGAAGTGTCGCACGTACTCCTGGTTCATCACGCCCCATTCCCCGATGTCCGCCAGCATGACGGTGCACTTCACCACCCGGTCCATGCTCGACCCGTGGGCCTCGAGCAACGCGCGAATGTTCGTCAGCGCCTGGGCCGTCTCGGGACCGATGCCGCCCGGCACCAGGCGACCCGCGCTGTCGGTACCGAGTTGGCCGGACAGGTACAGCACCGAGCCCACCCGTACCAGGCCGGAGAAGGGAAGGTCGGGCGGGCCGGGCATGGCCACGAACTCGAGCGCCGGTGGCTGCTCCGGCGCGTTCGGCGGGCCGGCGGGCTTGCACGCGCACATGGCCGCCGTGACCGACATCAGGAGGAAGAGGTGCGACCGCATGCTGGTTCTCCGATCTCGGGGAGGCATGACTTGAGAAAGTACTTTAGACCTGGTATTTGTCGCGATCAAAAAGTGTGATGGAAATCACTACGCCAGGCACGGTTAACGCTTATCGTCTCCCCTCGTTTCGAGTGTTTTCGGCTTTTGTTCGCGGGCGGCCAATCGCCCCGTTTTCGCGAGGAAATCATGGCTAAGAAAGCTTCCAGAGACACACCCGATTCCCTGCCCTCCAACGTCATCAAGGATCCCGACGACTGGTCGACCGGTGACGAGCCGATGACCGGCGCGCAGCAGTCTTACCTCCACACGCTGGCCAATGAGGCGGGGGAGGCGGTCCCGGACGACCTGACCAAGGCCGAGGCGTCGAAGCGGATCGACGAGTTGCAGGAGAGGACTGGGCGGGGCAAGAGCGGCGGGCGCTGAGCCCGCCGTCAGCCCGGATGGCGGGTGCGGTAGAGCCGAACCAGCATCCCGATCAAGTTGGCGACCGCGAACGCCGCCCCGAGAATGACCAGCGCTCGAGCCGTCGTCCGGAGGAACGTGACCCGGTTGACGTCGACGATGACTAGCAGGACCTTGGCGCTCAGCAGCGTGGCCGCGACCGAGAACACCAGCAGCTGGAGCAGCAGCAGGGGGCGATACCCCATGCCTTCCGACAGCCAGTAGAACGCCAGGGCCACGAGCAGCCAGGCCAGGATGCCGGTGCGGGAGCTCTGGCCAAGCGGCAGCTCCCGGATGATCGGCACGACCAGCAGGCCGAGCGCCAGCAGCATGAACAACAGGCGCGTCGAAGCCCGGCGGAGCTCGCTGGGCGAGGCGTCTTCGGCGCTGTGACGGATCGGATTCACGTTTATCGGCTCCCGCCCCTCATGGGCAGACCCTTTCGATCCCACCGATCTGCTCCTTCACGCTGAAGGTGATGCTATGCGATTCGCGTCCCTTCATGCGGCCTTTGCTCCCCTGCAGGGGAAGGTGTTCTCCTCAACCGCCGAGCGCCAGCAGGCGCGCGGGTTCGGTCCGGCTCGTACGCCAGGCCGGCACCAGGGCCCCGACTATCGAGACCGCCACCAGCAGCACCGCGAATCGTAGCACCAGCGGGGTGTCCCACCGTGGCAGCCCGCGCACGATGGTGCCCAGCGCGCCCCACACCGCTGGTCCGAACACCACCCCCCCAGCCGTTCCCACCGCGCCAATGGCGGCGGCCCTGAGCAGGATCAGCCCGAGGATCCGACGCCGGGTAGCGCCGACAGCCCGACGCAGCCCGAGCTCCGAGGCTCGCGATCGCACCCAGAGGCTTATTTGGACCAAGGACGTCAACAGCGTGATGCCGAGAATCGTCCAGCCTTCGGCCGCGAACTGCCGGCCGAACCACGCCACCGGGGTCAGCTCCGCCGCGACCAGCGCCCGCTCCGGGGTCCCATGCACGCGCGCGCGTTCGGTACCGAGCGCTCCCGCGAGCGTCGAATGGACGTCGGGACCCCCTGAAGCGCCTGGCCGGCGACGGACAAGCAGTTCGACGTTCATTGGCGGGTGCTGAAGCACGCTGGCGTAGACGGTGAAGGCCGGCAGCAAGGCGGAGCCCAGCGCCTCGGTGGCGGGATCGTCCACGATCCCGACGACCGTGTGCCAGACCCGGTCGTCGTCGCCGAGGAGCATCCGGCGGCCGATCGCATCGCCGTTCTGGAAATGGCGCAGCGCGAGCGCCCGGCTCACCACGGCCACGCGCGGAGCGTCCCACGTATCGGCGCGGGAGATCCCCCGCCCCGCGATCAGGTGGACTCCCAGCGCCTGGAACGTGTCGGCGCTGACGAACCGGTGGGTGGTCGGCACCGCATGCCACGGTACCTGGATGCCGCCCCAGGGGCAAATCCCACAGTCCGTGGTCGCGATGCTCACGGTGCCGAGTCCGACCAACGTGCCGGCGCTGACGAGGCTCACGCTGTCGAACTCGGTCCCGGCCTTGAGCGATTCGAGCAACGCGGCGTATCGGGTCGAGCGCGACGGGGCCGGAATCGGACTCGCGCTCCCGGCGAATACTTCGCCGCCCGCGGGGCGCGCGCCGACGGCCGCGCGCGAGGCCGCCTGGCGCACCAGCAAGGCGCTGGCGGTAAGGAGCACGAGCGCGGCGGCGAGCTGCGTGCTCGGCAGCGCAAGCCCGAGGGGCTGTGGCGCGGCGTGGGTCAGGCGTCGGCGGGGCGCGAAGACCAGTGCCAGCGCGGCGCCGGCGAGCACGGCCGCCGCCATCGCGACGACGGCCACCAAGGCCGGCGACGTCGCGCCCGGTCCCAAGGCTCCCGGCCAGGCGGCCGCCGCGACCCGCGCGCCCGGAACGCCGAGCGTCGATCCGAGCCCGATGGCCAGCGCCGCGAGCACGCCGCCTTCGACGAGCGCCGCCGCGAAGAGCGTCCGGCGCGGCGCGCCGACGGCCCGGCGCAGCGTCGTCTCGCCCACCCGTTCGCTCGCTCGCGCGGCGAACAGGAGCAGCACCCCCGTGACGCTCACCGCGAAGGCCGCGAAGGCGGCGCCTGCGAGCGCCTGAAAGAGGAGCCGCAGCGCCTCGGCGTGCAGCTGGTCCGGCGTGCGGGCGATGGTCCAGCCCGACTCGATCGCTGCGGGCGCCGACTCGAGCAACAGCCTCGGACTGAACCCACTCCCGCCGCGGCCGATGAGCAGGGCCACCGGGAGCAGGGCGGCCAAGCCCGCCGCGGCGATGACCACCAGCAGGATCGCCGTACCCCGGTGGGCGCGCAGCCCGAAGACCGCGGTCGTTACTGCCACCCGAATCCTCACGTCCGTCTCCTGACCCTCGCTACGTGCCGTCCGCGACGCGGCGCGCAGGCGCCCGAGTCGCTCGTCATTCGTAGTTGGTGTACGGCGGCGTCTCGACGATGGTGTCGGACTGTCGGTCGCGCAGCCGATGCACGATCGTCACCTTCGTCTCTCCCTCGCGCCGCACGCGGGACTCCAACAGCTCCCAGCGGCTGGCGTCGCCGTAGCCTGCCTCGTTGAGCCGCTCCGCCTCGCGACGGCTGACGTCTCCAGGGGTCGGACGGCTCGCCGGGTAGGCCTCCTCATGGTGCGCCACGAGGGCACGCCAGTGTTCGTCGCCGGCCCGCTCGACGGCCGCCCGTACATCCTCCCGACTCAGTGGCATCCCGCACCTCCCGGCAACGCGCCGCCCGCGCGGCGCGTCTCCCTATCGACGGCGGCCATGCTCCGGGTCGACGACGGCCGCCCCGTCCGCCGCCCAGCCGGGGCGTCTCCACCAGAGATACACCGGAATCCCGAGCAGGAGGAGGCCCGTTCCGACCGCGGCGTTGCGCGGGTTGCCGAGCACCGCGCTCACCACGACCAGGCCGGCCGCGGCCACGAACAGCGCCGGCGTCCACGGATAGCCGGGGACCCGCACCCCCGGCGGAGGCGCCGCGGTGCCGGAGCGTGCGTCGTGGGCGCGCAGACGATACAGCCCCGCGACCGTGAGGCCGAAGAAGATCCAATCGCCGAACGAGACATAGTCCACGAGCTGCCCGAACGTGCCCGTGAGCGTGAGGACAATCGCCCAGCCGGACTCCAGCAGGATCGCCCGGGTAGGGGTCCGATAGGTCGGATGCAGGCGAGCCAGCGAGGGGAAGAAGACCCCGTCCGCTGCCATCGCCTGGAGCACCCGAGGCGTCACCAGGATCACGAGGTCCAGGAACCCGAAGGTCGAGATGGCGATGCCGGCGGCGATGAAGGTTCCACCCGCCGGCCCGAGCAGACCGCGCATGGTGTCGGCGGCCGGGGCGCTGCTGTGCGCCAGCCCGGCGGGACCGAGCGCTCTCAGGTATGCCAGGTTGGCCAGCAGATACACCGCTACCACGATCATCACGCCGAGCACCAGGGCGCGCGGCAGCGTTCGCTCGGGCTCGACGATTTCCTCGGCGATGAAGTTGGTCTGCTGCCAGCCGCCGTAGGTGAACAGGACGGGGACGAGCGCCGCGCCGAGTGTGAAGAGCCAGTGGCGCGCCGGCGCCGCCGCCTCGGCGGCAGGCTGACTGGAGATCGCGGGGGCCAGCGCGAGGCCGACCACGATGACCGTGGCGAGCGCGGCCAGCTTGAGGACCGTCAGCACGTTCACGGTAATGGCGCCCGGCGCGACGCCGACGTAGTTGATCCCGGCCAGGAGGACGATCGCGCCGACCGCCACGGGCGCGCTGAGCGCGTGGGGGAGCCCGGTGAGCGCGAGCACATAGTCGGCGAAGGTGACGGCCACGGCCGCGATCGCGCCGGTGGCGATGACCAGCAGCAGGGCCCATCCGTACAGGAAGGCCGGCAGCGGGCCCCATGCCTCGCGGAGGTAGACGTACCCCCCGCCTGCGCGAGGCCGTCGGTAGCCAAGCTCGCCGAAGCAGAATGCGCCGATGAGGGCCACCACGCCGCCCACCACCCACGCACCCAAGGCCAGGCGGGGGGAGCCGACGCGCTCCGCGACCGCGGCGGGCGTGCGGAAGATGCCGCCACCCACGATGCCGCCGACCACGGCCATAGTCGCGGAGAATAGGCCGAGCCGCCGGGCGTAGGTCGTCATGTCGACTCGCAACTTGAGAGAAACGCCGAGCGGGTCCGCCCGGCCGCGGTGGAGCGAAACGTTGGTGGGCAACAGCTTAGCGGCCGCGTCGACGGCGGCACGGCGGTTGCCCCCTCCGCGCCCGTGTCCTGCCGTCGCTACCTGTCCCCCCTCGTCGCGCTCGTGCTGTTCGCCGCCTGCGGATTCGATCCCGGCGACGATTCGCCGATGTCGCCGCCGGCCGTCTACCGCGAGTGGTGGGCCAGGACGGAGGCGTGCTCAGGCCTGCGGGCCGACTTCGAACGGGTCCAGTGGTCGATGGTGCCGGGCAACAGCTTTCCCTGCGCGAGCGGGAAGTGCGCGGGCCATTGGGAGCCCGGCCACCGGATCTATCTGGCGGAGGACTGGACCACGAACGAGATGGTGGTGCGGCACGAGATGCTGCACGACTTGCTCAACCGCGCCGGCCACCCCGACCCACCCTTCGGCGACCCTTGTCCGCTCACTTGGGCCACCTGGCAGGGCTCTCTCGCGCCGGCGCTCCAGCCCCTCACGCACGCCCTGCCGGAGTTCTGACCGGGTCTAGCGAGCGGCGTCCGCGTCCGTCAAGGCCAGGGGATCCACGCCGGCGAGACACCGCCGTACCTCCTCGAGCAGCCGATCGCCGGGGAACGGCTTCGGCAGGACCGCGCACGGCGCCGCGATGCCCATCCCTTCCAGCTGCCCGGAGGCGTACCCCGACATCAGGATGATCGGCAGGGCCGGATGCGTGACGGCGAGCGCCTTCACCAGCTCGACGCCGTTCAGCCGGGGCATCACGATGTCGCTCACCACGGCATCGAGCCGCTCGCCGTCGGTGACCCGCTCGAGCGCGGTAACACCGTCCATCGCCTCTTCCACGAGATAGCCGGCCTCGACCAGCACTCGCGACGCGAAGCGTCGGACGGAAGGTTCGTCGTCCACGACGAGAATGCGTCGGGATACGGCGTGCAGTTCGCTCAAGGCAGTGGTCCTGGTCAAGGGATACCTGGGGGGTGAGCGAAATGTGGATGGGTCGGGCGCATTCGGCCAGATGTCATTCCTGGTCGGCCCGGGTCGCGAGCGGCCGACCTGCCTTGGTGACCGAGGCGAACCCGACGACTCAACCGGAGGGACGTAAGGCGGCCGGGAGGCCGGACGCCCGCTCCTGCCTCGCGTCATGGCCTCCCCCGCCCGCTCATTCGTCGCGGAGCACGACCGCCGGATCGACGCGCGTGGCGCGCAGCGCCGGAATCAGATTGGCCGCGAGTGCCGTGAGGCCGAGCAGGCCGGCCACCAGGGCGAAGGTCGCCGGATCGGTGGCCTTGACCCCGTAGAGCTGGCTCTCGATCAACCGGGTGAGCGCGAACGCCGCGGCGACACCCACCGCGATGCCGGTCAGCGCCAGCCCCATCCCCTGCCGCAGGACGAGGCGAAGCACGTCGGCTCGCGCCGCCCCGAGCGCGATGCGGACGCCGAGCTCCTGCGACCGCTGCGCCACGGAGTAGCTCATCAGCCCGTAGATGCCGATCGACGCCAGGACCAGCGCGATCCCCGAGAACACACTCAGCAGCAGCATCGACAGCCGCCGCTGCCCGACCGACTGGCTGATGAGCTCGTCCATCGTGCGCACATTGGCGATCGGCTGGTCGGGATCGACGGATTGCACCGCCCTGCGCGCCGCGTTCACGTACTGCACAGGATCACCCGCGGTGCGTACCGCGACCGCGAGGAACGGCATCCCCTGCTGCGCGTACGGCAGATAGACCTGCACCCGATTCTCGGCGTCGAGGCCCTCGTGTTTGGTGTGGCCGACCACGCCCACGACTTCGATCCATTCTCGCGCCGACGTGTCGGTCACGCCCGGCGGGGGGCCGAACGTGATCCGCTTGCCGATCGGATCGCCGCTGGGCCAGTAGCGGCGGACCAGCTCCTCATCCACCACCGTCGACGCGAGGCGCGGTGGCGCGGTCCTGCTCGGCGAGCATGCGGCCGCGCCGCAGTGGAATTCGCAGCGTGGCGAAGAAGCCGGGGCTGACGATCCGGATGTCGCCCCAGGGGTTCGGCTGCTTGGGCGGCGGCTGGTAGCCCTCGATCTCGAAGCTCGACGTCGACCAGCTGCCGCCGAATGGCATCACCGAGGTGCTTCCCACCGCGCGCACGCCGGGGGCGGCGGCCAGCGCGGGCAGGACCTGGTCGAAGAATGCGATCTGCTGGGTGTCCGAGGGATAGCGGGCCGGTGGCAGCGCCAGGTTGAACGTGAGCAGCCGGTCGGGATCAAAGCCCGGATCGACCCCCTGGAGCCGGGCGAAGCTCTTCACCAGGAGCCCGGCGCCGGTCAGCAGGGTCAGCGCCAGCGCCACCTCCGCGACCACGAGCATCCGGCGGAGGCCCTGTCCGCCCCGATCGCCGGCGCTGCCTCGGCCGCCCTCCTTGAGCATCGCGTGCAGATCGGTGGCCGAGGCGTGCAGCGCCGGTGCGAGGCCAAACAGCAAGCCGGTGAGCACCGAAACGACGAGCGTGAATGCCATCACGGACGCGTCGATCCCGATCTCGTCCGCGCGGGGCAGGTTGCCGGGGTTCAAGGCGGCCACGGAGCGGACCCCCCAGTACGCGAGCCCGAGACCGAGGACACCGCCGGCCAGCGCGAGCAGCAGGCTCTCCGTCAGGAGCTGGCGGAGGAGGCGCTCCCGGCTGGCCCCGAGCGCCGTCCGGACCGCGATCTCCTTCGAGCGGGCCGCGGCGCGGGCGAGCAGCAGATTGGCGACGTTCGCGCAGGCGATGAGCAGCACGAACCCGACGGCCCCCAGGAGCACGAGCAATGCCGGGCGCACGGGTCCGGTCGTCCGCTGCGCCAGCGGCGTGGTGACCAGGCTCCAGTCCGATGAATAAGCGTCGGGATATTGGCCCTTGAGCTGCTCGGCCAGCGTCCTGACCTCCGCGGCGGCCTGTTCCAGCGGCACGCCCGGACGCATGCGGGCGACGAGATTGAGGAACTCGTGCGTCCGCTGATCGTCCCCGAACTGCTCGGGCCGGAAGACCGCCGGCGTCCACAGCTCGACATTGCGGTTGAAGACGTCGCGAAACTTCCCTGGCATCACGCCGACGACCTCGTAGCCCTCCCCGTTGAGCGAGAGCGACCGGCCCACCACGCTCCGCTCCGCACCGAACAGCCGCTGCCAGAGGCCGTAGCTCAGGACGACGACGTGCTCGCGCCCGAGGCTGTCCTCACCGGGCAAGAGCCCGCGCCCGAGGAGGGCGGGCACGCCCAGCGTGGCGAAGAACTGGCCGCTCACCCGCGCGCCCTGGAGGCGGACGGGCTCTCCGACGCCGGTGAGGTTGGCGGCCCAGCTGGTTTCGACCGCCATCGACTCGAAGGCGCGGACGCGGGCCTGGTAGTCCTTGAACCCCGGGACTGACACCGGCGCCTTCATGCCCCCCAGCGAGGGATACAGGTGTTCGATGGTGACCAGGCGCTCGGGGTCGCGGAAGGCGAGTGGACGGAGCAGCACCGCATTCACCGCGCTGAAGATCGCGGTGTTGGCGCCGATCCCGATGGCGAGCGTGAAGACGACGACGAGAGTGAAGGCCGGGCTCTTGGCCAGGCGGCGGAGGCTGTAGCGGATATCCTGCAGCAGGCTGTCCATGGAACGCTCGCGGAAGGAAGACGGTACGCCGGAGGCACCATGGATTGGATGGGATCAGCGACGGAAAGGTTGGTCAGGTCTCCCAGGCGGAGAGAAACTGCTCGCGGACGGTGAGGTCCTCGCAGGCCGCATCGAGCTCGCTGTACTCGACCGCGCGCTCGCGACGAAAGGCCTCGTACGCCGCGCGCGTCTGCCATCGGTCGAGGGTGAGATAGCACGGCGGGTGCGATGTCCGCCGGTAGAGCTCGGTCTCCACATATCCCTCCGCTTCCCGGAAAAAGCGGACCCATGGACCCGCGGGCCCGTAGGCTTGCTCGAACGCCGCGCTGCGGTCGTCCGTCGTCTCGAACTGCCAGAGGATGTGAAACATCCTCAGAACTCGTAGGTCGTGGCGTCAGCCAGCCGCCACTCGCCGGTGTACGACAGTGTCAGCAGCACTCCGCCGTCGGGCCCGCGGCCCCGCGCATAGCACCAGCGCACGATCTGCGCGCCGAGCCGCTCGGTCGGAGGGTCGGCCCGGTCGCAGCCGAGCGCCGTCCACGCCGTGACGCCCACGCCCAGCTCGCGCCATTCGCGGCGGTCGTCGGGTGACAGGAATCGGCGGAGGCCGGGCGTCAGCAGCGCCCCCGACGAGTCGTCCGCCAGCGCGCGCACGACGCTATCCGCCGGTGTCGGCGGCTCGGGCCCGGAGAGCGGCGAGGCCAGCCGATGCGGCGGCACGAGCGAGGGCTCGAGCATCCCGGCCACGGCCAGCGCGATCGCGCGCGGACGCGCTTCCGCGAGATTGGCGAGGACGATGACGGTGAGCCGCGCGTCGGGAAATCGCACCAGCGCCGTGCGGAAGCCTTGCCAAGCGCCGGTATGGCCCACCGCCGGCCGGCCGCGCACCGGGTCGAGCATCCAACCGAAGCCGTAGGGATACGTTTCGCCGTCGTTCAGGCGTACCGGGCTCCAGGCGGCGGCTCGAGCCTGGGCGCTCAGGACCCGCTCGGCGTCCAGCGCGGCCGCCCAACGCGCGATGTCGCGCACGGTGAGGTACAGGGATCCGTCCGCCGTGGTGTTCAACGTGGGCGAGACCCATTCCTGGTGCTTCACCGTATCGCCCACCAGGCGGTACCCGTCCGACCGGTTGGGCACGATGTCCGCCTCGGAGATGACGCGGGCCGTCCGCATCCCGAGCGGAATGAAGATGCGCTCGCGCAGGAGGTCGCCGTAGAACCGGCCGCTGACCCGACGGATGATCACACCCAGGAGCACGTAGCCGGTGTTGCTGTAGCTCCACCGCTGACCCGGGGCGAACTGGGGCGGCAGCCCGGCGGCGACCCGCACCAGCTTGTCCTCGGTGTAGTCCCGGCGGAGATCGACCGCGCTGTCGGTGTACTCCGGGATCCCCGAGGTGTGCGTGAGCAGGTGGCGCACGGTGACCGAGTCCCAGCGGGGCGGGCCCTCGGTGAGGTAGCGGCGGATCGGATCGTCGAGCCGGAGCAGGCCGCTGTCGGCGAGCTGCAGCACGAGCGCGGCGGTGAACTGCTTTCCGAGCGATCCCGATTGATAGACCGTGCTGTCTGTGGCAGGAACGCGTTGCTCGAGGTTGGCGTATCCGTAGCCGCGGGCGAGCACCACCCGATTGCCGCGCAGAACCGCGATGGACACCCCCGGGATCCGCTGCCGCCGGACCTCCCCCCGGACATAGCGGTCGATCGCGGCCAGGGACCCGCTCGTCTGCGCTGATGCTCGAGGCGCGGGCAGTACCCAGGCCAGCGCCAGCAGCGCAAGGCCACGGGCGACCGGCATCCTACGACTCGGCCCGCCGAGGGCGACGCACCAGCTCCCCGCCGCAATTGGGACAGCGCTGGCCCATCTCCATGGTGCAACTCGGGCAGAAGGTGCACTCGTAGCTGCAGATGAACGCCAGGTCGACGTGCCCCAGGTCGGCCTGACAGCGCTCGCATCGGGCGCGCATCTCGAGGCTCATCGCGGGCGGTGCCTCCGTGGCAGGTGAACTCAGGCGCGGCCGCGGATCTTGGCGACCCACCATCGCAGACCGACGAGGAGGAAGCGCCAGTCGTGGACGAACTCGGGCGGCTTCCCCTCGACGGCATGCCCCACGAACTGAAAGATCCAGCCGATCACGAAGCAGCCGAGCGCGACACGCCAGAGCCCGGGCACGAACACGGCGACGACGACGAGCGGGATGGACAGGGCAATGAGGGGAATGCCGATCGTATGGCAGAGGCGGTTCAGCGGATGCTCGTGGCTCCGGCCGTAGCGCGCGATCCACTCCTCCCAGGGCCGTCCGCCGAGGGTCACCGGTCAGAGCTCCAACGCGGCGAGCCCGGCCGCCGCGACCTCGCCGTCCTGCGCGGATCCCATGCCGCTTACGCCGATGGCGCCCACGATCTTGCCAACGCTCCGGATCGGGAGGCCGCCCTCGAGCGCGACGATGCCCGGCAGGCTGAGCAGCGCGGCGCGCCCGCCCGCGATGCCCTCCTCGAGCGCCTTGGTGGGACGGTGGTACCGCGCGGCTGTACGGGCCTTGAGCACCGCGATATCCTGACTCGCGGGCTGGGTATCGTCGAGGGAATGGAACAGGATCAGGCCGCCGGCTGCATCCACCACGGCGACCGCGATGGTCCAGCCGCGCTCGATCGCAAAGCGCTCGGCCGCGGCTGCCATCGTCTTGGCCGCGTCGAGTGTCAGCGCGCGCAGGTCGCGCAGGTGGGCCATGCCGTACGGCTCCTTCCCGGTGCGGACGGCACCGGGTCCATGGAGCCCGGCGCCCGCTAGTTGGTTGGCGGCGCGACGACCTGGAGAATGCGGTCCAGCGTTTCCTGGCGCTCCTGTTCGCACATCGTGGCGTTGGAGGCCGAGGTGATCTCCGGCGCGATCCAGCGGCTGGTGCTCGACAGTTCGGCTTGGTCGGTCGATCCGGCGATGGCGAGCGCCAGGCCCACTCGGCAGGCCTGCGGGGTGCCCGGCTTGGCCGAGGCGCTTGGATACCGCATCGCAGTCAGCCGGCCGGCCAACGAATCCTGCGCATCCAGCGTGAACACTTCCGTGGTCAGGGCGCGCTTGGCCCGGACCCAGGCGGAGTCCTTCGAGACCGGTACGGGCGTCACGGCGTTAATCTCGGGCCCGGCGGCGAGACCGGTGCAAGCTGCCAGCAGAAGGAGGACGAAGCAAGGGACCGGAGCACGAGCCTCGGCGTGTCGCATGAGACCTCACGGATCGGGAGTAGGACGGCGCAACGCCGACACAGTACCCGTCCACGGTCACGGTCAGGTCTCGAAACGGTCACCGTTCGGAGGGGTCCGTCAAGGCACGTAGCGCGCCACCGCCATGGCGACCGCGGCGAACAGCAGGAACCCGGCCGTCGCGTTCGTCGCCCGGTTGAGCCGCTGCTGCAGCGCCGCGATCTGCGCGGCTTCCTCCGGCGTCGGCGGGCGCCGCTCGGCTTGAATCGGCGCGGCCACCTGGGCCAACCGACGACCCGTCGGTGTGCTGACCCCCATGCCCACCGCAGCACCCGCGACAGCGAGCACGCCGCCCAGGCCGAACGCGCGACCCGGCCCGGATCCGAGCCACGCGGACTGGAACCCCGCCGAGTCGACCCAATACAATCCGATGCCCGACAGGATCGTGAGCACGGCGGCGGCCATCAGCCAGAGCGACATGCGGCGCTCCTGCACGAGCTCCTGCATGATCGCCCCGCCCGCCGGCCCGGTCGCCCGCACGCTGGGCACCAGGAACACGGCGATGAACACCACGGCGCCGACCCAACAGACGCCGAGGACGATGTGTATGACGCGAAGCAGATAGAGCGTGGGACCATGCATAGAGGATGCGCTCCGGAGTGTGTGCGGTGAGCCTCAGGTCAGAAACGTCTCGAGCCGGCGCTTGACATCGGGCCATTCTTCGACGATGACGGAGAAAAAGACCGAGTCCCGCCGCGAGCCGTCATCGTTGAGCATGTGGCGGCGCAGGATTCCCTCCTGCTGCGCACCGATCCGGGCGATCGCGGCGCGCGAACGCTCGTTCAGCGCGCTGGTCTTGAACTCCACCCGCAAGCACCCCCACCCGTCGAACGCGTGGCAGAGCATGAGATACTTGGCCTCGGTGTTGGCCCGCGTGCGCTGCCAAGGCCGACCGAGCCAGGTCCACCCGATCTCGACGCGACGGTTGGGTGGGCTCGCGTTGCCGAAGCGGGTACTTCCGATCACCTGCCCCGTCTCCCGCCACACCGTGGCGAACGGCAGCGCCGTGCCGGCCCGCTGCTCGTCCAGCGCGGTAGCCAGGTACTGCTCCATCGCCACCGGGTCGTGCACCCGTGTCGTCGTGAGCCGCCAGAGCTCGGGGTCGAGCCCGACCGCGCACAGCCCGTCCAGGTGGTGCAGTCCGAGGGGCTCGAGCCGCACCGCCCGGCCCTCCAGCGTCGTCGGCGTGAGGTCCATCATTGGCCGGCGCCTCCTTCCGCTAGCTCGCGAGCCCGGCCTCGCGCCGCGCTTCCGCCTCGTCCCCTACCACCTCGAAGGCGGCGATCAGGTCGTCGGGCAGCGGTCGCCGGCGCCCCGTCGCGAGGTCGACGAACACCCAGCGCGTTTCCGCCCGCGCCAGCAGCTGACGATCGGTCTCCCGAACGAACAGATACCGGCGCGGTGTCGAGCGCTGGGAGAACTCCGGCACCCAGGTGAACACGGCCAGCCGCTCGCCCGCGAACGCCGGCCGGAGATACTCGATGAAATGCGACCGGACCACCCACCCCGCCCCGAGCGCCAGATAGCGGTCCATCGGCCAGCCCGCGGCCGCCGAGTGCTCGATGGCGACGTCCTGCATCCACGCCACGTACGCCAGATTGTTGACGTGGCCTTGCCGGTCGATGGCCTCCTCCGGCACCGGGAACCGCTTCGAGTAGATGCGCACAGTCCCGCGGGCTAGCCGTCCAGCCGACGCATCAGCTCGGCGACCAGTCCCTTCAAGGCGACAATCTCCTCCTCACTGGGCGAGCGCGAGCGCATGTCCCACGCCGGCGGTTCGTCGTCCGCGGGCTCCGGACCGATCACCAGCCAGCAGGTCCCGCGAAAGGTGCCGTCCGCTTCGAGCCGTCCGCCGATGCTCTCCTGTCGGATGTCGGCGGGTCCGGACGGATGCTCGGGGTTCGGCGCGTGAAACAGCACGTGATCGGACGCGCTGTTCGGGCGCCCGGTCTCGTCGAGCGTGACCAGCAGGTGCCGAAGCCCCCGCGCCTGCGCGCTGAGCTCCAACGTGACGCTGGTCCAGCCGGCGATGACCGATCCCGCCTCCGTCGCCAGGATCTCGGCCGACGCGACCGGCTTCTGGACCGGCGTCACACCGGATGGGAGCGGTGCCAGGAGCGCATGCCATGCCTCCCGCAGCGGATCCGGCGCGTCGATCCGGTCCACGATCAGCGAGCCGGCGGGAGCTCGACCCGAGTCATCAGGTAAGCTGCTCCTCGATCGACCGCGTTTGGGGCGTGACCGTGTCGCCCGTGTGACGGGTGGTCACGGTCTCGACCAGGAGGATCCAGCACTCCTCCGGTGCGACCGGATGGTGCTCCACCCCACGCGGCACCACGCAGCACTGTCCTTCCCGCAGCTCGACGGCGTGATCGCGGAACTCCAGCCGCAGCCGCCCGCGAACCACCCAGAACAGCTCGTCCTCGCCGGCGTGCTGGTGCCAGTCCATCTCGCCGAGCAGCTTGGCCACCTTGACGTACTGATCGTTCACCCGGGCCACTACCTTGGGCGACCAGTGCTCCGTGACCCGGGCGAACTGTGCCAGGATGTCGATCGACTGCCCGAACGGGAGTGCGGTGCTCATCTCACCTCTCTTCTCCCTCCCGCCCGTCACGAGCAGGCCGCCCGACCGTAGGCGAAGTCCACGCCCTTCACCTGTCCGCCGCGGGTGCCCTCGATGCGTGCAACCAGCGAGTCGTGTCCGATCCGGCGGTAGCGTATCCGCTGCGGAAAGTCGTGCGTCCGGTTCTCGAAGGTGACCGACGAGTCGGACACCGCGATGCTGGTGAACTCAGCGGGCGTCTGTCCGGAGGGCGCGGCCGCGTAGATCAGACGGCCGTCACGCTCCAGCACCCGCACCTGCTCGAACTCCACCAGCGAGTCGCCGTTCACCGTCCGGCCGGCGCCGAGCATGAGGCCGCCGCGAGGGCGCATCCACTGCTCTTCGACTACGCGCGCGCCAGCCGACCGCGCCCAGCAGCCGGCCAGCCAGCCGACCTGCTCGACTCGCGGCGCGTCCTGCGCCGCCGTTGTCTGGAGAGAGCCCGCAGCCAGCGCGAGCGTGCAGAGCGATCCGGCGAGCAGTCGCATGCGACGATCTCCTTCGGAAATGTGCGCCACCGGGTGACGCCGCGGGTTGGTCGAGAAGATGCCGAACCTCGTGGCCCTTCGGTAGCGCCCGCGCGGTCGCCCGCGGCTACCGACCGGCGCTCCGCGTCTCGAGCATCGGCAGAAAAGCGCGCCAGGGACCGACTGCGTCGGTGTACGCCCGCCCCATCACCCGGACGATCTGACCGATGTGGCTCAGGTCGTGCGCCACCCAAGTTGCGAGGTGCTGCTCCAGGGTGACCGGGCCGAGTTCGGGGTGGCGCCCGCGGCGGTGAAGGTCGTCGTCGTCCAGGTCCAGCGCCCGTAGCCGCTGCAGGTTCGCGGCGCGAAGCGTGGCGAACGTGTCCAGCAGCTCCTCGAGCGTGCGCCCGCGGGAGGCCTCGAACATCGCGGTGCGGTCGAACGGCGGGAACTCGCGGGCGTCCCCCTCGCGAACGATGATCTCGACTCGCACCAGCCAATCGGTGCGCTCGCCGTGCACCAGGTGCCCGACCACGTCGAACGGCGACCAGGTGTCCGGCCCCTCCGTGCCCCTGGTCCACTCGTCCGGCAGCCCGGCGAGCAACTCGCGCAGGACGCGCGGCGTCCGCTCGAGCACGGGGATCGCCTTGGACAGCTCGAATCGCATGCTCCCACCCCATGGTCTTGGCGGCCACGCCGGGCGCGCCTAGCGTTCGGGTTCACCCGACCCAGGAGCACGGCACGTGGACGCCGACGAATTGCGAACCCTGCAGGCCCCGTTGAAGGACGCCTACCGCGCCGACCCGACGCGGGCCCTCGTGACCCTCACAGCGGCGGGGCGCCTCGACGACTCGTCGGTGAGCTGTCACGTGGACACCGGCCGCGCCCTGATCGAGGCGGGCCTGCACCCCGCCACCGGCGGCACCGGGTTGCTGGCGTGCTCGGGCGATTTGCTGCTGCAGGCGCTCGTCGCCTGTGCCGGCGTGACCCTTCGCGCCGTGGCGACCGCGCTGGCGATCCCCGTGCGGAGCGGCGACGTCCATGCCGAAGGCGACCTGGACTTCCGCGGGACCCTGGGCGTGAGCAAGGAGGCGCCCGTGGGCTTCCGCGCTATTCGCCTGCGTTTCGCTCTCGACACGGACGCGAGCGCCGAGCAGCTCGCCACCCTGGAAAAGTTGACGGAGCGTTACTGCGTCGTCCTGCAGACCCTCCGGACTTCGCCCACACTCAGCGTCGAGACGGCGATGCGTTGATTCACCGCGGGAGCCAGAGCTCCGGGACGTCGGTGACCGCGTCGAGCAGGTGCGTGTGCGGCCCCGCCGCCAGGATGGCCCGCTCGTGCGCCCCGGTGAGCACACCGATCCGCCAGCGCGCTCCCGCGTTCCTTGCGGCATCCAGGTCGAGCCGAGTGTCCCCCACGACGGCGAGCTGACGCACGTCCACGATGCCGCAGCGCTCCATGGCCCGGAAGATCATGTACGGAGCCGGGCGCCCCCGAGTTACGTCCTCGCTGCAGATCCAGGCGTCCAGCAGCGGTGCCCAATCCACCGCGGCCAGGATGTTTTCGACTACCTGGCGGTCGAACCCGGTCGTGACCGCCACGCGAATCCCGTGCGCCCGCAGCCGCTCGAAGGCGTCGCGAACGCCCGGCAGCGAAAGCGGCCCAGCCCCGGCCAGACGCGTCTCGAGCAGGGCGCGAAACCGGCCGTAGATCTGGTGGACTCTCGCCCCGTCGACCTCGACCCCGCCGTCTGCGCGGGCCACCAATCGCGCGAGCACCTCCCGCTTGGAGGCGCCGCGCCAGGCAGTCACCTCCGCCGGATCGAACGAGAGGTCGGCCTCCCGCAGCGCGTCTCCGAAGGCGGCGGGCACCTCCCCGCGATCGTACACGGTGGTGCCGGCCAGGTCGCACACCACCAGCGCGGGACGATCCGGCGTCACGCGGCCACCGGATCCGGCCCCAGGGCGTAGTGGGCCAGGACGCGGCGGATCAGGCCGGCCCCGTCGAACTCCAGGCACTCCGCGCCGACCAGCGCCTGTACGCTCTGATAGTGGAGCACCACGCTTCGCGGGCCGGCATAGGCCCGGAACAGGCGGAAGTAGAGATCGGGATACTTGGCCAGCCCCGCGCTCCAGTATTCCCGGACCGCCGGCTTACCCCGGATCGTCACGCGGCCAGGGCCCAGCACCGTCTCCACCAGAGGCGAGGTGACCTCGACGTCTTCGGTATAGTGGCTCATGATGCGATCCAGGTCGTGACTGTTCCACGCCGCAATCCACCGTTGGGCGAATTCCTGCGCCTCGGCTTCGGTCATGGGTGAGCTCCCCGTGCCGGTTGAGTCGTGCGCCCCTCGATTCGTCGTGCTGTCTCAGCCGCCTTCGGCTATCGGCTCCGTCCAGCGCTCGCACTCGATCGTCACGCGCACGCTGGCACCGTTGGCATCCTTCCCGTCCACCTGAAGCGATCCGCCGGCACCGCGCGCGTCCGCGCGCCCGGTGCCGGACCCCTTGAGGCTCGCGCCCTTGACCGTGGCGATGTCGTGGGAGCGCTCGCCGATCATGAGGCCGAGCGAGACCTGCAGGTCGGGCGCTCCCTTCGGCTGCCACAACGTCAGGTTCAGGTAGCGGAGCGCGCCGGACTCGGCGCTGACCCGGGCGCTCCACATCGTCGCCGGCACCTCGTAGATCGACGCGTCGGTCGTGTGAGTGCACTCGCCCGGGCCGGCATACGTCGATCGCACGCCCTGGACCTCGGCGGTCACCTTCGTCGCCACCGGGTCGCGCAGCGCCACCGCTTGCGGGTTGGACGAGCCGGCAGAAGGAGCCTGCTCCGCGGGGGGCGCAGGGTCGGCCGCCTCGCTGCCGACGGTCGATGCCCTGCCGACGGCAGTATTACCGCCCCCACCGCACCCGCCAACCAGCAGGCCGGCCACGATCCCGGCACGCAGAACCCACGTCATGTGCGCTCCTCGTCAGGTGGTACCGCTGGCGGCTCCCACAGCGCCAGCCGGTTGCCTTCGGGATCGGCGACCCAGCCGAAGCGTCCGAACTCCGATACCTCGATGCGCTCATCGACCGCGCAGCCTTCGGCGCGCAACGTGTCGAGGATGGCATCGAGATCGTCGACCCGATAGTTGATCATGAACGGCGCCGTGCTCGGGTCGAAGTATCGCGTGTGGGCCGGGAAGATGCTCCAGATGGTCGACGTCTGGCGACCCGCGGGACTGCGCCCGAGCGACTCGAACACCGCGCCACCCCAGTCACCGATCTCCAGCCCCAGGTGATCGCGATGCCACACGCGAAGCCGCTCGGGGTCGCGTGCCTTGAAGAAGATGCCGCCGATGCCCACGACGCGAGCCGTCACGCGAGATCCTTGAGCCGTTTCGGCGCCACCATCCGGTAGCCGTCCCGCAGGAGATCGGCGAGCTCTCGCCAGTCGGTCCCCGACCCAGCCACACGCCGACCCACCCGCTCGGGCCGACGTACGGCGGAATGAAATAGCGGTCGGGCGCGGCGCGGACCAGGAGCCGCTGATTCTCGGGCGCCGCCTTGCACCAGGCGGCACACCGGCCGTTCCCGTGGTGGTTGCCGGCGTCGGCGTACATGGCGAACAGCTTGTTGCGCACACGGAAGGTCGGCTCCCTCCAGGCCTCCACCTCGTGGGCCTCGGGCAGGCCAAGACAGAGCCGGCGCAGCCGCGTCAACACCGGGCGAGTCGGCACCTTCGCCTACTCGATCACCACCGCGGTCCCGCTGGCGCTCACCATGAGCATGCCTCCGCCCGAGCCCATCGTGATGGTCTCGTAGTCGAGATCGACGCCGACGATCGCGTTGCCGCCGAGTCGTTGGGCCTCGTCCTGCATCTCCTCCAGCGCGAGCGCCTTTGCCTTGCGCAGCTCCTGCTCGTACGCCGCCGACCGCCCGCCGACGATGTCCCGGATGCCGGCGAAGAGATCGCGGAAGATGTTGGCGCCGAGAATGGCCTCCCCGCTCACCAGCCCGACGTAGCGCGTGATACGGTGGCCTTCGAGACTGGGCGTGGTCACGATGATCATAGGGTGTCCAAATCAGGAGGGTGAGCCGAACAGGCGCTTGAGCAGCCCCGGGCGACGCTCGGCCGGACGCACCGCCCAGACCCGCTCGCGCCCGGCGCGCGTCACGATGGTGCGGGGGCCGAATCGGCCCCAGGCAAAGCCCTGCCCCACCGTCGCGCGGCGCAGATCGGAGATGGCGGCGTCGGCCGGCAAGGACGCGGCGAACTCGCGGAGCCGCGGATCCGATCCGGCGACCGCCGCCGCCGGCGCGATCGTGTCCGGATGCTCCCTCCAGATGCGGTGCACGACCTCGTCGCGCACCAGGCCGACGGGGCTCCGGCCGCCCGAGTCCCAGAGCGCGATGACGTCCCGCAGAAAGTCGTCGAGCGACGCCGATTGCCACGCGATGACCGGCGGATCATGGCAGGCGAAGAAGACCGGCCCCCAGGTCGTCGAATCCGGAAGCAGATCCAGCACCCAGTAGTTGCCGAACCCGTCGTGGGCGACCGACCACGGACAGGGAAACGCCTCGTCCAGGCCGAAGCCCTCGAGGTCCACGATCGAAAAAGCCTCGAGCGGGCCATTCGCGAGGCCGGTGGCTACTCCGAGTGCCTGGCGGATCTCCGCCGGCAGCGGCGCCGGCGAGGCCGCCTCGACCCGCGCCAGATCCTCCGCGGTGGCGGGCGGCAGCAGCTTGATCGTGTGGCTCCGGCCCTCGGGATCGGTCAGCCGGCGGCCGGACAGCGCGCGGAGCGTATCGGCGAGCATGGTGCCCAGGCTCGCGCGGTCAGCGCCTGAGGCTCAGCAGGAGCACGCCGACGCCCACGCTGGCGATACCGATCCAGTCGCGGGACGTGGGACGCTCGCCGAGAAAGGCGACCGCGAACAGGGCGACCAGCACGACGCTCAGCTTGTCGATCGGCGCGACCCGGGACGCTTCGCCGACCTTGAGTGCCCGGAAGTAGCAGACCCAGCTCGCGCCGGTCGCGAGTCCCGAGAGGGTGAGGAACAGAAACGCGTGCCCGGGAACGTGCGCCGGGCTCTGCCACTTGCCCGTGGCCACGACCAGCGTGGCCAGCACGACGAGGATCACCGCGGTGCGGACGAGCGTGGCGTAGTCGGAGTCGATCCCCTCGAGTCCGATCTTCGCCAGAATCGCCGTCGCCGCGGCGAAGACCGCCGAGAGCAACGCCCATACCACCCAGTTGTCGGACGCGGGCATGATGACCTTTCAGGAGCGCGCGGGGGCCGGGGGACGCACCTCGCTCATGAGACCGAGCAGGTTGCCCTCGCTGTCGCGAAGGAACGCCATCCACAAATCGTGATCCGGCATCCGCGCGATGCGCTGCGGGACCTGCACGAACTCCGCGCCCCGGGCGAGCAGCGCGGCGTGGGCCGCCGGAAGATCGGACACCGCGTAGTACACGACGCCGCCCGTGTCCGGCGCGCCACCCGGTCGGCTCAGCATCAACCGGACCCCGCCACAGTCGAAGAATGCCAGCCCCGGCGGCGCGCGGAACAGCAGCCGGAGGCCGAGCACGTCGGCGTAGAACGCGACCGCGCGGTCCACGTCCTTCACGGGAACTGCGATCTGCCCGATCCGATCGGGGGGAACGTACGGCGAAGTCGCGTCGGTCATGTCATCCCACGATATCCTGGTCACGCCGATCCGCCAACGACTGGCTCCCTGCCGCCTCGCGGCTTACGTTGAGGCACGCCCCCTATCTGGACCGGCCCATGCGACCCCTTCTTGCCCTCCTGCTGCTGGTGCCCCTGCTGCTTCCGGCCTGCTCGTCCAATCCACCCGCGTCCAATCCACCCGCGCCCGCGCCATCCGCGGCCAGTGACATCCCCACCGGCGGCGCCGCGGTGACCATCGACAATCGCACCGCGTTCAACATGGACATCTACGTGAAGCGGCGGGACGGTGCGGTCCGCCTCGGGTTCGCGCCGGCCAAGGAGACCACCCGCTTCCCGATCGCGCCGGGCCTCATCGCCGGCTCCGGCATCGTGGAGTTCTCCGCGCGGCCCACCCGCGGGGGCGAATCCGCCGCCAGCGAGCCGTTCACCGTTCATCCTGGCGACGAACTGACCTGGGTCATTCCGCTGTAGCGGCGGCGGTCGCGCCGCCGGCCCAGCGCCAGAGAGCCCAGACGTCGCACACGGCGTGGCGCTGCTCGGGATAGGCGGAACGAAGCCCTCGCCGCACCGCGGCCGCCCGGGCCCGCTCGTTCAGCAGGCCCAGCGGGTTCAACTCCTCCGGCGCGAAGACGTCGTCGAAGCCGCCGCAGTTGGTGAGCGCGCTGACGTCGCCGTGGACGTCGAGCACGTCGAACCCGACGAAGACGAACTCGGGCAGCGCGAACCGCGTGAGGTCGGCCGCGGACGGCTCCCTCAGGATCGCCAGGAAGTTGAGCCCGGCCACCCCAGCGACGCGATGCCGCAAGTAGTCCAGCGAGCGGAAGTGCGTCGTCTCGTAGTCGGCGTGGACGTTGTGCTTCCAGTCCTCGGGCAGCAGCTCCTCCGGCAGCGCCGGACAGAGCATGCCGTCGAGCGACACCACCTCGCGGAGCTGGCTGAGCCGCGACCAGGCCACGTACTGCGTCCAGCGCTCCCCCGCCTCGGGCCCGAAGCGCCGCCGGGCGACGTAGACTGCCTCTCGCGCGGCGGTCACTCGGCCAGCCCGAACGCCATGACGATGTCTCCCTGGGTGAAGCCGAACAGCGCGTACGGCAGCGAGTCGTACATGGTGCGATTCACGACGATGGGCGTGGCCTGGAACGTCGCCGAACGCCGCTGTGATAGGTCCACTTGGGCACCAGGCGGCGCACCGTGTCGGTGTCGATCGCCGTCAGCGGCGAGAACCGCTGGCCTCCCAGATCATGCCCGTGAGAGGACCAGCCGTCGGAGCGTTGAGCGGGGAGCGACCGAGCGGTGAGGACCGCGAGACAAGCACACAGGCACGGGCGCAGCATCGGTCGTGGCCACCACGGCGTCACGCCGCAGCGCCCGGAGCCCACTCGACGGCGTCGAAGATGGCGAAGCTGAAGAGGTGGTCGTTCGGCATGCGGTAGGCCCCCTTCGCCTGCAGGATGTAGGCGCTGATCGACGTCATCTCCCACCCGTCGGTCTCATCCGCCTCCCACTTCGGCGTCGTGAGCTGCCAGATCCCGTGGTGCTCTCCGTAGCGTCGAACCTCGTCCAGATCCCGCCGCAGCCGGGGCTCGACGTGCTCGTTGGCCCAGGCCCAGAGCCAGGTGCCGGTCCGCCTCGAGACCGATCCCACGAGCTGACTCGGCGCGACGACCCGGGGCACGCCCGCGTCGGAGAACACCACGGCGCCGCGGGTGTCGTCCCAATCCCAGCGCTCGTACCGCGACAGCCCGTAGGTCTCCTTGAGCGCGTCCTGGCGCGCGGTGAGGTATCCGTGCGCGGCCGTGACCAGCTCGACGAACTTGGGCTCCGCCATGGCTACCGCCGGCCGAACGTCCACTCGGTGAACAGGCCCACCCACACCATCGCCGCCGCGAGCGCGAGATAGATCCCGGCCGTGGGCTCGTCGCCGACCAGCCCGCGCAGCCAGCGCGCCTTGTAGTTCTCCCAGAACCACCAGGGCCGGACCAGGGTCATGGCGGCGAGGAACAGCCCCACGCCCACCCACAGCGCGCGGTCAGGCCGCCAACCGAGCTCGGCGGCAGTCACCCAGAGCGCGCCGATCGCCAGGAACGATACGGCGAGAAGGATGAGCGCGCCCCGCAGCGCGCTGCGGTCGGTCGCCGGCCGATCGTCCGGGTCCGGACGATCGCTCCACTCGTCCACCGCCAGGGCCACGAACACGAGGCTCAGGATGGCGAACCCGATGACGAAGATCTTCAGTCAGGCCTCCGCCCCAGGGGTTGGGCCGAGACGAGGTGATGCCAGGTGAAATCCTATTCGTCCGTGGGCCGCAGGTGCTCCACCTGCACGGGCACGGCGGCCCGCACCGCGTCGGCCACCAGGCTTCGGTGGCAGTGGGCCGGATCGGCCTCGAAGCACAGCAGACACAGGCGCCGCCGCGACTGCACCAGCTCGATCAGCTCGGCGAGCTCGGCCTGCGCTGCCGAGGTGGCGATATGCGCGAGGTAGATGGCGCGCATCCGCCCGTGGTGGCCCGCGCGTGCTGCCGCCCGGCCCTCCGCGGGTGTGCCGAGTCCGCGGAGGTGGAGATAGCCGATGTCGGCCTCCGCCAGTGTCGCCGCGAGGCGGGACTTCGCGAATCCCGGCCGCCGCGAGCTGGCGACGGCCCGCACGTCTACGAGCAGCTCGACGCGGACCTCGCGCAGCGCAGCGAGGAAGCTGCCGACCGTCGCGGCCTGATAGCCGATCGTGGCCAGCGGCGGCAGACGAGCCAAACTACCGCTCACCCTCCAGCGCGTCCCGCCGGCGCGCGGCCTCCGCCAGGATATGCGCGATCGGAAGCTGCCCGTGCTCGCACGCGAGCGCGACTTCGGTCAGGTCCACCCGCACGACCCGCCCGGCGATCGTCACCGGCGCGCCCAGGTCGGGCCATTCGAGCTGACCGGTCAGGCGGTGACCGACCTGGGGGCGGACGAGGATCGGCGTGGCGGACGCGCAAGCCGTCGAGCGAGGCATCGAGCACGTCGTAGACGCCGCCGGACAAGCGGAGCTTCGGTCGTCGGACCGGCGAAAACGCGACTCGCACCTGGCGACGGCGCTCGGGCCGGGTGTGGGGCGGAGGTGTGGGGTGTGAGCTGGTCATGCGGAGGTTCTCCATGTGCCCGACGAAACGTCCCCGAACATGGCGGGGCCGTTCCTCGCGCGCCAGCCTTACGTGCCCGGCACGCCCATGTCGGCCCAGATTTTCCACCCGCCGTCGGGCTGACGGCGCCACAACGTCACATAGCGGCCGCCGATCCGCTGCTCCTGCTGGTTCTTTGGATGGTAGGTGTAGGACCACGTGCCGGTCTCGTACGCCGTGTCGTCGATCAGCCAGACCTGGGCCGTCTCGAGGCCGACGCGCACGGGCCCCACGTGGGAGACGAACGCCGCCACGTCGGCGGCGATCGCCGCGCGCCCGCGCACCACTTGGCCCTGGTCGCCGAGCCGGGAGCCCTTCGGGTCGTAGACATCCGCCAGCCGTTTGGCGTCCATGGCGAGGAAGGCTTCGCGGTACTGCGCGTTCCCCCCGTCGATGGCTCGGCGCACCGCGGCGACCTCGGGGCCGGCCGGCGCGGGTGCCGCGGTCTGCCCGGCCAACGGCGCCACCAGCGAAAGTGACAGGGCAAGGAGGCGCCGCAGCATCGCTCAGGTCTCGAGGTCGGTCGAGCGCTCGATGATGCGGCCCACCAGACCGTATCGCAGCGCGGCCTCGGCGCCCAGCCAGAAGTTGCGGTGGGTATCCTCCTCGATCCGCTCCAACGGCTGGCCGGTCTCGCGGGCGAAGATCCGGTTGAGCCGGTCACGCATCCGCAGAATCTCGCGAGCCTCGATGTCGATGTCGCTCGCGGTGCCCCCCGCCCCGCCTGCCGGCTGGTGCAGCAGAAACCGGGTGTTGGGAAGGCAGAACCGCTGCTCGCGCGGCGCCGCGACGTAGATCAGCGCCCCGGCGCTGGCGACCCACCCGGTGCCGATCATCCTGATCCGCGGCCGGATGAAGCGCAGCAGGTCGTGGATGGTATCGCCGGCCTCGACGTGGCCTCCCTGGGAGTTGATGAAGACGGTGATCTCCGTCTCGGCCTCTGCGGCGAGCGCGAGCAGCTGGCTCGAGACGGCCGACGCCAGCCGCTGCGTGATCTCGCCGCTGATGATGATCGTGCGGGCGCGCAGCAGCCGCTCGGCGACCGGGTCGTAGGGTGGGGTCGCCGGAAGATTGTCCTGCTCTGAATCGTGGGACATTCGGTCTCCGAACGTGGACGGAGCGCGGGTCACCGCCGCCGAGCCCCGGTGGCGGCGGCGTGTCGCGGATGGGTGCGGGTGAATGTCCCTTCAAGGTACCCCGGCGGACGCGGACCCCGCCACGCGTCCGCCGCTCGCGCGGCGAAGCAGCGCCGCGGCCAGGCGCTCGGCCGCCGCGGGACAGTGACTGAAGAACAGGTCGGGCTCGATGAGCTCGAGCTCCATGAGCACCGGCCCGCCGGCTCCCTGGACGATGTCCATGCGGGCGTACACCCACGCCTGCGACACCGCGCTAAGCACCCGCTCCGCGAACGCCCGGAGCGAGCGAGAGGGCTCCAACGGCTCGATCGACCCGCCGAAGTCGCGCTGCACGCGGAATTCTTCGCGGACGGGGCGTTTGAGGACCGCGTGGGTGAAGGTCCCGTCGATGAAGACCAGCGAGGCCTCGCCGTCCGCGATCTCGGGGACGAAGGTCTGCAGCAGGGCTCCCGTGGCCTCGAGCGGCGCCCACTCGCTCTCGGTCAGGCGCCGGCCGCGCTCGATCAGGAACGTTCCGTGGGCCGTAGCGGAGATGCGAGGCTTGAGCACCGCGCGCCGGACGCCCCGCTCGTCGAGAAAGCGGTCGAGGCTCGGGCGCGTTCCCGGCTCCGTCCAGATCGTCGCCGGCATCGTGACGCCGGCGTCGGCCAGCTCGCGCAAGTAGATCTTGTCGGCGTTCCAGAGCACCGTGGATGTCGGGTTCCAGAGTCTGCCGGCGGCCGCGGCGAAGGCCTCGATCCAGGCTCGGAACTCGCTCCACCGCCGGTGATAGTCCCAGGTCGAGCGCAGACAGACGGCGCGGTCGCCCGACGCCGCGGGCTCGATCGTGTCCCACGGAGCCGCACGTACGGTGGCCCCGCGGACCTCGAGCGCGCGCGCCAGCAGTCCGTCGTCGGCCGTGAGGTCGGGAAGCCGGCGGCAGGTGGCGAGATCGACGTGCACGTGGTCGATGCGGGCGAGCTTAGTTCGGGGGCAACACGAGGGCGACTTCGGCGCCGGCATCGCTGAAGGCGAAGATCCGGGCCCCATCGACCGGCTCGAAGGCACAGACGTCGGTCGAGCAGCCGGCCCCGAGGCACAGACCGGCAATTCCGAGCCATTGCAGCCGCAACGCACGCATGTCATCGCCTCCCGTTCGGGCGCGGCTCGCCGTCACTCGCGCGCTCGCGGTAGAGGCGGTTCGCGAGCCGCCAGCCGCGCAGCGTACCTGCCAGCGAGCCGATCGTCAGGATAGCAGCGCAGCTCACCGCGACCAGGTTCCCGTGCGCGCCGATGGCCGGCAGCAGGAGTCCGGCGCCGGCCACGGCCACGCCGACAAGCATCATGTCGCGTCCCGCGACGGCGTTGGCCTCGTACCATACGCGTTCGTCCGCGAACGTCGCCGGCAGGCGGAGCCCATACCACCGATTGGGTCCGACCCGCCGCCGAGCGAGCGGCCAGCCGAGTCCGACGAGCAGCGCGCCGACGGCGGGAAACGCGAGATCCGGGATCATGCGAGCTCCCCAGTGAACCGCATCTCGTTCGTCGCGACGAAGCCGAGGCGTTCGTACAGCGGCCGCCCCGCCTCGGAGGCGTGCAGGACCAGCCGGTCGAGCTGCTCGCGGCGGGCCCAGGCCAGCACTTCGCGCATCAGCAGCTCACCCAGGCCCCGGCGGCGCCAGGCCGGCTCGGTGTACACGTTGAGCACGATCGCGTGCCGGCCGGCCGCGATGCGCACGCCGCCCTCCGGTCGCGGCACGGGATGGGGCAGCACGGACCGCCGCTGCACCCCCGCGCCGGCCACGACGAGCGCGGGATCGTCGATCGGCATGGCCAGCCAGCCCAGGTATTCTTCCCGCCCGATCGCGGCGCGCAGGTAAGCCTCCGCCTCGTGCAGCAGGACCTCGTAGGCCTCGGGCGGAAGCTGTCGCATCTCCTCGAACATGCGGGCGCGGTGACGGGCGATGACCGGCGCATCGTTCGCGAGGGCTGGACGGACGCGAAACTCGCTCCTCGTCTCGGTCCTACTCGAAGCGTGCACAGGTCGTCATGCGCTCGCGCAGCACGGCCTCCTGCCGAAAGCGTCGCTTGTATTCGGCCGCGATCGCGGCGACCGACTGCCGCGCGGCCTCGCTGCCGTTGTGCAGCAGGGTGACGATCTCGGAGCGTTCCTGCTCGATGGCGCCGCTCCCGCCCTGCCATTGTCCGGTGGCCTCGACCACCGTCAGCCCGGAGGGAAACCGCGGGGTCACGACCTGGTCGAGGAAGCTCCGCCACTCCCCATCGCTCACGACGCCACCTTCCGGCCGGTTGCGGCCGAAGTACACGACGTCGCGCACCATCGCGCTGTCACCGACGGCGCACATCGCAGCGGGCGCTGGGGTGGCAACGGAGGGCTTCCCGGCGCAGCCGGCGAGGGCCGGGCCGGCAAGAACCAGCGCGAACAGGATGGCCGGAGCGGAGGCCAGCCGCGCCACCCTCAACGCTTCGCGCTCGGGAGCTCGGCCACGGCCTCCACCTCGAGCAGCAGGTCGGGTCGGGCAAGAGTGGCAACCGGCACGAGGGTGTTGGCGGGCGGGTGTGCGGCGTTGAAGTGCCGCCCCCGAATCTCGCGCAGCACCGCGACGTTCTTCAGGTCGGTGATGTACGTCGTGGTCTTCAGAATGTCGCCGGGGGATGCGCCCACGCTCGCCAGGGCGAGCTGGAGGTTGGCGAACACCCGCTCGGCTTGCGCCCTGAAATCGCCGGGGCCGACCAGCGTGCCCGCACTGTCGAACGCGACCTGTCCGGCGATGTAGACCGTCCGACCATCGGCCGCGACCACGACGTGGGTGTAGCCGTTCGGACGCACCAGCCCCGGTGGGTTGATGAAGCGTGGGGCGGCATCCTGCCCGCTCGCCGCGGATATCGGCACGACCACCAGCGCGACCGCGGCGACGATACGAACCAGCATGCCCGCCCCTCTCGGATAAGTGTGTCCTCCCGACCCGATGAAGCCGATCCATTCAGGGACGACCGGTCCCCGGCGGCGCGACACAGTTCCGCAGGCGGACCGTCTCCCGCTCGGTCTCGGCACGCACCATGTGCTCGACGCGTCGGCGAAATTGCGCGCCCAGAAAGTCGGGCACGAGCGCGGGAAGGCCGAGCTCGCCCGCCTCGCCGGTCCATGTCAGCCGCGCGCCGAACGGCTCCAGCTCCCGTCGCAGGGCCGCGAAGGCCAGGAGCAACGCCTCGACACCGTCCGCTCCCGTCACCCGCCCCGCGCGGATCCGGCCGAGCCCTCGAACGCGATAGGTGCAGACCCATGAACCGCCTCGCCGCCGCTCGGGCGCGTCCACTTCGAGGACGACGGGGCGTCCACTGGGGACCAGCTGCAACTCCCGAACGGCGATCGGCCGGATGACAGGCTCGTGCATTGTGGTGGCTCGCGTTGCCTCGCGTTACATGGATGCTATGTCGTGCACGTATCCCCGGCCAGGGTCGTCGGGGTCGTCATACTTCTTGACAGCGTCACGTTCTTGGGAATTGACCGCGCCTCGGGGCGCGGCGATAGTCGATCACCGGCCCCAGGTCTGGCGGCCGCTTCCGACGTCGTCTGAGGACGTATGCTCGAGCGCGAGTTCTTCCATCTGGAGGGTCGCACGTGGTTCGTGCGCGTTCGTCCGGCGGTTCGCAAGGACGAGACGGCGACCCATCTCACGCTCGAGCTCGTGGCGGACCAGGAGACCCGCGTTGTCAGCGTCCGGCGGGAGGAGTGGGACACGGCCGAACCGGATTTCGCGGCGCTGCTGTCGCGATCGGTCGCCGCCGGCGCATCCCGGCACATCGGACAACGGTCGGACCCCGCTACGGGAGTAGGCTGAGTCCCACCACCACGGCGACGGCCACCACGGCCGTCGCGCGCAACGGTAGAATCACCGCCGACGGAGCGCCGAGCAGCGCGGCGAAGACCAGCGTCGTCATCGCGACCAGCGCGATCGCCATCCAGGCCAGACGCCAGCCTTCGCGCCGGAGCCGGCGGCGATGGTCCGCCGTCCGCGGCAGCCCGGCCCGCTCGAGCGCCTCGCGCGCGGTGCGCCACCGGCGATAGCCCCGCTGAACCACGAGCAGGCTCAGCACCGCGAACAGCACGAACAGCCCCCACCACACGCGAAAATCTCGCACCGCGCTATCCGAGAGCCGGCCTGCCGCGCGGCCGTGCCCGCTCCGTCACGAAGGTGTTGAGCGCCCCGAACTCACGCGCCAGATCGGGCAGCTGGTGGTGCGCGTTGAGCCCGCTGGGATTCGGCAGCACCCAGAGGGCGGACCGGCCGATGCTCTCGCGCTGCCGGCCGATCGCGACGCGCGGCCGTTCGAACGCCGCGCGGTATGCCCCGATGCCGAGCACGGCCACGCACCGCGGCCGGAGTCGGCGCACCTTTCGCTCGAGCGCGGTCCGTCCCTGGCGCAGCTCCTGAATCGAGAGCTCGGCCGCGGTGGCCGTGGCCCGTGCAACCAGGTTGGTGATGCCGAGGCGTTCGTCGAGCAGCAGGTCTTCCTCGTACGGCCGGATGACGCGGCTGGTGAAGCCCGCCGCATGGAGCGCCGGCCAGAACCGGTTGCCCGGACGCGCGAAATGGTGGCCGGCGGCGGCGGAGTAGAGTCCGGGATTGATGCCGCAGAACAGCACCCGAAGCCCAGGTGCGACCAGATCCGGCACCGTTCGTCCGGCGGCACCCGCGACCTCCGCCCGGGTCGGCGCGCGCGTCGCAACCGTGGTCATGGAGCGTTGGCGGGAGATCCAGTCCGTTTCCCAGGCCCCGTGCGATCGATGAGCCGGCCGTAGATCGTCGACACACTACGGCGGGGGTCGCGAATCAGCTCGAACGACGTCGACTCGTCCTTCCAGGCGATCCGCTCCGCGTCTTCCGGATTGGCCGGCCGGTGGTGCGACACCGGTGAGCCGAGGGTCCGGCGATGGCGCGCGACCAGGGAAGCGAAGCCCGTCGCCTGCTCGTGGTCCAGCGTGATCTCGCGCACGATGCCGTCCCGGCCGCGAGTGACCCGGACGGCCTGCGCGCCGGCGATTGTGCCGGACCTTAGTCGAGATCTACCGGACATTTCTCTCCCAGACCGGCCCTCATGGCTCCGGTTCCCTCGCGATCGAGTCCTCGCGCGCGCGGCGCGCGGTCGCGGAATCGGCGGTGCGGAGCGCGCCACGGACGCCTTGCGCGCCGGGCAACTGCGACGCGCCGATCACGCTGTCACGTGCGCGCTCGTCGCGCGGGAGGCGCTGCTGCGCTCCGCCCGAGCAGGCCGCGACGGCCAACCACCAGAGTCCCGCTCCGAGCAGGCGCACTCGCATACCCTGTCCCTTTCTTCCTCTGACCTGACCAACGCGCGAAACTTGCGCGCAGCACTCCGACGCAACTCCGGGATGGGGGGTCCTGCCGGCCAGCGATCATGCGGCCCGCACGGTGACCCGATGCCAGGCGTTGTTGTTGTACCCGCGGACGTTCCAGGTGTCGTCCAACGTAGCGGGCTGGGTGGTCCCCGCGCTGTCCACGGCCCGGACCACGAGCGTATGCGACCCCGGTCGGAGTTCCACCATCGCCTCCCACAGCGCCCAGGCCCAGGGTGTATTGCCTTCCAGGATTCGCGCCGGGACCCAGTGCTCCCCGGCGTCGCAGGACAACTGGAGTCCGGTGACCACGCGCCCGCCAGCGCCCATCGCCCAGCCGTGCACGCGCGCGCGACCGGCGGGCACCACGTCGTCGGGGGCCGGGCCCAAGATGACGGCGTTGAGAGGGACCTCCGTGAGCGCGACCCCGGCCGTCACGTCGCGGCCATCGAGCGGATTGATCTCGCGCTGCACCCGGTACGCCTTGCGCTGGAAATAATTCTCCGACGGCTGAGAGGCGAGCACGATCCGTCCCAGCCATTTGACGCTGCGAGCACCGGTCCAACCGGGGACTACCGCGCGCAGGGGAAAACCGTGATCCGGCGGGAGCGGTGCCCCGTTGAGGCGGTTCGCGAGCAGGACTTCGGCGGAGAGTGCCTTGGCCAGGTCGATCGAGCCCCCGAAGCCGAATCGCTCGCCCAACCGCTCGACGCAGTCGAGTCCGATGAACTCGACGTGCCGCGCCTCCGCCCGGGGGCCGACATCACGCAGCAGGTCTCCGAGCGCGACGCCGCCCCACCGTCCGGTGCTGACCGGCTCCGGCCCCCACGGAAGCTCTCCGGGCAGCGGACCGAGGCGCAGGAACTCCAACCGCCGGAGACCGGCGCACACCATCGTCGCAGTGACCTCCCGCGCCGGGTACCGCCGATGAAGCTCCTCGAGCGTCAGCGTGGTCGGACGGTCCACCAGCCCGGTGACTTCCAGACACCAGGCGCGGGGATCGATCCGAGGCGTTGGGGCGTGGCTGCGGGTGAAGAAGCAATCGGCAGGGGTGATGAATTCGTCGGTCGGCGTGGGCCAGGTCGCCGTGTTGAGGCCTTCGGAATCGTGCACCAGGCGCGAAGCGGTACGCGTCATCGTCCCTTCTCGGCTGAGCGGCGCGGGCACCCACGGCGCCGTCGTTGTTCAGTCCAGATGGTCGGCCTGCGGCCTCTGGCTGACCGAGGAGGTTCATGGGCCCCATCAAGTAAACCTGGTCAGGGCTCCGGCGCGTCGCCCTGATCCGCGCGCTGAGCTTCCGGTACCTTGGGTCGGCATGCAGGAAGTCGAACAGCGGATCGAATCGGCGCCGTCCCACGCCGCAGGCGGACGTTGGTGCCCCGGGCGAGTAGCCTCGATGGGCGGGGTCATACGTCGCTTTACTCTGATTCCGTAAGTCGCTACCGCATAATGGGTTTTCCTTCTGCGATAAACCGTTTTCTACGCTCTCCGCCGCACCAACTCACTCCGCGCCTTCTGCGCTTTCAATCGCTGCCCATCGGCACCGCCCTGGTATCCGCGGCCGCCAGCGCGCCCTGACGATAGCTCATCGCGTCGAGCCCGTGCTGCCGCCGCAGCAGCGCGAGCTGACCAAGGTGATAACTGTCGTGCTGCACCAGGAACGCGAGCGCGCCTTCGAGCGTGCCGTCGCTCCCAGGAAAGCGCTGCTCGCACGGCGCGTCGAGTCGCGCCCGGTCACACTCGGCGAGTGTGCGATCCAGGTGGCGACTCACGTCGACCCACGCCGTGCGCAGCACGGGGAGCGCCGGAAGCTCGCGCACGTCCGCCACGCTCTTCGCGCCGGCCAGCGCCTGTTCCACGGGGTTGGCGATCGGCGCGCCGAGCAACCCGGCGATGAAATGCCGGCTGTCGACGAGGTGCGCGACCAGAAAGCCGATCGTATTCCCGCCGGGTGTGACCGGCGTCGACGCCTGATCAGAGGTCACACTGTCGAGCGAGTTGAGCAGCAGATCGGCATTGAGAGCGAGCAGACGGGCCCACGGTCCCGCGGCGGTCGTCGGCATGAGCGGCTCCAAGTCGGCGGTCTACTCGCCGGCGTTGCTGAGCAGGCGTCCTCGCCAGCTCTCGCGCGGCCGGGTCACCCGGATCCGGGGCCAGTTGAGGCCTTTGGCCGGTGTGGCGACGAGCAGCGCGAAGGTGATCGCATCCGCTCGCGCCGTTTCGGCCCCGGCGATGCCCAGCGCCACACAGGCCACCCGGCCCTTGGGCCACTTCGGCGTATCCCGTTGAGGGCTGCAGCTTCGCCAGGCGCCCAGACGGACGTGGCGCCCTGGTACGCTCGCGAGCGTGAGGACGTACGGCGTCAACGTCGCCGCCGCGTCACGGCGGTCGGGTACGAAGAAGGCCGGCGGCTGCGCCGGCAGCACGACGACGCGCGGGTCGACGACGAGCGTGTCGCACGGCGCGGCCGACGTACACAGGCTACCCCAGCCGGTGGGATCCGTATCCCAGGGTGCGGCAGCCAGCGCCGCGAGTGCCGCCTGAGCGATAGCGGCGGCGGTCGGCGGGGTGTTCTCCCTCGCGGGCGGCGGGCTCGGTTTGTCGGGCGGTGCCTCGCACGCCAGGGCGAACACCAGGATCGCGGCGTGCGGCAGCCGCCACCAGCGGCCCATTCTCACTGCACGGTCCCCTCGCCTCGCTCCGAGAGCAGCAGCCACCATCCACCTCCGACAGCCGTGAGATACGGGACCAGACGGGCCAGGGAGTAGCTAGACCAACGGCGTGGCGGTCGAGCAACGGGCGCGTCAGCGCCGGCGCTCGGCGGCGCGGCGGGCGGTCTCCGCGTCGAGCCGCTCGCGCAGCGCCGAGAGCAGCGGGTCGGCCGCCGTGTAGCGCTGACCGTAGGCAAGGTTGAACGCGTAGTCGAAGTCGGCCGGATTCGAGCCCTGGGTGTGCTGGAGAATGGTCTCGAGCTTGTCGAGCCCCTTGGCCACCCGGGCCTCGGGCGATGCCGCGGCCTCATACTCGTCCCACAGCTCGACGATCTCCTGGCTCACGTCCTCGGGCAGCGGAGCGACGAGCTCGAGCAGGTCCCCTCGCTCCCGGTCCGCCTTGCCCGCGCCGTCCCGCTGCTCGGGAGCGGGAATGTCGCCGCCGATCGCCTCGCCCAGGTCGTGCACCACACACATGCGGAGCAGCTTGCCAAGATCGATCCCGTCGGCCCGACCGTACAGTACCATGGCCATCAGGCAGAGACGCCAGGTGTGCTCGGCAACGCTCTCGCGCTGGCCGTCCGAAGTCCACCCGCTGCGCGTGACCGTCTTCAGCCGCTCCGCCGAGCGGAGGAACGTCAGCATCCCGTCGAGCTCGTCCGCCTGTCTCACGACAACCTCCCCTGCTCTCCCGCCGGCCTTCGCGACGCGCCCAGAACGAAGGCGGAGAGGCCGGCGACCGGCCCCGTCGCACGTCCGAGCGAGCTGGGTGAACAGCGCGCTCCGAAAGACCAGCTCCTCCGCGACCGGCACCACCAGAACGATACCCAGCACCCGAAGCAGCCGCTCGCCCATGCCGTAGCGGCCACCCCACGGTGTCGCCGGCGCGAGACCGAGGGCGGGCTCGAGTCGCGCCTCCACCAGCATTAGCACCACGAACGCCGCGAGCCGGGCGCCAGCACCTGCACTACCGTTCCGCTGCTCACCCGTCCGCGGGGCCTGACGAGCGACACCCCCGCACGCGGCACCACTTCATGAGGTGACCGGATCCGACCACACGGCCAGCTCGTGCCCGCTGGGATCACGGAAATGAAACCGGCGCCCGCCGGGAAAATCGAACGTCGGCTGCGTGACGACGCCGCCGGCGGCCTGCACCGCGGCCAGAGCGGCCTCGAGGTTGACGGCGTAGATCACCACCAGCGGACCGCCCGGCTGGGCCCGCTCGCCGCCACGGAAGCCGCCGGCAATGCGGCCGTCCTCGAAACTGGTGTAGTCAGGCCCGTAATCCGTGAAGGTCCATCCGAAAACCGTGCGGTAGAATTCGCGAGCCACCGCGACGTCCGGCACGGGAAACTCCACGTAGTCGATCCGGCGGTCATGCTGGGTCCGTGTCATCGATCGCGCCTCGGCGGAGGGTTGTAGGGCCGCGGGGTCGCTCAACCGGCGGCCGGCAAGCTGTATTCGAAGTCGTAGAAGTGCTTGCCGCCCTCGATCCTGATCGTCATCCGGCCCCGCAGACCAGCGAGACCGTCGGTGCCCGAGTCGGGCACGACGTTGATGATCAGCTCTGGCGTGCCCCGATCCATCGTGCCGCTGTGCTGGAGCACGAACGTGCCGGAGCGTCCGCCGATCGTGCCGCTCACCCGCTCGATCGCGACGTAGCCGGCCGATCCCTCGACGGCGGTGCTCGCCGCCAGCATTTGCCCCTGGCTCGTGCCCTCGAGATCGCCGTGGAACCGCTTGTCGATGGTGAGGCGTCCCGGGACGGCCCCCGCCTCAGCCGGTTGGGGAGTGAGCTTCACGTCGAACGTCCCGAGCGCACGCTTGGTCACGGTGAGGTTCCTCGCGGGGTGAGCAGAATCGGTCGGCGGGGTTTGGGCGACGATCGGTGTCACCAGCGTGACCGCCACGGTAACCGTAATCCAGAGCGGTGTGCCATGAAGCCTCCGCCTCTGGTGATTTCGAGCCTCGCGAATCTCCATTGGTGTCTCCTCCGCCCGCCGATATACTAGCCCCGGTACCGGCTCCGACGCATGGCCCGGACCTTTCGAACCGGCTGCTCCCGGGGCGCCCACGCGTCACTGGGGCGCGGACGCGAACCTCGAACGCATCGCTCGCCAACATCCCTCGTCCCGATGCGGTTATCCTCCGGGAAACCTTCAGCCGAGCTCGTATGACGGTTCAGCACGACCCGCAGCATGCGCGCTTCTACGTGCCGCTCGACGACGGCGACGCCGAATTGATCTACGCGTCGTTCAGTGACGACATCCTGGATCTGCAGCACACGGAGGTGCCGCCCTCCGGACAAGGCCACGGCGTGGGCGACGCCCTGGTCCGCGCGGCGCTCGCCTATGCCCGCGAGCAGGGCATGCGCGTGGTGGCCACCTGCCCCTACGTTCAGGCCTGGCTGCGTCGACATCCGGAGGAGCGACCAAAATGATCCGGCCCGGCCGTCAGGTCGGTCGTTCCGCCTCCGTCCAGAGCCGCCGCTCCAGCACCCCCGCCCGCTCGGTGAAGCCGAACCGGAGATAGAGCGGCCGGCTCCGCGAGGTGGGCCAGAGAAAGACGGAATCACAGCCGCGTTCCCGACACGCGGCGAGGGCCGCGTCGAGGAGCGCTGAGCCGAGGCCGTGGTCGCGGGCGGCGGCGCGGACATAGAAGCTGGTCAGATAGGCGTGGAGCTCCGGCTCGCCGACCGGGTTCGGCAGCTTCTCGAGAAACTGGATCCAGACCATGCCCACCGCGCCATTCGGATCAGCCTCGGCGATCCAGCACCGCCACCGATCGGGCTGGGACAGTCGCGCAATCATCCATTGGGTACAGCGTGTCCGGAATTCGGCCTCGGGACGCACCTCGGGGGCCAGTGACGTGCGGAACTCCTCGCGGAGCTCGGCCAGTCGGGGCGCGTCCGCTGCCGTCGCGCCGCGGATGCGCGGGCCGCCGGGGATGCTCGGGTCTCCGCCGCTGACGGTGATCCCGAGCGGTGCGAGCCCGTCAGGTTCCGGAATGGCCGCCCCCGGCATGATGATCCCGACGTTGGAAGTCGAGAAACTCGTGGATCGCTCCGACGGCTTCGGCATCGGCGCTCCGGAGTCTGACCTGGCCGCCCCGCGGCAGGGTGTCGACCTCGTAGCGGATCACCGCCCGCTTCGCGGACAGGGTTGCGGTCCCGGGCACCGTCCGCGCATGGACGAAGCCTGGCAGCTCGAAGTCGCCGGCGGCGAAGCGCAGGGCGATGTCGCGCATGTGGCGGCGGATCTCCGCCGTGCCCGCGCTGTCGTCCGCGTCGCGCTGCAGCGCGATCCGCCCGCCATCGGGCAGCGACTCGAACACGTGGGTCGAGGTATACTGGTCCACGCCCATCGCCACCCGGCCCCTCGCCTGCACGTCGGCGAAGGTGGAGTCGGTCGCGGTCCTTTCGAGGGTCTGCGAGGGTTTACCCCCGCATCCGGACAGCACCAGGGCCAATGACACAAGGCCAACGCGCCTCATCTGGATTCCTCGCTCGATGCATGGGCCCGCACAACGAAAGCTTCGGGAGCGCTATTCCGTACGGGCCCGCTCCGGACAGGTTTCCCGTTGAGACGCCGCGTGCGCCACCGCGCGGGATGTGGCCTCGGAGATTCGCGAGTCGTCCACTAGGCATCCCTCTAACGGAGCGGCCCGTGCGCCTCCTGCGAGACCTCGCTTCGCGTCCTCAACGCCGCGGGTGAGCCCCTGGTGTTCTTGGCCGTGGCCGCCGATCTCGCCCCCTTGCTGGACCCCGTGCCGGAGCTCGCCGTCACCGAACATCAGGCGCAGCTGGTGCCGGCGGGGGACGAACGACCGGTGGGTGAGATCATGGGCCAAGGCGACGCGCCGAACGGTGGCGTGGCCATCTACCTGTACCGAGTAGCGCCGGACAGCCGCACGGCGCGCTTCACGCTCGTGCGCCAGTTCGCCGGAGAGGAGATCCGGCGCGCCGGCGGCCGTCTGGTGATCCGCCGTCTGACCGACTAGCGCCCGGCGGCGTGGCGCCCTACGGCGCAATCGCCAGGCATCTGGAGCTCGCCGTCACCACGCGTGCGCGGCTCCCCGCGCCGACGAACCGGAACACGATCGGGGATTCCCCGCACGTGTCGCCTTGCGGATAGAAAAACACCTCGGTGGTGTCGCCGCGGTGCTTACCCATCCACGCTTGTCCTCCCTGTCTCCAGGCGGCCAGCGATTCGGGGGCGGTACGAGCCGCGCCCAACGCCCAGGCGACCGGAGCCACCGAGGTGGACCGCCGCCGCAGGTCGACGGAATCACGCCGCAGCGCCGCCGCGACGTACTGCCGGGCTGACTTCGCGTACGCCGTGCCGGGCCAGTCCGCCGAGTAGGGCTGCCACCAGAGCAGCGCGAGCGTGAGCAGCGCCGCCGCGGCCGCCGTGAGGAACAGGGGCGCGCGCCCGTTCATCCTCGCTCATCACCTCCTAGTTCATCACCTCGAAGCGTCCCGCGACCGGAACCCAGGTGGTCCCGCTTGACGCGATGCCGACCATCCGCGAGGTCTTGAAGTCCAGCACGACCGTGAGCGTGTAGCCCGATGGCGCGAGGTACGACACCGCGTAGACATCCTGCGCGGCCTCCATCGCCGCATAGGGAGCGCGTTCGGGCGTCGTTGCCTGTCTTCTCGGACGGGCTCGCCTTCGAAGCGCCGGCCCCCGACGGCACGTCCGGGCTGCCGACGTCGTGCCATTCCACCGTGCCGTCCCCATGAAAGACGTGATCGTACGTCTTTCCTTTGGTGGGTCCCTCCGTCCAGATGTAGCGAATAATCTTGCCGCGAACGGCCGATGCGCGTGGGATCTCTGCCATGGCTCACCGCTCCTCTGCTCGAAGTCCCCGATCATGGCGCCGGAGCGGCGACGGCGAGGTGTCGCCCCTCACAGCACGGGTCGGAATCCTCGGGTTAGACAGCGCGCGATCGGGTGTGTAAACTTGGTCTACCCCCACCCCAACTCTGAGCCCGCATGAACGTACGCCGTGAGGCTCGCTTGAAGCGAGAGTTCGCCGACCAGTATCCCGGGCTGCGTCCCGACGTGTGGTACTCGGCCGCCTGGCTGTCGGCGAGGCAGTTCGCGCGCACGCGGTGCGACGGTGTCGCCACCGAGATCGCCGCGGTGCTGAACGACCAGCACTTCGAGTTCCGGGGTGGCCGGCCCCGCCGGCTCCGCGGACAATCAGCGGACGCGCCCGAGTCCGAGCTGCCCGAGCCGCCCGAGGGTCACGGGGCGGCCTGACTAGCCCGACACCCGAGGGACCGGCTCCTAGCGGCCGCTGCCCGGCGGCCGATAATCCACGCTCTTCTTGGCCGCCGCGTCCATCTCCTCCGGGGTGATCAACGGCACCGTCCGCAGATGGGCCCCACCCGCGCCGTTCACGGCCAGGCTGATGGCGGCGGCCGCCGTGGCGTCCGGGAGCTCCGCGACCACGAAGGCGTCCGACTCACCCAGCGCGAAGTAGAAACTCTCCAGCTTGCCGCCGGCCTGCTCCGTCAGCTTCTGCACCACCGCTCGGCGAGCGGTCCCGCCATCCTTCTTCAGGCCCTGCGCGCCTTGGGGCGTGTAGGACACCTGCCAAAGAAACTTCGGCATCTCGTCCTCCTCCCCTCTGGTAATCATTGCCTAGCAGAGTGTCTCAAGTTCGAGCGCGGTAGCGGATCCGTCCAGATGGGCCTGGTCGGCTTGCGCCGGCGGGCGCCGGTGCGGCACTGTCCATCAATGGCCTCCGGCGATCCGTCCTTCCTGGCACCGCGAGTGCTGCTGGTCATGCCCGACCAATGGCCGCGGGCGCTGCTGCGGGCCGCGCTCCGGGAGAGTGGGGTACGACGCGCTGGGCGCGCCCGGCCTCGGCGGGGCCCTGCGTTACCGGCCGGACGCGCCCGGCCGCGGACCCGTGCGACTGGTCATCCTGGATCAATCCGCCCTGGGAGCAGAGGCGGCGAATGCGCAGCTCGAGGCCCTGCTCGGCCGCCATCCCGGCGCGATGCCCGTCCTGCTGTCCCGGGCAACCTCGGCACCCATGTCCGGTTCGCCGGAACAGCATCGCTGGCGTCGGGTCATCCGGCGACCGGCCAGCATTGCGGAGATCGTGGCGGCGGTCCAGGCGCTTCTGCCGCTGCCGCCGGACTCGGCTCACCCCCTGGATTGAAGGCCGGCGTGATCAGCCGTGCGACCAGCGCCACGCGAGCAGCGCCGCCACGGCAGCCGGCACGCCGAATACCAGCAGAAAGACAGGCGCCTCCTCCGCGAGCGTGTAGCCCGCCCGCGATACGCCGACCCACAGGTTGATGCCCGCGCCGAGTAGCCAGAGCACGATGAAGATCATCGCCGCGCGGGCCATCGCCGCCACCGGCGCGGCACCGCCCACGAGACGGCCGACGAGCAGGCAGACGGCAAGGAGCGCGAATCCGCCCATGATCACCTTGAGCGTGTGCACGCCGTGCCGCCCGGGCTAGGGCGCCAGCCGGAAGGTGAACATGACGGGAGGGTCGGCCATGTCGCTTCCGCCCGCCGACTCGTAGAGTCTGACGGCCGAGCCGTTGGCCGGGCTCGTGAGCACCCAGGCCTCCCGACACCCCAGCTCGCGAGCGCGCGCGAACAGGGCGCCCAGGAGCTGGCGGCCAAGCCCGCGCCGCTGGTGAGTCGGCGCCACGCCGACCTCGTTGATCCAGAGCTCGGCCGGCTTGTCAGGATGCACGTAGTGAACGCCCGACGCGAAGCCGACGACGGTGCCGTCCTCGAGTGCGACCGCGAGATGGTGGCGCGGGTCGCGCAGGAATTCCGCGCTCAGCGCGGGGTCCACGTCGTGGTCGAATACGCCGGGGGCGACGCGCGTCAGCACCGCATCGTCGTTCGGACCCAGCACACGGATGTCGATGGCCATCGCGATGTCCCTCATGCCTCGGGTTGCGCCCGCAGCGATCGCGCCACGAGTCCCAGCCCGCCGGCGAGCAGCCCCAGCATCACCAGCGTGTCGAACAGGGAGGTCGGCGCGAAGAAAATGTGCAGGTTGGCGATGATCCCGGCCAGAATGATCAGCGCACCCGCGCCGGCAAGCACCCAGCCGCCGACGCTGCGCCCGTCGTAGAACAGCCAGCCGATCCCGGCCATGAGCGGCAAGAGGGAGAGGCCGAACGCATTGTAGCCCCACAGCAGCCACGCCCCGCTGCCCACGGTCACCCGCGCGAGCAGCAGGTAGCCGCCCACCACCAGCATGGCGAGCCCCAGCAGGAACGTCCCGATCCCACCCGACGTGCCGCCCGCTCCCCGCATGCATCCTCCTGCCGAGACATGTGATCGCGGCCGGCCGGTCAGGCCGACGCCGTACGCAACGCAGCCGCGGCCGGCTCGGTGAGCGGCCGGACCTTGAGCACCGTTTCCTTCCGGATGGCCACCGTGCCCGGCTTCGCGCCACGCGGCTTCGACACGTGGCGCGCCTCGGTGCAGGATACGGCCACGGTTCCCGCTCCCCGCGCCTTGCTGTGGTACGCCGCGATGGACGCCGCGAGCTCCCGGGTACCACGGTCAGGCTGGCCACCCGTGGGGACGCGGAGCACGACATGGCTGCCCGGCATGCCGCGAATGTGAAACCACCAGTCGCCCGGCCGCGCCACCTCGAGGCTCAGCAGGTCGTTCGCCGCCTGGGTGCGGCCGGCCAGCACCTGCCACCCGCCCGGCAGGGTATACTCGACGAATCCCGCGGGCAGATCCTCCTTCATCCGTCCCGACCCGCCGTCAGGCTACCGGCGCGGCGACGGCACGTCGAAGAAGTCGACGATGCCGGTCTCGAGCGAATACTCGGCGCCGACCACCCAGAGCCCGTCCTCCAGGATGATCTGCTCCAGCAGGTCGGACCCATGCCGAAGATGATTGACGGACGCGCGGATGTTGGCCCGCACGGCCTGGGTCACCAGCGCTCGCTCGTCGTGCCGCAGGTCGGTCGCGAGGAGGCCCTCGACCGAGGGACGGACACGATCCACGATCGCGTGCAGGTTGCGGGACTGGTTCTCGGTCGGGCGCCGGAGCTCCTCCAGGGTGGCCGTGATGGCACCGCACTGCGAATGGCCGAGGACCACGACCAATCTGGTATCGAATCGTGCCGCGGCGAACTCGACGCTCCCGACCTGCGACGGCGCGACGATGTTGCCCGCCACCCGGATGACGAACAGGTCTCCGAGGCCCTGGTCGAACACGATCTCGGCCGGAACACGGGAATCGGAGCAGCCGAGAATGATGGCGAATGGCTGCTGCTCGTCGGTCAGCTCGGGCCGTCGGCCGATTTGCGACACGTCGGCGCCCCGAACGCTGGCGGCAAACCGCAGATTGCCGTCGCGGAGCCGTTGAAGCGCTTCGCGCGCTGGAACCATGGTCGTCGATCCTCGGCCGGCGTGGTGTGGAGTCTTCGGGTCCCAGGGCGCGAAACGCGGCTATGGCCGCGCGGTGGCGGAGTCGGCCGTGCTCGCCAGGACGGCCCGCGGCGGCGCGCGGAGCTCCTCCGGGCTCGGCGCCGGCGGCGAGCCCCGCTCGGCGGGGAATCGTCCGGCCAGCGTCCAGCAGGTCGTGGCCGACCGGAACGAGCACTCGGCCTCGGGTGCCGGCCGCATCGCGGCAGCGTTGGCGGCGCCGCACCCCGAGAGGAGGGCCACCCCCACGCTCATCGCACTCATCACTCGAGCGATCATCGATTCACCTCCCCGCCCCGGGGCGGCGCTGTCAGTGACTCTGGCGGCGCTCCCAGGCTAGAAACGTGGACAACGCCGGCGCCACAGGCAACATGGCGTGCTCGGCCTGATGGTGCAGCCGGAGAAAGACCGGGCCGTCGCCCTCGGGGCTCGCGTCCGGCACGAAGACGTAGTGGTCACCATGCTCGTCGTCGGCGAAGGCGACCGCTCCAGGAAGCGGCTCGCCATCGGCACGTTCCTCGTCCACGGCAGGAACAGGTGCACGCTCGGCCTCCGGCGCGCGGAAATGGGAGCGCGGACCGCCGACCGATGTATGCGGATCGACGGCCCGGCGCCGAGCATGTCGTCAGACGTCCGGGACACCTCAGGTCGCAGGATCGGCGGGCACGAGCTGCTGCGCTTCCACATCGGTGCGCCGCAGCTGCTGCGCCCGAGCGCGCAGATAGAGAAACAGCGGCAGCCCCAGCGACACCCCCACCAGCAGGTTGGCCACGAGCGGAGCCCAGAGCGGACGGATGCCGAGCCGGCGGCCTTCCCCGAGAACGAACACCCACAGCACGACGGATGACACGATCACATCGAGCCCGAAGAACCCGCTCACCGGATTGGCGAAGAGTTGTGCGACGAAGAGGCGAAGGTCGAGGCCGTGACTCCGGAGGAATGGCAGCAGCTGAGCGTAGGGCAGGACGGTCCCGATCACGCACAGCGCGAGGTAGATCCCTTTCGGTGGCATGGCGATCTCCGGGCCGGTGGTCTCGCCGGAGCGGGACGACCCCCGGGTCAGCTCACGCGCGGACCCTACGAGGCGGGTAGCGGCCCGAGCCTGGCGCGAAGTCTCAGAACCCGAGCCAGGACAATCCGGCCAGCAGCACGAACTCGTGCCGGAACTGAGGGCCGGAAGCCTGCACCAGAGCCCCGGTGAAGGGTGGCGCGTAGGAATCACGGAACGTACTGCTGAAGAGATACTCCTGGGCGTCCAGCCGGAAGCCCAGGCGCGCGTCGAGGCTCATCGTGCCGGCCAGGCTCAGCACCGCGCCCAGATCGGCCTGGCGAGCGAGCAGCGAGGCGCCGCTACCCTGATGCAGAACGAGGGCCGGGCCGGCGCCGGCCGAGAGGCCGAACCGTCCGCCGGCCGGCGTCAGGCGCGCCCGCACCGTGGTGCTGGTGAAGAGCGTATGGGTCTCGAAGGCCGGGGCGGTGAGGCCGACGGTACCGAGCGCGCTGCGGTTGCGCGACCAGACCAGGCCCGCGTCCCACAACCAGGGTCCCGAAAGTGGCGCCGTGATTCCGAGCCCGAAGGCCGTCGCCTCGCCGGGCGCGCTCTGCAGACTGACGCCGCGGCCCGGCTGCTCCAGCGCTCGCTCCGGCCGGTCGAGCCGAGCGGCATGGACCCCGCCGTAGACGGTGATCTCCACTCGCTGGGCACGGGCCGCGTCCGGAAACGTGGCGACGCTCACCAGGCCGCAGAGGAAGAGGGTGCGGCGAGCCAGGCCACACGCAAGGGATATCGTCATCGAAGCGCCTCGGACGATCGGGTGGCGCGAACGAGCCGACCTTCCGAATCTCGGGAAGAGACCCCGATCCTGCCAGTGGCGCCGTCTCGACCTCCCGGCCAGTGCGCCCGCCCCGCGCTCGCCCGAGGCGTCTCATTCCGCGACGGCGCTGCCCTCCTCTGCTACGACCCTCAGCCGGCGGTCACTGCACACGCGCCTGCAGCTCGTCGGTGAGCGCGGCGACCGCCTCCGGCTGCTGGTGAAACGCGGCCGGCGTATTCTGGAACAACTGGATGCGCCACCGCTGTCCGTCGTAGTCGGCGACCAGCGACTGGACGGCGTTGACCGCGGGCTGGATCCGGATCTGCCCCGGCGGCACCATGCCAGCGACGGCGCGCAACAGTCCCGCGCCGGGCCCGATGCTGCGCACCTCGCGGACGATCGCCACGTAGGACGCGGGGGTATGGTCGGCGAAGATCCGGCGCAGGTGTGCCTCGATGGCCCGCGCGCCATCGACCTGGCTGCCATCGAACCCGACGATGTTGCCCTCGGGCGCGAAGAGCGCGGCAAATCCGGTCGCGTCACGCCGGTTCCAGCAGTCCAGCAGCGCCGCGTGCAGCCGGGGAAGCGCCGAAGCCGGATCGTCGGGTCGGAGTGTGGCGGACACGATCCGCTCAGCCTCGCCGCTTGAAAAACTGGACCGCGTGCTCGTGCTTCTCCGCCGCGGCGCGGGACTTGAACGTGCCGAGGTTGCGGCGCTTGCCGGTCCGCGGGTCCTTCTTCCGGGAATAGAGGCGATACTCACCCGAGGCGAGCTTTCGAATCATCGGGACGGCTCCTCACTGGTGCCGGCGCGCAGCAGCTCGCTGATGCTCGCCAGGTGGTAGTCATCGTGCTCGGCGTGGAAAAACATCATGTCCACGAACCGCATGGGCACGTGGAGTCGGGGATGGAAGGCGACACGCCCGAAGGACTCGGGGTCGAGCGACTCGATCCGCGCGACGATGCTCGCCCGCGCGCGGCGCAGGTGGTCCAGGACCTCGTCCAGCGACCTCGCGTTGTGATTCGCCGCTTCCGTCTGGTGGTTGGCCATGTCCGCCGCCCGGAGGGTCGTCACCTTCGCCGCGTATTCCTCCAGCCGTGGAAGGAAGAGGCTGTCGTCGAGATCGGCGAGATGTCCCGCGTGCTCCTGTGGGGACCAGCGCTGGCGCTGTCGCCGCACGAGCACGGTCGGCGCCACTGGCTTCAGGCGATCCGCCACGCGGGCGGGTGTCCCCCGCAAGCGCTCGAGCAGCTCGGGGTGAATCTCGACCGGAAAGCTGAAATCGAACCGGCGCGCGGCCCACTTGATCCGTTCCATCTCCATCTCCGGTGATCCGCAGGGTCCGTCTTGGACCGGCCTCAGTCCCTCTCCTCCGCTCGCCACAGTCCGGCGTAGTCCAGCACCCAGCCACCGGGCTCGACTCGCAGGGTCCCATCGAAGCGGCCGAACTCCGGCACGTCCGCCTCGTAAGCGTACACGTCCGGCGCCAGCCTGGTGTACCGCTGCACCAGCGGCGCCAGCGAGACGCGCGGCCAGGCGAGCCACGCCGACCGCACCTCGGCCGTGTCTCCCACCTCGAGGTGAAGCCGGCGGAGGGCCACGAGGTTCGTCGCCGGCGTGAAGCTGAGGTCCACATCGATGCAGCCGGCAACCGCGGGACACGGCGTCCCGTTCAACGTCCAGCCGTCATGCGCGTCGTGCCGGATGCGGAGCTCGACCGGCTGACCACCACGCCACCCCTCCACCGTGGCCTCGTGCGACCGCCATTCGCCATCGCACGCCACTCGATACCGCAGGGCGGTCGGATCTCCCTCCTCAAGGAAGGCGGCCATTCCGCAGATTTCGCTGCCGCCTCCCGCGGATCTCAGCCACGCGGCATCGTGACCAGGGACGTCGAGACGCCGCCAGAGGATCGGTGCACCCGGCTCGCGCGCGGCCATCCTCGGAACATATCGGCATTGCGCGGGCGAGCTACGGGTTAACCGTGCGCGACCGCACACTCCCCGCCCGAGGCAGGCGTTACCTTTCCTCCATGTCGCCGCCCTCTCCTCCCGAAGCCTGGCTCCGCGGGCCCCTCCCGGGGATCGATCCCGTGCTGATGCCCGCCGCGCACGCGCTCGTCCAGGCCCGGGACGATGTCGCCGGGGCGCTCGTCGGCGCACAGGCGGAGGAGCTGTGGGCGACGCCCGGCGGCGCGGCCTCGGCGGGATTTCACCTGCGTCACATGGCGGGCAGCCTGGACCGGCTGCTGACCTACGCACGCGGGGAGCGGCTGTCGCCGGGCCAGCTGGCCGCGCTCGCGCGCGAGGGTGACCCGGGCACCGGATCCGAGGAGCTCCAGCGCATCGTCCTCACGGCGATCGACCGCGCGCTCGAACAGCTCCGGCAGACCCCGCCGGCGATCCTCGCCGACATCCGGCCGGTCGGCCGCGCGGGCCTTCCGGCCACGGTCCTGGGCCTCCTCCTGCACGCCGCCGAGCACGCCTCACGACATACCGGGCAGTTTCTGACGACGCTCAAGATCGTGCGCGGGCTCCGTCTGGTGCCTGCCGCCTGACCTGGAGGGAGCCATGGCCGCCGACCCCATCGCAGTCTACCTCGACGATCACCTTGCGGGATCGGTGGCCGCGCTCAGCCTGATGGAGGAGCTGGCCGAGATTGAGCGCGGGCGGCCGCTCGAAGCGAAGCTCCGCGCGCTGCACGCCGAAGTCTCCGAGGAGCAGCGCGGGTTGCGCGAGCTCCTCGCTCGGGTGGGCGGTCATGCCAATCGGATCAAGCAGGCGACCGCCTGGGTCTCGGAGAAGCTGGGCGAGGGCAAGCTCGCCCTGGCCGCCCGCAGCCATCCCGCGCTGGCCACGCTGCAGGGACTCGAGTCGCTCGTGCTCGGGCTCCAGGGAAAGCTGAGCCTCTACCGCTCGCTGGCCGAAGTGGCGCCCGGCGACACGCGTCTTCAAGGCGATTTCGCCGGGCTCGCCGAGCGGACGATCGAACAGCAGGCGATTGTTGAGACCGAGCGGCTGGCATCGGCGCGCGCCGCTTTCGCCGTGCATGGACAACCCGCGTGATCGTCCGGATCTGGCATGGCTGGACGTCGGGGGGCGACGCGGACGCCTACGAGGCGCTGCTACAGGCAGAGATCTTCGCGGGGATCGCGGGGAGGCAGATCCAAGGCTACCGTGGTATCGAGCTGCTCCGGCGGCCGCAGGGCGCCGAAGTGGAGTTCGTGACGCTCATGCGATTCGATTCACTGGACGCCGTGCGCTCGTTCGCGGGCGACGACTACGAGGCCGCGGTCGTGCCGCCACGGGCACGCGAGCTTCTGGCCCGCTTCGATGCGCGATCGGCGCACTACGAGGTGCGCTGACCGTGCGAGCCGAGATGACCGAGGATTCTGGAGGACCGAAAATGAACTCGAGCCGCACCCGAGGCCCATGCTGAGGGGCGTGTGGCTTGCCGTGGCACTGCTCCTGTTCCAGGCAGCGGTCGCTGGGGCGCAGGTCGGCGCGGACTCGCTCGCCCGCACGGCGCCGGGCGACAACGTGCTGCCGCCGGCCATCCCCGCGCCGGGAGACACGTCCAGAGCCGATACCACCACGGCGGACACCACCGTACCCCGCCCGCCCGCCTCACAGCCGCCATCCCCGGCCGCCGTGGCCATGCCGGGCCCCGTCGATACCACCCTGGCGCGCGCGTGCCGCGGTTTGGGCCCGGGAACGCTGGCGCCCGGCCTGCTCGCGGCGGTGTTCCGTCCGGGCACGACAGAGAAAGCGCGGGCAGACGCCGCCCGCGCCGTCGGCGGCACGGTAGGCGGACTGACCGACATGGGCGAGGTTTACGTCCGCGTACCGCCCGAGGCCGGCCCCCTGCCGGTCGTGGCCGACCGGCTGATCCGCCAGGATCCAGTCACGCGCGTCACTCCGATCCCCTGCCCGCCTCCTGCTGCGCCAGCCGCGCCCGCGCAACAAGCACCGAGCCCGCCAGCCCAGGGCCCACCGGCACCGGCCCCACCGGCTCAAGGTGCGGCCCCGCTGCAGGACACGAGCGCCGCCAATGCGCGCGACTCGACGTCCGCCGCCCCAAGGCCGCCAGCCCCCTAGAGGGGCCCTACTGGGCCAGGTCCGCTACGCGCTCCGCTCCTGACGAGCGACTTGCTCCACGGCGGTCCAAGGTCTCCTGCACCTTGCCGAGCAGCTCGTCGTGGGTGAAGGGCTTGGCGAGGAATCGCACCCGCAGATCGTCCAGACCGTGCTCGGTCAGGACCTCGGCGGGATGCGCGGACATGTAGAGCAGACGGAGCGACGGCCACCGCTCCAGGATCCGGCGTCCCAGCTCGACTCCGTCAATTACCGGCATGACCACATCCAGGATCACCAGGTGGATGTAGCGGTGAGCCATGTCGAGCACGCTCATCGCCTCTTCCGCGCTGGCGGCCTCGAAGACGCGGTATCCTTCCTCGCTGAGAATGCGATACGCGACGCGGCGCGTGATGCGCTCGTCGTCGACGACTAGAATCGTGGTACCCGGTGCTGGAAAAGGAACGGCCACAGCCACCTCGCAATGTGGAAAACGTCGAGTGTCGGTGCCGGGATCAAGGTAGACGTGACCGGGACGGCCGCACGTGACGGAGGTCACACGAGGGGAGGATGTGACAGGCTGAGAGTGCCCGGGGTGGGATTCGAACCCACACGGCCCGAGGGCCAAAGGATTTTAAGTCCTGAGCGTCTACCAGTTTCGCCACCCGGGCGGGGACGGCCCCGGAATCTACCCCACCATCGGTGGCAGCGCCTCGCGACGCGCGCCGGAGGCGGCACGGCTGCTCCAGGCCGCCGGCACTCGGCCGAAACGATCGCCGAAGTCGCGGGTGATCTCGGCGAGGACGCGGGCTTTCGCGGTCCGCCGGCGCGAGCACGACCACGGCGCCGCCCCACCCGGCACCGGTGAGTCGCGCGCCGTACGCGCCGCGAGCCGCGGCACGGTCCACGAGAAAATCCGCCTCGGGCACGCTCGAGCCGAAGTCGTCCCGCAGAGACTGATGTCCTTCGGTCAACAGCCGGCCGACGGCGGCCAGGTCGCCGTCCACCAGGCGCAGAGCCGCGGCCCGCGTGCGCGCCGTCTCGGTGACCACGTGCCGCACCCGCGGCACGAGGGGCGGCGGAAGCCGGCGCGCGACCTCCGCCAGGTCGCGCGGGTGTAGCTCCGCCAGGTGCCGCAGGCCGGGTCGCCAGCCGCGACACTGGGCCAGCGCCTCCTCGCACTCACGGCGGCGGGCATTGAGATCGCCACCGGTGAGCGCGTGCGCGACACCCGTCTCGACCACCCAGATCCGACCGGGAAACGTCACTCGACCGATCGTCCCGGCGCTGGTCTCCACCAGGAGCGCCGTCCCGCGCTCGCCGTGGACGGCGATGATCTGGTCCATGCGGCCGCAGCGCACGCCGACCTGATCGTGCTCCGCGCGGAACGCGACCTCGACGAGGTCGCCCGGCGCCAGGGCGCGGCCGGCAAGGAGACCGAGGCCGCGCGTCACCGCCACCGTGAGGGCCGCGGAGGACGAGAGTCCCGCACCTATGGGCACGGTGCTCGCGACCGCGACGCAGGCGCCGCGCGGCGCGGCGTCGACGGCGCGCAGCTCGCGCACCACTCCGGCGAGGTAGTCGGTCCAATCGTGACGCAGCGGCGCGTCCACGTCGAGCTCGTGCACCACACCGTCCAGCGACGAGACCGCGCGCCACCCCGACGCGGGCGCCACCGCCACCGCGGTCCGCCGCTCGAGCGCCACGGGCAATACGGGTCCGCCGTTGTAATCGGTATGTTCCCCGATCAGATTCACCCGCCCGGGCGCGGAGGCCACCACCGTCGCGCGGCTGGCAAAGCTGACGGCAAACTGCGAAGTTGCGAGTCTCGCGGCCGACATCGAGTGCACGGTGGACGACTTCTCTCGGGAGGGATTGTGGGGCTTTGCGCGCGGCGACTGGCGGTCCTCGCCTGCCTCCTCGCGCCGGCGGTGGTCCATGCCCAGCTCGCGCCGATCGGGGTTCCCGCCGGCGTCGTCCGGGTGGACCTCGACGGCGCGATGGACATCTGGGACCAGCAGTGGCTCGCCGGGTCTCGCCAGCCCCTCGGCGCGGATCTGTCGAGCCCAGCCGCCGGCAGCGATCGCATGCCGTCCCTCAGCGATGCGGACGCGCGGATCGGCCGAATCACCGGCCTGTCAGGCTACCGCCTCAATCTAGGCGCGCTCTCCACCGATGCGCAGGCCGAGGACAGCCGACTCTACTTCGGCGCGGCGATCGGCCTTACCAAGGCCATCACGATCTTCGGGCGGATGCCGCTCGTCCGTGTACGCGTGCAGACCCACTACAGCCTGGCTCCGACCGGCGCGGACGCCGGGGTCACGCCCGGCTCCACGGAGCAGGACCTCTTCTTCCAGGAGTTCGACGCGTCGCTGAACGCGCTGGGCGCCCGGATCGCGGCGGGCGCTTTCGACGGCGACCCGGCGCTCAAAGCCCGCGCCCAAGCGGCGCTGGACGACGGGGGCGCCCTCCGGAGCGATCTGTTCGGGCTGCTGGCGGACCCCGCGAGTGCATCGCCGTTCGTGCCCACGGCCACCAGCACGGCCGGCGCCGCGATCACCTCCCGGGTCGCGAGCCTCCAAGCCAGCTACGCGAACGATTTCGGTGTGAGCGGATTCACCGACGGCCCGGTGCTGCCCACCGAGACCACGACGACCGAGGAATTCGTCAACGTCCTGGCCGACCCCAACGGTCCGATCGCCACCCGTCCGGGCGAGACCCTGATCACGTTTCGCGGCGACGCCGAAGGCGGCGCGGCGATCACGCTGGTGGATCATTGGGATCGGGGCAAGCATCGCGGCGGATTCCGTGCGGCGGTCGAAGGCCTCGTGCGCCTTCCCACCGGCCGGGTCGCGCAACCGGATCGCGTGCTCACGCTGGGCACCGGCGACGGGCAGTGGGATGTCGAGGGCCGGATCACCGCCGACCTGGGCGGCGGGCGCTGGGGATTGCGCGCGGAGGGGATGTACAACCGGCAGCTCGCCGCCGACTACCTGGTGCGTGTCGCGTCGCACACCCAGCCGTTCGCGGGGATCGACCGGCTCAGCGCCGTGCGGCGCGATCCCGGAGACGTCGTGAGCATCGCGGTCCGCCCGTTCTACCGCCTCGCCCCCTCGTTCGCCATCCAGGGCACCGCCCTCCTCTGGACGCGCGGCGAGGACGAGGTGGCCTACCTCACGCCGGAGGACGTGATCCCCGGCGTCGACGCGTCGGTGCTCGCACAGGACACCAAGGCGAGCGCGACCGTGCTGGGCATTGGGATCACCTACAGCAGCCCCGGACGCTTTCGTGAAGGCGGCACCGGGATGCCGGTGGACGCGAGCTGGTCGTACGAGCGCATCGTGCGCACCAGCGACGGCCTCGTCCCCGACCATTACGGCTTTCGCGCCCGCTTCCGGGCGTACTTCCGCCTGTTCTAGCGCGGCCTATCGCCGCGTCTTCGCGTCCTTCCGCAGCAGTGCCTGAGCGTGACGCCGGGCGGCGTCACCCTCGGTATCCCCCAGCATCCTCGCGATCTCACCGACGCGATCCTCGCCATGGATCGTCTGGACGTCGCTGGTCGCGATGCCGCCGCGCGCCTCCTTGCTCACGATGAGATGCTGGTCCGCCCGGGCCGCGATCTGCGGCAGATGCGTGATCACGAGCACTTGATGCCGCTCGGCCACCTCCGCCAGCGCCGCACCCACCTGCGCGCCCACTTCGCCGCCGATCCCCTGATCGACCTCGTCGAAGACCAGCGTCGCGATCGCGTCGTGCCGCGCCAGCACCACTTTGAGCGCGAGCATCAGCCGGGAGAGCTCGCCGCCCGACGCGACCCGGGCGAGCGGCTTGGCCTCGAGCCCGACATTGAGCTGCACGTCGAAGTGTACGGTCTCCTGGCCGTGTGCCGCCGGCTCGGGCAGAGGGGCGAGGGAGGCGATCAGCTTGCCACCCGGTAGGCCGAGCTGGGGCAGCAGACGGTTCACCCCGCGTGCCAGGCGGTCCACCCCGGCGCGGCGCATTGCCGTCAGCGCGACAGCGGCGGCGGCGAGCGCGGACTCGGCCGACGAACGGCGGGCGGCGAGCGCCCGCAAGTCGACGTCCGCCGTGTCCAGCAGGTCGAGCTCGGCCGCGCTGGCGTCGCGCGTGGCCAGCACGGCGTCGAGCGTCGCGCCGTACTTGCCCATGAGCTTGAACAGGACGTCGCGGCGCCGCTCCACGTCGGCGAGTCGCTCGGGATCCTCCTCGACCTCGCCGGCGTAGGTCGAGGCCTGGCGGGCGAGCTCCGCGAGATTGGTGTAGGCGGCGTCGAGCATCTCGCGCCAGCCCGCCACGGCAGGATCGACTTTTTCCAATCCGGCGAGCGCCCGATCGGCCACGCCGAGCGCGCCGAGCGCGTTGCCGGCTTCGCCCTCGAGGGCATCCACGATGCGCTGCGCCTGCTCGCCCAGCGCGCCGGCTTGGCTCAGCCGCCGTGCCTCGACCTGCAGGGCCTCGTCCTCGCCGGACTTGAGCTTCGCCTGCTCGATCTCGTGCACGACGTGTCGCAGATAGTCGGCCCGTCGCCGGACCTCGTCCCGGCGGCTCGCCAGAGACTGCTCCTGGGCGCGAAGCTCCACCAGGGCGGCGTGGGCCTCCGTCACGGCGGCCCGCTCAGCGTCCGCGTGCGCGAAGGCGTCGAGCATGTCGCGCTGGGCGTCCGCGTGGAGCAGCGACTGGGTGTCGTGCTGCCCGTGAAGGTCCACGAGGAGCGCGCCCAGCTGGCCGAGCACGGCGGCGGTGGTCGGGCTGCCGTTCACCCACGCGCGCGAGCGGCCCTCGGCCGACACCTCGCGCCGGACGACGACGCGGCCGTCCTCGACGTCCAGCCCCAGCCCCTCGATCTCCCGCCGCGTCCGCGCGTCGATCCCTTCGAACGCCCCTTCGACAATCGCCTTCCCGGCGCCCGGCCGCACGTTGCCGCTCGCTGCCCGGTCGCCAAGCAACAGGGCGAGCGCGTCGACCAGCATCGACTTGCCCGCCCCGGTCTCGCCCGTCAGCACATTCAGTCCCGGCCCGAGCTGTAGCGTCACATCCGCGATCGTCGCCAGGTCTCGGACCCGCAACTCCGTGATCATCGCACCGCTTCCCGCTCCGACAGGTCGCCCCAGTGCAGCTTCTGTCGCATGCGGCTGAAGAACCCGTCACCCCCGAGCCGGATGAGGCAGACCCGGTGGTCGGCCCGACGGACATCCACGCTCTCGCCCGGCGCCAGCGTGCTGCCGGTCTGTCCGTCGAACGACACCAGCAGGTCGTCCGCCCAGCCGGCCATCGGCTCGATCACGATCCGGTAGGTAGCGGGCACGACCAGCGGCCGCACGGCGAGCGTGTGCGCGGCGATCGGCGTCACGATGATCGCCTCGACTCCGGGCACCACGATCGGGCCGCCGGCGCTCAGGCTGTACGCCGTAGATCCGGTCGGCGTCGCCACGATGATGCCGTCGGCGCTGTACGGTCCGACGTTCTCGCCCTGGATGAAGACGTTGACCCGCACGACGCGGGCGACGCCGCCCTTGTGCACGGCGACGTCGTTGACCGCGAGCTGGCTCACCCGATGGTGGCCTTCGTGGTCCTTGATCGCGGCCTGCAGGGCCTGGCGCCGCTCGATCACGTAGCGGCCCCCGACCAGCGCGTCGAGCGCGGGCTCGAGCGTGTCCCGGGTGGCGGTAGTGAGGAACCCTACCCGGCCCAGGTTCACCCCGAGGATGGGGATCTCCCGGCCGGCGCAGAGCCGCGCCCCGCGGAGCAACGTGCCGTCGCCGCCGAACGTGACCAGCGCGTCGAGCTCCACCCCCTCGAACGAGGGGATCTCGCGCGGCCAGAAGCTGCCCAGGCGGTCTTCGGAATAGAGGGTGAGCTGGCGGTGTGGCGCCTGGCGGGCGACGTCCTCGAGCACCGCCCGAAGGTCGGGATACCGGGGATTGCCGACGACGCCGACCTTCATCGGGCCTCGAGGCTCTCCTCGTGCTGCAGCGCGGTGATACGGCGGGCGATGCCGCCGGCGGTGAGTCCGTACAGCTCGAGCTGCTCGAGGCGGGGCGCCTGCTCGATGAGCCGGTCGGGGACGCCGAGCGCGACGACGCGCACCTCGGGACCGGTCGTCTGGAGCGTCTCGGCGAGGTAGGCGCCGAAGCCGTTCACGATGGTGCCCTCCTCGACGGTCACCAGGATCCGATGCTCCTGCAGCAACGCCTGCAGCATCGACTGGTCGAGCGGCTTGAGGAACCGGGCGTTGATCACCGCGCAGTCGATGCCGTCCGCCGCGAGCAGCGCGGCCGCCTGCACCGCCGGCTGGACCATCGTGCCCACGGCCAGGATCGCCACATCCTTGCCCGACCGGAGCCGCTCCCACGTCCCGTAGGGGACCGCCGGGATCTCGGCCGCGGGACGCGGCTCGGCCGGCGCCTTGTCGCGCGGGTAGCGGGTGCAGAACGGTCCGCCCGTGTGGGCGAGCGCGGTCCGGAGCAGGCCGATGAGCTCGTCGCCGTCCTTGGGCGCCGTGACGGTCATGCCGGGGACTGCCAGCATGTACGCGATGTCGTACAGACCCATGTGGGTCTGCCCGTCCTCGCCGACCAGGCCCGCCCGATCCATGCAGAACGTCACCGGCAGGTGCTGCACGGCGATGTCGTGGATGATGTTGTCGTAGGCGCGCTGGAGGAACGTGCTGTAGATCGCCACGAACGGCCGGAAGCCCTGGGTGGCGAGCCCCCCGGCGAAGGTGACGGCGTGGCCCTCGGCGATGCCCACGTCGAAGAACCGGTCGGGATACTTCTTCTGAAAGGCGCCGGTGCCCGTCCCGCTCGGCATCGCAGCGGTGATCGCCACGAGCTCGGGATGCTCCGCCGCGAGAGCCGTGAGGCCCTCGCCGAACACCTGGGTCCAGGCCGGCGGGCCGCTGGCCTTCTTCCGGGCCTCGCCCGTGACCGGATCGTACGCCGCGAGCCCGTGCCACTTCTCCTGGTTGTCCTCGGCGAACTGGAATCCCTTGCCCTTCTGGGTCATCACGTGGATGACCCGAGGCCCGCTCATCCCCCGGACGAAGCGCAGCGTGTCGCACAGCTTGGGCAGGTCGTGCCCGTCGATCGGCCCGAAGTAGCGGAAGCCGAGCTCCTCGAACAGCATGCCGGGGGAGAAGAGGTTCTTGACGCTCTCCTCCACGTTCTTCGCGAAGTCCACGACCCCCTCGCCGAAGACGCCGCCCAGGGCGAAGGTCATCCCCTTGATCTTCTCGCGCAGACGGTTGGTGCGCGGATCGGCCACGATGCGACCGAGCATGGTGCTGATCGCGCCGACATTCGGCGAGATGGACATCCCGTTGTCGTTGACGATCAGGATGATGTCGCGCTCGCTGTGCCCCGCGTTGTTCATGCCCTCGTAGGACAACCCGCACGTCATCGCGCCGTCGCCGACAACGGCGACGACCTTGTGGGCGTCGCCCCGCAGGTCGCGCGCGGTCGCCATGCCGAGCGCCGCCGACATGGCGGTGCCGGCGTGTCCGGCGCCGAAGTGGTCATGCTCGCTCTCCGTCCGCTTGAGGAACCCGGAGATCCCGTCCCGTTGGCGCAGCGTCGGGAACGGCTCGTTGCGTCCGGTGAGCAGCTTCCACGCGTAGGCCTGATGCCCCACGTCCCAGACGATCTTGTCGCGCGGCGAATCGAACTCGTACAGCAGCGCGATGCTGAGCTCGACGACGCCGAGGCTGGCGCCGATGTGGCCGCCGGTCATCGAGACGCACTCGATCAGCCGCGCGCGGATCTCCTGGGCGAGCTGGGGCAGCTGCTCCCGGCGCAGTCGCTTCAGGTCGGCAGGCCCGTGGATGGCGGACAGGAGGCTCATGTCGGTCCGGGAATGATGAGGTTCGCTATGGCGCAAACGGACCCGGGCGTCTTACCGAGCACCGGGAGGGACCGCTGCCCTCGGATGACGGCGACGTGTCCGGGTCCGTCTGTTACGAGTTCCTGCTTACAATATACCCCGCCAATACCCCGAGTGCCGTCGACGACACGGCGGCCCGATCGAGGTGTTCGACCGCCCGCCGGGCCAGGCGCTCCGCCTCCTGCCGGGCGCCGTCGATGCCCAGGACCGAGACGTAGGTGGACTTGGCGAGCGCCGCGTCGCGGCCCGCCGTCTTGCCCAGCTCCTCGCTCGTACCGGTGCAGTCCAGCACGTCGTCGGCGACCTGGAACGCCAGGCCCACGTCCTCCCCGAAGGCGGTGAGCGCCGCGACCCGCTCGCGCGGCGCCCGGGCGGCGATCCCGCCGAGGGTGCAGGACGCCCGGATCAGCGCCCCCGTCTTGCCACGGTGGACCTCGATCAACTGCGGAAGCGTGAGGCTCCGGCGCTCCGCCTCGAGGTCGAGCCATTGCCCGCCCACCATGCCCTCGATCCCGCCGGCCTGAAACAGCTCCTCCGCCATGCGGCCGAGTCCGGCGGCCGGCAGTCCGAGCTCGTCCGCGGCGTCCGCGAGCACCCGCGCCGCGACGGGCACCAGCAGAAAGCCGACTCGCGTCGCCGTAGCTACGTCGTAGCGCCGGTGGGTGGTCGGGCGGCCGCGGCGAAGGTCGTCATCGTCCATGCAGGGAAGATCGTCGTGCACGAGTGAGTACGTGTGCACGGTCTCGACCGCCGCGGCGACCCCTGCGATCGCGGACGACGTGCCGCCCACCGAGCGAAAGGCCGCCAAGACGAGCGCGGCCCGCACCCGTTTGCCGGGGGTGCCGAGCGCGTAGGCGAGCGCGTCACCGTGCCGGCCTCCGATCTCCGCCCGGAGGCGCTCGGCCCAGCGGGCGAGCCGTGCGTCGGTGCGGTCCCGCGCCTCGGTCAGAAGGTCGGCGGCGGTCGCGGTCACGGGCGATAAGGGCGGCGGCGCCGCCTCAGCCATCCAGGCGCTGGAGACGGAGCTCGCCGTTTGCGTCCTCGAGCACGGTCTGGACCTTGAGATCGGCGGTGGCCAACCGCTCGCGGGCGGCGCGCAGGCGGGTCACGCCTTCCTCGAACAGGGTGAGGGCGGCATCGAGCTCGACCTCGTCGGCCTCGAGCCGGCGGACGATCTCCTCGAGGCGAGCCAGGTCCTCGGCGATGGTAGTCATGCGGGCTCCACGCGAGCGTCGACGCGACCGTCGGCCACCCGCAGGCTGAAGGGCGTGCCGGGCGGGAAGTCCGCGCGGCGCTTGAGAACGTGACCGTCGGCATCGGTCGGCACGGCATAGCCGCGATCGAGCACGCGCAGCGGGCTCAGGGCGTCGAGCTGGGCGGCCAGGCGGGCGAGCTCGTGTCGGCGGCGCTCGAGCAGCGCCGCGATGGCGGCATCCAGCCGGTCGCCCGCGCGCTCCACCCGCTCGATCCCGAGCCGGGTGCGGCCGGCGAGCGCGCCGCCGAGTCGGGTGCCGAGATCGTCGAGCGTGCGCCCGACAGTGCGAACATCGGCCAGCGCCAGCTCCGCGGCGGCAGACGGCGTGGGGGCCCGCACGTCAGCGACGAGATCGGTGAGCGAGATGTCGGTTTCGTGCCCCACCGCCGAGATGGTCGGCACGCGCACCGCCGCCAGCGCGCGGCACACGGCCTCGGCGTTGAACGCCGAAAGGTCTTCCCGCCCGCCGCCGCCGCGGCCGACGATGCAGCACTCGATCTCCGCGATCCGGTTCACCAACCCCAGCGCCCGGACCAGCGCGTCCACGGCGCTGCCGCCCTGTACCCGCGCGTCCACCACGAGCAGGCGCGCCGAGGGCCACCGCCGCCGCGCCACGGTGATGATGTCGTGCAGCGCGGCGCCGTCGGTGCTGGTGACGACGGCGACCGTCCCGGCGAGCGGCGGCAGCGCGCGCTTTCGGGCAGCGTCGAACAGCCCGTCCTGGTGCAGCCGGGCCTTGACGCGCTCGAGCTCCCGCTGCGCCTGGCCGATCGACGCGGTGGGGAGCAGGCGGGTGACGTTGAGCTGGAACTCGCCCTTCGCCTCGTACAGGCTCGGCTTCCCCAGCACGAAGACCTCGGTGCCGTCGGCCGGGGGCTTGCCGGCGCGCACCGCGTAGCGCTGCCACATGCAGCAGCTCACCTGGCTGTTCGCGTCGCGGAGCTTGAAGTACCAGTGCCCGCTCTTCCACGCCTTGCACTCGAGTACTTCGCCGCGGATCCAGATGGGCGCGAACTCGCCCTCGACCACGCGCTTGGCCGCCAGGGTGAGCTGGCTGACGGACCACACGTCATCGGGGGAGGCGAGGAGGTCGGTCTGGAAGGGGAGGGTCATGTGCGTCCGGCGGTCCGGCGGAAGGAGAGTCCAATGGGCGGCGCGGTCGCGATTCGGCCGGGCCGCCCCACGGCGTGCCTCGGCTAGGCCCCGGCCTGCTCGAAGGCCTGCAGCGTATTCTGCAGCAGCATGGCGATCGTCATCCGGCCCACGCCGCCCGGCACCGGAGTGATGGCGCCCGCCACCTTGGCCACCGGCGCGTACGCCACGTCGCCGACGATGCGGTAGCCCTTCGGCTGGGTCGCGTCGTCCACGCGGTTGATGCCTACGTCGATGACCGTGGCGCCCGGCCGGACCATGTCGGCGGTCACGAACTCCGGCTTGCCCATGGCGACGACCAGCAGGTCGGCGGCGCGGCAGATCGCGGGCAAGTCGCGGGACTTGGAGTGGCACACCGTGACCGTCGCGTCACCGCCCGTGCCCGGTTGGATCAGCAGGCTCGCCATCGGCTTGCCCACGATGTTCGAGCGGCCCACGATCACGGCGTTCGCGCCTCTGGTCTCGATGCCCGAGCGAATCAGCATCTGCTGCACGCCGAACGGGGTCGCCGGCTTGAGCGCGGTCGGGTCGCCGATGCTCAGCTTCCCCACGTTTACTGGGTGGAAGCCGTCAACGTCCTTGGCCGGATCGATGGCATTGAGCACCTGCTCGCTGTCAATGTGCTTCGGCAGCGGGAGCTGGACCAGAAAGCCGTGGATCTTGGGATCGCGATTGAGCCGCTCGACGGTGGCCAGCAGCTCGGCCTGCGACACGGTCTCGGGCAGCCGGATGGTCTCGGAGTGCATCCCCGCTTCCTCGCACGCCTTGCCCTTGGCCTTCACGTACACCTGGCTCGCCGGATTCTCTCCCACGATGACCACCGCGAGTCCCGGCCGCTTGCCCGAGCGCGCATGCCGCGAAACCCCCTCCGCCACCTCCGCGCGGATGGCATCGGCGAGGGGCACTCCATCGAGAACACGCGCGCTCATCGTGCATAATCCACGGCTCTGGTCTCCCTGATGACGACGACTTTGATCTGACCCGGATACTGCAGCTCGTGCTCGATCTTGCGGGCGATCGTCTCGGAGAGCAGCGCCGCGGCGCTATCGTCGATCCGCTCGGGCGTCACGACCACGCGGACCTCGCGTCCGGCCTGAATGACATTGCTCTTCTCCACGCCCGGAAACCCGTTGGCGATCTCCTCCAGCCGGGTGAGGCGCTTGACGTAGGTCTCGAACGCCTCGCGACGGGCCCCGGGACGCGCCCCGCTGATCGCGTCCGCCGCCTGCACCAGCACCGATTCCGCGCTCTCGTGCGGGACGTCGTCGTGGTGGGCGTGGATGCAGTTGATGACCGGGCCGCTCTCCCCGTAACGCCGCGCCACCTCCACGCCGAGCTCGACGTGGGTCCCCTCGTTGTCGTGGGTGAGGACCTTGCCGACGTCGTGCAGCAGGCCGCCACGCTTGGCCAGCGCCGCGTCGAGGTGCAGCTCGGACGCCATCATCCCCGCGAGCCAGGCGACCTCTTTCGAATGGTCGTAGATGTTCTGCCCATACGACGTCCGGTACCGCATCCGGCCGATGAGCTTGATCAGCTCGGGGTGGAGCCCATGGATCCCGGTGTCGAAAGCGGCCTGCTCGCCCAGCTCGACCAGCTGCGACTCGAGCTCCTTCTGCGCCTTCTGCACGATCTCCTCGATCCGGCCCGGATGGATGCGCCCATCCTGGATCAGCGCCTCCAACGAGCGCCGGGCGACCTCGCGGCGGATCGGGTCGAAGCAGCTCACGCTCACCGTGTCGGGCGTGTCGTCGATGATCACGTCGACGCCGGTAGCGGTCTCGAAGGCGCGGATGTTCCGCCCCTCGCGCCCGATGATGCGACCCTTCATCTCCTCGCTCGGCAGCGCGACGGCGGCCACCGTGCTCTCGGCGGTGTGCTCCGCGGCCAGCCGCTGGATGGCCATCGAGATGATCCGCCGCGCCTCGCGGTCGGCGCCGCGCTTGGCCTGCTCCTTGATGTCCCGGGCGAGCGCCTGCGCCTGGGTGCGCGCCTCGTCCTCGACCCGCTGGAGGATCTCCCGGCGGGCGTCCTCCGCGGTGAGCCCGGCGATCCGCTCCAGCTTGACGCGCTGTTCCTGCGCCAGCCTGTCGGCCTCTCCTTCCCGCGTCCGGAACGCTTGTTCCCGCTGGGTGAGGCCCTCCTCGCGCTTGGCCAGCGTTCGCTCTCGGTTTTCCGCTTCTTCGAGCTTGCGCTCCTGCGCGCGAGAGCGCTCGTCCGCGCGGCGCTCGAGCCGCTCCCACTCTTCCCGGCGACGCTGCACTTCGCGGTCCAGGTCCTCGCGCTGCTTGAGCGCCTCCATCTTGGCGGCCACCAACACCTCGGATTTCGCCGCCTCGCCGTCGCGCACGGCATCGGCGCGCAGCCGCTCCGCCTCGGCCCGGGCCTGGCCGACGATGCCGGTCGCCACCTGCCGCTGGCGGCGGGCGTTGACCGCGATGGCGACCAGCGCCACGATCAGGCCGGCCGCCACGCCGACCAGCGCGGGCAGGAGCAAGGACTGTGGCATGGAGGTCTCCGCTAGGAGGCGGCCGCCCGCGTGCTGCGCTTCGACGGCGGCAGCAGGCGGGCGAACTCGTCGGCCATCTGGGATAGGCGGTCCGCGATCTGGCGGTCTTCCCGTCGGGCCTGGAACAGCTCGTCGGTGATCGCCAGCGCGGCGAGGATCGCGGCCTTGTGGGTCTCGACCATGGGGAGCGAGTCGCGCACGCGCTTGAGGGCGGCATCGAGATACGCCGCCACCTCACGGGTGTACTCCGGCGGGACTTCCGAGCGGACGCTGTACTCCTCGCCGCCGATGACCACCTTCACCGCCTGCTTCGCCTGGGTCATGCCGCCGTGCCTCCGCCGTGCTGCTCGAGGAAGGAAAGTCGGGCCGCGAGCACGCGCAGGCGCTCCTTGGCCGCGTCGATCCGCTGCCGCAGCGCCTGGTTCTCGGTCTCGAGGTCGATGACCCGCTGACGGGAATCCTTCAGCTCGGTGCCGGCGACGACCCCGCCGCTCGCCTGCGCCTCGCGCAGCTCGGCTTCGGCCTTGAGCGTGCGCCGCCGCCAGGCCCCGAGCTCCTCGGCCATGTTGCGGATCACCCGCTCCAACTCGGCGAGCGCCGCTACGTCGGGTCGTTCGTAGGTGTTGGCCACGCTCAGCCTCCCGTGCGGGACCCGCCGTCCCGTCGCTCGATGCCCAGGTCGCCGGCCAGCGCGGCGAGGAGGCGGGTCTCCACCTCGTCGACCTCGCTGTCCCGCAGCGTGCGGTCCGCCGCGCGGAAAGTGAGGCGGAACGCCACGCTCCGGGTGCCGCCTGGGAGCTCCGCCCCGCGATAGTCGCTCTCGACCTCCACCAGCTCCAGCAGGTCCCCGCCGACCCGGTGCAGCAACGCCTCGACCTGCCGCACCCGCACCCCCTCGGGGAGGAGCAGCGCGAGCACGCGCTCGGACGACGGTGTCGTTGGCAGCGGCGCGAAGGGAGCCGGACGGCGGGGCGCCGGATCGACGAGCAGCTCGAACCCGAACAGGGGCGCGGCCCACGCCGGCGCGTCGGCCGCCAGCGGCCCACCCTCGCCGACGACCCGGCCCTGGCGGTCGCGAACCACCCAGGCTTGCCCTTCAACCTGCACCTCGGCCCCCGGAATCGCCAGAGCGACCGCGGCGTCGAGCCGACCCTTGAGATCCCAGATGTCGAACCGGGCCTCACCGCTGCCGGTCCAGTGCGCCGGCTCGCGCCGGCCCGTCAGCACCGCGGCAACCCGGCGTTCCTCCCGCGGGCGCTCGCCCGGGCCAGCGGCGGCGAATGCGGTGCCGATCTCGAACAGGCGCACGTCGGCCACCCGATTGGCCCAGTTGGCCTCGACCAGGCGGACGAGCCCCGGCAGCAGCCGCCGCCGGAGCCACGCATCGTCGGCCGCGAGCGGGTTGAGCAGCCGCACGCTGTCGGCGCCATCGGCCGCGCCCATCGGCAGGCTGATCACCTCGTAGAAGCCTTGGGCGACGAGGCCGCGCCGCACGGCCGAGCTGATGGCTTCCTCGGGCGCGTCCGTCTGGCCACCGACCCGGAAGCGGCGGAGGTCGGATGGGAAATTGTCATACCCGTGCAGCCGCGCGATCTCCTCGACCAGGTCGATCTCGCGCTGCAGGTCGGGCCGCCAGCCCGGGACGTCCACCGCGATGCGCCCGTCGTCCGGCTTACTCACCACCGTGGCGCCGATCGCCACGAGGTACTGCTCCAGCAGGTGCCAGGGCAGCTCGACGCCAAGCACCTGGGCCACCCGAGCCGGGCGGAGGAAGATGCGCGGCGGGTTGGTGGGCGCGGGCCAGAGATCGAGGGGCGAGTCGATCAGCGTCCCGCCAGCGGTCGCGAGCACGAGCTCCACGCATCGGCGCATGGCGGCTTCCCCGCCCCACAGATCGATGCCGCGCTCGAACCGGTAGCTCGCCTCGGTGCTCAGGTTGAGGTCGCGCCGCGCGCGCCGGGTCCGGCCCGGATCCCAGTAGGCGGCCTCGAGCAGGATGTCGCGGCTGGCCGTGCTCACCTCGGTGCTCGCGCCGCCCATGATGCCCGCGATGCCGATGACGCCCTCGCCGTCCGCGATGGCGATCATCTCCGGCGTCAGCGGCCGTTCGACGTCGTCGAGGGTGGTGACCCGCTCGCCCGCGCGCGCCCGCCGCACCACCAGCGCGCCGCCACGCAGGCGGGACAGGTCGTACGCGTGCATCGGCTGGTTCAGCTCGAACATCACGTAGTTGGTGGCGTCCACGACGTTGTTGATCGACCGCACGCCGACCGACTCGAGCCGCCGGCGGAGCCACTCGGGCGAGGGGCCGACGCTGGCGCCACGGATGATCGCCGCGTGGAAGCGGGGACACGAGGCCGCGTCCTCGATCGCGATCCGGAAGTCACCGATGAGGCCTGAGGCCGCGGACCGTCGGGCCGGGGGAACGTCGATCGCCGCCGCGGCGGGAATCTGGGGCAGCCGGAAGGGCGTGCCGTAGGACGCGGAGAGCTCGCGCGCCACGCCCTTGTGCCCGAGCAGGTCGGGGCGGTTGGGCGTGACATCGACGACCAGCCGCGTATCGCCGAGGGAAAGAGCCTGGAGAAACGGCGTGCCTGGTGCGGCGTCGGTGTCGAGCTCGAGAATCCCGTCGTGCTCCTCACCCAGCCCGAGCTCGCGGGCGGAGCAGAGCATGCCCTGGCTCACGACGCCGCGAATCGGCCGGGCCTCGATCCGGAAGCCCTTGGGACCCGGCATCTGCGTGCCGAGTCGGGCAAAGGGATAGCTCTTGCCGGCGGTCACGTTGGGCGCCCCGCACACCACGGTCAGAGGCGCCCCGCTGCCGTCGTCCACCTGGGCGAGGCGGACCTTCGTCGCCTTCGGATCCGGATGCGGGGCGACCCCGAGCACGCGCGCCACCACGAACGGTGCGAGCTCCGCGTGCAGCGGCTCGACCGCGTCGACCGGGGCCCCCAGCATGGCGAGCCTCGCGGTGACCTCCGCGGGGTCGAGCTCCCGGCGCAGGAACGCCTCGAGCCAGCGCAGCGAGACGTTCACGGCCGCCTCGACATGGCGGATGATCGCACCTCACGCATCCGCGCCTCCCGTCACGCCCGGGCGACCGACCGACTCGAGGAATCGCATGTCGCCACCGAGCAGCAGCCGGATGTCGGGCACGCCGTAGCGCAGCAGCGCGATGCGGTGGGGGCCCATCCCGAAGGCCCAGCCGGTGTAGCGCTCCGCGTCGAGCCGGCAGTTCTCCAGCACCGACGGATGGACCATGCCGCAGCCGAGAATCTCCATCCAGCCGGTGCCCTTGCAGGCCGGGCAGCCCGAACCGTGGCAGAGCTGACACTCGACGTCCATCTCCGCCGACGGCTCGGTGAACGGGAAGAAGGACGGCCGGAATCGCGTCCGGGTCGAGGGCGAGAAGAACCGATGGGCGAAGTGGGTGAGCGTGGCCTTGAGGTCGACGAACGAGATGCCCTCGTCCACCGCGAGTCCTTCGATCTGCGAGAAGGCCGGCAGGTGGGACGCATCCATGGCGTCGTTGCGGTACACCATGCCCGGGATCACCACCCGCACGGGCGGCGGGGAGGCCAGCAAGGTGCGGATCTGCACCGGCGACGTGTGGGTGCGGAGCAGGAGCTTCCCCGCCGGCTCGCCGGCCGCGGGCGGCGCATCGACGTAGAGCGTGTCGTGCATGTCCATGGCCGGGTGGTCGGCCGGGAAGTTGAGCGCGAGGAAGTTGTACCACTCGGTCTCGATCTCGGGGCCTGTCGCCACGGCGAAGCCCAGCTCCCGGAAGATGCCGACGATCTCGTCCACCACCTTCGTCACCGGGTGCTCGGCGCCCGCCCAGCGCTCGCGGCCGGGCATGGTGAGGTCCAGGCCGACCGACTCGCGCCGGCGCCGCTCGTCCGCGAGCCGGTCGCGCCGCTCGGTGAACGCCGCCTCGAACCGCGCCTTGACCTGATTCACCGCCGCGCCGTAGCGCTTCCGGTCCTCGACCGGAAGCGTGGCCAGCGTCTTGAGCGCGGCGGTGAGCAGGCCGCTCTTCCGGCCGAGGACAGCGGTGTGCTCCGCCTCGAGGCCGTCGGCACTCAGCGTGGGGATGGCCTCGAGGCGCGGCTGCAGCGCGTCGAGATCGGGATAGCCGGTAGACACGGGTGTGGAGCTCATGGACACGGGTGACTCATGTTCAATGGGGCCGCCCGCCGAGCGCGAACGGCCCCATGGGGCGGATGACCGGACGCGGCGCGCGGGCGGCGCGCTACTGGTTGTTCTTGGCCACCTCGGCCAGGCGACTGAAGGCGTCCGCGTCGCGCACGGCGAGGTCGGCGAGCACCTTGCGGTTGATCTCCACGCCGCCCTTCTTGAGCCCCGCCACGAGCCGGCTGTAGCTCAGGCCGTGGATCCGGGCCGCCGCGTTGATGCGCGTGATCCACAGCGCGCGGAACTCGGCCTTCTTCTTCCGCCGGTCGCGGTAGGCGTACCGCATGGCGCGCTCGGCCGTCTCCTTGGCCGCCTTGTACAGCTTGCTCCGGCCGCCGCGCGCACCCTTCGCGGCCTCCATGATCTTCTTCTTCCGGGCGTGGTGGGCGACGCCGTTCTTGACGCGAGGCATGGTCGCTCCTTAAGCCTGGAGAAGCCGGTTGACGCGCGGGAAGTCGGCCGAGCTCACGAGATCAGGCTTCTTGAGCCGGTTCTTCCGCTTCCGCGACTTCTTGGTCAGGATGTGGCTGTGATTGGCATGCCAGCGCTTCAGCTTGCCGCTCCCAGTCCGCTTGAAGCGCTTCATGGCCGCGCGCTTCGTCTTCTGCTTAGGCATCGTGCTCCCCAGGTAGCGACGGAGAGGACGGAGACGGTCTCCGTCCTACTTCGGCGCGATCACCATCGTCATGTTCCGCCCCTCGAGCTTCGCGTCCGCCTCGATCTTGCCGACATCCGCCAGGTTGGCCGCGACGCGGTCCAGCACGGCCTTGCCCAGCTCGAGGTGGGCGATCTGCCGCCCGCGAAACATCATCGTCACCTTCACCTTGTTCCCGTCTCCGAGGAACTCCCGCGCGTGGCGGGTCTTGAAATCGAAGTCGTGATCATCGATGCCGGGACGGTACTTCACTTCCTTCAGCTGGATGACGTGCTGCTTCTTCTTGGCCGCCCGCGCCGCCTTGGCCTCTTCGAACTTGAACTTCCCGTAGTCCATGATCTTGACCACGGGCGGGCGCGCGGTGGGCGCCACTTCCACGAGGTCCAGGCCGCGTTCCTGTGCGGCCGCGAGTGCTTCTTCGATGGGCAGGACGCCCAACTGCTCGCCGGTGCCCGTGATCACCCGCACCGGGCTGATGCGGATCATGCGATTGACGCGGACTCGCTTTTCGCGATCGTTCGTGGACAGTGGGCACGCCTCCAGGTCGAAAACGAAACGGGCACCCTCGTGACTGAACGGGTGCCCGCGACTGCCAAGGAGCCGAGGCGGCCAGAATCGGCCTGCCGACGGCGGCGTTGCCGGGACCCGGGTGCGCTGCGGCCGGGGCCGGCAGGCTGAGGGTGGGGGAGTCTCCTCCCCGCTTCTACGAGGTGGGCAAGCTAGCGGCCCCCGGACGACGTGTCAACTCGGCGGCCGCCTGTAAGCCACTCGGCCGCCTCAGGATGACGCCCGCGCCACCAGCGCGGGCGCGTCCACCACGTCGCGAAGGGCGAAGCCCTTCCCCTCGGCCACCGGCACCCCCGTCGCCACCGCCGGATCGTGCTCGAACACGAGTCGCCAGCCGCCCTCCACGGCGTCCCGGAGGAGTGCCCGCTTGCTTTCCAGCGTTCTCAAGGGCTCCAGGTCGTAGCCCATGATCCACGGCAGCGGCAGGTGCGCCACCGTCGGGATCAGATCCGCGATGAAGGCGGCGGTCTCGCCCCCGCTCTGCACCAGCACGCTCTGGTGGTACGGCACGTGGCCCGGCGTCAGCCGCACCGAAATCCCGGGCAGCACGTCGACGTCGCCTTCCAGCAGTTGCCAGCGCCCCGCCGCCGCGATCGGCTCGAAGTTGGGCGGCAGGTAGCTCGCCCGGGTGCGCTCGTTGGCGCGGCGGGCGAACTCGAGCTCGCCGCGCTGCACGATGTACGTGGCATTGGGAAACGCGGGCCGCACGTGGCGGCGCGGGTCGTCCATCAGCTCCGGGTCCTGCGTGGTGTTCCCTCCCGCATGGTCGAAGTGCAGGTGGGTGTTGATCACCCAGCGCACATCGCCCGGCAGGAACCCGGCGGTCGCCAGCGCATCCTCGAGCTGGGTCGCGCCTTCGAGTCCCGCGTTCTCGACGCCGTAGATGTCGAGGAAGCGCGCGTCCTCCTTGTTGCCGAGCGCGGTGTCCACGAGAACGAGGCCGTCCGGATGCTCGATCAGCAGGCAGCGCATGGCCAGCGGGATCCGGTGACGCTCGTCCGGCGGCGCACGGGTTTGCCACAGGGGGCGCGGGACCACGCCGAACATGGCCCCTCCATCCAGCCGTTGGCGCCCGCCCTCCAGCGTGTGGCAGCGCAGCCGCCCGACCTGGAACGCGTGGGAGAGGCTCACGCCGGCCCCTCGCTCAGGCTGTCCATCCGCGGCTCGGTCGGGGTGGCCATCCGCTTCCTGCGGCCCCGCCCCGTTCGGCGGAGGGCGATGGCCGAGAGGTCCTGCAGAGTCGCGGCGCCCTCCTCGCGTGCGAGGCGGAGCAGCCGCGCGAGCAGGTCGGCGGTCACCAGGGCGTCGCCGGCGGCGCGGTGGCGGGCGGCGTTCTCGAAGCCGAAGTGCTGGGTCAGGTTGTCGAGCCCGCAGGAGCGGACGCCCTTCACCAAGCGCCGCGCGAGCCGCACCGTGCAGAGCTGTGGCCCGTCGAGCGCCAGGTCCCGCGCGCGGTGCACCTCCGCGCTGATGAAGTTCCAGTCGAACCGCGCGTTGTGGGCGACGAACACCCGCCCCGCCAGGGCGGCGACCACCTGGTCCGCCAGCTGGGCGAACGGCGGGGCGTCCCGCACCATGGCGTTCGTGATGTTGGTGATGGCGCAGACGGCCGGCGGGATCGGCCGGCCGGGGTTGACCAGCGTGTCGAGCACGACCTCCCGCCGCCCGCCGTGCACCACCACCACCGCGATCTCCGTGATCCGGTCGCCGCCGCGGGCCCGCATACCGGTGGTCTCGACGTCCACCACCGCGAAGGCGCACTCGTCGAGCAGCGGCGACCCCTGCGCTTCGGGGACGAGGCCCCAGCGGCCATCGTTCAGCTGGCGCACACGTGGATCGGCGGCCAGGAGCGCGATGGCGATCCGCTCGCAGACCGTGTCCGGCGCCCCGGAAAGGCCCAGCACGCGGTGGCACAGAGTCACCGCGGCACGGGGGCCCTGGCGTAGCGTCTCCAGCACTCGGTCGAGCAGCGTGCTCTCCGGATGCGCCGACAGGCCCATCACAGCGCGGCCCGCCGGAGGGGCAGCGACATGCAGCGGGGTCCGCCGCCGCCCCGCGCGAGCTCGGCGCCCTCGATGGTGATGACGGTGCGGTGCTTGGCGTCGGTCCAGTCGTCGAAGGCCAGGAAGTTCACCGCCGGCACGATGCGGAAGCCGGCGGCCTGCAGCTCGCACAGCGTCGCGTCGTTCCGCCGGTAGCTCACGATCGTGCCCGGCCGGACCGCCAGGAAGTTGCACGCCGAGCTCCACTGCTCCCGCTCCTGGCTGGTGCGGTGCTGCCCCCCGGCGAACACCGGATCCATCGGCTGGCGCACGGCGCGCAGCGCCTCGAACAGGTTGGGCATCTCGTGCACCGCCGCCTCGCCCTTCCGCCGGTGGAGCACGGGCAGGCGCTCGGGACCGACGAAGAACGGCGGGTAGATCACGCACAGCTCGCGGTCCACCTGGGTGAAGATCATGTCGAGGTGGATGGCGGCCGGCGCCTTGGGCATGACCACCACGATGACGTCGGTCACGGCGCCCTGGGCGAAGACCGTGTCGCACAGCTCGTCGAGGGCGGCCGGCGACGTCCGCTCGCTGAAGCCGAGCACGAGCAGATCCGGACGGAGATAGTGCACGTCGCCGCCCTCGAGCGTGTAGTTGCTGCGCCGCTCCTCCGAGCCGTCGTACAGCAAGCCGGCGTTGGCGAGCTCGGGGTGAAAGCTGAACAGCGCCTTGATCAGCAGCTCCTCGGTCCAGCGCACGTCGTAGCGCATCGCGCCGACCACCACATGCCGCCCGATCACCATCCCGATGTCGCGAGGAAAGAACAGGTTCGGCAGTGGAGGAAAAGCGAAACCGACCTCATTGAGCGCCTGGGCCAGCGGCCCGCTCTCCTCGCGCGTGCCCTCGATCAGCATCTCCACGATCTGGCCCGCCGGCAGCGTCCCCAGCCGCTGGCTGAGCTCGTCGGACTCGACCACGTCCATCGTCTTGGTGACGAGGAACTCGCGGGCCGCCGGGTGCGCCAGGATGTCGGCGAGCAGCTCCCGCACCTGCAGCACGGTCGCGAACCGGCGGAGCACCGAGACGAACTGGCGGTGCTCCCGCTGCGCGATCTCGAGATCGATGATGTCGTCGTAGAGGTAGTCTTCGCGGTTGCCGGGCGTGACCGCCTCGAGCTCGCGGCCGGGCGTATGCACGAGAACGGTCTGCAGTTGGCCGATTTCGGAGGTCACGTCGACGGGCATACGGGAAACTATCGGGGGCAGCGGGAGCGGGGCTAGTGGCCGCTTCGGGCCGTGATCATTCCGAAGCCGCGAGGGATCTACTCAACGTCGGATCGCGCCTCCGGACGGTACATCGCCGCGATGCGCTCGAAATCACGAGACGTCCGCGATGCGCTCGAAATCACGAGACGTCCACCGCCGCCGCTCGACCGCCGGACGCGCCCAGCCGCTCCCCACCCTCATCCTCCCGCCCAAGCCGCCCCCCGGAGCACCCGTCCCGGAAGCGCCCCGGTCGCACGGCCGTCCGCGATCACCGGGATGCCGTTCACCAGCACCCACCGCATGCCTTCCGACAGTTGGTTCGGGGCGGCGAACGTCGCGCGGTCGCGGACCTGCGCCGGGTCGAACACCACGACGTCGGCCCACATCCCCACCTTGAGTACGCCGCGGTCGCCGAGGCGCATGCGCTGCGCCGGCAGCGAGGTGAACTTCCGGATCGCGTCCTCCAGGGTCAACCGCCGCTCCTCGCGCACGTACTTCCGGAGGATGCGGGGAAACGTCCCGTAGGCGCGAGGGTGCGGATGCTCCTTGCCGAGCAGGCCGTCCGGGGCGGTGCCCTGGGAGTCGTTGTTGATCGATACCCACGGCTGGCGCAGCGCGAGCGAGACGTCCGGCTCCGACATCCCGAACACGGCGACCGACGTGTAGGCCTCGTCCTCGACCAGCAGGTCGAACAGCGCGTCGATCGCATCGGTGTGGCGCGCCGTGGCGACCTGCGCCAGCGTCTTCCCCTGATAGGCTTCGAGCGCCGGGTTCTGCACCACGCCGATCAGGACCGAGGCCGGCCCCGGAATCTCCTGCCATTCGTTGTCCCAGCTCTCGTCCGGCGCGAGCATCTCGCGGCGGATGCGTCGCCGCATCGCCGGATCGCGCAGCCGCTCGATCAGCTTGACGGCCCCGCCGTCGTGCGCCCAAGGCGGGATGAAGGCCGACATGGAGTTGAACCACGCCGTGTAGGCGTACGTGTCGGCCGCGATGTCGATACCCGCACGCCGGGCCGAGTCGATCTTGGCCACCACCCGTGGCATCCGCCCCCAGTTGCGCTTGCCGGCGACCTTCAGATGCCAGATCTCGACCGGTATCCGCGCCTCGCGTCCGATCCGGATCGCCTCGTCGAGCGCCGCGTCGATCTCGGCGCCTTCCGACCGCAGGTGGGTCGCGTACATGCCGCCGAGCCGCGCCGCCTCCGACGCGAGCGCCACGAGCTCCTCGGTTCGGGCGTACGGAGCCGGCGGGTACTGGAGCGAGGTGGAGACGCCGACCGCTCCCTCGCGCATCGCCGAGCGCACGAGCGCCCTCATGCTGTCCAGCTCGCTCGCGCTCGGCGTCCGGTTGCTGTCGCCGAGCACCATCCGGCGCACCTGAGTCGCCCCCACGTAGCTCGCGAGGTTGATGCCGAGGCCCTGCTTCTCCAGCCGGCTGAAATATCCGCCCAGCGTCCGCCAATCGGGCGTGATCCGATAGTGGTCGTAGCCGGGCCGATCGGCCGCGATGATCTGATCGTTGAGCGGGCCGGCCGAGCTGCCCTCGCCGGTGATCTCGGTGGTGATGCCCTGAAAGATCTTGGAGGGGAGGCTGGGGTTGACCAGCACGGTCAGCTCGGACTGGCCGAGCATGTCGATGAAGCCCGGCGCCACGACCATGCCGGCGGCGTCCACGGTCTGCCGCGCCGCCGCGCCTTCGAGCAAACCGATGGCCGCGATGTGGCCGCCGCGGATGCCCAGGTCCCCGCGATACCAGGGCGAGCCGGTGCCGTCGACGATGCGGCCGTTGCGGATCACGAGGTCGTAGACGTCGTCCTGGGCGACGGCAGGGCTCGGGGACGCACTCAGCAGGAACAGCGCGATCGCACCGATCACTCGCGTGGCTTCTCCGACCATCGCTGAGCTCGGACGTAGGGCCGACGCGACGGACTTCACCACGAAGACACGAGGGTCGTGAGGCTGTACGTCAGCGGTTGGCCAGCGCGTAGCTGAGCGTTTCGAGCTCGAGGGCGAGGTTGACGGTCTTGACGACCACGTCGTCCGGCACGACCAGCTGCACCGGCGCGAAGTTGAGAATGGCCTTGATCCCGAGGGCGACCAGCCGGTCGGTCACCGGCTGGGCCGCGTCCGCCGGCGTCACCAGCACCGCCATGTCCATCGGTCGCTTGGCGAACTCGGTCTCGAGGGTCTCGATGTCCTGAATGGTGAGACCGTTCCACTGGCGGCCGATCTTGCTGCGATCGCTGTCGAAGATGGCGATGATGTCGAACCCGCGCTGCCGGAATCCCCGGTACTGCACCAGAGCGCTGCCGATCTTGCCGGCGCCGATCATCCCGACCTGGTACCGCTGCTTGAGTCCGAGAATCTCCCGCAGCTGGTCGGCGAGCTCGGGGACCGGGTACCCCAATCCCCGCTTGCCGAACGAGCCGAAGAACGAGAGATCCTTGCGTACCTGCGCCGAAGTGGTGCTGCCCCGCGACGCGAGCGCGCCCGAGCTGACCGTATCGATGCCCTGCACCTCGAACTCCTCGAGGAATCGCAGATACAGCGACAGTCGACGTACCGTGGACTCTGCGACTTTACGCATGGCCGGCATTTTTGTGAAACATTTCACAAAGCTACCGTGCCGTCCACCCCTCGTCAACGAGCGCCCAGAGCAGCGCGGCGAACTGCGCCGGCGACAGCACCTCCGGCCGCACGTCGGGGGCGACCCCGGCGCGCTCGAGCACCGCCCCGACCCTGTCGGCGTCCCACCCGGTGAGCTGGCGGAGACCGCGCGCGAGCTGCTTCCGACGAAATCCGAACATCCCGACCACGAGCCGGCGGAACCCGGCCTGCTCCGCCGCCCCGACCACCGGCTCGGCGAGGGGCACGAGGCGCAGGACCGCCGAATCCACCTGTGGCCGCGGGTGAAACGCCCCCGCGGACACGGTGAACAGCCGCTCCGCCCGGGCGACGGACTGGACCCCCACGCTGAGCGCGCCGTAGTCGGGCTCGCCCGCCGTCGCCGTGACGCGGTCGGCGACTTCCTTCTGCACCAGGAAGACGATGCGCTCGGGTCGGGGCGGCTCCAGGGCCCGGTCGATGAGCGGCGAGGTGATGTTATAGGGGATGTTGCCCGCGACGAGGAATCGCGGACCGGCCAGCGCGCGCCAGTCGACCTCCAGCGCGTCGCCTTCGACGATCGTGGCGGCGGGAAACCGCTGCCGGAGGGCGGGCACGAGATCGCGATCCTTCTCGATCGCCACCAGCCGCCCCGCCCGCGTCGCGAGCTGCGCGGTGAGCCCGCCGGGACCGGGCCCGATCTCGAGCACGGTGTCCCCCGCGTCGACCTCCAGCGCGTCGGCGATGCGGGCGAGGATCCTGGGGTCGGTGAGAAAATGCTGGCCGAGGCGGCGCTTGGTGCGGGCCACCGTCAGATGCGGAGGATGAGCAGCGTCCGGTCGTCCACCGGTTGTGCCCCGAACGCCGACGCTTCCGCGAGCACCGCCGCGACGATCTCTTCGGGCGTCTCGGTGCGCCGGTCGCACACCGTCGTCAGGAGCCGCTGCTCCCCGAACGGCTCGCCCGCCTCGTTCCGCGCGTCGACCAGGCCGTCGGTCCACAGCACCAGCAGATCGTGGTCCACCGACCAGGGCACCTGCCGGCGCTGAATACTGCCCGCCGTGGCCAGACCGAGCGGAGGCGCCGTGGCCTCGAGGCGCTCGGGGTCACCGAACCGGGGCACGCGGAAGGCGTAGGGATGCCCGGCGTTCGCGTAGGACAGTCGCCCGGTCAGCGGATCCAGCACGCCGTAGAACACGCTGAAATACATCTCGGTCGTCGTGAGCTCGGTCGAGAGGCTGTCGAGTAGCGCGCTGAGCGTCTCGTCCGGCGTGACCGACGCGGCGGCGTGGATGCCGGCCGCCGACATGACCAGCGCCATCACCAGCGCGGCCGAGAAGCCGTGGGACGCCACGTCGCCGAGCATGACGCCGACCCGACCGCGCCCGAGCCGGGTGAAGGTGTAGAAATCGCCGCCGACCGAGTCGGCCGGGAAGCAGCGGGCGGCCACCTCGGCGTCCCCCTGCAGCACGCCGGGCGACGGCAGCAGCTTGAGCTGCAGGTCGTGCGCGAGCTCGAGCTCGTGGCGGACGCGCTGCTGCAGGCGGTCCCGCTCCACCAGGCGCGCGTTCTCCACGGCCGCGCCGATCTGGTTGGCCACCGCGGTCACGAGCTTCCGGTCGCTCAACGTGAACCGATCGCCGCCGAGCCGATCGGTGAGGTTGATGACGCCGACGCACCGGAGCGGCGACCCCGGGGCGCCATAGCAGATGGGGACGCTCAGGAAGGCCTGGCCCCGATAGCCGCGCGGCTCGCCGCAGTCGGTGGCGACCCGGTCCGGGTTGGCCGGATCGTAGGCCACCACGCGGCGCTCGCGGTAGACGCGCGCGGCCACGGAGCAGTCGTCGTCCACGCGCACCGGCTCCAGACCCTCGAGCCCGAACCCGCGCGCCGCCACGGTGCGGAGGACTCCGGCGGCCTCGTCGAACACCATGATCGAGGCACGCCGCGCCCCGACCACGGTGCTCACCTCACTCGCGATGATCTGGGTGGCTTCCTCGAGCTGGACGGTCTGGCCCAGGATCTCGCTGATCGCGTACAGCAGGTCGATCTCTTCGTACCGGTTGGTCAGCTCCTCGGCGAGGAACCCCCGCTGGCGCTCGGCGTCGAGCAGCGCCCCGACGATCGGCAGGAGCGTGGCGGCGGCCGGTGCGAGCTGGGACTCGCCGAGCCCACCGACCTCGAGCCAGAAGCCGTCGATCTCGTCCACCGGCTCGAGCCAGACGGTGCCCGCGGGCGTGGGGGTGAGGCCGGTGGCGCGGGGGACCTCCGGCGCGCTCCCCGGGTCCGGGCCGGCGGCCAGGCGCAGCGCGCGCCCGTCGTAGCGCCACAGGCGCACTCGTCCCCCGACGAGCGTGCCGAGGCCGTCGACGACGAGATCGAGCCGTCCTAGGGACGGCGCAGTATCATGCAGATGGAGTTCCCTTGCTCGTTGAACTTGACCGCGTCCACGAGCTTCCGGATGAGATAGAGGCCCCGCCCGTTGGCCTCGTCGAGCTGTTCCGGGCGGATCGGCTCGGGCACCGCACGCGGGTCGAACCCCGGGCCTTCGTCGGTCACCTCGAGCCGGATGGCGTCGCGCCCGAGCTCGGCCCGGACATCGACCCACTTGCCGCGATCCTCACGGTTCCCGCGCATGATGGCGTTGCTGAGCGCTTCGCTGAGGACGACCTTCAACCGGAACCGCGTGTTGGTGGGCGCGTCGTGCCCGGCGAGGCAGTGGCGGGTGACCAGCTCGACGGCTTCCTCGATGCACCCGACTTCGCTCGGCAACCGTAACGTCACCAGCACGCCCGCGTCGCTGCCGTCCTGGGCCGGGGATCGGCGGACGCAGAGGCGCAGCGGAGACGGCATCGTGACCGGTCCGGGTCTAGAAGCTCGCGAGGGCTTGCTGGGGGGTCTCGGCGATGGCGAACAGCGTATCGAGCTTGGTGAGCTCGAACAGCGACCGGAGATCCTCGTTGAGTCCCGACAGTCGCAGCTCGCCGCCGCCTTCGCGGATGCGCTTGGAGATGGAGACCAGCGCGCCGAGCCCTGAGGAGTCGATGTAGCCGGTGCGGGAGAAGTCGATCAGGATCCGGCGCTCGCCCGCGTCGAGGGCCCGCTGGACGAGATCCTTGAGCTCCTGGCGGTTCCCCACGATCAGCTGTCCCTCGACCTGCACCACCGCGACCCCACTGGCGTCCTTCGTCTGGTGTAAAGCCATCGGCCTCTCCGTCGCGCGTCTAGTCGCACTGGAGCGCCACCATGGCGCTCACCTCGACAATATCATCGGCCGTGGCCCCGCGCGACAGGTCGGCCATGGGACGCGCCAGCCCCTGGAGCATGGGGCCGATCGCGGTCGCGCCGCCGAGCCGTTGCACCAACTTGTAGGCCAGGTTGCCCGCATCGAGATCGGGAAATATCAGAATGTTGGCTCGGCCCCCCAGCGGCGAGCCCTGCGCCTTGCGTTCCGCCACGTCGGGCGCCAGCGCCGCGTCGGCCTGGACTTCGCCGTCCGCCACGATGTCGGGCGCGAGCAGGCGAAAGCGCTCCGCCGCCTCCCGCACCTTCGCCACCCGCGGCCCTTCCGCACTGCCCTTGGTGCTGTAGGACAGGAACGCGACCCGCGGCGCGTCGCCCACGAGTCGAGGGCGGTCGCGCGCCGCGGCTAGCGCGATCTGGGCGAGTTGCTCGGCCGTCGGGTCAGGGACCACCGCGCAGTCGGTGAACGTGAGCACCGTGTCGTCGGGCAGCACCATGTAGAACGACGAGCTCACCAGGTCTACACCCGACGCGGTGCCGATGGCCCAGAGTGCGGCGCGAATCGTGTCGCGCGTCGGACAGACCGCGCCGGCGACCGCCGCGTCCGCCTCGCCCAGGGCGACGAGCGCCGCCCCGAAGTTCACCGGCATCGAGGCCAGGTCCAGCGCATGGACGCCGTCCACGACCCGGTCCGGGCGGCGGTCGCGCAGAAACTGGGCGATCCGCGGGAGCCGCGGGTCGGCGCTTGGCCGCACCCCACCGCCGCCAAGCAGGACCGGCTCGGCGATGCCCTCGTGGCGAAGCCGCTCGGCCGCGGCTTGTACCCGCGGGTCGTCGCCCTCGCACAATACGATCCGCTTTCGTCGCGCCGCCGCGCGCGCCAGCAGAGCCCGACGAAAGCTCATCGGCGGTACCGGTCGGCCAGCGCGTCGGCCACCGCGGGATGCACGAGGCCGATGACGTCACCGCCGAACCGCGCCACCTCGCGCACGAGGCTCGAGCTCAGGTACGTCAGGTCGAGGGCGGGCACCAGGAACACCGTCTCCAGGGTCGGATGCAGCCGGCGGTTCATCAGTGCCATCTGGAACTCGTACTCGAAGTCGCTGACCGCGCGGAGGCCGCGCACCACCATGGAGGCGCCGACTTTCTTGGCGAACTCCGCCAGGAGACCTTCGAACGACTCGAACGAGACTCGCGGCTCGTCGCCGACCGTGGCCTTGAGCATGGCGAGCCGCTCGGCCACCGGGAAGAGCGGCTGCTTGGAGGGATTCACCGCGACGGCGACGACCACCCGGTCCGCCAGCGCCAGGCTGCGGCGGATCAGGTCTTCGTGACCCTTCGTCGGCGGATCGAACGAGCCCGGGTAGACCGCGATGCGTGTCATGGAGCGTGGCAGAAGGTGAGAGCGGTATCGCCGTAGCGGCGGGTGTCGTCGCCGTCCAGCTGCTCGTCGGCACGGTGCTCGACGGAAAGAATGCGCGCGAACGGGGTCCGGCGGAAGAGCGCGACGAGGCGCGCGGCGTCGTCACGGCTGTAGGGCGGATCGGCGACCGCGAGCTCGTACTCGGCGGCCCCCAGCCGCTCGGCGAACCGCAGCGCGTCGCCCCGGTGTATGACGACGCGGTCGCCCACGTCGAGGGCGGCGACGTTGGCCTCGAGCGCCTGGAGCGACGGCGCGTTGAGCTCCACGAAGGTGGCCGAGCGCGCCCCGCGCGACAGCGCCTCCAGCCCCAGGGCGCCGCTGCCCGCGTACAGGTCCAGCACGCGGGCCCCGGGGAGCACCGCGCCGAGGATGCTCATCCACGCCTCGCGCACCCGGTCCGCCGTCGGCCGGACCCTCGCGTCCTTCGGCATCGCGAGCCGGCGGCCGCCGAACTCGCCGGCGACGATTCTCATCCGACGGCCCGGCGGGCAGGCGGGAGGTCGGGCGCGCGGGCGGGCAGGCGGTCCCGGGGGCGTGATATTCGACCACCGCTCGCCGAACGCTTCCGGCGAACTGAGGGCAAGGCGTTCCGATCGCCCGACCACCCGACGGCCCGACCGGCCTCCCTCACCCCACCCCGTGCGGCGACAGCGCGCAGAGCCGCGCCTGCAACCTGGCGTGGCCGTTCCACTCATCGGACTCCAGGCGGAAAGCCGCGTCCACCAGACCGTCGGCCAGCCAGGGCACGCGGTCGGCCCACTGGAAGCCGATCGCGGCGAGCCGGGTCTCGCCGTCGTCGAGCACGCCCTTGAGGTGCCCGTTACCCACGCGAGACCGGCCGGTGAAGCGCACCCCCCGGGCGCCGAATACCGGGCTCGGATTGCCGGCTCCGCAGGGCTCGAGGTGGCGCGCCATCCGCTCGAGACTGTAGGTCGCCTCGGCGAGGTCGATCTCGAGGTCCACCCGCTGTTCGGGTCCCAGATCGTCGGGGCCGAGGGCCTCCCGGGCGATCCCGCCGAAGCGCTCGCGGAACTCGTCCAGCCGGTCCCTGCGGATCGTCAGGCCCGCGGCCATCTGGTGCCCGCCGTAGCGCTCCAGCAGGTCGCCGCAGGCGTGCAGCGCCGCGTGGAGATCGAAGCGGGAGATGCTCCGACCGGAGCCCTTGCCGACGTCGCCGTCGAACGCGATCAGAAACGCCGGCCGGCCGTAGCGCTCGACCACGCGCGACGCGACGATCCCGACCACCCCCGGATGCCATCCGTCACCCGCGAGCACGAAGCCCGCGTCGCGCTCGGGATCGCCCGCCTGCTCCACCTGGATCAGCGCCTCCTCCAGGATGCGATGGTCCAGCGACTGCCGCTCGACATTGAGTCCCTCGAGACGCCGCGCCAGCGCGATCGCCTCGTCCGGGTCGTCGGTCAGCAGAAGCCGCAGGCCATCCGCCGCGTCCCCGATCCGGCCGACGGCGTTGAGCCGGGGTCCCAGCATGTAGCCCATGTGGCCGGCGCGGAGCTCGCGTCCGGCGAGACCCGCGGCCTCGACCAGCGCGCGGAGCCCCGGCCACCGGCTCTCGGCCAGCAAGCGAAGCCCGTGGCGCACGAGGATGCGATTCTCGCCGAGCAGCGGCACCACATCCGCCACCGTGGCGAGCGCCACCAGATCGAGCAGGTGGTAGGGCAGGTTCGGCGGCAGGCCCAGCGCCGGCACGAGCGCCTGGACCAGCTTGAACGCGATGCCGGTGCCGCAAAGGACGCGCGCGGTCGACGTATCGTCGTCCCGCTGCGGATCCACCACGGCGAGCGCGGGGGGCAGCTCCGGACCCGGCAGGTGGTGGTCGGTCACGACCACGCCGATGCCGGTCGCGCGCGCGTCGCGCACCGCGTCCACCGCCGTGATGCCGCAATCGCAGGTGACCACGAGCGACGCGCCGAGCCGTTGCGCCGCGGCCAGGCCGGCGGGGCCGAAATCGTAGCCGTCCCTCAGGCGGTGGGGCACGAACCCGACGACGTCGGCCCCGGCCGCCCTGAGTGCGCGGGTGAGGAGGGCCGTGGCGCACTGGCCATCCACGTCGTAATCGCCGTGGACCAGGATGGTGCCGCCGGCGCGCACGGTCGACGTGATCGCGTCGACGGCCTCGGCCATGCCGGCGAGCGCGTGCGGATCGGACAGCTCGGTGACGGCCGGCCGGAGAAAGCTGCGGGCGGCGCTCTCGGTGTCCTGGCCGCGCTGGACCAGCAGCGCGGCGAGCGCGGTCGGAAGCCCGAGTTGGGCGGCCAGGCGGTTGACGGCGACCGGGTCGGGCCGCGGCGCGACGACCCAACGGAGCGCCGGCGCGGGGAAGACGCTCACCACGACAGGATACCGCGCAGCGGGCGGCTCACGCCGACCCTGCGCCGTCGGCCGGGTACAGGATCGCGCCGCAGCCCTCGCAGCCGTCCAGAATGGCGCCGCTTCGGATCTGGCTGCGCCGGTTGAGTGGAACGGACGTGTGGCAGGCCCCGCAGGTCCCGCCGACCAGGGGCACGATCACGTCGCGTGCGCGCGATCGACGGAGGCGGTCGTAGCGGGTCCGGAGCGGCTTGTCGATCTGCTCCGCGCTCGCCTCCCGCTGCTGCACGGCCGCCTCGCGCTCCGCTTCGAGCGCGCGCCGCCGTTCCTCCAGCCGAGCGCGCTCGGGCGCCTGCTCGAGGTCCACCGCGGCCACCTTGGTCTCCTCCTCGCCGACCTTGCGCTCGAGCACGGTGACGGCCTCCGCGCTCCGGACCCATTCGTTCTCCTCCTTGGCCATGACCGAGCGGGCCAGGTCGAGCTCGGCCATGAGCGTGGAGGCCTCCTTGGGATTGCGCACCGACTCGAGGCGCTGCACCCGGCGGTCCTGGAGCACGCGGTAGCTCTCGACCTTGGCCTCCAGCTCGTCCCGCCGTCGGGCGCCCTCGGCCGCGGCCCGACGGGCCCCGTCCAGCGCGTCCCGGGCGCGCTGCACGGCCGCGTCGAGCGTGGCGGCCTCGGTTTTCAGCTCCGTCAGCCGCCGATCCACGTCCGCGACGGTAGCGTCCTTGGCCTGGAGGTCGAGGAGCTTGACAAGATCAGCGTGCATCGACATCGCCTTTCCGAATCGATCGTTTCTGTTGCTCCTCGGGAAACCGCTGGAGGATTTCCCGGTTCAATCGGGTACGCTCCTGAATCAGCGTGTCAAAATCTTCGGCGGTCATCGCCCGGTCCCGCTCGCGGAGCTGACGGTTGAGCGTCGCGAGCTGGCGGCGGAGCGGTCGGATCTCGAGCTCGTTGCACGCCCCGACGTACATCCGGTCCAGGTCAGGCGACCCGTACTTCCTTTCCACGCTGTCCAGCCAGGCCCAGGCGCGCTGGGCGAGCGGGGACAGCTCTTCCAAGAATATTTGGGACCCCGCGTTTTCGGGACTGCGAAGCAACGCCTCGTACACCTCACGAAACGCCGGGGTTTCCACGCGCTCGGGCGGCACCTCCTGCGCCGCGCGCTGGATCCACGCGCGGTCTTTCATCAGCACCCTCAGCAGATCCCGTTCGGCCGCGCTGGCTCGGCGCGCCCGACCGGGGGAGCGCGCGCGGTGCGCATCGCCGTTGCCTTGGCCGTCCGGACGTCCAGGTCCCTGCTCCCTCCCCGAGACCGGCCCCGACCCCGCCCCCGTGCCGGGCGCCGGGCGTGCGGTGACCTGACGGAGCAGCGTCTCGCGACTGACCCCCGTGCGCTCGGAGACTTCCTTCAGGTACAGGTCACGGGTGATCGGGTCGGCGGCGGCGCGGATGGTCGGCAGCAGCCGGTCGAGCGCATCGCGCTGATGGTCCACCCCTTCGAACCAGCCCTTCTGCTCCAGCAGCTGAAGCTTCCGCTCGAGCAGATCGATGGCGTCGCCGAGGATCGGCTCCAGCGCCGCCGCCCCACCCCGGCGCACGAGCGTGTCGGGATCGTCGCCGGCGGGCATGGTGGCCACTCGCACGCGGACACCGTGGCGGAGCAGCTCGTCGCCCGCGCGGAACGTGGCGCGGAGCCCGGCCTGATCGCTGTCGTAGAGCAGCACGGCCGCCGGCGCGAAGCGGCGAAGCAGGGTCCCCTGGTCCGGCGTGAGGGCGGTGCCGAGCGGCGCGACGACGTGCTCGATGCCGGCCCACACCAGCCGCAGCACGTCGAGATACCCTTCCACGAGGATGACCGACTCCTCCTTTCGGATGGCGCTCTTCGCCTGGTGCAGGTTGTAGAGCTGGCGACCCTTGTGGAAGATCGCGTTCTCCGGCGAGTTGAGGTACTTGGGCTCTCCCGGACCCAGCAGCCGGCCGCCGAACCCGGCCACGCGTCCCCGGAGATCGTGAATCGGGAACAGGAGCCGCGAGCGGAACCGGGGGATCACGCTGCCGTCATCCCGCACCGCGGCGAGCCCCGCGTCGATCAGCACGGTCTGCTCGATGCCGAGCTGGGCCATCGCCGCGAGGAAGGCCTTGCCGGGCGGCGCGAAGCCGAGCCCGTGCACCGCCGCGGTGTCGATCGGCACGTCGCGGCCCTCGAGATATTCCCGAGCGGTCTTGGCGTCCGCCGACTCGAGCAGCTGCCGGGTGAACCAGTCCTGGGCTACGGCCACCGCGCCGAACAGTGGCTCGAGCGGGTCAGGCCCCGCGCGCGCGGCGCGCTCGGGGATGACGATCCCGACGCGTCGCGCGACCTCGCGCACCGCGGTCGGATAGTCCAGGCCGAGCCGCTTCATGAGCCACGAGAAGACGTCCCCGCTCTCGTGGCACACGAAGCAGTAGTAGCGGCCTTTCTTGGGGATGACGGCGAAGTTGCGGTGGGTGCCACCGTGGAACGGACAGGGGCCGCGATAGTCGGCGCCGGTGCGCTTGAGCTCGACGGCTTCGCCGATGATGCCGACCAGGTCGGCGCTGTCGCGCACCTGCTCGACGATCTCGTCCGGAATCATGCTCACGCCGAGAACTCGACGATGGTGACCCCGGTGCCGCCCTGGTTCCGCGGCGCGAAGCCGAAGCGCGCCACGCGCCGGTCGCCCGAGACGACCCGCCGCACGCGCTCACGCACCACGCCGGTGCCCATCCCATGAATGATGCGCAGGTACGGCTGCTCCGCCAACACGGCGGCGTCCACCGCCGCGACCGTGGCCATCTCGGCCTCGTCGCCCGTCATGCCGCGGAGGTCGATCTCGAGAGAGGACGGAGAGGACGGAGAGGACGGAGAGGACGGAGAGGGTGTCGCCACCTGAGGCTGGCCCGCCGTGCGGGTGGCCTGGTTGGCGTCCACCACCATCTTCATCGCCCCCATCGCCACGACGAGCTTGCCGTCCGGCCGGACCTCGAGCACCTGCCCCGCTCCCCCACTGGCCAGCCGGACTCGATCGCCGACCTCGATCGCACTCTCCCTCTCCGTCTTCTCCGTCCTCTCCGTCCTCTCCGTCCTCTCCAACTCCTCCCCCTGCTCCCGAATACCCTCCTCGACCAGTCGCCGGGCCTCGCGCGCCGCGTCGTCGGCAGCGCCGCGCGCCGCGCCGAGGGCGTCCTCGACCCGCTGCCGCGCCTCGAGGAGGAAGGCGCGGGCCTGCTGCCGGCCCGCGCGCTCGGCGTCCTTCTCCCGCCGCTTGAGCTCCGCCTCTCGCGCCGCCTGCGACGTCTGCTGGACCGAGAGCCTTGCCTCCAAGGCGTCGAGCTCCACGGTGCGCTCCGCCTGGGCCGCCTGGGCGGCGGCGAGCTCACGCTGACGCTCCTCCACGGCCGCCAGCAGGGCGTCGAGACTGCGCTCCGCGTCGGGCACGCGGGCTTCGGCATCGGTCAGGATCGCGGGCGGTACGCCGAGGCGGCGCGCGATGGCCAGCCCATAGGAGCGGCCGGGCACCCCCTTCAGGAACCGGTAGGTCGGCGTGAGCGTGGCCGCGTCGAACTGAAGGGACGCGTTCACCACGCCAGGCGTGTGACTCGCCACGTCCTTGAGCGATCCGAGGTGCGTGGTCGCGAGCGTGAGCGTGCCCCGCCCGGTCAGCGACACCAGCGTCGCCGCCGCGAGCGCGGCGCCTTCCGCCGGATCGGTCCCGCTGCCGACCTCGTCGAGCAGGACCAGCGTCGCGTCGTCGGCCTGGTCGAGGATCCGGCGGAGCATGCGGACGTGCGCGCTGAACGTCGAGAGGCTCGCCGCGATGCTCTGGCGATCCCCGATGTCGGCGAAGTAGCGCCGGAAGACCGGCAGCCGGCTGCCCGCCCCCACCGGCGGCACGATGCCGCTCTGGGCCAGTGCGGTCGCGAGGCCGACCGCCTTCAGCAGCACGGTCTTCCCGCCCGTGTTCGGCCCGCTGATGAGCAGCGTGCGCTCCTCGGACGGGAGCTCGAGATCGAAGGGCACGACGGGGTCCGCGCCCGCGAGCAGCAGCGGATGCCGTCCGTTCACCACCCGGAGCGCGGCCGGCGCCGCCGCCATCTCGGGCACCTCGCCGCCGACGTCCATCGCGTAGCGCGCCCGGGCGACGAGATCGTCCACGGCGACGCACATCTCCACCAGGTCGCGGAGCAGCGGCAGCTCGGGCCGGAGCAGGTCGGTCAGCTCGCGCAGCACGCGGAGTGTCTCGCGCTCCTCGTTGACCTCCGCTTCGCGCAGGGCGTTGCCCAGCTCGATGGCCTCGGACGGCTCGATGAACAGCGTGCCGGCGCTGCCGCTCTCGTCGTGCACGATGCCGCCCGGCCGGCTCCGCGAGTCCCGGCGCACCGGGATGACGTACCGTCCGCCGCGGACCGTGACGGAGGCATCGGCCGGGGCCGTGCTCGCGTCGAGTCCGCGGAGCAGCGTCTCGAGCTTGCGCAGCAGGCGGTGGCGCGCCGCGTGCACCTCGCGCCGCGCGGCGGCCAGGCGCGGGCTCGCGGTATCGAGCACCCCGCCTTCGGGGTCCACCGACTGCTCGAGCCGCCGCTCGATCGTCTTGTCCGGGAGCGGGCGCGCCATCGCGCCGGCGCGCGGCGCGATCTCGGCGACCCGCCGGAGATCCGCCTGGATGAGCCGCGCCGCCACGAGCACGCGGTGAATTCCGGCGAGCTGGCCGCCTTCGAGCACGCTGCCGTCGATCCGCAGGCGGCCGAGCGCGCGGCCGACATCGGGGATCGGCTCGACCAGCAGTGCGTCGCCTCGGCGAAAGAGACCGGCCACCTCGCCCACGCCCGCCAGCTCGCCGCCGATCCAGGCGAGATCGTCGGTCGGGCGCCGGGCCCGGATCCTGGCGGCACCCAGCGGCCCGACGGCACGCGTGGCGACCAGCTCGACCACCTGGTCGAACTCGATCGTCTCCAGCGCGTCGGCGCTCTGGTCGGGGGGTAAAGGCGACGGGGTGCCGCCCTCAGTCTGGGCCGGCACCCCGGGAGAAACCGCGTCTGGCGACAGCGACATCAGCCCGCCTGCAGCTCCTCGCGCACGATCTGGTTCACGGTCTTGCCGTCGGCCCGCCCCTTGAACTTGGGGAGCACCTGGCCCATCACCTTCCCGAGGTCCTTCGCGCCGCCGGCGATGGCGGCTCGGACGGCGGCCCGGATCTCCTCGGGGTCCACCGCCGGCGGGAGGAATTCCTCCAGCACCTGGATCTGCTTCCGCTCGGTCTCGGCCAGCTCCGGCCGGTTGGCGGCGGTGTACTGCTCCACGGATTCGCGGCGGGTCTTGATGCCTTTCCGCAGCACCTCGAGCACGTCCTCGTCGGTGGGGGGCCGTCGCAGCTCGATCTCGCGGTTCTTCAGATTGGCGAGGATCGTGCCCAGCACGAGGGTTCGATCCTTGTCCTGGGCTTTGCGGGCGGCGTTCATCGCGGCCCGCAAGGCCTCGCCGACGCCGGGATTAGGCTCGGGGGACACGAGGTCCACGACGATTCTTGCGGACCGCGGCGTTCATCTTCCGCTTCCGCTTTTCGCTGGGCTTCTCGAAGTGGCGGTGCTTGCGCAGGTCCGAGAGGATCCCCGCCTTCTCGCACTTTTTCTTGAACCGCTTGAGCGCCCGATCGAAGCTCTCGTCATCGTGGATGATGACTTCCGGCATTCCTGTGATCACCCCTCTCGCGCCTGTCGGCGTAAAATGTACCGAGGGGCGAATTTAGCCAGCGACCGGCGATGGATCAAGCGCCGCCGCGGGGTCAGCCCGGCGGCCAGGTGAACTTCCGCCCGCCGAGCACGTGCAAGTGGAGATGGTCCACACTCTGGCCGGCGTCAGGGCCGGTGTTGGTCACGATGCGGTAGCCCCGGGCATCGAGACCGAGGTCGCGCGCGACCTCGGCACTGAAGGCGAGCAGTCGCCCGAGCAGGGCCTCGCCATCGGGGCCGGCATCGCGAACGGCGGGAATGTGGCGGGTGGGAATCACGAGGACGTGCACCGGAGCTTTGGCGTCGATGTCGTGAAACGCCAGCGCGTCGTCGGTTCGCTTTACGACTTTGGCCGGGATCTCGCCCGCCACGACCTTGCAAAACAGACAATCAGCCATGCGTCCCCCGGAGGCGAGCGTTGCCGACCGCCGACGCGGCGGCCAGGGCGGCGGTCTCGAATCGAAGCGTGTGGGCTGCCAGGGCCACCGGGCGATAGCCCGCGGCGGCGAGCGTTCGGCGCTCCTGGTCGGTGAGTCCGCCCTCGGGGCCGACCACCACCGTCACCGGCTGGGCGTCAAGCGAGGCCGGCGGCGCGGTGCCGCCGGCGTCGGCCAGCCACTGGTGACCGGCGCGCGCGCGCGCCACGAACTCGTTGATCCCGACAGGCGCCTCGACGCCCGGCGCCCACGCCGCCCCGCACTGCTTCACCGCTTCCAGCGCCTGTCGGCGCAGTTTGGCCACGTGCCCCTCGCGCACGCGGCTGGCGACGCCACGGACGTGCTCGGTTTCCAGCGGCACGATGGCGGTCGCGCCGAGCTCGGCGGCCTTCTCGACCAGCCAGGCGAAGCGCTCCCGATCCCCCGCCCCGACGGCCAGTGTCAGCTCGGCCGGCCGGGGGCGACGCTCGACGGCCTCTACCTCGACCTGCCATTCGCGGCCCGAGACCACGAGCCTGCCAGTCCCCACGAGACCGGCGCCGTCGCGTAACGCCACGGGCTCACCTTCCGCGGCGCGACGCACCCGCAGGTGATGCTGCTCGCCCTCGTCGATCGGCTCGCGGCGACCCGCGACGATCCCATGGGGAACCAACAGCGTGATCACACCCGCGCCGCGGCCACCGCCCACCAGCCGCTGTCTACGACGTCGTCTCGCACCGTCAGTCCCGCGGCAGCCAGGGCGGGCAGGAATACCGGCGCTTCCGCCCGCTCCATTCCAGAAAAGACGGCCAACCCGCCGCCGGGGCGAACGGCCGACACGATCGCGGGCAGGAGCGCGGTGTTCACCGTGCGGAGAATGTTGGACAGCACCACGTCAGCCGGGCCGAGCAGCGGGGCGAGGTCGCCGGCGTCGCCTTCGAGGAACTGCACCGCGCCGACGACATCGTTGCGCTCGGCGTTCCGCCAGGCCACCGGGTTGGCCTCCGGATCGTTTTCGATCCCCACGGCGCTCACGGCGCCGAGCTTCACCGCGGCGATCGCCAGAATCCCGCTCCCGCTTCCCAGGTCGAGCACCCGGTCGCCGGGTCGCAGGTGGCGTTCGAGCAGCGCGAGGGCCGCTCGGGTGGACCCATGCTCGCCGCTGCCGAACGCGGTCTCGGGATCCAGCACGACCACGGGCTGACGAAGCGTCTCCGGCGACTCGAACCAGGACGGCACCACGGTGAGCCGGCCGACGCGACGCGGACCGAGGCCCTCACGCCAGCGCGTCGACCAGTCCACCGACTCCAGCGGACGGCGCGCCGTCTCCAGCGGCGCGTCTTCCGCCGACGCGAGCGCCGCGATCAGCGCCTCGGCCGCGTGCTCGTCCTCGGCGAAGGTGACGAGCGTGCCGTCCTCCCGCTCCTCGACCGCGTGGCCCGTGCGCGCCACCAGCCACGCGCCGACTTGGCCGCGGCGGGACGGCTCGGGCCGCACGTCGATCGCCCACCAGGTCATGCGCCCAGCGCCTCCTTGAGCTTGGACCAGAAGCCCGGGGACCGCTTGGGCGGGCTCGCCCTCCAGCTTCGACAGCTCGCGGAAGACCCGCTCCTGCTCGGCGTTGAGCCGCTCGGGCGTCCAGACGTGCACGCGCACGATCATATCGCCCTTGGCGTTCTGTCCGAGCACCGGGAGGCCCCGGCCGCGCAGCCGGACGATCGTCTCCGGCTGCGTCCCCGCCGCAATCTTGACCTCTTCCTCGCCGTAGGGCGTGGGGACCTTGGTCGCCACGCCGAGGGCCACCTGGGAGAACGAGAGCGCGAGATCGTAGATCAGATCGTCACCCTGGCGCTCGAACCGGTCGTCGTCCTTGATGTCCAGCATCACGAGGAGATCGCCCGGCGGGCCGTTCCGCGGCCCCGACGCCCCCTGCCCACGGAGCGTCAGATAGTTGCTGGCCGACACGCCGGCCGGGATCTCGACCGTGACGGTCTTCTCGCCCCGCACCCGTCCCTCGCCCCGGCAGACCTCGCACGGCTCGAGGATCACGCTGCCTTCGCCGGCGCAGGTCGGGCACGGGGACACGGACACGAACTGCCCGAACATGCTGCGCGCCGCGCGCCGCACTTCGCCGCTGCCCCCGCAGGTGCTGCAGGTGGTGGGTCGGCTCCCCGGCTTGGCGCCGGTACCCTCACAGACGGCGCAGCGGTCGGGCGCCTTGAACCGCACGTTCTTCTTGATCCCGGTCGCGACGTCGGCAAGGCTCAGCTTGACCGTCACCCGCACGTCCTGCCCGCGGCGCGTGTCGGCGCGCGGCCGCCCGCCGAAGAGCGACTCCAGGCCGCCCATCCCGCCGAAGTCGCGCATGAAGATGTTGAGCGCCTCACTGAGATCGACGTGGTGGAAGCCGAACCCGCCGGCCGCGCCGCCGAGGCCCGCCTTTCCGTACCGATCGTAGGTCGCGCGCTTCTGCGGATCCCGGAGGACCTCGTACGCCTCGGTGATCTCCTTGAACTTGGCCTCCGCCTCGGGCGCGGCATTCCGGTCCGGGTGGTACTCCATGGCCAATTTCCGGTAGGCCTTCTTGATGTCGGCGTCGGACGCGTCGCGGGCGACGCCGAGCAGGGCGTAAAATTCAGTCACTCCAGGAGATCCTCCACCATGCGGCTGGTGTGCTCCACCAGCCCGATGATCTTGTCGTACGGCATCCGGGTCGGTCCCATCACGCCGATGACACCCTTGAGGCCGCCGGTCTCGTAGGACGCCGTGACCAGCGTGAAGTCGGTCAGCCTCGCGTCCGGGTTCTCGGCCCCGATCGTGATCGACAGCCCGGTCTGTCGCCGCGCGGCGAGCGCCTGCTTGAGCAGGTCGCGCCCCTCGGTGAGCCGGAGCAGCTCGCGCATGCGCGCGTTGGAGGCGAATTCCGGCTGATCGGCCAGCATCTGCGCGCTTCCCAGCACCACCGCGTTGGGCTCGTTGGACAGATCGAAGATCCCCTCGCCCTCGGCGATGAAGATGTTGAGCAGCTCCCGCCCTCCGTCGCCTCCGCCAACGTCCCGGAGGCGCTCGGACAGCGTGGACCGGATCCGCTGCAACGTGTGCCCCGAGAGCCGCTCATGGAGGATCCGGGCGACCTCGTGCACGGTCTCGGGCCGCACCCGTCCGGGCACTTCGACGAAGATCGTCCGGACGATGCCGCTCCGGAGGTTGAAGACCAGGAGCAGTCGCTCCGAGCTCACCGGCACCAGCTCGAGCCGCTCGAGCACCATCTCGTCCAGCGCCGGAGCCACGGCCACGCCCAGCTCCTGGGTCAGGACCCCGAGTACCTGGGCGGCGCGGCGCAGGATCTCCTCCGCCACGTTGCGCGAACCGACCAGCTCCGACTTGAGGGTGTGCCGCGCCTCGTGACTCGGAGGCGCCAGGCGCATGATCTCGTTCACGTACACGCGGTACGCGCGATCGGTCGGAATCCGGCCCGCGGACGTGTGCGGATGAAAGAGGTACCCCTTGTCCTCCAGCTCGCTCATGGTGTTCCGGATCGTCGCCGGCGACACGCCCAGCCCGAACCGCCGGGCGATGGTCTGGCTCCCCGCGGGCTCGGCCGTCTCGATATAGGTCTGGACGACCGCCTCGAGGACCCGGAGCTCCCGTTCGCTCAGTTGGTCGGTTGGGGGCATGACGGAGAAATCTATTCGGGTTGACCGCTCTCCGCCCCGGTCCTAAGGTGCGAGGGGTCGGACAACCGATCCCTGAACCGCTACGACACCAACGTCTTGGGAGGATACATGGCCCGCTCCACCACCCCGCGGATCCATACCATGGAGCAGTGCATCGACAACTGCACCAACTGCCATCGGATCTGTCTGGAGACCGCCGCCCGGCACTTTCGGGGTGAGCGCGCCCCCCGTCTCACCGAGCCCCTTGTCCGGCTGCTCCTCGACTGTGCCGAGATCTGCCGGACCAGCGCCGATTTCATGATCCGGGGGTCGGACCTGCACCAGCATACCTGCCGGGCCTGTGCCGCCATCTGCAATCACTGCGCCGACGAGTGCGACCGGATGGGCGAAGACCCCTACATGGCGTCCTGCGCGGAGATCTGCCGCCGCTGCGCCGAAACCTGCGCCGAGATGGCGGGCGCTACGTCGTAGCCGACCCCACAAGGGCATCGAGGCGGAGCCAGCCTTCCGGGGTCAGCCGGACCCTGCCGTCGGCGGTCTCCGCCCAGCCCAAGCCGGTCCATGCCGTGAGGGCCTCCGGGTCGAGGCGCTCGACCGGCAGGCCGTCGGTGGTCCTGAGGCCCAGATACAGCTCCTCCAGCGCCACGGCCTCGTCGGACAACATCTCTGATCCAGCGACGAGCGACTGCCCTCCTGCGCTCGCCCGCTCGTAGGCCGACCATTCCCGCAGGTTCCATTGCCGCGTGCGGCCGAAACCGCTGTGGGCCGAAGGTCCCAATCCGATGAAGGGCGATCGGCTCCAATAGGCGCTGTTATGCCGGGCGCGATGCCCGGGCCGGGCGGCGTTCGACACTTCGTAGTGCTCGAAGCCTTGACTGACTAGCGCCCGGTCCGCGGCGAGAAATTCCTCTGCGTAGCGCTCTTCGTCCACCGGGGTGACCTCTCCGCGCGCCGTCCAGCGGCCGAGCGGCGTGTGATCCTCGACGGTGAGTCCGTACAGCGACAGGTGGTCCGGCGCCAGCGCGAACGCCGCGGCGAGGTCGCGATCCCAGACCCGTTCGAGCGCTGCCGGAAGGCCGAAGATGAGATCGAGCGAGACCTCACCGATCCCGGCCGCGCGCAGGGTATCCACCGCGGGGGCGACCTGATCCGCGCTGTGCGTCCGGTGCATCCACCGCAAGACGGACGCATCGAACGTCTGCACCCCGAGTGACACCCGGTTGATGCCGGCGCCGCGCCAGGCCACGGCCGCCGCACGGGTCACGTCGTCGGGATTCGCCTCCAGCGTTACCTCGGCGCCGGCGGCGATCGTCCGCGAGCGACCGATGGTGTCCAGCAGTTCTCCGATACCTGCGGGCTCGAGCCGAGACGGCGTCCCGCCGCCGAAATAGACCGTGCGCACGTCACCTGCGCTGGCCCACACCGGGTGGTGCTGCCAGTCGAGCCATTCGCCCTGCACGGCGTCCACGAAGGCACGCGACGGGACGTCGCGTCGCACCGCGATGGCGAAGTCGCAGTAACTGCAGCGACGGGCGCAGAACGGGACATGGACGTAAACGTGCACCCCGAAATATGCACCTACGCCCACATGCGGCGGGCTAACAGCGCCGGAATCGGCGACCCGGCCGTTGTTCGACGATGCCCTGCAGCTCCAGCCCGCACAGCAGCGCCAGGAGCACACCCACCGGTTTGGCCGCCCGCTCGGCCAGCACGTCGAGCGGCACCGGCTCGGGACCGATCAGACGGGCCACTTGTCGCTCATCCTCGGTCAAGGTGTCCGGAAGCGGCCGGGCCGCCGTCGGGCTCAGGAGCTTCCTCGGGAACGAACCCGTGTTCCGGATAGTGCGTGAACAGGTCCACCGGCTCGAGGTACGGCGTAGCGCCGTCCCGGATCAGGCGGTTGGTCCCCGCCGACACGGCGCTGGTGATCGGGCCCGGTACGGCCAGTACCTCCCGGCCTTGGTCCAGCGCCGCGCCCGCGGTGATCAGCGCACCCGAGCCCACCGCGGCCTCGACCACGAGCGTGACCCGCGCGAGCCCGCTGATGAGCCGGTTTCGCCGAGGGAAGCTGCCGGCGTGCGGCCGCTCCCCTGGTGGAAATTCGGTGAGCAAGAGGCCGTTGGCGGCCACGCGCTCGTACAGCCGGCGATTCGCCGCGGGGTAGATGACGCCGAGCCCGTTGCCCAGCACGCCGACCGTGGCGCCGCCCGCGTCGAGGGCCGCGGTATGGGCGACTGCGTCGAGACCTCGCGCCATGCCGCTCACGACGACGATGCCGGCGCGCGCAGCCTGGGCCGCCACGCTGCGGGCCACCGTCTCACCGTACCCGGTGTGATCGCGGCTCCCGACCACCGCGAGCGCCGGTCGCTCGAGCAAGGCCAGATTGCCCAGCGCGAAGAGGACCGGCGGCGGCTCCGCGATCGTCCGCAGCAGCGGCGGGAACCCGGCGTCGTCGGGAATCAGGATCCGGGCGCCCAGTCGTTCGGCATCCTCCACCAACCGGCGCCCCGCGGACAGCGGCGTCGCCTTGATGGCCGAGGCACAGGGGCCGGAGATACCGGGCACGGCGCGCAAAAACGCGATCGGCGCCGAGTGGGCGCCGAGTGCGGAGTCGAAGACCTCAAGGAGCGATTGGAGGCGGGTGGGGCCCAGGCCGGGCACCTGCACCAGCGCCAGATAGGCGAGGCGAGCGGGATCCATGCAATTGATCGCTATTCGTCGTCCATGAACTCCCAGTAGCCCGAGTCTTCGGCCACGCTCGCCTCGGCGTCGGGCGGCGTCTCGGCGGCCTTGAAGCCCTCCACGAACTTCCAGAGGAATTCCTTCAGGTCCTCGAGGCCGGTGCCGGCCGCGCTCGACACGGCGAGCACAGCGGCAGCGTCGGGCGCAGGGACCTCGGGCAGTGTATCGGCCGAAGGCAGCAGATCGCGCTTGGTGAGCACCAGCACGTGCGGCGTGTCGGCCAGCGCGGCACTGTATTGCCGGACTTCCGCCCGCAGCCGTTCATAGGCCGCGGCGGAGGTCCGGGCTGTCGAGCGGCACCAGGAACGCCAGCGCGCGAGTGCGCTCCACGTGCTGCAGGAACTTGAGCCCGAGTCCCTTGCCCGCATGCGCGCCCTCGATGATGCCGGGGATGTCGGCCATCACGAACGTCCGGTGGCCGGACAGCGGGACGACGCCGAGATTCGGCTCCAGCGTGGTGAAGGGATAGTCCGCGATCTTGGGTCGCGCCGCCGAGAGCACGGAGAGCAGCGTGCTCTTGCCGGCGTTGGGCTCGCCCACCAGGCCGACGTCGGCGATGAGCTTGAGCACCAGCTCGATCTGCCGCTCCTGCCCCTCCTCGCCGGGCTCCCACTCTCGCGGCGCCTGGTGCGTCGGCGTGGCGAACCGGGCGTTGCCGCGACCACCGCGGCCGCCGCGCGCGACCAGGAGGGTGTCACCCTCGCGCAGCACTTCGCCGAGGAGCGCGCCGGTGTCGGCGTCCCGCACGACGGTGCCCGGCGGGACCGGCAGGTAGACGTCGTCGGTGGACGCGCCGGTCTTGGTCTTTCCCTTCCCGTGCTCGGCCCGTTCCGCCTTCCAGACGGTCTTGTAGCGGTAGTCGAGCAGTGTGGCGAGGTTGGCATCGCCCCGGACGTACACGCTGCCGCCGCGGCCGCCGTCGCCGCCGTCCGGCCCGCCTTTGGGCTTGTACTTGAACCGGGCGAACGAGCTGGCTCCCGAGCCGCCCGTGCCTCCTGCCACCCGCACCACCGCGCGATCGATGAACATCAGTTCCCCGGCGACCAGCCCTCACGCACCGTGCGCCAGAGCTCCTTGACCTTCTTCCACTGGTCGAAGGAGAGGAGCGGGTTGACGATCGACAGCACGCCGTCGATCTGTCCGAACGAGGCACCCGCGTTGAGCGCTCCCCGGAGGTGCGAGTGCAGCTGTTTGGGCGCCTCCAGCACCGCGGTTTGGGCAACCGTGCACAGCTCGCGCCGCATGAGGTCGAGCCCGGGGCGGCCGAGTGTACGGCCATACCCTTCCGAGATCATCCACGCGTCGATGGCGGGATGCAGCACGCGGACGCTGTCGCGGAGCCTGCGATAGTTCTCGCCGTAGACCGTGGCGCAGACCTCTTCTCCCCGCCGGGTCCACTCTCCGACCTGGCTGTAGTCCTGCCCCTCGTCGGTCTGTGGTGCCGGCACGCCGCTGAACTTCCGCCACACGCCGAACGCGATCAGCGCGCGCGGATACCCGACCATCAGCACCGACTGGAGCAGCAGCTCTTCGACCCACTGCGCGGGAACCTGCGACGAGCGGAGCGGCCCCACCCGCTCGCGCAGCTCTGGCTCGTAGCCCTGGGCGACCGCCGCGGCGAACCGCACGAGATCCCGAGTCTGCGGATCGAGACTGTCCTGTTTCGCCGCCATCCAGTCTACCTCGGTGAGGGAAGCCTCCGGCGCCGGATCTCCGCGGGCGCGATCACGAACACGCAGAAGGCCCGGCATGCGCCGGAAGATAGCAAGTCCTCTCACCCCGGGCGAAGCGATGGCACCACGCACCGGGCCCCGCGCTCTTACGTCGCTCCCGGCCCTCCGGATACCTTACGGGCCGATGCGACCATCCCTTCGCGCCCTCGCGGCCGCCGTCGTCCTCGCCGGCGCGTTGGCCCCGCCGTGCGTTCGCGCCCAGGCGTCGCCTTACCTTCCGCTCGACGACCCCCGCCTGCCACTGCTCGAGCACCTCATCGCCCGGGGTGACATCGAGGATCCATCGCCGATGGTGCGGCCGTTCCGCCGCGCCGACGCGCTGCGGGTGCTGGCCGCCGGCGATACGACGCAGCTCCTCGTCCGGGCGCTCCGCGCCTCGCTCCAGGAGCTGCCGGGCATGCAGACCTGGCGGGTGGCCGCGCGCGCCGGCGGGCAGGCCTTCAGCCACATCCGGCGGGACGTGCTCCACCCGCTCGGGACGGACGGTGCGCGCCCCTACGCCGAGTTCACCGGTGAGGCGGTGACCGGCCCCATCGCGCTCGTCAGCCGGCTCGCCGCCGAGCCGCGGCTCAGCGACGATCCGGAGTGGCCGGGGCGGCGCGATCTCGAGCTCTTGTACCGCTTTCCCGAGGCCTACCTCAGCGCGCAGTTCAAGTACGGGAGCGTGTTCTACGGGCAGATGGAGCGGAATTGGGGACCGGTGGGACTGTCGGGCATCGGGGTCAGCAACTACGCCTATCCACAGGTCGAGGCGGGCCTTCTGGTCGGGGTGCCGAGCCTGCAGCTCGAGGCGTACGCGCGGCAGCTGAGGGACGAAGCGGACTCGCTGGGGCGCACGGTACATCGCTACTTCTTCGCCCACCGCGTCGGCGCGCGGCTGAGCGACCGATTGCGCGTCGGGCTGTGGGAGACCAGCGTCATCTCGGGCATCGACCGGGAGTTCGACGGGCGCTACCGGAACCCACTCAGCCTGCTGCTGTTCGCCAACCAGTACGGGCTGGGGGCGAACGGCAACGTCCTGTTCGGGCTCGACGCCTCCTGGCGCTTCCGCGGGCGCGCCACGCTGCAGGCACAGCTCGGCATCGACGACCTGCAGTACGAGAACACCTCCGGCGCGACACGCTATCCGAACCGGTGGGCCCTCACGCTCGCCGGCTTCGGCCCGCTCGGCCGCTCGCTCGCGTGGCGCGCATTCTACACCCAGGCCTCGAGCCTGGCCTTCCGCACGCTGGATCCGTTCGAGAACTTCACCGACGCCGGGGTCGGGACCGGCCGCAACTTCGACGACATGGACCAACTCACCCTGACGGTCAGCCTCCCATATGCGACGCGCTGGCTGGTGATGCCCGAGCTCACCCTGCTGCGCCAGGGCGAGGGCGACATCAGCGACCCGTTTCCGGCCAACGACGTCGAAGCCGGACAGCTGCCCCAGATCTTCATCGGCGTGGTGGAGCATACCTGGCGCGCGGCCGTAGACCTGCGCGGCCGCCAGGGGCCGCTGGATCTGCACCTGAACGCCGGCTTCCACCACGTCGTCAACGCGGACCACGAGGAGGGCCGCACCGTGAACCGATTCGAAGGACGGCTGGAGGCCACGCTCGGCCTGGGCGCCCGCGGGGTGCTACGATGAGGCCGCCGCCCGCGCCGCTCACCCGCGACCGCCTCCTGCACCTGACGGGCAAGATGAAGGACAGCCGGGTCGTGGTGGTGGGTGACATCATGCTCGACCGCTATCTGATCGGTGACACCGAGCGGTTGAGCCCGGAAGCGCCGGTGCCGGTCGTGACGGTGCGCGAGCGCCACGCCGCGCTGGGGGGCGCCGCCAACGTCGCGGCGAACGTCGCGGCGCTGGGCGCGCGCTGCCTGCTCGTCGGCACGGTGGGCGACGATGTCGACGGCGCAGCCATCCGTCAGGAGCTGGCCGTCGCGCGGCTCGAGGACCGCCACGTCATCACGCTGGCGGGCCGGCCGACCACCTCCAAGACCCGCATCATCGCCCGGTCCCAGCAGATCGTCCGCATCGACGACGAGGTCGAGGCGCTGCTGGAGGGCCCGGACCTCGAACGGCTGGTGCGCGTCGCGCGCGACGCGCTGGCGGATGCCGATGCGCTCCTGCTCGAGGACTACAACAAGGGGGCGCTCCCGCCGGCGCTCATCGCGACCGTGATGGAAGTGGCTCGCCGCCGCGGCATTCCCATCGTGGTGGACCCGAAGTATCGCCAGTTCTTCGAGTACGCCGGCGCCACCGTCTTCAAGCCCAACCGGCGCGAGCTGGAGTCGGCACTGGGCGCGGCCGTGGACCTGCAGAACGGCAACGCCCTGCCCGAAGTGCTGGCTCGGCTCAAGGTGGACAATCTGCTGGTGACGCTGGGGGCGGAGGGCATGGTGCTGGTGATGAAGGACGGCAGCCTCACCCACATCCCCAGTATCGCTCGGGCGATCTTCGACGTGTCCGGCGCTGGGGATACGGTGACGGCGTGGATGGGCGCGGCACTGGCGGCGGGCGCGTCGGTGCGAGAGGCGGCACAGCTGGCGAACTACGCGGCGGGAGTCGAGGTCGGCAAGACAGGCGTGGCCACGGTCTCGCTCGAGGAGGTCCTCGCGGTGCACGAGGAGCGCTACGACCAGATCGGCCGCCTGCGCCGCGGCGGCCTCATCTGAGCCCCTAGGCGATACCCGTCCCGAAGGCGAGCCAGACGCGCCAGCACTCGCGCGTGGCCTCGACGTGCTCGCGGAGGAGCGCCGCGCCGTCGACCTGTTCCGGCGCCAGCTCGACCACGCCGGCGTCGTGCATGCGCGCGCGCAGCAGATCCGCGCATTCGGTCTTGGCCACTTCGGCCAACCGCTCCTTGCCCCAGGAGTTGCGCGCGCCCACCCCGCTCTGCGCCAGAAATCCGAGCAGATCGCGCCGGGTCCAGCTCCCGAGCCACCCGTCCAGATCGGTCGCGGGTACCACCACTCCGCTAGCGAGAATGAGGCGCGACGAGACCGATACGTCCAGTCCGCGCTTCCGGGTCTCGTAGCGGCTCAGGCTGGCGAGGGTCTTCGGCACGTGGGGATGCGCGCTCAGGTGCCGAATGGCGTCGACCGCATGCGCGCGAGCGCCGAGCGGGAGCGTGAGGAGCACGGAGAGCACGTGGCGGAGCGCGGGATGATCCGGCGGCGCCACGATCGGAAGAGTGCCGGGCTCGAGCATGGGCCAAGCGGCCCAATAGCTCATCTCCTTCGCCATTTCGTACACGAAGCGGTTCCGCGCGTCGATCAGCTCGTTCGCCTCGCACACCGTCAGCACGTGCGGCGCCATCACCGACGCCATGAAATCGGCCGCCTCACCGGTCATGATGAACCCGGAGAAGCCTTCGTGCACGGCGAGCAGGACGAGGGAGACCTGGAGATCGAGGTAGGCGGGCTCGTCGCCGTTCTGCAGGTAGCGATCGAGCGGCGCGGTGAGGATTCGGTGCGCGAGCTGGGCGTAGGTGGCGCGAAGCTCTTCGACGCTCTCGCCGAGACCCGGGTTGGCCTCGCGCATCCGGAACAGATACTCGCTCACCGCTTCGACGTCGGCCCGCGCGACCCGCTCCCGCAACCAGGGCGAGAAATCGGCGCAGGGTACGCAGCTCGAAGGTGTGTGCGTGCGCGACAGGCACGGGTAATCGGGATGTCCCTGCCCGTCCGTGAAGGCCCGCAGGTCGGAGACAGGACTTGGCGGTGAAGAGATGGTCATGTGCCCTCGGCGCTCTGGTCCACGAGATCCCCAAGCGTAGGCATTGGGCAACAAACTTTCCCCAAAACCTCGTACGGGCAAGGGCCAAACTGATCACGGAGCGCTGCTGGGGGACCGACGAGGGGGGCGGGTCCGCGGAAAATGGGCGATGAGGGGCTCGAACCCCCGACCTCGCGCATGTGAGGCGCGCGCTCTAACCGGCTGAGCTAATCGCCCGGAGCAACGGGAGCGGGAGTTTACACCTCCCCCGCGGCTCAGGCAAGCCGAACGTCGGGCTTCGGCGCTCGATGAGGATGGGCCACTTTGTCACCGCGTCTCCCCTTGGACAGCGCTCACGCCGGACGTTGGCGCGTCGACTTGATGAGGCGCCGTGCCGTTGCTTCCGGCGAACCCGCTGCCGGATGGCTGGAACTGGGCGGTGAGCGTCCGTGGGCCGACGGTGGTGAGCGTGATCGAGCAGCTGCCCGCGCCATTCAACAGGTCCCCCGTGCAGGTGTCCACCCCGTCGCTGACGGTGACCGATCCGGTCGGCGTGCCGGCCGACGAGGTGACGCTGAACTGAACCAGCACGGCCGTGCCCGCCGTCGACGGGTTCGGGTTGGCGGACGTGATCGTGGTCGTAGTGCCGGCTGGGGGCGGCGCCTGCACATCGATGTCCGCCGAGTTGACGCTGGTGAATCCGCTCGCCGTGAACACCAGCGTTCGCGTGCCGGGGTCGCCGGTGATGGCGAGATCGGTGAACTCGACCCGTCCCGAGCCGTCGGTGGTCCGCGTCGTCGTCCCCGTGAGCGTTCCGCCCCCCGAGACGATCGCAACCGAGACCGCGACGCCCGCGGTGTTCAAGTCTCCGCTATTCCCGTCGCGAAGCTGCACGATCGGCTGCTGATCGAACGGCACACCCACCGTGGCCGTCGAGGAGGGCTGCCGGGCGACGGCGAGCTCGGGTGTCGGCGGCGCTTCCACCGTGTGACTCTCGGTGTCACTGCTGCCGGCGAAGCCGTCGGCTCCCTGATAGTCCGCCGTGAGCGTGCGGGTGCCGGTGTTCGACAGCGTGAGAGTGCAGCTCCCCTGCCCGCCCGACAGCGAGCCGGTGCACTCGTCGCCCCCGTCCCGGATCCGGACCGAACCCGTCGGGGTCCCTGCGTCCGCCGTGACGGTGAACTGGACGGTGACCTGCGCCCCGGCCTGCGACGGGTCGGGCGTGTCGGCCGTGATGGTGGTGACAGTGGAAGCCGCCGTCAGCGCGATCTGCGCGCTGGTGACAGAGGCGAAGCCGTCGGCCGAGAACCGGAGCGTCCGGGTGCCGCTCGCTCCGAGCAGGGCGAGGCCGGTGAAGGCCGCGCGGCCCTCTGCGTCCGTCGTCGCGGTGCTGGGCCCGGCGAGCGTTCCACCGCCCGAGCCGATCGTAACCCCCACCGGCACCCCGCTCTGCTTCGACTCGTTCCCTTGTGCGTCGAGCAGCTGAATCACCGGCTGCTGCGACAGGACCACCCCGCTCACGGCGCTGGACGCGGGCTGCGTCACCACGATGAGCCGGGCGGGCGCGCCCGCCGTGGCGGTGGCACTGAACTCGCCAACGCCAATGCCGCTCACCACGGCGCTCAAGGTGTTCGGCCCGGGAGCGCTACCCAGAGTCCACGCCGCGCTGGCGCGCCCGCTGGCATCGGTGGTCGACGTCGTGGGTGTGACGGCCCCCCCACCGCTGCCGATCACCCACGTCACGGCCACATTCGGAACCGGATTGGCGCCGGCATCGCGCACTTCCACCACCAGCGGCTGCGGCAGCTCCGTGCTCACCGGTCCGGTCTGGTCGTCGCCCGAGACGACGGTCACGCCCGACGCGGCGCCCGCGGTGGCGGTGTGGACGAACGCGACCGGCGAGCCGGCGAGGCCATCCACACTGGCCAGGGTCCGTTGCACGCCGGCGGCGGCGCCGAGCGTGCGGGTCACCGATGTGCGGCCATCCTCCCCGGTGACCGTGGAGGTCTCGCTCACGCTGCCGCCGCCCTCGATGCTCCAGGTCACCGTGACCCCGGCGATCGGGTTGCCGAAGGCGTCGGCGATCTCGACCACGAGCGGCAACGGGAGCGCGGCGTTGACCGGCGCGGTCTGATCCTCGCCCCCGGCCGACCGGATACCATTGGCGTTCTCGGAGAGCGCGGTGAGCGTGAATGGCGCGGTGGCCGTCGGGCTGCCACCTCCGCCAAGCGCGCGTACCTCGCCACCCTGGGCACCTGGGCGCGTCCCGAGCGTGACCGAGGCGGTGGCCTGCCCATCGGCGTCGGTCGTCACCGTGTCAGGGGTGATGGATGCACCGGGTGCCGCATCGGTCAGCACGAATACTACCGTCGCACCTTCGACCGGGCGCCCGCTGCCGTCCTCCACCGCGGCGACCAGCGGCTGCGGCAACACCTCCCCGACTCGTCCGTTCTGCTGGTCGCCCTGGATCAGGGTGACCGACGCCGGATCGCCCGCTCCGGGGAGCAGGAGGTCGCTCCCTCCCCCGCAGCCTGCGAGTAGTCCGGCCAGCACGCTGAGTCTGTAGGCTCCCGCGAATCGCATGAACACTCCGGCACGTTGGGTCGGTGTCTCGAACGCCGTCGCCGCGCGAGGGCGAGGTTGTGGCACGTGGCGAACTCGCCCGCGGTTGGATCTGCGCGGGTGCCGGCCCTCGTGATCACAGGGAAAACCGACGACCCCACTCACCGGTTAATAAGCCCAACCTGAGGAGGAGTCGCGGTGATCCAAGGCACAAGAGTGACTACCCGCCTGTCGCCACCCCAAGCCCAGCCGCCCGCCCCGTCGCCCAGGCCCAGAGGAAGTTGTAACCACCAATCGGGCCGAACGCATCCAGCGCCTCACCGCAGATGTAAAGTCCGGCGTGACGGCGACTTCGGAGTGTACGGGGGTCCACCTCTGCGAGGCTTATGCCTCCGCCGGTGACTTCGGCCTTCCGGTAGCCCTCGTCACCAGTCCACGGGAGCTCGGCTCTCGTCAGCACCTCGATCAGCCGCAGGCGCTCGGCCCTGCGGAGCTGGGCCAGCGGACGACTGCCGGACACCCCGGCCCACGCCGCCAGCGCATCGGCCAGGCGCTCGGGCAGCTCGCGTCGGAGGGCCCCCGCGACGGTCCGCGTGCCGGCCGGCCGCAGCGCCGCTTCCCATGCCTCGTCGTCGAGGGCCGTCCAGCGCACCAGGAGCCGAGCCACTCCATCCGCTTCGGTCCGGGACCTGACCAAGACGTGCGACACGTCGAGGATCGAAGGTCCGCTGTAGCCGTGGTGGGTGAACAGGAAGCCGCCCTGACTCGAGGCCGATCGAGGCCCGTCGCGGGCGGACACCGACACCGGCAGGGAGATGCCGCTCAGGGCACCGAACGCCGGGGGCTCCGCGAGCACCGGGGTGAGCGCGGGGTAGGTCTGATGCACCACGTGGCCGAGCGCCGCCAGGATCGCGAGCCCGGCGCCGTCGCTGCCGGTCGTCGGGACGGACAAGCCGCCGGTCGCGACGACCACCGCGTCCACGTCGAGCGGCGCGGCCCCGAGTCGCTCGACCCGCCACCCGGCTCCGCCCGGGATCAGACCGGTCACCCGAGTGTCCGGCAGGAAGCGCGCGCCGCGTTGTGCCGCGAGCGAGAGCAGGCCGTCCCGCACGTCGCGCGCGCGATTGGAGGCAGGAAACAGCTTGGCCGACTCGGGCTCCTCCACCAGCGTCAGCCCGAGCTCGCGCTCGAAGAAAGCAATCTGCTCGGCGAGGGGCCACGAGCGGACGATGTTGCGCAGAGTGTGAGGGGAGGAGTCGGTGACGAAGCGCGCCTCGTCGACGCGGGCGGGAAGGATGTTGCAACGGCCGCCGCCGCTGATGAGAATCTTCCGGCCGCCGTCGCGCGTCCGCTCGAGCAGGAACGTCTCCGCGCCGGCGGCCGCCGCGAAGATCGCCGCCATGGAGCCGGCGGCACCGGCGCCGATGACGGCGACGCGACGGGTTTTCATGGGGACAATGTACTATTCCCCGCCACCCCGACCGAGGTCGACATGCTGTCCATCCGCACCGCGCTCATGCTGTGTGCCCTGCTCCTTGCCCCGCGCGCCTTTCTGCCCGGCGACGGACCCATCCGCGGCTTCCTGCCGTCCGCGGTCCGCGCCCAGCGGGCGTGGGAGTCCAAGTTTCAGGCCATCCCCGATCCCGACTCACTGCGGGAGTACATGCGCGTCCTGTCGGCCCGGCCCCACCACCTCGGCTCCCCCCGCGACAGCGCGAACGCCGCGTGGATCCTGGACCGCTTCAAGTCCTGGGGGCTCGACGCCCGGATCGAGACCTTCCACGTGCTGTTCCCCACCCCGCGGGAACGGGTCGTCGAGCTGGTGGCGCCGCAGCGGTTCGCCGCCGCGCTGCGGGAGCCGCCCGTCAAGCAGGACCCCACCAGCGGACAGCAGGCGGAGCAGCTCCCGACCTACAACGCGTACTCGCCCGACGGCGACGTCACCGCGCCGCTCGTCTTCGTCAACTACGGCATTCCGGAGGACTACGACCGACTCGAGCGCCTCGGCGTGTCGGTCAAGGGCGCGATCGTGATCGCCAAGTACGGCCGGTCCTGGCGCGGCATCAAGCCGAAGCTGGCCGCGGAGCACGGCGCCGTGGGCTGCCTCATCTACTCGGACCCGGAGGACGACGGCTATCACGCGGGGGACACCTACCCGACCGGTCCATTCCGCCCGCGGGAGAGCGTGCAGCGCGGGAGCGTGATGGACATGCCGCTCTTCGTCGGCGACCCGCTGACCCCCGGGATCGGCGCGACGAAGGACGCGAAGCGGCTCGACCGAGCCAAGGCGCCGACGCTCCCGACGATTCCAGTCCAGCCGCTCTCCTGGGCCGATGCGCAACCGCTGCTCGCCGCGATCGGCGGCCGGCCCGCGCCGGCCGGGTGGGCCGGGGGACTGCCGATCACCTATCACGTCGGGCCCGGCCCTGCGCGAGTCCATCTCAAGCTCCGCTTCGACTGGCGGATCGTCCCGGCGTACGACGTGATCGCCCGGATCCCCGGCGCCACCCGGCCCGACGAATGGGTCGTGCGGGGCAATCACCACGACGCCTGGGTCAACGGCGCCGAGGATCCCATATCGGGCGCGGTCGCGCTGCTCGAGGAGGCGCGCGCGTACGGTGCGCTCCTCAAGCAGGGATGGCGGCCCCGGCGTACGATCGTGCTCGCGCTGTGGGACGGCGAAGAGCAGATGCTGCTCGGCAGCACCGAATGGGGGGAAACCCACGCCGACGAGCTCCGCCGCGGTGCGGTCGCCTACCTCAACACCGACGGAAACGGGCGCGGCCGGCTCAACGTCGAGGGATCCCCGGCCTTGGCGCGCCTGATCTCGGAAGTGGCGCGTGAGGTCAACGACCCGGAGACCGGTATGTCGGTGTGGAAGCGCTCGCATCTGGGCGAGATCGCCGCCGCGCGGAACGCCGATCGGCGGAAGGAGGCGCGCGATCGGAGCGACCTGACGGTGGATCCCATGGGGGCCGGCTCGGACTACACGGTTTTCTATCACCACTTGGGTATCCCGTCGCTCCACCTCGGCTTCGGCGGCGAGGACGACGGCGGCATCTACCACTCCATCTACGACAGCTTCCACTGGTACACCACGTTCAGCGATACCGCCTTCGTCTACGGGCGGGCCCTGGCGCAGACGGTCGGGCTCGCCACGATGCGGCTCGCCTCCGCGGACGTGCTGCCTTACGAGTTCGGTCGCCTGTCCGACCGGGTGACCGCCAACCTGAAGGACGCGCAGGAGCTCCACACCACCGTGCGGGACTCGATCGAGGAGCAGAACCGCCAGGTCGACGAGAGCACCTTCGTGGCGATGAACGACCCGCGGCACCCGCTGGTCATCCCCACACGCGGGATCGTGCCACCCTTCCTCAACTTCGCCCCGCTGCAGAACGGCTCGACCCGGCTCAAGTCGTCCACCTCCCGGTTCGAGGTCGCCTACGGCGCCGCCATGAAGAGCGGGGCGTCGGAGCTGGACTCGGCGACGGTCGGCCGGGTCAATGGGTTGCTGCTCAACGCGGAACGCGCGCTCGCACCGGAGAGCGGCCTGCCGCGCCGTCCCTGGTACCGGCAGCTCCTCTCGGCGCCGGGCTGGTACACCGGGTACTCGGCCAAGACGATGCCCGGTGTCCGTGAGGCGATCGAAGCGAAACGATGGGATGAGGCCGAGAGCCAGGCGGCCGTGCTGGGTCGAGCGCTGGAAGCCGAGGCGGTGGTGCTCGACAGCGCCTCCGCGCTCCTCGAGCGCGCCGGCACCACCGCCCGGTAAGGCGACGGCCCGACGCTCACCATGCGTCCGACCGAGGGCACGCCGTTGGCGTCGATCAGGAAGATCATGTACGGACCGGGGGGTGCGAGGTTGCCGTCCGGCGGCGCGGTCGTCGAGAGGGTCGTCGGTCCGGTCGCCGTGAAGGTCAGCGGATAGATCAGCTGGCTCTCGTTGAAGGCGTGCGTCACGGAAGAGAGCCGGATCAGGGTCCCGCGGACGATCGAGCCCGAGTCGGGCGTCTCGACGGCGAACGTCTGGCCATAGGAGAGGGAGGAGGGCGCGGTGGTGATCTGCGGTCGATCGGCGAGGGTGCCGTCCGGCCGGAACAGATACGGCGGCGTGAAGATCTGCGCCGTGCGGTGGTTGACGGCCCCGTTGCCGTCGCCGCTCCCGCTCGACATCACGCGGCCGTCGGGCAGCAGGATCGAGGTCGAGTGATACATCCGTCCCTCGGCCTCGATCGCGAGCGTGGACCAGGTCTCCGTGGTCGGGTTCCACAGCTCAGCGTAGCGCACCGGCGAGGACTCGTCCGCCCTGCGGTGATGGTGCAGTTGATGCCCGCCGGGCTGGAGGTCACGGCGCCGATGCCGGAGCCGGTGCCGGTGCCGGTGATGGTCAGGGAACGTCGGTCGCGGCCGCGGCCACGGCCGCGGAGGGCTCACTGACCTCCGGCGGCTCCTGGCAACCGTGAAGGACGAAGAGGACAGAGACCAGGGCGGCCAGGACAACGGCCAGTCCGAATCGGAATTTGAGCGGAAACATGCGCAGCCTCGAGCGGCGAGGCGCGGAGCGAGCCCGTCAGCTCCACGTCGGTACTTCGGTACTAAGGATCGGGGATGAACGGAGGAAACCGTATGTACGGTGCTTCGGGAGAGGGCCTCTCGTCAGGGCCTCTCGTCAAGGGTGCCATGAATTGCAGGGGCGTGGGCGCTTTTGGGCCCGGGTTGTGCTACCATTCGGCTTCATGACCATCGATCCGCTGCTCGCCATCGCGTCCTTCGGCATCGGCATCGTCGTCGGGCTTACCGGGATGGGCGGCGGCGCGCTGATGACCCCTGTTCTGGTGCTGTTCTTCAACATCCCTCCGCTCACCGCCGTCTCTTCGGACCTCGTCGCCAGCGCCGTCATGAAGCCCGTAGGCTCCATCGTGCACTTGCGACGGGGTACGGTCCATCTCGGCCTGGTGAAATGGCTGTGCCTCGGATCCATCCCGGGGGCGTTCAGTGGCGTGCTGATCGCACGGGCGCTCGGGCGTGGCCAGGCGGTGCAGGATGTGATTCGCTTGGCGCTGGGCGCGGCACTCCTGCTCGCCGCCGCCGGCCTGACCGTTCGGGCGTACATCCGGCTCACCGAGCGTGCGCGCCGGCGCGACGGCCGGGCGGACCCCCTGCCGCAAGGACGACCGACGATCAACGTACGGGTCCTGCCGACGGTGGTGCTGGGCGCGCTGGGCGGGATCGTCGTCGGGCTCACGTCGGTCGGCTCGGGCTCGCTCATCATCATCGCACTGATGGCCCTCTACCCGACGCTCAAAGCCAGCGAGCTGGTGGGCACCGATCTGGTCCAGGCGGTCCCCTTGGTCGCGTCCGCTGCCCTGGGTCACATCCTGTTCGGCGACTTCCACATGGATCTGACCACCTCGCTGCTGATCGGCTGCATCCCTGGCGTGTGGGTCGGGGCGCACCTCTCGGCGCGGGCGCCGGGCGGACTGGTTCGTCGTGCCTTGGCCTTCGTGCTGCTCGCCTCGGCCCTCAAGTTGCTCAACTTCTCCAACCAGCAGACGGGAATCATCCTGCTGTTGGTGCTGCTCATCGCGCCGATCCTCTGGATGCTGGTTCGGCGGAAGCACGGCTTTCCCGCCATCGCGCGCAAGCAGCGCGGTCACGCGGTCGGAGCGCTGGACCACCACGCACCGGAGCTATCGGCGCGGGAGGAGGGGGCGAGGGAGTAGCGAAGCAGGACGGATCCGTGCCGCATGGGCCCTCCTGGATTCGAACCAGGGACCGACGGATTATGAGTCCGCTGCTCTAACCGACTGAGCTAAGGGCCCGTCATAGCTTACGGCGCAACTACAATCTAACCGAAAGCGTCAGGATAGAGGAAAGCGTGCCCCTGGACATCTGACGCTGTCGTGTTTCCCTGATTGCACTAGACGCCAACTGGAGACGAGCCGTACGGAGGTCATGTCGCCAGCTTCTGTACAACGCAAAAATACCCGCCAGGAATTCGATGTTTTTGCACAGAACGATCCGAGACAAAATCGAGGAGTTTAATAGGAGCCAAAGCCAGGGAAGCGCAGCCTTTCGCAGGGATGTACAACGCATTGCTCACAAGGCTGGCTGTAACGGCGACACATTCGACCGCGATACGATACGCGCCCGTGCCATGTCCGACTGACGTGTCCAGGTTCAACATCTGCCAGGCCGGATCGACAAAAAGTTGGGCCATACCTTCTTTGGTAAAGCGCCAATAATCGTTAGGGCCCGGATGATATCCGATGATGAAAGGAACCTGGCAGTAGAACTTCCCGCCGACTTGCAGGACGCGTAGAACCTCGCGGACGGTGAAAGCAGGATCGGGCAAGTGCTCCAGCACTTCCTGCGAGATCACCAGTTTGAGGGAGTTGTCCTGGAAGGGAAGCTTTTGATCGTGCGCAACGATATGCACGGAAGGAGCTGTGCTGATGTCGAGGTTGAGAATCTGGGGATGAAGCGTCGTCGTGCCGGCACCGAGGTTCAGGCCCCAATCCCCCGTTTTTATGTCCGCCAACAGACCCGCGATCGTACGAAGGACTTTGGCGGAGTCATTATGTTTGGCGTAGCAATGACGGACGACGAAATGGCGCAGCAGGGAGAGAGCGGCAGGCGGCTCACTCGTGAAAGTGGCCTCGACATGCACGAGCCGACCGTCGCGCCAAGTCCACTGAGGACTTGCTTCAATCAATCCGCTCCACTCTGGCAAATTGCTCACAGGCAATAGGGATAAATTTCGGCCACCACGGTTGCAATGGATTGACGGAGCGGAGCGGTACCTGAGGTTGCAGTACCCCCACACTTCGGTAAAGGCAGCGCTCACCGGCGCCAACGGTTATGAGTCCGCTGCTCTAACCACCTGAGCTAAGGGCCCGACAAGCCACCAGAATCTACACTCCGCGTTCGAGCGACAGGATCCCCAGCCGCCGACGCCTCAGAGAGCCGGCTCCGCATCACCCTCCTCTGAACATCGCCCTTCACAGCCTTCGGCGAGCCTCCGCTGCGCTGGCGACGGCCCGGCCACTGCGTGAGATTGCGACGTGCCTTCCGATCTGCCGACCGCGCCGGACCTACCCGCAGCGCTCGCCGACGCGCTGCGTGACCGCTACCGATTCGAGCGCGAGCTCGGACATGGCGGCATGGCGATCGTGTACCTCGCCCGCGACCTCAGACACGAGCGGCCCGTCGCGCTCAAGGTCATCCTCCCGACCGCCGACAGCGCCGGTGGAGCCGACCGCTTCCATCGCGAGATCCGGGTGACGGCAGCCCTGCAGCATCCGAACATCCTCCCGGTCTTCGACTCGGGTCGGACCGCCGGCCAGTCCTGGTACACGATGCCGTATGTCGCCGGCGAGTCGCTCCGCCGACGGCTCGAGCGCGAGGGGGCGCTTCCGTTGGCGGAGGCCATCGGTCTCGCCCGGGAGATCGCCGACGCCTTGGCGTACGCCCATGCGCACCGCGTGGTGCACCGCGACATCAAGCCGGAGAACATACTCCTGTCCGGCGGCCATGCCCTGGTCGCGGACTTCGGAGTCGCCCGGGTGGTCGGACCGCTCGACGCGGCGCTGACCGTCGCCGGCACCGCGGTTGGCAGCCCGGCATACATGAGCCCCGAGCAGGTCGCCGGCGAGCCGGTGGACGGGCGTTCGGACGTGTACGCGCTCGGGTGCGTGCTCTTCGAGATGCTCGCCGGGCAGACACCCTTCACCGGTCGGACTGCGATGGCCCTGATGTCCCGCCGCCTGGTGGAAGCGCCGCCGGAGCTGCGGCCACTGCGCGCGGACGTCCCGCCTTGGCTGGAGACCGCGGTCAGACGGGCATTGGCCCGTGACCCCGTCGACCGCTTCGCAGGCGCGGCCGAGCTCGCCCAGGCGCTCGCGGAACCGATCGCCGCGACCGGCGTGACCGCCGCGCAGAGTGCCCTGCCGCAGCCCGCAACCCGGGAGACGGCGCTGGTCGAGCGGGAGGAGTTCCTGGACGAGCTCGAGCGTCTCCTGGTGGCGGCGGTCGCCGGCAGCGGCGCGCTCGTCCTGGTCTCCGGGGAGGCGGGCATCGGCAAGACCTCGCTGGTGGAGGAGTTCACCCGCGGGCAGCGCTCCGTCCGCCTGCTCTGGGGCTGGTGCGAGGCGTTGTTCACCCCGCGCCCGCTCGGCCCGCTGTACGACATCGCCGCCCAGCTCGGCGGCGCGCTCGACGCGGCGCTCCGGAACGCGTCCAGCCGCGAAGCGATCTTTGGTACGCTCCTCGATGAGCTCGGGCTCGGCCGCACGCCGACCGTGCTCGTGCTGGAGGACGTGCACTGGGCCGACGGAGCGACGCTCGACCTCCTCAAGTTCCTGGGGCGGCGGGCGCACCGGCTCCCACTGCTGGTGATCGTGACCGTGAGGGATGACGAGATCGGCCCCGCCCATCCGCTGCGATCGGTGCTCGGCGATCTCCCGCGCGGCGCGGTGCGCCGCCTCGAGCTGCGTCCGCTCTCCGAGTCGGCCGTCGCGACGCTCGCCCGCCGTGCTGGACGCGGCCATCGCGGGCTCCACGCGGCGACCGGCGGGAACCCCTTCTACCTCTCCGAGGTCCTCGCCAGCTACCAGTCGGGCATCCCCGCGACGGTGCGGGACGCGGTGCTGGGCCGGGCGTCGCGCGCTTCGCCCGAGGCGCGCGCGGCCATGGAGGTCGTCTCGGTGATTCCGGGAAAGGCCGAGTCCTGGCTGGTGGAGCGGCTCTTCGGTCGCGACTCGGCGGCGGTGGAGGAATGCTTCTCCGCGGGCATGCTGACCAGCGACCAGCAGGGCGTCGGCTTTCGCCACGAGCTCGCGCGGCGCGCGGTCGAGGAGAGCCTCGTCTCTAGCCGGCGGCGCGGGTTGCACGCGCGCGTGTTCGCAGCGCTCGAGACGGCCGCGTCACCTGTCGCGCCGGCCAGACTGGTGCATCATGCGGAAGGCGCCGGCGACACCGAGTCGGTCCAACGCTGGGTTCCCCTGGCCGCCTCGCAAGCCTCCGCGCTCGGCGCCCATCGCGAGGCCTCGGCGCACTACAGCGTGGGACTGCGCTCCGCCGAAGGGTTGGCGCCGGACGAGCGGGCGACGCTGCTGGAAGGCCGGTCCTATGAGGACTACCTGATCGGCCGCATGGCCGAGGCGTTCGCCGCGCGGGAGGAGGCGCTGGAAACCTGGCGGCGTCTCGGCGATCGCCGGCGGGAGGGCGCCGCGCTGCGATGGCTCTCGCGCCTGGCCTGGTCTGGGGGCCGACGGGCGGACGCGGAGGGCTACGCGGGGGAGGCAATCGCGGTCCTCGAGCCGCTCGGTCTCGGCCCGGAGCTGGCGATGGCGTACAGCAACCTGTCCCAGCTCCACATGCTCGCCGGCGAGACAGAGGGAGCGGTGACCTGGGGCGACAAGGCCATCGCGCTCGCCGAGCGCCTCGGCGACAGCGAGACCCTGGTGCATGCGCTCACCAACGTCGGGAGCGCCGAGATCCGGTCGCGGCCGGACGAAGGCTACCCCAAGCTCACCCGTGCGCTTCGCCTTGCGCGCGAGGGCAGCTACCAGGAGCACGTGTCCCGGTGTTATGCCAACTTCACCAGCTTCGTGGCGGACCGGAGGTATCAGGAGGCCGAGCATTACCTGCGCGAAGGGCTGGAGTACACTGAGGCACGGGACCTCGATTTCTGGACCGCGTATATGCGCGCGTGGCGAGCGCAGCTCCACCTCGACACCGGGGCCTGGGAAGAGGCCCGCCTCGAGGCGGCCGAGCTGCTGGAGCAGACCAAGCTCTTCGCTCCGGCGAGGATCCACGCGCTGGTCGTGCTGGGGCTGTTTCGCGCCCGCTGCGGCCAAGCCGGCGTCAGCGAGCTGCTCGACGAGGCGCACACGCTGGCGGAGAGCACGGCGGAGCTGCAGCGGCTCGGACCGGTGGCGCTGGCCCGGGCCGAGGCAGCGTGGCTGGCCCGCCGGCCGGCGGAGATGGCAATGGAGGCCCGGGCCGTCTACGAGTTGTCGCTGACCAGGAACAGCCCCTGGATCCGCGGTTGCCTGGCGGTGTGGCTGCATCGCGCCGGCGCGCTTCCCCGGGTGCCGGAAGACATCCCGGGCGCCTGCCTCCTGGAGCTCCGGGGCGACGCCGTCGGCGCGGCGGAGGAATGGGCACGGCTCGGCTGCCCGCACGAGCAGGCGCTGGCACTCGCGGAGGCCGACACGCCGGCTCTCGTAGCCGAGGCAGTGCGGCTGCTCGAGGGGTTGGGTGCCGAGGCCGCGGTGGGCGTCGTGCGGCAGCGGCTCGAGGCGCTGGCGCCCGCCCGGTAGCCGTCCGCCCTGCTCGTCTCCCCCTTCGCCCGGGTGAGGCAACCGGCCATGGCGAGACGGGGACTGGCCGCGATCGCAGCCAGGCCCCGCCCTTCCTGCTGGCCGGCGACTCAGCTCGGCAGCAGCACCTTGTCCACCACGTGGATGACGCCGTTCGACTGCACCACGTCGTAGGTCGAGATGTCGGCCACGTCGCCCTTGGCATCGCGCACTACAATGTTGCGGTCGCCGTTCATCGTGAGCGTCAGCGGCTCGCCTTGCACGGTCCTGAGGGTGGCTCGGCCGTGACCCTCCTTGATGGCCTTCATCAGCGCCGACGCGTCGTACCGCCCCGCGACGACGTGGTAGGTGAGCACCTTGGTGAGCTGCCCCTTGTTCTCCGGCCGGAGGAGGGTGCTGACCGTGCCCTCCGGCAGGAGCCCGAAGGCGGCGTTGGTCGGTGCGAACACGGTGAACGGGCCCTCGCCCTTCAGCGTCTCCACCAGGCCGGCCGCCTTGACGGCGGCGACGAGCGTGGTGTGGTCCGCCGAGTTGACGGCGTTGTCCACGATATCCTTGGTGCGGAACATCGCCTGCCCGCCGACCATGGTGGTGCCCTTGTCCATGCTCATCTCGGCCGAGCGCTCCTGCGCGGAGGCCGCCGAGGCGGCGGCGAGGGCGAGGCTCAGGACGAACGCCGAACGGGTGGTGTACAGCAATCGCATGTGGATCTCCGGTTGAGGTGGTGGTTGGACACCTCAGCTACGCCCGGAGCAGGCCTGCGGATGGGAGATCCGGTATGCGCCCGCGCGCGTACTAGACGATCGTGCCGGGAGGGGGAAGCTGGTGCTCGGCGCGAAGGATCGCCTACGGCACCTCTATCGCGCGCGTTCTCAGTCCGCGGAACTCGGGCGGCCGCTTGCCGCCGCCACGGAACTCGAAGTGCGCCGGCACGCACACCCGTTCGCCGGGGTTGAGGCCTTGCCGCTCCGCCGCGGCGAGCAGCTGCTCCGCCAACAGCCATGCCGGCATCCACTCGCCGGCCACGATACCGGGATACAGGCCCTCGAACGGCAGCTTCAACCGCGCCTGCCGCTCGGGGCCCGCCGGTCGTCCGAACTTCGCCATGTCGACCTCACTGGCATATGACCACCGCCGCGAGCGCACTCACCGCGACGTCAGGGGGCGTTACACGCGCAACGCGCGAATCTTCTCGTACAGCTCCACGTGCCGCTCCGCCATCATGGACTGGGTGAACCGCTCGGCCACCCGCCGCCGCCCCGCCTCGCCCATGGTCCGCCGACGGGCGGGGTCGCGGCTCATGGCCTCGAGCGCGTAGGCCAACGCCGGCACATCGCGCAGCGGCACCTCGAGGCCGGTGACGCCGGGAACGTTCACCTCCCGGACCGCGCTGGGAAGCGCCGTGGTGATCACCGGCCGACCCGCGGCCATCGCCTCGAGGACCACCAGCCCGAACATCTCTTCGACCGTCACCGACGGCAGCACCAGGAAATCGGCGTCGGCCATGCGGCGCGGCAGATCCTCGTCCGGATACTCCCCGTACCACCGCACCCGGTCCGTGACGGCCAAGGCCTGCGCCAGCGTCCGCAGCCGCGGTCCCTCGGGACCCGCCCCGACGATGTCCAGCCGGAGCTCCGGGACCCGCTCGAGCGCGCGCAGCAGGATGTCGAGGCCTTTGTAGGCCACCAGCCGACCGATGAAGATGGCCCGGGGCGTCGCCCCGGGCGGCGGAGGCGGCACGGTTTCCCACCGGGTCTGGTCGATGCCGAACGGAATGACCTCGACCTTGCTCTCCCATCCCTCCAGTTCCGTGGACAGCGCCAGGTGGGCCCGGCTCGGCACCACGACCGCCGCGGCGCGCCGCAGCACGAGACCGGTCACGGGCCGGTACATCGACCGGCGCGAGTCCGCGTGCTGGGTGACCACCACCGGCGTCCCGCCGGCCCGCAGCAAGCAGGCGACGTCGGCGAGCGGGTGTGGATGATGGACGTGAATGATGTCGGCGCGTTTCCAGACCGCGGCGATGTACCCGGGCGCGATCTCCTGCGAGCCCAGCGCCGCGAACGAGAACGCGCGGGTGACGCCCATCCGCGCCCGGCCCGCGCTCCCCGCCTTGCCGCGGCTCTCGACCGCGACGACCTGGACCTGATGACCCAGGTTCGCGGCGCCTTCGGCGAGACCTTGGACCACCCGTTCCATGCCGCCGGAGCGCGGCCAGTAGTACTTCGCGAGATGGAGGATGCGCATGATGGTGTGTCGCCAAGTTGGCCTAGACCGGCGACCGAAGTCAACCGCGCAACCACCCTTGGTCCTGACGCGATGTGAGGTGAGATTGGGGGCGTGCGCGCACTGGTGATCTCCCGCGTCTACGCGGACCCCGCCGCGAGAGGCAAGCTCCGCGCCCTCGCCGGCCTGGGCGTGACCGTGGCCGCCGCGGTGCCCGATCGCTGGGTGCCCGCAGGACTGGAGCGGCAGCAGCAGACGAGCTGGGGGGACGACGGCGGAGTCCGCACCGTACCCATCCCGATTCGCGGGAGCGCGCTCCCTGCGGCCGATCCGTTCTGGCATGGCGGCACCATCCGCGGATTGCTCACCGACTTCCGGCCCGACGTGGTGCAGCTCGAGGAAGAGCCGTGGAGCAACGGCGCCGCGGCGATCGCGCGGACGGCACGGCGGCTCAAGATCCCGTACGTGCTCGTCACCCGCGAGAGCCTGCCGGTGAGCCGAGGCACGCTCACGAGGCTGCGGCGGAACCGCGCCCTGGCCGGGGCGGCAGGGGTCATCTCGGTGAACGAGTTCGCCGGGCGCCTTGCGCTGCGCGGCCATCCATCCCTGCCCCATCGCACAATTCCCCAGCTCGGCGTCGCGCTCCCACTCGCGCCTGACCGACCGGGCCATCCCGGCCTCAGCCTGGGATTCGTTGGCCGGCTGATTCCGGAGAAGGGCCTCGACCTCCTGTTCCGGGCTGCGGTGAAGTTGGTGGGCCGGTGGACGCTCACGGTGGTCGGCACCGGTCCGGCCCAGGAAGAGCTGGAGGGCCTGGCGGAACGTCTTGGCATTGCCGGCCGGGTGACTTGGCGCGGCGCCTTGCCTCGGAGCGCGGTGGATGAGGTCTGGCCGCGGCTCGATGTCGTGGTGCTACCGTCGCGCACGACCCCGCGCTGGATCGAGGTGGCGCCCCGCGCCGGCTGGAGGCGATGGCCCACGGGATCGCGGTGGTGGGAAGCGCCGCGGGGGCCATCCCGGAGTCGCTCGGCGACGCCGGCCTGGTGGTGCCCGAAGAGGACGTGGGGGCCCTCGCCGACGCGCTGCAGCGCCTGCACGATCAGCCGGAGGAGGTCCGGCGTCTGGGCGCGGCCGGCCGGCGCCGCGTGATGGAGCGGTATACTGACGCGGCGATCGCCGACCGAACGCTTGCATTCTGGCACGACCTCCTGCGCGCAACCGCTTGACTTCGCCTTACTTACGAGCGATCTTCGCCCCCCATGCCCAACTCGGTCTCGCGTAGGTCCCTGCCCCGCAGGGCGTGGCTCGGCCTGGCCGTCATCCTGCTCGCGTTCGCGACGCCGGCGTTGGCCCAGATTCCCGGCGCAGGCCAGCAACCCCCCTCGCCGGAGCAGGCGCAGGACCTCCTCCGGAACCAGCCGCAGCTCATCGAACAGCTCCGCCAGCGCATCCAGCAGTCGGGAATGACCCCCGACCAGGTGCGCTCGCGCCTTCGCGCCGCCGGCTACCCCGACAACCTGCTCGACAGCTATGTCCAAGGCGCCGACACCACGCTCCCGGCGCCGTATGGGCCGCGCACGCTGGACGCGGTGCGAGCCCTGGGGGTGTTGAGCGATGAGGAGGCCGATTCACTCAGGCTCGCGGACTCGGTCAAGGTCAGCTCTGATTCGCTGCGCGCGCTCCTGGACTCGATTCAGCAGGTCCGCGCCGATTCCCTTCGCACCGATTCCCTGGCGGACACGCTCACCGTGCTCCGCGGTGGGCTCAAGGTGTTCGGTCTGGAGACCTTCCGCCGCGCGTCGACCCGGTTTCAGGCCGCGCAGACGGGCCCGGTGGACGAGAATTACCGGCTCGGGCCCGGGGACGTCCTCGTCCTGATCCTGACCGGCGACGTCGAGCGGTCGTACACCCTCGAGGTCACCCGCGAGGGATTCGTGGTGATTCCCCAGGTGGGCCAGGTGTATGTCGCCAACCTGACGCTCGCCGAGGTGCAGAAGCAGCTGTCCGGCCGGCTCGCAAGGGTCTACTCCGGCGTTCGGAGCAACGGAGCCGGAACCACGCGCTTCCAGCTCTCGCTGGCCAAGCTCCGGAACATCCAGGTCTATGTCGCGGGCGACGTCGTGCGCCCCGGCGCCTACCAGATCTCGGGCGCCGGCACCGTCCTCACCGCCCTGTACGCCGCCGGGGGTCCGACGGCCAACGGCACCTTCCGGCGGGTGATGATCCGGCGCGGCACGGCTCTGGTCGACAGCCTCGACCTCTACGACTACCTCACCAGCGGGAAGAACCCGACGAACATCCGGCTGCAGACCGGTGACGTCGTGTTCGTGCCGGTGCACGGCGGATTCGCCGCCGTGGCGGGCAAGGTGCTCCGGCCGGCGATCTACGAGGTGCGTCCGGGCGAGACGCTCCGCGACGCCATCGCCTTCGCCGGCGGCTTCGATCCCTCCGCCGTCGAGGCGCGCGTCACCATCCATCGGATTCTGCCGCCGGAATCGCGCGGCGCGGGCGGCCGGGCGCGGATCGTCATCGCCGTCGGCGCCGATCAGTTCAGCGGCGGAGTGGCCCCCGCCGTGCCGATGGCGCCCGGGGACTCGGTCACGGTCCACCCCGTCGCCACACGGCAGCGTGGCTACGTGACGGTGCGCGGTAACGTCTGGGTCGAGGGAGAAGTGGGCTTCACGCCGGGAATGAAGCTGAGCGACGCCATCCGCCTGGCCGGGGGGCCCAAGCCGGACGTGTACCTCGACCGCATTCTGGTCACCCGCATGCGCGAGGATTCCAGCTTCATCCAGCTGCGCTCGGCCTTCACCGATTCGACCGGCGCGCTGCGCGAGGACCTGACGCTGCAGGACGAGGATGAGGTCCGGATCTTCTCGCGGACCACGTTCCGGGTCGAGAAGTACGTCGCCATCGTCGGCGGGGTGCGGCGGCCGGGCCGCGTGGCCTACCGTGAGGGTATGACCGTTCGGGACGTCATTCTCCTGGCCGACGGCCTGACGGACGACGCGCAGCTCGAGACCGAGATCGCGCGCCTCCCCGCCGATCGCCCGGTCGGCTCCCTGGCGGAGACCGTGCGCGTGCCGCTCGATTCGAGCTTCGTGGCGGGGCATGCCGCGACCGGCGCGGCGTCGCCGGCTGATGCACCGCTCGCGCCCTACGACAACGTGCTGGTGCTCCGCCAGGGCGGCTGGTCCCTGCAGCGCACCGTGGTCGTCAGCGGACAGGTCAAGTCGCCGGGACGCTACTCGCTCCGCTCCAAGACGGAGCGCTTGGCGGATCTGATCGCGCGCGCCGGTGGCCTGACGGCCGAGGCCTACCCCGGGGGCATCGAGTTCTATCGTTCGTATGCGGGAACGCGACCCACCGGAACCGATCGGCTGTCACTGGTGCCCTCGGCGAACGGCGCCACGCGGGACTCCACCAGGCCAGGGCTGCCGGAGCGGGTCGGCATCAACCTGCCTCGCGTACTTAAGGATCCCAAGTACCGCGACAACGTCATTCTGGTCGGCGGCGACTCGATCGTCATCCCCGAGTTCAATCCCATCGTGATGGTCCAGGGCGCCGTCAATTCTCCGGGGCCGGTGGCCTACACGCCGGGCCGAAACCTCGACTGGTATGTGGATGCTGCGGGGGGATATACCCAGCGGGGCGACACGCGCCATCCGTACGTGACGCAGCCGAACGGCGTGCGACAGGGAGTGAAACGGCGGACGCTCATCCCGGACCAGGTGCCGCGGCCCCTGCCCGGAGCGGTTGTGTTCGTGGCCACGCGGACCGAGCAGGAGCCGTCGAGCAACGCCACCGGAGTCATCAGCACCATCGCCCAGGTGATCGGCGTGCTGGCCACCATCATCGTGGTGGCGCGGCGCTAGCGCCTAGCGGGCGAGGCCGCGTCAGCTCTGGGCGAGGTCCAGCACTTCCGCGGCGGTGTGCTCGGACAGCCGGAAGTCGGGGACGAGTCGCACGAGCAGACTGCGGATCTCGTCGTCCGGCCTCCCGCTGCGCGCGCCCTCCACCAGCGCATCGACCCCGGTGCTCAGTCCGATGGGCAAGGTGCCGTTCCGCGCCCGCAGCACCTTCGGATGGTCGGTGGGCACGGCATTCTCCGAGTCGAAGAACAGCTCCTCGTACAGCTTTTCGCCCGGCCGCGTCCCGCTGAACCGGATCTCGATGTCGCCGACCTCGAGGCCCGACAGCCGGATCAGGTCGGTCGCCAGGTCGACGATCTTGAGCGGCTCGCCCATGTCGAGGACGAACACCTCGCCGCCCTCGCCCGAGCGCGCCGGCCTGCAGCACCAGCTGGACCGCCTCCGGGATCGTCATGAAGTAGCGCCGCATCTCGGGGTGGGTGACCGTGACCGGGCCGCCGCTCGCGGATCTGGCGCAGGAACGTCGGCACCACGCTGCCCCGGCTGCCGAGCACGTTGCCGAACCGCACCGCGACGAAGTTCTTCCGCTCTGCGCCTCCGCGATCTCGCTGCACGATCTGCTCGGCCACCCGCTTGGTGGCGCCCATCACGTTGGTGGGCCGCACGGCCTTGTCGGTCGAGATCAGCACGAAGTGCTTGACGCCGATACTCGGCCGACAGCTCGGCGACGTTGCGGGTGCCCAGGACGTTGTTCGTCACGGCCTCGGCGATGTTCGTCTTCCATGAGCGGGCACGTGCTTGTGGGCGGCGGCGTGGAAGACCGCGTACGGGCGGTAATGACTCGAACACGTGCTGCAGCCGCTCGCGGTCACGCACGTCGGCGATGACGGGCACGCGGTGACATTGGGAACGAGCCGGACCAGCTCGTGCTAGGATGTCGAAGATCGAGTTCTCGCCGTGGCCCAGCATGATGATGCGGGCCGGCTCCAGCCGGGCGAGCTGCCGGCAGAACTCGCTGCCGATCGAGCCGCCTGCGCCGGTCACCAGCACGGTCTCGCCGGTCGCCAGCTCTCGCACCTGGGCCAGGTCGGTGATGATCGGCTCGCGCCGCAGCAGGTCCTCGATCTGGACCTCGCGCAGCGCCGTAACCGAGACGCGGCCCGAAAGAATGTCGAACATGCCTGGCACCGTGCGCGCGCGCGCGCCGGCCGCAGTGCGCCGCATCCACGACCTGCGCGCACCGCCTTTCCCGGCGCGCGCGGCATCGCGATGATCACCTCGTGCGCGCCAGTTCGTCGATGACGACCGGTCAGGTCCTTGAGGGCACCGAGCACCGGCAGGTCCAGCATGCGGTGTCCGTGCTTCGAGGGGTCGTCATCCACGAAGCCGATCGGCTGGAGCCCGAGCTGTGGATGGCCCAGCAGTTCTTTCCCGATCAGTTCACCGGCGGCCCCGGCACCCACGATGATCACCCGGTCGCTGTCGACCCGGCGGCGCTGCTGTCCGCCGCCCGAAGGCGCGACACCCAGCCGGGGCAGCGCCGCGAAGACCGCGGTCAGCAGCCCGTCCATGAACAGGACCGACAGCGGCACTCGCACGGCGGTGACACCCAGAATCGGGAGGACCAGGCCGCCCAGGACCAGGCATGCCAGCCCGGAAATGGCCGCCGACGAGATCAGCCGCTCAACCTCGATGATCCCGGCGTAGCGCCACAGCCGGCGATAGATGCCGACCCACCACGCGACGTACAGCTTGATGGGGAGGGAGACGAGGAGATAGACGACCGCCGCCTGCTGTTGTTCCGGGCCCCACTCGAATCCTTCGAACCGAAGGGCGTACGCGAGGATCGTGGCTGAGACGAAAAGACACACGTCCGACGCAAAGAGGTATCGGTTCCGGATCTGTGGACGGGGTGGGAGGGGCTGGTGTGGAGACATTGCGAAGAGTATCTACACCTGGCTGGTGAGAGTCAAGGCATTCGGGAAGTGCAACTTAGCCCGACTTGCGAGCTCCAAAACCAGACTCCGAGCCTGCCATATCCTGCAGATTGCGCGCCAATCCCGGACCCGTTCGCCCTTGCGCGGGAGGCACGCTGGGCGCGCGGAGTCGCCCCATGCCGGCGAGCAGCTGTCTCCAGGCCGCGAACAGCGCTCCCAGTCCCAGTCCCACCAGCAACCCGAGGATGCCTTTGACCAGGGCGAAGCGGCCGTCGGGCTTGGCCGGGAGGTCGGGCGGCTCGATCAGGGTGATCACGGGGGTGTTGCGCACCTCGTCGATGCGGGACTGCTCGAGCGCCTGGGCCAGGGAGGAGTAGATCTGCTGCTGCATCTGCACGTCGCGCTGCAGCCGCTCATACTCGAACACCAGCTGCGGCGCGTTCCGGTATTCGCGGTTGCGTTGGAGGAACCCTTGCAGACGGCCTTCCGCGGCCTCGAGCGCTCGCTTGGCCTCGGCGCTCCGACCCTCCACGAACCGGCGCTCGCTGCCGGCGTTGCTCTGCCGGCGTAGCATGTTGAACTCGCTCACCAGCCCGATCATCCGCTGGCTCACCTGCTGGCTCAACGCCGGGTCGACTGTGGTCACCTCGAGCTTGACGATCCCCGTCTCCCGGCCGGTGGAGACCATCAGGTCCTCGAGCAGCCGCTCGGCCGCGGCGTCCCGGCGGGCCGCCGGCGTGGCCCCCTCTGCCTTGTAAAAGTCCACCAGCGTGCGCCGGATGGTGTCGCCGCCCACGCGGATCAGGTACGGTGTCTGGACCGTGCGGCGGAGCACGTCCCGGGACTTGAGCAGCGTCACATAGAAGGCGGGCGACGAGCCGGGATCACTCGCCGGCACCGGCACGCCGAACGTGGCGGCGAGGCCCGAGAAACGTGAGAGCACGCTCTCGGAGGTCTGCGGCATGAAGGAGGCGGTCGACGTGAACGTGCGTGACCGGAGCAGCGAAACGGCGGTAACCAGGACGAAGACGAGCAGACCGGTGCCGAGCACCAGCCGTCGGTGCGCAAGCAGGAACGTCAGCGCGGCAGCGAAGGACAGGTCGTCGGGCTGGTCGGAAGCCATTTCGCGGACGTCGAGCTCCTAGTTAGCATGGACGCGCGCGGAGGGGCGCGGGGCGATTGGAAGATAAGGGCCCCCGCCCTGATGTACACCTCCGCCGGGCCTCTGGGCCTTGCCCGACTGAGACTTGCGGACCGTCCCGAGGCTAGTCTACCATACCGCAACCGCCACCCGGGATTCGATGAAACGCGCCCTGGACCTCGCGCTCGCCGGCATGGGACTGCTCCTCACCGCGCCGCTCCTGCTCGCGATCGCCCTCGCAGTGCGCGCGCGACTCGGCCCGCCGGTCATCTTCGTGCAGGAGCGCGCCGGCCTGGGAGGCCGTCCATTCCGGCTGTACAAGTTCCGGACGATGCGCCCCGCCCCGAGCCCTGAGCTCGAAGTCGCGACCGACGCCATCCGGCTCACCCCGCTGGGCCGCTGGCTCCGGCGCTGGAGCCTCGATGAGCTGCCGCAGCTCTGGAACATCTGCCGGGGCGACATGAGCCTGGTGGGTCCCCGGCCCCTGCCCGTCCGCTATCTATCCCGCTACACGCCGCTGCAGGCCCGGCGCCACGAAGTACCGCCCGGCCTGACGGGCTGGGCCCAGATACAGGGCCGGAACGCGCAGACCTGGCCCGAGCGGCTGGCACTCGACGTCTGGTACGTCGATCACCACTCGCTCGGCCTCGACCTCTCGATCCTGGTGCGAACAGTCGCGCGAGTGCTGGAAGGACGGGGCGTGAGCCCGGTCGATGGAGGCACCACGGAATTCCAGGGGAGCTGACAGCATGACCGCTCGGGTCACCGTTCTCCTGACCAGCGCAGGGCGCCGGGTGGAGCTCGTCCGCGCCTTCCACGACGCCGGGCCTCGCCTCGGCATCGAGGTCCGGGTGCTGGCGACCGACATCAACCCGCTTGCGCCCACCCTGCAGGTAGCCGATGGCAGGTATCTGGTGCCCCCCACCCGCGACCCGGCGTTTGTCCCCGAGCTCCTCGGAATCTGCCGCGAGGAGGGCGTCGCCCTCGTGCTGCCCCTCACCGACCCGGACATTCCCGTGCTCGCGCGCCACCGCGAGGCGTTTCACGAGGCCGGCGCCGAGGCCGGGGTGATCTCCGCCGAGGCGGCCGACATCACCCGTGACAAGTGGCGAACCAAGGCCTTCTTCCGGAAGCTCGGCCTGGCCGTGGCGCAGGGTTGGGTGGCCGACGGGGTGGATCCGGAGGCACTCACGTACCCGGTGTTTTTAAAGCCCCGCGATGGGAGCGCCGCCCAGCACGCCTTCCTGGCCCGAAGCCCCGACGAGCTGCGCTTCTTCCTCGGCTACGTGCCGTTCCCCATGATCGAGGAGCACCTGCCCGGCCCCGAGATCACGACCGACGTCGTGTGCGGGCTCGACGGCCGCGTCCGAGGGCTGGTCTCGCGGCGGCGTCTCGAAGTCCGCGGCGGAGAGGTGGTGAAGGGCGTGACGGTGCGCGACGACCGCATCCTGGACGGCTGCCGGCGGATCGCCGAAGCCCTGCCCGGCCGCGGGCCCCTCACGGTGCAGTGCATGCTGCGCGACGGCGAGCCACACTTCACCGAGATCAACGCCCGCTTCGGCGGGGGCGCGCCCCTGGGGATCGCCGCGGGCGTCCACGGCCCGGCGCTCCTGCTCGCCGAGGTCGCTGGCGTCCCCTACGACCCCGGCCGCCCGGACGGCTTCCGCGAGGGCCTGTACGTGACCCGGTTCGACGACGCGTTCTTTCTCAGCGAGAGCGACCTGGCCAATGTGGCGCGCCGTCGTCTTTGACCTTGACGACACGCTGGTCGCCGAGCGCGACTTCGTGCTCGGCGGATTTCGGGCCGCGGCCGATCGGGCCGCCCTCGCCGGGGGTGTCGCCGCGGCGGCGGCGTACGACGAGCTGGTCGGTCTGTACCGGAGTGGCATGCGCGGCAGCACCTTCGATCGCTGGCTGGCCAGCCGTCCGGGCCTCGACGTCACCGTGGACGCGCTGGTCGAGGCCTACCGGACGCACTCCCCTGTCCTCACGCCGCTTCCCGGCGTCGAGCGGCTCCTAGGCGAGCTCAAGCGGATCTATCGGTTGGGGCTGGTGTCGGACGGGCCGGCGACGATGCAGGAACGGAAGTGGCTGGCCAGCGGACTGGCGCCCTGGTTCGACGCGGTGGTGTTCTCCGACACGCTGGGTCGAAGCGCGTGGAAGCCGAGCCCCGAGCCGTTTCTGGCGGTGAGTCGGGCGCTCGGGGTGCTACCGTCCGACTGCGTCTATGTGGGAGACAATCCGGCGAAGGACTTCCGCGGGGCCAAGGCAGCGGGCATGCAGGCTGTGTGGGCCCGCCATGCGGCGGGAGAGTACCACGGGCTCACCCCGGCGACCGCCGAACACCAGCCGGACTGGACGACCCAGTCGATCGAGGAGCTGGCCGAGGTGCTGCTGCGTCCGCGCGGACCAGCGTCTGTCTGATCGCTTCGATGACCTCGTCCTGCTCGTGGATCGTGAGACTGGACGACGACGGGAGGCAGAGGCCGGTGCCGTACAACCGCTCTGCCACTTCCCCTCCGACCCGCTCGGCCTCGGCGTAGAGCGGCTGCGTGTGCATCGGCCGCCAGACCGGGCGGGCCTCGATGCCGCGCGTGCCGAGCGCTTCGATCACACGCCGGGGTCCGCCGGGATGCGTGGCCGGATGGAGGTAGATCACCGACAGCCACCGCGTGTGGCGTCCCCATGGACCTTCCCGCTGCAGTTCGACGCCGGGAATGTCGCCCAGGAGGCGGCCGTAGCGCTCGGCGACGGCACGTCTGGCCAGTACCCGGTCCTCGAGGACGGTGAGCTGCCCCCGCCCGATTGCGGCGAGCACGTTGCTCATCCGGTAGTTGAACCCGACCTGCCGGTGGAGGTACTCCACGGCGGGCTCGCGCGCCTGGTTGGCCCAGTTCCGCATTCGAGCCAGCACCGCCGGGTCCTTGGCAACCACCATGCCGCCGCCAGTCGTGGTGATAATCTTGTTGCCGTTGAAGCTCAGGATGGAGAGCGGTGCGGTGACGGCGGTCTGCCGCCCTTTGTAGGTGGCGCCCAGCGATTCGGCCGAGTCCTCGATCATCAGTACGTTGTACTCGGCGCACGCGGCGGCGATCGCGTCCAGGTCGGCGTGCTGCCCGTAGAGATGCACGACGATGAGGGCCTTGGGCAGCTCGCCGCGCGCCGCCGCCGCCCGCAAATAGTCGCGCAACAGCGCCGGATCGAGGTTGCCGGACTCGGGCTCGCTGTCGAGAAAGACCGGCCGCGCGCCGAGGTAGTCGATAGGGAACACCGAGCCGGCGAACGTGAGCGTCGAGACCGCCACCCGGTCCCCGGCCCCCACTCCAGCCGCTCGGAGTACGAGGTGCAGCGCCGCGGTGCCGCTCGAGGTGGCCAGGGTGCTCACGCCGCCGCCGAGCAGCTCGGCCACCTCGTTCTCGAAGGCTTGCAGATGCGGACCCGCGGACGAGAGCCAGTTGGTGGCGAAGGCCTCGGCGACGTACGTCTGCTCGAGCGTGCCCATGTGCGGCACGGAGAGGTAGATCCGCATCCGGCGGTTATGAGGCATGAGCGAGATAGCTAACCCGGCACCCGGCCGGATTCAAGCGGCGGAGCCGCCACTGGTCTGGGTCGTGGGGCCGTTCACCAACCCGGCCCGCATGGCCGAGGGCGACCGGTTTCTCTACCTCGCGGAGCGGGTGCGCGCGCGGGGGGCGCGTGTCACTTTCTTCACGAGCGGGTTCGACCATCAGGCCAAGCGCCCCAAGCCAGCGCTCGAGCGGCCCGGTCTGCGCTTCGTACGCGTGTTCGAGCCGGGCTACTCGGCGAACGTCAGCGTGCGGCGGGTGCTGAGCCACCTCGTGTTCGACCTGGGCCTCGCGCTGGCGGCAGTGTGGGAGCTCGTGCGCAGGGGCCGCCCGCGCAGCATCTACTGCCCAATCCCGCACAATCTTAGCGCGCTGCTGCTGGGCCTCCTCGCCCGGGCGATAGGCAGCCGGCTGGTGATCGATGTGCACGACACCTGGCCCGAGTCGCTGCTGGCCGTGCACCGGCTCAGGCCGTACGAGCGCCCGCTGTTCCGGCTCTGGCGCTGGACCGCCGACGCGGCCCTCGGCCTGGCCGACACCGTCGTGGCCGAATCGGCGCGCTACGCCGAGGGCGCCGACCGCGTGCGCGGGCCGCGCGGGCTTCCGCCGGCGCGTTGCGTCTACCTCGGCGGCGACCTGGCGTACTACGCGGAGGCGGTGTCGTCGGTCGCGCTGCCGCCCGAGATTGCGGCAGCCGATTTCCGCTTCGTGTACGTGGGGACCCTGGGACGCAACTACGACCTCGAGCTGGTGGTCCGCACCGCGCGCGCGGTGCAGACGGACCACCCCGGGGCCTGTCTCGTCTGTCTTGGTGCGGGTGAGCTTGAGCCGGTGCTCCGCGCCCTCGCGGCGGAGATCGGACTTCGAAGCTGGTTCTCCGGCCTGCTGCCGCACCGCGACCTGGTCGCGCTGCTCCGCCACATGGACTACGGGCTCAACACCTTCGCGGTCGGCGGCAACGTGGCGTACTCCTACAAGCTGAACGACTACCTGCTGGCGGGGATCCCGGTCATCAACAGCCTGCCGGGCGAGGCCTGGGAGATGGTCGAGGGGAACGATCTGGGATACAACTACGCCGCCGGCAACGGCGACGAACTGGCGGTTGCGATGCACCATGCCCTCAAGGATCCCGAGCGGGCGGCGCGGCAGCGTGTCTACGTGATGGCATTCGCCGCCGCCCACCTCGACCGGACCCGCACCTACGCGCCGATCGTGGACGAGCTGCTACGCTGAGCCGCCGGGCGGGCGGGCCCCACATTGCCACGGAGCCGCTCGTACAACAGCACGCGGAGGTAGTACAGCAGTCGCGGGACCCGGCTCGCCGGGTGGACGCCCAGGGCGCGCACTTTCCGGAGACGTTGGAGAGGTGACGCTGTTCCGGCGAAGGCCGTCGCGTACCGGGCCACGAGATCGGCACTCTCGCCGGAGTGCTCACGCTCCGACCGTCCCGGTACCAGTCGCTCTCCTTCCAGTCGCTCCCGGAGCATGGCCGCTTGGCGCACGCCGCGCACGAAATTCCGTCCGCCACGCTCCCACCATGCCACCGGGCTTCGCAGCGCCCGCGCCACCAGCCCGTAGAACCCGCTCGCGCCGACGACGTTGGCCGCGTGCTGGCGGTAGAGCACGAGCGCGTCCGGCAGGGAGACCACCGCCCCAGCGCCCGCGGCGCACTGCGCGAGCCACCAGTCGTGCATGACCACGTCGGGAAGCGGCAGCGCCAGGCGCAGGAGCGCGCGGTTGACCGCCGTCGCGCAGCCGGTCACGAGGTTCTGAGCGAGCAGCGTGCGGAGCGAAAGGCCCGTCGGCGTGGCGAGACCGCTCTGGTAGCGGAGGAACGACGGGTGAATCGGCCGCAGGCGGTCGTCGACCACCGAGAGATCCGAGTGCACGAGGATGGGCACGTCGGACCCGAGGCGGACTTCGGCGCTGGTCATGGCCTCGAGCTGTCGGCCGAGCTTGTCCTCCAGCCAGAGATCGTCCTGATCGGCGAGAAAGACGTAGCGGGCGTTTCCCGCCGCCGCCTCGGCGAGCAGCGCGCCGAAGCTGGCGACGGCGCCGAGGTTCTTCCCGCCGGAGGACACCAGGCGGATCCGCAGGTCCTCACGTGCCAGCGCTTCGACCAGCGCGGGGGTGCCGTCGCTTGAGCCGTCGTCCCGCACCAACAGCAGCCAGTCCTGGTGATGCTGGCGCTGGATGCTGCGGATCTGCGCTTCGATGTGGCGGGCGCCGTCGTAGGCGCTGAGCACGATCACTACCCCGTCAGACGTCATGCGGAGCCGGCGGGCGGGCGGGAGCGGCGAAGCTGGCCCACTGCAGCAGCAGGCAGCCGAGGATGCTCATCCCCACCAGGTTGACGATCAGCGGGTTGGTCATCGAGGCCAGCAGCAGCGCGCTCGCCCCGCCGAGGAAGGCGGACGCCGACTCGGGCGCGGTCCGGCGCGCCCGCCACGCGGTGCCGACCCAGAACAGCACGAACGCACCGCTGGCCGCGAGCCCCAGCAGGCCGAGCTTGGCGAGGAAGGCGTAGGACATATGCTCGTAGCTGAACGGGGCCTCGGTGGACCGGGTGTAGTGCGCCGAGTAGGCGCCGTATCCGTTCCCGATGAACGGGTGCTCGAGCCAGAGATCCACGAGGTACCGTCCCTGCTCCACGCGCACCCCCACGCTCGGGTCATCGGGCGAGACGGTCGACGTGAGCCGCTCGGTGCTGCGGTTCAACTGCCCCGTGGCGGCCAGCATCCCGAGCAGCAGCGTCAGCAGCAGGCCGGCGGCCACGCTGGCGCGCACCAGGCCGCGCACGATGTGCCGCCGGTCGAGTCCCGTGAAATAGGCCACGACCCACCCCGCGACGAGCCCGAGCCAGATCCCTCGGGAGTACGAGACGAACAGCCCGAACAGCAGGATGGCGAAGAGCGCGGTGCGGCGCGGCCCGGGTGGCACAACCAGCGGGAGCCAGAACACGCTGACCAGGACCCACAGCGTCGAGATCCAGAACACCCGGAAGAAGCCGTCGGGCATGGGCCCTACGTAGATGAAGTCGGATGCGCCGCCGAACGCACCGGAGAGCACGGGCCCGATGACCCATTTGAGCTGGGGCAGCAGCGTCCCGACCAGCCAGATCGCGATCTGAAACACCGCGAGCAGAACGGAGGACCACACCACGATCCGCTGCAGGTAGCTCACGAGCACGCCGAGCTGGCTGGCGGGCGTGAGCGCGAGCAGGAGCACCACCAGGATCAAGACTAGAAACGAGCGCGCCTCGCCGATGGCGTAGACGAATCGCCCGCGGGTGAGCACCGGCACGACCACGACCCAGAGTGCGGTGACGAGGAGGAAGCCGGTGACGCTCGCCAGGGCCACCAGGTGGGCGCCGGTGATCCGACCCCGGATGCCGAGCCCGAGAGTGAGCTCGACGCCGCAGGCGCCGAACAGGATGAAGCGGACGGGCATGCCGCCGTAGATCCCCAGCGGTCCGCCGAGAATCACCTCCACCAGGAAGCAGGCGGGGAGGAGAAAGAGCCACCACCTCAGGCGAAGAATGCCGGCCTGCGCGGGCGCCGCGGTCACCTCAGCGCGCCACTTCCCGGTGCGCGTACAGGCTGTCCATCAGCGCCGTGACCTCGGCGAGGGTCCCGCTCATCAGGTAGGTGGTCATCCGATTTTCCCCGCGCACGAGCCCGCCGTGGAGCGCGCGGATCTTGGCCGTCGCGTTGGCCGCGGGTCCGAGGGTGTCGGTCGGGTCCGGGAACAGGAAGTAGCTGAATCCGCCAGCAGCGGGAGTCACCGAGCCGCCGAGCGAGTCCACGACGCCGTACTGGCCGAACGCCCGCGACCCGTCCGGAGTGGATGCGATGACTCCGCCGTAGCCCGACGGCGGCAGCGTCCCGCCTTCGACGGTCGCCGGATCCTGGAGCGACAACGTCCGCGTGGCGGCGTCGTAGCCGTAGAACCGGCGGAGGCTGGCATGCAGGTAGACGGAGGGAATCTCCACACCCGAGCTCGGCACGTCCGCCGGCACGGTCACGAGGCTGGCGTAGCGGGCCACCGGGCCGAGCCCGAGGTAGTCGAGGGTGATCTCCTTGCCTATGCGAACGTCCTTCCAGAGGAACGGCCGCCGGTAGCCGCCACCCCACCGCGTCGGCTCGTATTCGAAGGGCGAAGCAGAGGTCACCTGCGTCGCGGGCAGCACGTTGGCGGCCCGCACGCATGGCGAGCCCTTGTGCGAGCCGGGCCAAGCCGAGAAGCGGCTGCCGGCCTCGGTCGGGTTGGCTTCGTGGGCCGCGCCGCGGTCGCTCACGAAGGCCGTCTGGATCTGGCGGCCGTAGTCGTGCACGTTGACGAACTCGAAGTCGTTCCACACCCACGACCAGAGCGAGCAGCCCGCGGAGAGGTTGGACTTGATGGTCACCTGGCCGCCGTTCGCGCCCGCGGGCGCTCGCAGCTCCAGCCAAGACCCACGCGCGGCGCGGAAGCCGCCGCCGTCGACTACCATCCCTTCGCCAAGGCTTGGGTTCCGGCTGATCCGGGGAGCCTGATACGGATGCGTCCCGAGACAAGCCATCAGGCCGACAGTTAGGGTCCACTCCGCCGGCCATCGGCGGCGCTTGCGCGGCGGCGGGATCAATTGTCCGGCGCTCGCAGCTTTCGCTCGATGCGGAAGAGTGGGCTCCGCTGGTAGACGTGCCGCAGGATGGCGCGCACGCGTCCCAGGCGCCCCAGTCGGGTGCCGGCATGCGCCCCCATCTTCCGGTAGGGAGGGACGAACGCGTCGTCGAGCTCTCGGGCGACCTTGGGCAGGAGTGCCGTCTCTTCCACCCGGTGGTCCAGCTGATAGAGCAGCGTGGGGCGGACGTTGCCCTCGCGCACGTGCTCCTCGACGAAGGCGCGGGTGATTGCGCCCGCATCGACCGCCCCGATCAGGTCACGCACCCAGAGATACCCCAGGGGATTGTTCTGGGAGATCCAGGGCTGTGTCATCATGTCGGTGTAATGAAGGAGGGCCGTGCGGCCATCCTCATAGCGCTCAAGCGAGTTCCAGGTCGGGTCGATGCCCGCCCGGATGCTCCGAGCGACCTTCATCTCGTACATGAGGGTCTCGTAGGTCAGCTCGCCGCGATCCAGCCGCGCTACGATGTCGTTCAGATCCCACCGGAGGGCCGCGCAATCGAGCAGCATGACGCTGAACTGCGGTTTACGGCCGCTCTCGCCCGCTTCGCGCGCGGCCAGGAGGTCGGCTCCCTCGAACGGCAGCGTCCACAGCTTCCGGATGTCCTGAAAGACCTGCATGTCCGAGTCGACGTAGATCGCCCGCCCGCGAAATCCGGCGAGCTGCGGGATGTAGAACCGCTGGAATGAGAACGGCGTGCGCGGACGGTTCTCGACCGCGGCGGGCATCGAGAAGTCGACGTGGGCCTGATGCAGCGGAAAGACCTCGACCGTCATGCTGGCGTGCTTGCGGATCGAGTATTCGAGCACTTTCACCGGCAGCATCTGGGCTTCCTGGCTGCCGACGTACACTCGAATCGGGCTCTCGACGTCGAGCGGAGCGTAGTCCACACCTGTGCTCATGATGGTCCTGGCCAGTCCCTTGAACTGCAGGTTGAAGTTCGGCCGGCCGTTGGCCAGCAGCGTTTTGTCCTTGAGGTCGTCGAACGCTTGGCTGTATGCGTTACCCCCGTCCACGCCGAGCGAGCGGACCCGCCGGGCCCCGGCCAAAGCCAGGAGGCTCAGCGCCGCCTCGGCGCTAAAATAGGTCGCCTGCACAACCGGGCCCGGGCCGTGGCGGACCGGTGACGTGCTCAGGTCATACCATAGGAGCCGGCCCTCGGCCTCCAGACGCCGGAGGCCGGGGAACTTCGGGACCAGCTCCGCCAGGCTCTCGCTGCCAGCGCGGTTCCTGACATGCGGATACCACGGCATCACCAAGAACTCGGCGTTCTCGCCCAGCGCCTCGGCGCACGCGTCCGCGACATCCAGATCGATCATGTGCGCCAGCGCGACCGGCAGCTCGCGCACGACGTGGTTCAGGCTCAACAGTCGGTAGCCCGAGAGGTCGTAAAGATCGCGCTGCGAAAAGCTCGGTCCTTTACCGAGAATCAGCCAGGGTTCCTCGCTCCGAACGGCTCCCCTGGCCCAGTCGAAAAAATGTTGCACATGCCCCCTGGTCAGTGGTGTCGCCGGCCTCCGCGACGCGCTGAAAACAACCTTGGTCCGGTCCTGCGCGCCAGCGCCCGCGGCAGCGCCAGGACCGTCCGCGTTCATGCTCCGCTATGGGGCGACCCTGGCCGAACTCCAGGCCAGCTCGGCATCGTCCGCCGGGCTATTGGTGAGGTTGGCCACGTGCGTGCCGTCGACATCCATCTCGAAGATCTCGCGATTGCCAGTGCGGTCGCTCTGGAATGCCAGTCGGGTGCCGCTCGGGGCCCAGGTCACGTGACTGTCGTCAGCGGGATTCTGCGTGAGGTTCAACCGTCCTGCCCCGTCGGGGTTTATCACATACACCTCGTTGTCCCCGCCGGCACCCGAGACGAACGCCAGTTTGGAGCCGTCTGGGGACCATCGCAGCGTCCGGACCGCGGAGTCGGGCGCCAGTCTGGTGAGGCCACTTCCGTCCGGCCCGACCACGAAAATGCCAGTCCGGTCCGGGTCGTCGACGCGGATTGCGAAGGCGATCGCCGCCCCGTCAGGCGACCAGGCGGGAAGATAGGCGTCATCGTCAATCTCGGAATCGGGCACAGGCGTGGTTGTGGTGCCGGCGGCGACGTCACGCACGTAAACCGCGCCAGAGGGGCAAAGCACGTATGCCAAGCGGGACCCCTCGGGTGACCAGGACGGACTGGTGCCGCCGCAGGCAGAGAGATCGAGCGCGGACACCACGGAGCCCGTCCGATCGACGACTTTGGGTGTGAACCAAATCCCGCGAGCATCGGTTACCAGCATCGCCAGCCGGGAGCCGTCGGGCGACCAGGTGGCGTCGTCTGTCCGAAAGTAGGTGCTGATCAGGTTGCTACCGTCGGTGTTCATGATCTGCAGGAGGATGACGGTGTCGACATGACGGAAGAAGGCGACTCGGGTCCCGTCCGGCGACGGCACCGGATTGAGGTCGCCGGTGGGGCTGTCCAACAGCTTGATGACGCCGGATCCGTCGGGATTCGTGACGTAGATCTCTTTGTGTCCGCCGCGATCGGACGCGAACACGATCTGGTTGTCGAGGATGTCGGGTTTGGGGAGGGGCTCGGGCGGACCTGTCTCAGCGCCGCAAGCGGTCAACGCGAGGATACCGAGGAGGGTGGCGGCGACCTCCGCAATGCGAGTCTTAACAAGCTCCTCGAGCCTCAATGGCAGTGATCCCACGCCGATGCCTCTTCCTCGCCTCGACCAGCGGCAAGGTCCGTTATAGTGACTTCTATAGTGACTTCGCGCGTAGCTCCTGCGTCACAGCCGGAGATGCCTTCCAGGGGACCTGGCATGCTTTGGATGCTACGGTGAGATTCGGCCCCCGCTAGGGGCAAAATGGGCTTCCAAGCGACCCGGAATGCGACACACGTCCTCCGAGTGTGCCGCAATTGACAAGCAGCCTCAGGCTAACGACGTACCACCCAGACATCCTGCGTATTGCGACCTTCCTGATGCTCCTCCACGCGCATGCCGGCCAGGAGCCTCCCCCGGACAAAGGCCGGATTGTGAAATGCAGCGAAAAACAGCTTACCCTCCTGCGCGAGTTGTCGCACGACCAGCTCGCCTCGATCATATTGTTCGCGCTCCTCGGGCAGAAGACGGCTCGCATGAGCGGCGCCCTGAGTCGACAAAACAATCAACCCTCCGGCCCGAACGACCCGTCCGAGCTCCTCGATCCAGCGGTAGTGCATTTCTTCGGACAGATGGGTGAACACGGAGCGGCAGTAGAGCGCGTCGAGCTGCCCGCGTTCGAACGGGAGAGGAGGCGCCAGATCGTTGTGATGGAAGCTCACACCGGCAATGTGGGCCTTGCACCATCGGATCGACGCGGCGTTGTAGTCGGTGGCAAGGATCGTCGCCGGGTAGCCGACGCAGAGGTCAGGGAAGTGTCGGATTATTCGAGCAGGTCCGCACCCCCATTCGCACACGCGGATCGGCTCGCCAGGGGAAGCAGGAAGTCTGGTCCGGATCAGGTCCCAGTAGTATTCGGCGCTCGTCCGCCCCGAGTCCCAGTACCGCTGGTAGTCCGTGTAGGACTGCGCGTCCCAAAGCAGTCGCAAGGGGGGGACGGCAACTCGGGGATGAGTCTGCCGGAACCGCCGGTTGGCTCCGAGAGACGCCAGGGCCCGTCGGGCGAATGACATCCGCTCGAGAAAACCATACAACGCTCGTGACCGACTTCGAATCAGAAGCTGGGCGGCTGCACCTGGCACGATCGCTTGTCCCTCGTGCTGAAGTAGCGAGTGCGTCGCTCCCGGACATCCGCGGCGTCCTTCAGCGAGCCGGCCCCCATGGGAGCTCTCGTCGCCCTCAGGACCGGGCTGCCGTCTGAACCACTCGAACAGCGCTCCACGCGGCGCTCCATCATGCCCGCACTGGCGGAATCAGCGCTGCGGTGCCCTCTCGCGAAAGCCGTCAAAATAGTGCCGCCAGTGATCCGCGATCACCGGGAGGGTCCACTCCCGCTGCACCAGGGCCTGCCCCGCCGCCACCGCGCGGCGCCGGGACTCCGGGTCGAGGATGTATCGTCGAAGCCCTCCGGACCAGTCGTCGAGCGTACAGGTCGAGGCAAACGGCAGATAGCTCGGAATCGAGCTCGCCACCACCGCGAGCCCGGCGGCCAGGGCCGTGACCAGGCGATTGTTGGTCTTACAGCGAGTGAAGGGGGTCTGCCGAATCGGGATAACCGCGATCTCGTGCAAGCGGAGCGCCGACAGAAAAGTGATCGGACTCCACTCGAGGTACTCGGTGGGCAAGCGCCACGGCCGAATGAGCCGGTCGAACTTCTCTGCCGAGTTGCTGATGACCGTGAGACTCAGCGGGCGCTCCTGATGGAGCGATTCCAGCAGTGGGCGGATCGTCTCCAGATCGGCCATGCCATGGTCGCCCGATGGCCCCCCATGCGAGCCGAACCAGACCAGCCGCGAGACCGATTGGACCGCCAGTCGCTCGGTGAGCGCCCGCAGGCGTCGCCGTGCGAGCCATTCGTGCCATGGGGCACTCCGGACGCTGTCGATGCTCGTCTCCACCGCATCGCCGATTACTGTCACCGGCCTCTGCCCGCCGGCCTCCTGCCGCAGCACCTCTGCCATCGCATCGGTGGACGCCACGAACTCGTCGGCCAGTTCGACCATCCGGCGTAGCCGGATCGACGCCTTGCGGACAACTTCCGCTCCCGAGGCATCAAGGAAGTGATTGTCGCACAGATCCAGCACGACCCTTGCCCCAGAGGACCGAAGTTTGTCCGCTTCGGCCTGGGTGGCTTCGTCGTAAACCTTGGAGAAGATCACTGCCGCATACGAGCTTCGCCGAGCGGCCTGGTACAGTTCGACGGGGTAGTTCTGCCGATGCAACTCGCCCAGCGGGTTGAGGCAGCGGATCCGGACACTAGCGACCTTGGGGTCACTGCAGGTCGGGCGCCAGCCGACCAAGAACGGCCGGGACGGCGCGCCGGGCCGGGCGTCAGGTGCTACGGCTGAGCGTTCTAGATCCGTCGCGCCCAAATGGTCATCCTCCCACTGGACCGCAGACGGCCCAGGAGCTTGCCAAGGAAGAGTCGCGCCCAGGGAAACCGCTTCCCGTCGGCGACGGATTGCAGCAGGTCGGCGCCGGTGGACCACCCGCGCTCGAGCCAGAGATAGCGCAGGCTGAGCAGCAGATTGTTCGGATTGTCGTGCCAGTATACGCGCTCGAGCTTCCATCCCCCACGCTCCAGCACTCGCCCTAATGTGCGCGGCGTATAGTGAAAAAGGTGTCCCGGCAGGTGTAGCGCGTACCAAGCGTCACCGAACCAGGTGAACTCCCGCGCGCCGGCATCGGGCACCGAGGCCACCAGCCACGCCCCGGTCGCGCTCCATCGGGCCAGCTTCTCCAGAGTCGCGATCGGCTCGTGCAGGTGTTCCAGCACCATCCAGCCGACGACCAAATCGTATGGAGCAGGAGGATCGGGGGCTGTTTCAAGCGGTCCGATGTGCACCGGGTAGCCCAGTGCCTGCGCCGAGGCACCGGCGTCAGGAGAGCGCTCGATGCCATCGACGGACCACCCCTTCTGGGCCATGCTGTGCAAGAAGGCGCCCGAGCCGCAACCAATCTCGAGCAGTCGGCCGGGCGGAAGCGGCGGCAGCTCAAGCGCCACGGGCCTGAGCAGCCGCCGAATCGCGGTGCGGACTCGCCCGCTTGAGGGCACCTTGGCGGTTGGGGTCGTGCCAACACGCGTCGTGAGGTAGGGCCGGTAGTCCGCGGGATAGTAGAAGTCGATCCCGTCGAGCGTTGGCCGAGGATCGGTTCGCATGAGACCGCAACCCCGGCAGCGGACCACCCGGAATTCTCCCGGCAGCTCGTGGAGCCGATCCCGGCCGGTGATCACGAGCTCGTCGTCGCTAGGGCAGCCGAGCGGGCAGCCGACGCGCTCGAGGGCGACGGGCGCGCTCACGGGCTGGCCAGCCCTTCGAGCGGCATCGAGCCCGGCACCCGACGAGTCCTGCAACGCAGGAGGATGAGCAACGCTGTCGCGTTCAGCACGTAATAGGCACTCGCGGCCAAGGCCAGCCCTTCGATCCCGTACCTCCGAAAGGCAAACAGCTTGAGGCCGATGGCCAGGGTGAAGCCAACGATGCCGACGCGAGTCGGGGTTCGCGTGTCACCCTGGACATAGAAGGACGTGGACAGGATCTGACCGAGCGGTCCTCCCACCCACACGCCCGAGAGGAGGAGCAGCAGCCACCAGAGGTGCGCCACCCGGTCCGCCGTGAACTCCCCTCGACCGAAGATCAGACCCAGAACCGGCCGGCCGAGCAGCGCCAGGCCGACGGAGATCGCGACTGTTACAGCCACCATCACGACCAGTCGCCGGTTGATCTGGGCGATGAACTCCGGCCAGTCGTTCACGCTCGCGAGCCGGGACAGCCTTGGCACTACGGGTGCCACAACCGCGCGGTTCATGACCATCGCGGCCGACGCGTAGAGCTGCTGGGAGACGTGATAGAGGGACAAGGCGCCGGGCGGCGCCAGCGACGCGAGAAAGCGATCGAACATGGCGTCGCTCTTGAAGTACAATTGGCCGCCGATGAGCGGCGCCGATCGTCGAATGCCAAGCGCGAGGCCGGGATCCGACCAATGAGGAGCCCGATACGCCCCCATCCCAGGCGCGAGAAGCAGCATCTGGAGTATGGCCCGGATCACGATGCCCCAGGCCCCGGCCTCTATGCCCATGCGGGGAAGTCCCCAGACGATGAAGCCGAGGCCTGCCACGGACGCCACGACGCCGGCACTCTCCGCCCGCAGAAAATGATTCTTGGCGTGGTGCAGCGCCAGCTCGACCCCGGTGACCGCCGTGAAGGCGGTCGCCAGCAGCTGGATGCGGGTCAGGTGTACCGCCAATTCCGCGTTGGCGGGCGGAAACCCGGGCACCGTGAGCGGTACCCAGAATTCGGCAGTGAGCATCAGGACTGCCACGAGCGCGAGACAAGTGAGACCGATGACCTGGAAATACGTCCAGGCCAGCCGTGCGCGGCCCTCCGTCTCCTTGATCGCCAGCAGGGGAATCAGCACGTAGCTGATTGATCCGCTCGCGATGATCAAGACCAGCTGCGGGACGATCGTCCCCGCGAACAGCGCGTCGGTGGCCAGGCCCGGTCCCAGCGTCGTCAGCACGTACCACTGGTACGCAAAGTTGACAAGGATGCCAATTCCAGCGATCGCGCCGAGCGAGAGGCCGAGGAGCATCGCTCAGAGCGCAGCGCTGTACTGCCGCTCGAGCCAAGCGCGATAGCTGCCGTCCATCACGCGTCGCCACCAAGGCTCGTTCCCGAGATACCAGGCGAGGGTCTTCCGGATGCCCGTCTCGAAGGTCTCCGCCGGCGTGAAATCGAGCTCGCGCTCGATACGATCGGCGTCAATGGCGTAGCGGCGATCGTGGCCGGGACGGTCCTTCACGAATGTCATGAGCGAGGCCGTCTCCCGGCCGCTCGACGCGGGGCAGCTCGGGAAGCGCGCCGAAAGATTCGGATCGGCGTCCACCGCCTCATCGACGAGCTGGCAGAGAAGACGCACGATCTCGATGTTGGGCCACTCATTGCGCCCGCCCACATTGTACGTCTCGCCCAGCTGGCCCGCGAGCAGCACACGCTCCACCGCCCGGCAGTGATCCTCGACGTAGAGCCAGTCACGCACGTTGAGCCCGTCGCCGTAGATCGGCAACGGCTTCCCCAGGAGCGCGTTTACCAGCATGAACGGGATCAGCTTTTCAGGAAACTGGAACGGACCGTAATTGTTCGAGCAGTTACTCGTCGTGACCGGGAGCCCATACGTATGGTGGTAGGCCCGAACCAGGTGGTCGGAGCCCGCCTTGCTCGCCGCGTAAGGCGAATTGGGCGCGTAGGCGGTGTCCTCGCGGAACGCGGGCTCGTCGGCGCCGAGGGAGCCATACACTTCGTCCGTTGAGACGTGATGGAACCGAACCTCGGGCGGGCCGTTCCGCTCATCCAGCCAAACGCGCCGCGCCGCTTTCAGCATCGCGTGGGTACCCACCATGTTGGTGTCGACGAAGGCGTCGGGGCCGTGGATCGAGCGATCCACGTGCGATTCGGCCGCGAAGTGCACGATGGTAGTCACGTCGTGCTCCCTAAGCAGGCGCGCCGTGAGCTCATCGTCGCGGATGTCGCCGCGCACGAACGTAAACTGCGGCTGCGACCGGGCGGTTTCGAGGCTCGACAGATTTCCTGCGTAGGTCAGGGCGTCGAGGACGAGGACGCGATCGGAAGGATGCGCGCCCAGCCAGTAATGGACGAAATTGGCGCCGATGAACCCGGCACCACCGGTCACGAGGAGACTACGCAAGGCAGTGAGGCATGGATCGCGCGTCGGTCCTTCGCTGGCAGCGAGGAGGAGTTGAATTGCACCCTAGCCCTCAAATAAAGCCCTGCAGCACGCGGGCTTCAAGTTCGCGCCGATGAAGCCGGCTCCGCCGGTGACGAGGAGGTTAGCCACGGGCGAGCTCCTGAAGCATGCGTCGCAGATTGACCCGCCAATGGGGCGGAGTGCGGCCGAGCAGCGCCCAGGTGGTGCTCTTGTCGAGGACGCTGTAGGGCGGGCGCGGCGCGGCCGCCGGATACTCGCCGGTGCGGAGCGGCCGGATCGGCACCGCCCGCGGCAGCAGCCCGGCCGCGACCGCCTCCTCCTGGATCGCCACCGCGAAATCGTACCAGCTGGCCACACCCGCGTCGGTCCAGTGCAGAACGCCGGCCACGGGCCGGATGGCCACCGCCCAGAGTGCGTCCGCCAGCGAGTCGGCCCAGGTGGGCGTGCCGATCTGGTCGGCGACGACGCCGACCTCTTCCCGCTCTTGCATGAGCCGGAGCATGGTGCGGACGAAGTTCTGGCCGTGCCGCGAGTAGACCCATGCCGTGCGCAGGATGACGGCCCGGTCGCCCAGCGCTCGCCTCGCCTCGCCCTCGGCCGCGAGCTTGGTCCGGCCGTAGACGCCGAGCGGCTGGGGCAGATCGTCCGGAGCGTACGGCCGGCCGCTAGCGCCGTCGAACACGAAATCGGTCGACACGTACAGCAGCCGCGCGCCCACTTCTCGCGCTGCCTCGGCCACGTGCGCCGTGCCGCGGGCATTCACCGACTCGGCCGTGGCCACGTCGAACTCCGCCGCGTCGACCGCGGTGTAAGCGGCCGTGTGGATCACGACCGCCGGCCGCTCGCGGCGCAAAACCTCGCGGACCTGGTCGGGCCGGGTGACGTCGAGCTGGTCCACCCCGCAGGCGACGACGGTCCACCCGCTCGGAACCTTGGCCTGCAGGGCCAACCCTACTTGTCCCGCCCCACCGGTGATCAGCGCCCGGCTGGCAGGCGTGGCCGTCACGGATACGCCTCGATGTCCTGCAGGCCAGGCGCCGCCGCGTCCTTGGCCGAAAGCAGCGGTGGGCCGGCGCCGGCCAGCGGCCAGGCGATTCCCAGCGCCGCATCGTCCCACCGGAGCGCGCGGTCGAGCTGCGCAGCGTAGGGGACGGTGCACTTGTACATGACGTCGGCCTGCGCGCTCAGGACGTAGAATCCGTGGGCGAAGCCAGGCGGGATCCAGAGCTGGTGGTGGTTCTCGTCGCTGAGCACCGCACCCACCCAGCGCCCGAACGTCGGCGACGACCGCCGCAGATCCACCGCCACATCGAAGATGGCGCCCGCCGCCGCACGCACCAGCTTTCCCTGCGGCTGCCGCACCTGGTAGTGCAGCCCTCGAAGCGTGTGGCCCACCGAGCGGCTGTGATTGTCTTGGACGAACGGTCCGGGAATGCCGGCCGCGACGTACCGGGGCTCGTGCCAGGTCTCGAGGAAGAAGCCGCGCCGGTCGCCGTGCACCACCGGCTCCAGGAGCAGGACCTCCGGAATGGCAGCCGGCGTGGCGATCACGGACGGCGGGGGTCCTGCAGCATCTGCAGGAGATACTGCCCGTACGTCGTCTTCACCAGCGGCTGCGCCAGCCGCGCGACCTGCTCGGCGTCGATATACCCCATCCGATACGCGATCTCCTCCGGGCAGGCGATCTTGAGTCCCTGCCGCTCCTCGATCGTCTGGATGAAGGTGCCCGCCTGGAGGAGTGACTCGTGCGTGCCGGTGTCGAGCCACGCGGTGCCGCGCCGGAGGATCTCGACCTCGAGGGTGCCCAGTGCGAGGTAGCGCGCGTTCACGTCGGAGATCTCTAGCTCCCCTCTCGCCGAGGGACGGATCTCGCCAGCGATGTCCACCACGTGGGCGTCGTAGAAGTAGAGGCCGGTCACCACGTAGTTCGAGCGCGGACGGGCGGGTTTCTCCTCGATCCCGATCACTTTGCCGGCGGCGTCGAACTCGACCACACCGTACGCCGACGGATTGTGCACGTGGTAGCCGAATACCGTGGCGCCCGTCGGCCGCGCCGCCGCGCGCTGCAGCGTCGCGCTCAGATCCTGCCCGTAGAAGATATTGTCCCCCAGCACGAGGCAGCTCGGATCGCGCCCCAGAAACTCCCGCCCGAGCAGGAACGCCTGCGCCAGGCCGTCGGGCGAAGGCTGCACCATGTAGCAGAGCGACAGTCCCCATTGGGAGCCGTCGCCGAGCAGGCGCTCGAACGCCGGCAGGTCCTGCGGCGTCGAGATGACCAGGATCTCGCGCATCCCTCCCAGCATCAGCGTGCTGAGGGGGTAGTAGATCATGGGCTTGTCGTAGATCGGCAGTAGCTGCTTGCAGATCGCGCGGGTGACCGGGTGCAGTCGCGTGCCCGAGCCGCCGGCCAGGATGATCCCCTTGCGGCCCACGGCGCTTCCGTTGACCACCGTTAGACCTCGAGCGGCAGCGCGACGCGGCGCCCGTCTCGCGCGGAGATGTAAGTGGCGATAAGGATCTCCAGCGAGTGGAGCCCCTCGCGCCCGTCGGTGGCGGGGGGCTCCTCGCCTCGCAGCGCTTTGATGACGTTGTCGTAGTACAGCGGATGGCCGATGCCGTAGACCGACGTCGTATCGTAGCTCGCCTGCTGCACGCTCGCGTCGTCGGGATCCGGCTCCGCGAACGACCATTGCTCGATCTGGTTGACGGCCACCCCGCCGATCCGGACCGTGCCCTTCTCCCCGATGATCGTGATCGAGCCCTCGAGGTTCTTCGGGTAAGTCAGCATCGTGACATTCATGCTGCCGAGCGCGCCCGTCCGCCAGCGGATGCTCACGACGCCCGTGTCTTCCACCTGGATGTTGCGGGCCAGCGTGGCCGTGTAGGCCTGCACGCTCTCCACCGGCCCGATCAGCCAGTCCAGCAGGTCGACATAGTGGCTGGCCTGGTTCATGAAGGCGCCGCCGTCGAATTCCCACGTCCCCCGCCAGGCGGCGCTGTCGTAGTACGACTGCGGCCTGGCCCAGAAGACGTTGATGTTGACCATGTAGATCCGGCCGAAGCGCTTCTTCTCGACCGCCCGCTTGAGCAGTTGCAGGGTGGCGTTCCGCCGGTTCTGCTTGACGACGAAGAGATGGACACCGGCCTGGTCGCAGGCGTAGACCATCCGCTTCCCGTCCCGCCAGCGGGTGGCCATCGGCTTCTCGGTCATCACGTGCCGGCCCGCGGCGGCCACCTGGATGGCCTGGTCGGCGTGGAGCCCGCTGGGCGTGGCCAGGATAACCACGTCGGCCTCGGTGCCGGCCAGCATCGCCTCGAGCGACCGGAACCCCGGCGCCCCGGTCCGCGCCTCGGCGCGGGACAGGCTGTCCAGGTCGATGTCGCAGACGCCGACGAGCTCCGCCCGGTCCTTGTGCCGGTCGAGGGCGTCGAAATGGTTGGTGGAGATGCGGCCGCAGCCGACGAGGGCGAACCGGATCTTCCGGTCCCGGACGAACGGCTTGGTGATGAACATGGCTCTCGGGGGTCAGGGCTCGGGTCGCCCAAATCTAAGCGGGACCCGGGCCTGCGAGGAATTGCGCGGTTCGGGACGCCACCCCAAACTAGGGGGTCTGGCGCAAGCGGCGACCTCTTGCCATATTGTGAATAGTTTCACAAACCTTTTGGCCGACGCCCTCCGGCACGGCCAAGACGCGCGGCGCCCCGCCCGACGGGGGCGCCGCGATCCATCTGAAGGAGAGAGCCATGGCGACTGCGACCCCACCCTCGTCCTCCAAGGTGTCCTACCCGGCCGAGGCGGTTGGCCGGCTCTTTGCTCCGCCGGAGAGCGAGGTCCCGGCCGACAAGCTCCGCCGGCTCTTGCACGAAGCCCGAGCCAAGAAATCCTTCCTTCATACCGCCGGGGCGTACGACGCCTTCACCTCGGCGATCATGACGACCCTCGGGTTCAAGACGTTGTACGGCAGCGGCTGGCAGCTCGCGGCCACGAAGAGCCTGTACCCGGACATCGGCATCTATCAATCGCACCAGATGGTGGAGCTCGTGCTGGAGATGCGGAAGGGCATCGAGGGCGCCCGCAACACCCGCTGGTACGACACCGAGGGGAAGGACCTGCTCGACGCACCCCCGGCCTTCGTGGATATGGAAGCGGGCTTCGGCGGACCGACCCAGACGTTCACCCTGGCGACCGAGCTGATCCGGGTCGGGGCCGGCGGTGTCCACCTGGAGAACCAGGACCCGTCCAACCGCACCTGCGGTCACATCGTCAACGTCGGCAAGCAGAAGCGGAACAAGGTGCTGGTGACCCGCCAGCAGTGGCTGGCCAAGCTGAAGGCCATCAAGGCCGCAGCCGAGGCGACCGGGGTGAATATCGTCATCATTGCCCGGACCGACTCGATCGACGGTGCCCTCCCCGACCAGGAGCCGGGCGGCGTCAAGATGGCGATCGAGGATGCGTGGGAGACGGGCCGAGATCGTCGTGCGCGTCTACGCGCTCCTGCTCGCGGCATTCGTCCTCGCCTACCTGCTGGCACGCCTCCGCGCCTCGCTGCCGCAGCGCACGACGTCGCCCGTGGATGCAGCTCTCAACCGGCGCCCGCGCCCGTCCCTGCGCGTCCCCGAGCTCGAGCGGATCGAGCGCGAGGTTACGCTCGGGCAGACCACGGCGTTCGACCTCCACTTCCGCCTGCGCCCCACACTCCGCCGAATCGCGTATGAGCTGCTCCGTTCGCGCCGCGGGATCGACCTCGACGCAAGTCCCGAGGTTGCACGGCGTGCCCTCGGCGACGACACGTGGGAGCTCGTGCGCTCCGACCGCGAGCCGCCTCACGACCGGTTTGCCGAGGGGATCGACCTGGCGTCGCTCCGGCACGTCGTCGTCTCCCTGGAGGCGCTCTGATGCAGCTCGCACAGGTGCAGGAGCACGCCGGCCGCATCCTCGACGAGCTCGAACGGGCGGTCGTCGGCAAGCGGGACCGGCTCGAGCTCGTCCTGCTCGCGCTGCTCTGCCGAGGGGCACGTGCTGATCGAGGACCTGCCCGGGCTCGGGAAGACGCTGATCGGCACGCTCACTGGCGGAGGTCTGCCCGTCGACTTCGGACGGGTCCAGTTCACGCCCGACCTCATGCCCACCGACGTCACCGGCTGCATCGATCTACAACCAGCGCGACGAGCACGTTCACGTTCAAGCCGGGCCCGATCTTCACGAACATCCTCCTCGCGGACGAGATCAACCGCGCCCCGCCGAAGACGCAGGCGGCGCTGCTCGAGGCGATGAGCGAGCGCCAGGTGACGATCGACGGGACGCACCGCGCGCTCGCGCCGCCTCCTCGTGATCGCCACCCAGAACCCGATCGAGTTCGAGGGCACCTACCCGCTGCCCGAGGCGCAGCTCGACCGGTTCCTGCTCCGGCTCTCGCTCGGCTACCTCCAGCCGGCCGAGGAGCGCGACCTGCTGCTCGCGCGCGCGGCGCGCGGGCAGGAGCGGGTCGAGCTCGCGGCCGTCTGCGACCGGGACGGAACTGCTCCGGCTTCAGGCCGCCGTCGAGGGCGTCCACGTGTCGGAGGCGGTCGCCGCCTACGCCGTGGCGATCGCCGCTGCGACGCGCGCCTCGCCGCAGCTCGAAGTCGGCGCATCGCCGCGCGGGTCGCTGGCGCTGATGAAGCTCGCGCGCGCGAATGCCGCGCTCGACGGGCGGGACTACGTGAAGCCCGACGACGTGAAGCGTGTGGCGGCGCCGCACTGGCCCACCGGCTCACCGTCTCGCCGGAGCTCCTGGGTCCAGCGCGTCGATCCCGAGGAGATCGTGAGATCAGTCGTCGCGAGCGTGCCCGCCCCGGTCGCCGACGAACAGGCTGCCGTGAGACTCGACCGCCGGGCGCCGGTGTACGCCGCGCTCGCGGCGGCCGGCCTGCTCGTCGGGCTCGCCGGCTCGTTGCCGAGCGCGACGGCGCTCGGAGCCGCCTTCCTCGTCCCCCTCGCGTACGGCCTCGCCGCGCGCCGCCCGGTGCTTCCGCGCACGAGGGTCGACGCGTCGAGCCTCCGCGTCCTCGAGGGTGACGAGCGTCGAGGTGAAGGTCGTCGTCACGGCGTCCGCAGCACTCGACTGGCTCGAGCGTCGAGCTGCCGCTGCCGCCGCGCCTCCGGGGGCTCGACGGCAGCGGCCGCCGGATCCTTTGCGTCGCACCGGGCGCGGAGCGCACGCTCGGGTTCACAGATCGCGTGCGCCCGCTGGGGCGCGTACGCCCTCAGCCCGGAGCTCACCGGCCGCCACGCGGTCGGGCTGGTCGTCGGCGCCGACTCGGCGAGCGGACAGGTGATCCGCGTGTACCCGCGTGTGGAGCGACTCCGCCGCGTCGTCGCCCCGCTCGCGACCCGGCCGGCGAGCGGCAACCGCGCCGCGCGCCAGCCCGGCGAGGGCATCGAGTTCGCGGAGACGCGCGAGTTTCGTGCCGGCGACCGCGTCCGCAGGATCAACTGGCGCGCGAGCGCCCGCCGGGGGCGGCTGCTGGTGGCCGACCGGCTTCCCGAGCGGAGCTCCGACGTGGTCTGCTTCCTCGACGCGCTCGCACAGGCGCAGACCGAGGAGGCGAGCACGCTCGACTTCTCCGTGCGGGCCGCCGCGGCGCTCGTGTCGGCATACCTCCCCCGGCGCGACCGGGTTGGGCTGCTCGCCTTCGGCGCGGAGCTGCAATGGGTGCTTCCGTCCGGCGGCGCGCGCCAGCAGTACCGGATCGTCGACGCGGTGCTGGCGAGCGAGAGCTCGCGTTTCTACCGCTGGCGCGACCCGCGGCTGATCCCGCGGCGGGTCCTGCCGCCGCAGTCGCTCGTCGTCGCGCTCACGCCCTTGCTCGACTGGCGCGTGATCCGTGCGCTTCTCGACCTGCGCGGCCGGGGATTCGACCTCGCGGTGATCGAGGTCTCGCCGATCGGTTTCACCGAGCCGGGCGAGAGCGAGTCGGACAAGCTGGCGCACCGGCTCTGGGTGCTGCGGCGCAGCGAGATCCGCGCGCGCTACGAGCGGCTCGGCGTCGCCGTGGCGAGCTGGAGCGACGACGCGCCTCTGGACGCGGTGCTGGAGGGGGTGAGGGCATTCAGGCGCCACGCGCAGATCGCGCGCGTCTAGCCGCCGGCGCCGCGGCCGTGGTGGGCGCTGCCGGGACCGGGATCTGGCTGGCCGCGATCGCCGAGGACGGCTACCTCGTCAACGCGACGCTGCTGGCGGGATTCGTCGCCGCCGCCGCGCTGGCCGGCGGGCTCGTGCTGCGCCGGCCGATCGTCATTCCCGGGGCGATCTGCCTGCTCGCGGCTCCGTACGTGGCCGCGCTCGGATTCGAAATCGACGGGATCGACACGCGCGCACCCCTGCTCGCCGCGCTGCTCTTCGTCGTCGCCGAGCTCGCGTACTGGTCGCTGGAGCTGCGTGGGACGCTCGCCGACGAGCCCGGCACCTACCCTGCGGCGCGTAGCGCTACTGGCAAGCCTTGCCCTCGTGACGATCGCCGCCGGCACGGTGGTGCTCGTCGTCGTCGAGCGCGTCGCGGCGCGGGGCGTCGCGATCGACCTGCTCGGCGCCATCGCCGCAGTGGGCGCGATCGCGCTGCTGGCGCTGGCGGCGATCAGGCGGAACGCATGAGGCGCGAGCGGATGCTCCGCTTGCGCTAGCTGACTTCAGGCTCGGGCGGCTGCATCGACACGCCCGGGACGGGCGCGGTGTCGGCTTTGGGGCCGGCTTCCGCTCGGTCTCGCCCTCGGCCGGTGTTTCCTCCCCGGCTCGGGCGCCTCCCCGAACACCGTCTCCGGGGCTCGCCGGCGAGCAGCCGCTCGAACTGGTCGCGGTCGATCGTCTCGCGCTCGATCAGGATGTCGGAGAGCTGCTGCAGGTCGTGCCATGTGCTCGCGCAGCACGCGCACGGCGGCCTCGTGCGACTCCTCGATGATCCGGCGGATCTCGTCGTCGATCTCGCGCGCGATCTCGTCCGAGTAGTCGGGCTCGGCGCCCATCTCCCGGCCGAGGAACGGCTGGTCGTGGTTGCGCCCGAGCACGCGCGGGCCGAGCTTCTCGCTCATGCCGAACCGCATGACCATCTGCTTGGCGATGTGCGGTGACCTTCTCGAGGTCGTTCGCCGCGCCCGTCGTGACCTCGTGGAAGACGAGCTCCTCGGCGGCGCGGCCGCCGAGCGTCATCGCCATCTGGTCCATCAGCGCGGACTTGGTCGTCAGGTACCGGTCCTCGGTCGGTAGCGAGATCGTGAGGCCGAGCGCCTGGCCGCGGCTGACGATCGTGATCTTGTGGATCGGGTCGTGTGCTCGAGGTAGAGGCCGACGACGCCGTGGCCCATCTCGTGGTAGGCCGTGATCTTCCGCTCCTCCTCGCCGAGCAGCCGCGCCTTCTTCTCGGGCCCGGCGATCACGCGCATGATGCCCTCGTTCCAGCTCCTCCTGGTCGATCGTCTTCCTGCCGTGGCGCGCGGCGAGGAGCGCGGCCTCGTTGATCAGGTTCGCGAGATCCGCGCCTGCGAAGCCGGGCGTGCCGGCGGCGAGCGTGTCGAGGTCGACCTCGGGCGCCAGCGGCTTCCCCTTCGAGTGCACCTCGAGAATCCGCCGTCGCCCGCTGCGGTCGGGGCGGTCGACGACGATCTGCCGGTCGAAGCGGCCGGGGCGCAGCAGCGCGGGGTCGAGGATGTCGGGCCGGTTGGTGGCGGCGATCAGGATGATGTTGTCCTTCATCTCGAAGCCGTCCATCTCGACGAGCAGCTGGTTGAGCGTCTGCTCGCGCTCGTCGTGCCCGCCGCCGAGGCCGGCGCCGCGGTGGCGGCCGACCGCGTCGATCTCGTCCATGAAGACGATGCACGGCGCCGCCTGCTTCGCCTGCTCGAAGAGGTCGCGGACGCGCGAGGCGCCGACGCCGACGAACATCTCGACGAAGTCCGAGCCCGAGATCGAGAAGAACGGTACACCTGCCTCGCCGGCGACCGCGCGGGCAAGCAGCGTCTTGCCGGTGCCCGGTGGCCCGTACAGCAGCACGCCCTTGGGGATCCGCGCGCCGAGCGCCTGGAACTTCTTCGGGTTCTCGAGGAACTCCTTGATCTCGTGCACCTCCTCGACGGCCTCGTCGACGCCGGCGACGTCCTTGAAGCCGATCTTCGGCGCATCCGGGCGTCATCCGCTTCGCGCGAGACTTGCCGAAGCTCATCACCTTCGAGCCGCCGCCCTGGACCTGGTTCATCAGGAAGATCCAGAACCCGATCAGGAGCACGAACGGAAGGAGCGAAATCAGCAGGTTGCTCCACCACGACGACCCCCACAGCGCTACCAGCGGGTGCCCGGGGTCCAGGCCGCCGTGTACGCCGGGGAGGGCATCGCCTTCTCCGCTGCGTACGGTCTCGCCGACGTGGAGAACGCCGTACCGCTGACCGAGCAGCACCTGTTCCGGATCGCGTCGCACTCGAAGACGTTCACCGCGACGGCCGTGTTCCAGCTGGTCGAGCAGGGCCGGCTGCGGCTGGACGACAAGGCCGCCCAGCACGTCACCGAGATCGTCGGATACGCCGCTGGGCGAGCGGACCATCCGCGAGCTGCTGGCGCACGCCGGCGGTATCACCCGGGACAGCCAGGACGGCCGACTGGTGGCAGCTGGTGACGAGCTTCCCGGACCGCGACGAGCTGCTCGCGGTCCTGCGGCACGGAGTCGTCGGCCGTGCTGCCGGAGAACGACCGCTTCAAGTACTCGAACATCGGCTACGGCCTGCTCGGTCTGGTCGTCGAGGCGGCCGCGGGGACGTCGTACAACGCGTACGTCCAGACCGCGATCGTGGACAAGCTCGGGCTGACCGGGCTCGGTCCGGAGCTGGATCCGGCCCGGCTGGGCGAGTACGCCGCCGGCTACAGCGCGCTCGCGTACGCCGACCAGCGGGTGCCGATCGAGCACGTCGACACCCGGGCCCTGGCCTCGGCGACCGGGTTCTTCGGCAACGCGCGTGACCTGGTGACGTACTTCTCCGCGCACCTGCCCGGTGACGACCGGCTGCTGCACGGACAAGTCGAAGCGGCGAGATGCAGCACCCGCTGTGGAAGACCGGCAAGGAGGACGGGCCGCGGTACGGGCTCGGCCTGCAGCGTGACGAAGGTCGGCGACCGCGACGTCTTCGGCCACGGCGGCGGGTACCCGGGTCACATCACCCGGACGCTCGTCGACGGCGAACGCCGGATCGTGGTGTCGGTGCTGACCAACGCGATCGACGGACCGGCCGGCCGCTGGCCGAGGCGCGCGCTCAAGCTGATCGACCTGGCCGCGAGTCGAAGGAGCGCGGCGACGCCGGCGGTCTGGCCCGGTTCACCGGCCGGTTCGCGAACCTCTGGGGCGTCACCGACATCGTCGTGCTCGGCGGCCGGCTGTACGCGATCGACCCGACCGACCCGGACCCGACGGCCGAGCCCACCACGCTCGAGGCCGACGGCGACGACCTCCGCGTCACCGGCGGCTCCGGCTACGGCTCGTACGGCGAGTCCTACCGGTACACCTTCGACCCCGACGGCACGGTCGAGTCGGTCCGCGGCTCCAGCGGCCTGCTCTCCCGCCCGATCGACCCCTTCACCCTGCCCACGAGAGTCACGGTGCGGTAAGTACCGTGCGGTATGACTGTGCTCTGGCCGGGCCTCGGCACCGGCGGGGTCATGGGGCTGTGACTCCCTACGCTCCTCAGTCCAGGCCGGGAGGCCCCATGACCATCCACGGTGATCACCCGTTCTTGCCGCCCGAGTCCGAGCGGAGTCCGGTACGGCGGTTGCGCGGGCGACTGCCGTCACCGGTCGGCCTGTGGACGACGGCGTACGACGGGAAGCGGGCCGGGCTCACCGTGTCGTCGATGCTGGTCGCCGACGGCGAGCCCGGGTTCGTGATCGGACTGATCGACCCGGACTCGGACCTGTGGGAAACGTTGCGTCAGGCAAGGACCGCGGTCGTGTCCCTGCTCGGTGCGCCACATCAACAGCTCGCCGACGCCTTCGGGTACGTCGCCCCGCACCGGGTGGACCGTTCCGCCTGATCGACTGGACCGACACCGACTGGGGTCCGGCGCCGGTCGGCGTCAGCACCTGGGCCGGGTGCACCCTGGTCACACCCGATCCGCCCGAGGTCGGCTGGGCGCTCCAGGTCCAACTGGAGATCGCCCACGTCGAACTGGCCCCCGACGAGATCCCACCCCTGGTCCACCGCCGCGGTCGCTACGTGGCAATCTGACGTCGGTTAAGGTGAGCTCATGCGTGCCACCACGATTCATGCGCCGTACGACATCCGGCTGGAAGACGTCCCGGATCCGCGGATCGACGGGCCGACCGACGCGCTGGTGAAAGTCGTTGCCTCGTGCATCTGTGGCTCCGACCTGTGGCCGTACCGCGGCGAGAACAAGATCACCCCGGGCAGCCGGATCGGGCACGAGTTCGTCGGCATCGTCGAGGAGATCGGCGCCGACGTCCGCACGGTCAAGCCGGGCGACTTCGTCATCGCGCCGTTCGTGGTCAGCGACGGCACCTGCCCGCACTGCCTGGCCGGCTATCAGACGCGTCTGCCAGAACCTGGTCGGCTACGGCAGCGACAAGGCCGACGGCGGCCAGGGTGAGTACGTCAAGCTCCCGTACGCCGACGGCACGCTGGTGGCGACGCCCGAGGTGCCGGACGACTCGCTCGTCCCGTCACTGCTCACGCTCTCCGACGTGATGGGCACCGGCTGGCACGCCGCTCGGGCGGCCCGCGTGAAGGCCGGCGACACGGTCGTCGTGGTCGGCGACGGTGCGGTCGGGCTGTGCGGCGTACTGGCGGCTGCGCGGATGGGCGCCGAGCGGGTGGTCGCGATGTCGCGGCACGAACCACGGCAGAAGCTTGCGGTGGAATTCGGTGCCACGGACATCATTTCCGAACGCGGTGACGCGGCGCGGGACGCCGTACTGGAACTGACCGACGGGGTCGGCGCGGACGCCGTACTGGAGTGTGTCGGCACCGGGCAGGCGATGACGACCGCGTTCGACGTCGCCCGGGCCGGGGCGACGGTCGGCTTCGTCGGGGTGCCGCACGGGGTCGAGGTGCCGATCCGGACGATGTTCCGGCGCAACGTCGGACTGGCCGGTGGAGTGGCGCCGGTGCGGGCCTATCTTCCGGACCTGATGGCCGACGTGCTGGCCGGGGAGATCAACCCCGGGAAGGTGTTCGACTCTGGAGTTGCCGCTGGCAGAAGTGGCCGAGGGCTACAAAGCCATGCACGAACGGCGGGCGATCAAGGTTCTGCTGCGTCCCTGAATTCGCGACAGCCGCGACTGCGCGCGGTGCTCGATCGCGCGTCGAATGTGCGCGCTCTCACACCTGGATGGCGCTCGGGGTCACGTCTGCGCAACGCGCCTGCGCGGAGCGTTGACACTCGGCGCGCGGCGTGCCCAGAGTTGCACCGTCAAGGGGGCATCGTTGTCACAGGCGGCTCCATCAAATGATCGGAGAGTGAATCATGCGTGGTGGTCTGAGCAAGACCCTGGCGCTGGTGGGTGCAGCGGGTCTTCTCGCAGTGAGCGCCTGCGGGAACAGCGACGACAGCGGCGGCGGCGGGGACTCGTCCGCGAACAAGGACGTCACTGTCTTCACCTGGTGGGCCGACGGTGGTGAGAAGGCCGGCCTGGACGGCCTGGTCGTCGGTGTTCGGCACCGACTGCAAGGACTTCAAGTTCGTCAACTCCGCGGTCGCCGGTGGCGCCGGCTCGAACGCCAAGCAGGTGCTGGCCAACGACCTGCAGGCGGGCAAGCCGCCGTCCACGTTCCAGGCGCACGCCGGTGCGGAGCTGAAGGACTACATCAACGCCGGTCAGGTCGACGACGTCAGCCAGCTGTACAAGGACTACGGGCTGGACAAGGCCTTCCCGCAGAACCTGATCGACAACCTGACCGTCGACGGCAAGATCTACTCGATCCCGGCCAACATCCACCGGGCGAACGTGGTGTGGGCCAACCCGACGGTGCTGAAGAAGGCCAGCATCGACGGCGCCACCGCGCCGGCCAACGTGGACGCGTGGATCGCGGACCTGGACAAGCTCAAGGCCGCCGGCGTGAAGGCGCCGCTGGCCATCTCCAAGGACTTCGCCCAGGAGATGCTGGTCGAGGCCGTGCTGCTGGCCGACCTCGGGCGCGGACAAGTTCACCGGGCTGTGGAACGGCAAGACCGACTGGTCCGGTGCCGACGTGACGGCCGCGCTGAACAAGTACAAGAAGCTGCTGACCTACACCAACGCCGACCGCGAGGCGATCGACTGGCCGGACGCGCTGGAGCTACGTGAACAAGGGCCAGGCCGGCTACACGCTGATGGGTGACTGGGTCGCCGCGCAGCAGTTGGCCGACAAGGTTCCGGACTACGGCGTACACCTACTGGCCGGCGCCGGGTACCGCGGGCAACTTCCAGTTCCTGGCCGACTCGTTCACGCTGCCGACCAACGGCGCGGAACCCCGACGGTGCGAAGTGCTGGCTGAAGACCGTCGGCTCGGCCGAGGGCCAGAAGGCGTTCAACACCAAGAAGGGCTCGATCCCGGCCCGTTCGGACGCCGACCCGGCGGACTACCCGAAGTACCAGCAGGGCGCGATGGCGGACTGGAAGAAGGACAAGATCGTCCCGTCCTGCGCCCACGGTGCCGCCTGCACGCTGGGCCAGAACAACGACATCCTGTCCGCGATCAGCCAGTTCAGCGGCAGCCAGGACGTCGCCAAGCTGCAGACGGCGCTCGGCAACGCGATGAAGACGAGCTGATGCGCGGTCGAGTTGGGGACCGGTCACGTGGTAGTCGTCGTGGTGGAGGACTGAGCATGCACGGAAGAATCCGCACCTGGGGACCCGGTGCCCTGGTGCTGCTGCCGACGGTCGCTGCTGCTCGGGTACTTCGTGTACGGGCTGATCGCCTGGACGTTCAACACGTCGCTGACCGATCGGCACACCGCCCGCAAGGGCTCGGCGAACTACGTCGGGTTCGAGAACTACACGAACCTGTTCCACGAGGACCGGTTCCTCAACTCGCTGAAGAACCTCGGCGTGCTCACGGTGGTGTTCATCGTGGGCACGCTGATCTTCGGCCTGGTCTGGGCGCTGCTGCTGGAGAAGGGGGTCACCGGCGAGGGCGTGTTCCGGTCGATCTTCCTGTTCCCGATGGCGATCTCGATGATCGCCTCGGGCGTCGTCTGGGGCTGGTTGCTGAACCCGTCCCAGGGTGACGACGCGCGCGGGCTGAACCGGCTGTTCGAGATTCTCCAGCTGCATTTCCTGGAGAATCCGTGGTGGACCGCCGGGAGCAGATGGACGACGATGGCGGCCATCGCGCTGCCGGCGGTCTGGCAGCTGTCCGGGTACATCATGGCGCTGTTCCTGGCCGGTTTCCGGGGCATCCCGCCGGAGCTGCGCGAGGCGGCCCGGGTCGACGGTGCGTCGGAGTTCAAGCTGTACCGGCACGTGCTGTTCCCGCAGCTGTCGCCGATCGCGCTGTCGGCGCTGATCATCCTCGGCCACATGTCGCTGAAGCTGTTCGACCTGATCTACGCGATCACCGGGCCGAACCAGTTCCGCACCGAGGTGCCCTCGATCCTGATGTGGAACACCTTGCTGCGCGGCGACCAGGCCAAGGCGGCCGCGATCGCGATCGTGATGCTCGCGGTCGTCGCCGTACTCGTCATCCCGTACGTCGCGTACACCGTCCGGCAGGAGACGCGACGAATGACCGCCGTCGATGCCGCCACCGGCACCACCGCGGCAGCGATTCGCCGCAAGCCGCGGACCGGCGCCGATGGGACGACCCGGCTGAGCCGGTCGATCAAGTACCTCCTGCTGCTGCTCTTCCTGCTGTTCGTCCTCATCCCGGTGTACGTCGTGGTGGTCGGCAGCTTCAAGACGTCCAGCGACACCACCGCCGCCGCGCAGTGGAACCTGCCGCAGGTCTGGACGCTGGAGCCGTGGCGCAAGGCCTGGGACGTGCTGCAGCCGTACATGGTCCGGTCGCTGTCGCTGGCGATCCCGGCCGCGATCATCTCGTCGATGATCGGGTCCGTCGAACGGGTTCGTGCTGGCCCGCTGGCGGTTCCCGGGCGCGAACATCGTGTTCGCGTTCATCCTGTTCGGGATGTTCATCCCCTACCAGGCGGTGATGCTGCCGCTGCGGACGACGTTCACCGAGCTGGACGTCACCCGGGGTATCCCGACGCTGATCATCGCGCACTGCATCTACGGCATCCCGATCTGCACGCTGATCTTCCGCAACTACTACGCCACCATCGTGCCGAACGAGATCATCGAGTCGGCCCGGGTGGACGGCGCCGGGCTGCTCCAGACGTACGCCCGGATCATCCTGCCGATCTCGATCTCCGGGTTCGTGGTGACGCTGATCTGGCAGTTCACCTCGGTCTGGAACGACTTCCTGTTCGCGCTGTTCCTCACCACGCAGCAGAACGGCCCGGTCACGCTGGGCCTGGCCGCGCTGGCCGGCGGGCAGAAGGTCGACTACGCGGCCAGCATGGCGGGCGCGCTGATCACGTCGTTCCCGACCCTGCTCGTCTACATCCTGCTCGGCCGCTGGTTCATCGGCGGCCTGATGGCAGGCGCCCTCAAGGGCTGAAGCGCTCGGGTCTGCTGCGGCCCGTGCATCGGCTTCGATGCACGGGCCGCAGTCCGTTCGGTGACGGCGAGTTCAGCTGGGGCGTACGGCGGCCCTCCGCGCACTTGTCCACAGGACGCGCGCAGGGGCCTGCGGGGGACTGTCGCCGGACGGTAACCTCACGGAGGTGACCAAGTCTCCCCGCGGCCGGGACGGACGACGCAGCCATCTGCGGCTGGTCGGCTCGACGCCCGGCTCACCCCACGGACCGACGGCGGGTGTCGATGTCGACATCACGCCCAGCGTCGCCGTGCTGGAGACCCTGCAGGAGACGCTCGCCCTCGACCTGGCCGCCGCGCCCCGCGCGCTGCACCCGGTGATCGCCGAGGCCTCGGTGGCGCGGTCGGCCGCGATGCTCGCCGACCAGCTGTGGCCGGCCGGGCGTCCCGACGAGATCGGCGAGGTGGAGCGGTTCTTCTGGGCCGACGCCGCCCGGGTGCTCGGCGAGCGCCGCGATCGTGGATTCCTTCGTCCTGTTGACGAGCCTGGCCCGCACGGTCGGTCCGGCCGGGCGGCTGCCGCTGCAACGGGCCCATCTGTCCCGCTTGCGCACGCAGGCCGAGGTGCCGGAGTGGGTGACCCGGATCGCCGGGTTCCGGCTGACCAGCGCGATCGTGTCCGAGGACATCACCGGCGACGGACTGAGCGTCGTACTCGACTACGACGACGAGCAGCATCCGCACACCGTGGTGGTGTTCATCGACAACAACCTCGGCGCGATCGTGAAGGACGTGTTCGTCGGGCCGCCGGTGGACCGGGTGCTCGAGGCGTACCAGCGCGGCGGCCGGGTGACCATCCGGACCGTGCGCCCGTCGACCGCGGCCGGGATCATCCTGCAGGCGCTCGGCGAGACCGACGACTACGACGATCCGCCGGTCAGCGAGGACTTCGAGTTCTTCTCCGGACTGCTGGTGAACCGGCTGACCCAGCTGCCCGAGCGCCCGATCCGGCCGCCGATCCGGCCGCTGCTGTCACCGCGGCAGCGCGATCAGCTGGTCGACGAGTTCCTCGAGTCGCGGTACGCCGTGGGCCTGCCGGACGACGCCGCGGACATCGTCCGGTTGTGGATCGACCACGCGGTGGACCACACCGTCGGCGGTCCGTTGCGGGTCAGCGCCGTACTGGTGGAGCTCTTCCTGGCGCACTGGCTGCCGCGCAAGGTGCTTGCCGATAGCACCTATTTCGAAGCGGTTCCGGTGCGTGGTGAAGGCGTGGCTGGAGTTCGCCGGCGAGCGCACCCAGCTGCCGCTGGACGCCATCGACGAGGCGGTCGACGCGGTCGACGTCTGGACGCCCGGCGCTGGAAGCCGCCGCGATGATCGACCCGATCGGCTCCAAGCCGGGCGAGCGAGTCTTCCTCGACGACACCACCAACGACCTGGAAGACGCCTACCGAGCCCTGTCCGGCCTGGGCTCACCACCGCAGCCGGACCTGCACGGCCTGGACAAGTCCCAGGCCGCCACCCTCTCGGTCCTGGCCCCGCACGCCTGGCTGATGGCCGGCGAAACCCTGGGCAACGCCTACGCCCCCGACGCCTTCGACATCGCCGAACGCCTGGTCCGCGACGCCCCCGACCTCCTCGCCAAGGCCCGCCTCTCGACCTGGCCCCGAGCCATCGTCTGGCTCCTGGCCCACCGCCACCGCCTGGTCGGCCCCGGCGAACCCTGACCCCCTACGCCCTGGCCGCCGACCTCTCCTCGTCCCCCGCCACCCTCCGCAAAACCGCCAAACTCCTCACCGACACCCTCATCCTCCCCCGCTGACCCCACCCGCCGCAGCGTACGACCGCGGCGTCGGCGGCGGGCCGGTGCGGGAGGCGGTGGGACGGGGGCTGGTGCGGGGACGGGTGGGTGGGTCGTGGGGTTGAGGGGCGGCGGACAATGGGGGTATGCATGTGCGTGCGCCGGAGCTCAAGGGTCGTGGGTGGTTGAACACCGGGGGACGGGAGCTGAAGCTCGCGGACTTCCGGGGGCGGTTTCTGTTGCTGGATTTCTGGGCGTTCTGCTGCATCAACTGTCTGCACGTGCTGGACGAGTTGCGGCCGTTGGAGGAGAAGTACGGCGATGCGCTGGTGATCGTCGGCGTACATTCGCCGAAGTTCGCGCATGAGGGGGAGGAAGCCGCGGTCCGGGCCGCCGTGGAGCGGTACGAGGTGGGGCACCCGGTGCTGGACGATCCGGAGCTGATCACCTGGCAGAACTACACGGCCCGCGCCTGGCCGACGCTCGTGCTGGTGGATCCGAACGGCTACATCGTCGCGCAGTACTCCGGCGAGGGCCACGCGCACGCCCTGGACGCGCTGCTGACCGAGCTGATCGCCGAGCACGAGCAGGCCGGCACGCTGACCCGCGGCAACTCGCCGTACGTCGCTCCCACCCCGGAGCCCACGGATCTGCGCTTCCCGGCGAAGATCGTTGCGCTGGACAACGGGTTCCTGGTCGCGGACGCCGGGAACCACAGCATCGTCGAGCTGGCCGCCGACGCGGAGACCGTCGTACGGCGGATCGGCACCGGTGCAGCGTGGATTCGTCGACGGCCCGGCCGTCCGAGGCGAGCTTCTCCGAGCCGAACGGGCTGACCCTGCTGCCGGACGAGGTCGCGGCGAGGGTCGGGTACGACGTCGTCGTCGCGGACACCGTCAACCACGCGCTGCGCGGGATCACCTGGTACACCGGTCGAGGTCACGCACACTCGTTGGCACCGGCAAGCAATGGATGGACGGCGACGGCACGGACGTCCTGAGTTCACCGTGGGATGTCGCGTGGTGGCAGGACAAGGTGTGGATCGCGATGGCCGGCGTCCACCAGCTGTGGACGTACGACCCGTTCCGCAAGGTCACAGAAGTTGCCGCGGGCACCACCAACGAGGGGCTGAAGGACGGCCCGCTCGCCGAGGCGTGGTTCGCGCAGACGAGTGGTCTCGCGGTCGACGGCGACCGGCTCTGGCTGGCCGACTCCGAGATCTCCGCGCTGCGCTGGATCGACACCGAGGTGCACACCGCGGTCGGCACCGGCCTGTTCGACTTCGGGCTGCGTGACGGCAAGGCGAGCGAGGCGCTGCTCCAGCATCCGCTCGGTGTGACCGTGCTCCCGGACGGTTCGATCGCGATCGCCGACACCTACAACGGCGCCGTACGTCGCTATGACCCGCGCACCGAGCGTGGTCGACACGATGGCGACCGGACTGGCCGAGCCCAGCGGTGCTGTTGTCGTGGGCAACGAACTGCTGGTGGTCGAGTCGGCCGCGCACCGGCTGACCCGGGTCCCGCTGGGCGCGTCGGCGAAGGCGGACGAGTTCAGCACCCGGACGCAGCGGCCGCCGATGGACATCGCGGCCGGCGAGGTGACGCTGGAGGTCGTGTTCACGCCGCCGCCGGGGCAGAAGCTGGACAACCGGTACGGTCCGTCGACGCGGTTGCTCGTGTCGTCCACGCCGGAGAGCCTGCTCCGCGAGGGCGCGGGCGACTCGACCGACCTCACCCGCCGGCTCGTCATCGACGAGCGTGTCGGCGACGGCGTGCTGCACGTCGCCGTACAGGCTGCTTCCTGCGACGACTCGGCCGAGGTCGAGTTCCCGGCATGTCACATGCACCGGCAGGACTGGGGCGTGCCGATCCGCGTCACCGCGGACGGCCCCGCCCGGCTCGAACTGGTGCTGTCAGGCGCGACCGCCTGAGCTCTACTCCGTGACGTCGCGGTGGTGCTCCTCGACGACGCGGTACTCCTCCTCGACCGCGGGGTCGATCGCGTCGGTCTCGACGCGACGGCGCCGGTTGGTGATGTAGAAGGACAGCGCGATGCCGGCCAGACCGGCCAGCATCAGGATGTAGCCGACGACAGTCAGGTTGACCGCGTCCCACGAGTCCTGGACGGCGAACGCCAGCACGGCGCCGACGACCATCAGAAAGATCCCCACACCGATGCTCATCGCGAGCCTCCTCGTGAAGTCCTCCTATGCCCCGACGCTACTCCGCCGCGACGGCGTAATCCATCAACACCGGGTGTCTCGTGCACCACCCGGCACCCAATCGGTACCCGCGGCCAAACCTGCCGGATCAGTTGGTGCGGAGGTCGATGTCGCCGCTCACGGTGCTCGCGTCGATGGTGTGCGACCCGTTCGGGTCGTCGCCCAGCTCGTTGTCGACGTCCCCGCTGCGGGTGTCGGTGCTGACGTTGTAGCCGCCGGACGGCGCGGTCACCTCGATGTCGCTGCTGGTGCCCTTGGCGCGTACGTCGTTCGCCTCGGCCAGCTCGAGTTCGATGTCGCCGGAGCTGGTCTCGACGTTCACCGGGCCGCCCTTCAGACCGGAGGCCGTGATGTCGCCGGAGTTCGCCTTCACGTCCAGCTTGCCGGTCAGGTCGCCGATCTCGACGTCGCCCGAGGTGAGGTCGAGCTTCACGTCGCCGCTGACGTCGTCGAGCTCGATCTTGCCGGACCGCGACTTCGCGTCCACCCCGCTCACGCCGGAGATCGAGAGGTCGCCGCTGCCGTTGTCGCCGGTCACCTTGGTGCCGCGCGGGACCGTCACCACGAAGTCGGACCTGCACTGCCAGCCGCAGTCGCCGTCGAGCTTGAGTACGCCGTCCTTCACGGAGTACGCGTCGCCGTGCTTCCAGAGCCAGTACGTGCGCTTCTCCTGGACCGTGGTCTTGTCGTCGTCGGACACCTTGATGGTGATGTCGGCGCTCTCGGCGGCCAGCTGGACCGTGGTGATCCGCTCGTCGACCTGGTGAGTGTCGTCGGAGTCCCGGTCCCCGAACTGCCAGAACGCCAGCCCGGCCGCAGCCACCAGAAGGATCGCCCCGAGCTGCTTGGTCTCCGCCATCGTCCGCCTCTTCTCGTACCCCGCCCACCCTTGTCGGCTCGACAGTAGGCGCGGACGCGGTGGCGCAGGATCCGGCAGACCCCCGGAGGCGTCCCTGAGCGGATCCTCAGGGACACCTGAGGCCGGAGTGCGAGCCCCCGGACGTGGCGCGACCCTGGCTCGGACAGGGGAAGCCAAGCCAGGGTCGTGGTGTTGCCACGGGCAGAAACGTTGCTACACCAGCCACGTCCTCACCAGGGCAGATCGTGGGGCAGACCCGGGGCAGATCAATCTGCCCCGAGCGGTGATGCGAGCCTCCGGCTCGACCCGCGCAAGTGGTCGAGCCGGAGGGGCTGGAAACTCAGAAGGCGGACTCGGGCAGGTCCATCACGTCGAGGTCGGTGAGCTCGGCCTTGATCCGCTCGGCCCGGACCGTCGGCATCGTGGAGCGGACGAACCACTGGGCCGCCGCGACCTTGCCGGTGTAGAAGTCCTGGTCGGCCGGGGAGAGCTCGCCGCCGAGCGCGTTCAGCGCGACCTCGGCCTGCCGCAGCATCAGCCAGGAGCAGACCACGTCGCCGAGGACGAACAGCAGCCGCGACGTGTTCAGGCCGACCTTGTAGATGTTGCGCGGGTCGCCGTTCTCCGCCTGCGGGTTGCTCGCCATCAGCGCCTGGCCCATCACGCCCAGGATCTTCTGGGTGTCCTCCAGGCCCTTCGCCAGCAGCGCCCGCTCCTCCTTCAGCCGGCCGTTGCCCGCCTCGGAGGCGACGAAGCCCTGGATCTGCTCGGCCAGGTGGCCCAGCGCCTTGCCCTGGTCCTTGATGATCTTGCGGAAGAACAGGTCCTGGCCCTGGATCGCGGTCGTGCCCTCGTAGAGCGTGTCGATCTTCGCGTCCCGCACGTACTGCTCGATCGGGTAGTCCTGCAGGAAGCCGGACCCGCCGAAGGTCTGCAGCGACTCGGTCCCGAGCAGCGTCCACGACTTCTCCGAGCCGTAGCCCTTGACCAGCGGCAGCAGCAGGTCGTTCACACCTTCGGCGACCGCGTCGTGCTCACCGGCGTACCGGGCCTGCTCCGCGCGGTCCTGGTACGTCGCCGTGAACAACACCAGCGCCCGCAGCGCCTCGGCGTACGCCTTCTGCGTCATCAGCGAACGGCGGACGTCCGGGTGGTGCGTGATCGTCACCCGCGGCGCGTCCTTGGCCGGCTGGGTCAGGTCGGCGCCCTGCACCCGCTCCTTCGCGTACTCGAGCGCGTTCAGGTAGCCGGTGGACAGCGTGGCGATCGCCTTCGTGCCGACCATCATCCGCGCGTACTCGATCACCTGGAACATCTGCGCGATGCCGTCGTGCACCTCGCCGAGCAGCCAGCCCTTGGCCGGTACGCCGTCGCCGAAGGTGATCTCGCAGGTCGTGGAGACCTTGATGCCCATCTTCTTCTCGACGTTCGTGACGAAGGCGCCGTTGCGCTCCCCGGTCAGCTCGCCGGTCTCCAGGTCGAAGTCGTACTTCGGGACGACGAACAGGCTCAGGCCCTTGGTCCCCGGGCCGCCGACACCGTCGATGCCCTGCGGCCGGGCGAGCACCAGGTGGACGATGTTCTCGGTCAGGTCGTGCTCGCCCGAGGTGATGAACCGCTTGACGCCCTCGATGTGCCAGCTGCCGTCCTCCTGCAGCGTCGCCTTGGTACGCCCGGCGCCCACGTCGGAACCGGCGTCCGGCTCGGTCAGCACCATGGTGGCGCCCCAGCCGCGCTCGATGATGTGGTGCGCGATCTTCTGGTCCCGCTCGGTGCCGTTGCGCCAGAGCACGTGCGCGAAGTTGGGGCCGGCGGCGTACATGTGCACCGGCGGGTTGGCGCCCAGCACCAGCTCGGCGGCGGCCCAGCGCAGCGACGGCGGGGTCGGCTGGCCGCCCAGCTCGGCGGGCAGCTCGAGCTTGAACCACTCGGCGTCCATGTAGGCGTGGTAGCTCTTCTTGAACGCCTCGGGCATCCGGACCTCGTGCGTGTCCGGGTCGAAGACCGGCGGGTTGCGGTCGGCCTCGGCGAAGGACTCGGCCAGCTCGTGCTTGGCCAGGCGGTCGATCTCCGCCAGCACCTCGCGCGCGGTGTCGACGTCCATGTCGGCGTACGGGCCCTGCCCGAGCACCTCGTCACGGCCCAGGACCTCGAGCAGGTTGAACTCGATGTCCCGCAGATTCGACTTGTAGTGGCTCACAGGGGCTCCCCTACCTCTTCGCAGCATTGTACTCACGAGTAACTTGAGTATATACCCGCCGGTAATGAAGGCAAAGTGCGATTGAGTGTGAGGTATGAAGCTGATTTACGAGACGCACTCGACCACTGTCGACAACGAGAACGGAGTCGCGACCGGCTGGCTGCCGGGAGAGCTGTCCGCGCGAGGGGCGCCGGTGAGGCGCGCGAGCTGGGCCGGCGGCGGCAGCGACGTCGACGTCGTCTTCAGCTCCGACCTGCGGCGTGCGGTCCAGACGGTCGAGCTGGCCGGGCTGGCGGCGCCCGCACTTCCAGGACTGGCGGCTGCGGGAGTGCAACTACGGCGAGCTGAACGGCGCGCCGGTGGACGCGCTCGATCCGCGCGGTCGAGCGCGTCGCACGACCCGTTCCCCGGCGGGCAGAGCTACGACGACGTGGTCGAGCTGACCCGCTCGTTCCTCGCCGACATCAAGCGCTGGTACGACGACCAAGTGGTGCTCGTGGTCGCCCACTCGGCGAACCGGTGGGCCCTCGAACACCTGCTCGGCAGCCGGGCGCCCGATGGAGGAACTGATCGTTGCCCCGTTCAACTGGCAGCCGGGCTGGGAGTACGAGTTCTAGCCCCCGAACCTCGAGTCGAAGACCTTCTCGCGACCTAGGATCGGCGCGGAATGAGCACGAGGTCGCGCACGGCCTCACGAGTCGTACTGGAGATGGCGATGGCCTGGGGCTTTGGCACCAACAGCGACAAGGCGAAGGACGATATGGCCGGCGAAGTGGTGGAGGAGAAGTCCAGGCTCTTCGGAAAGGTAGTCGGCAAGCTCGATGAGCAAGGCAAGAAAGCGGCGGCAGACAACATCACCAGGAATGCCGGCCGGGCAGACTCGCCGGAGGTACTGGCCGACAGGCGCAGTCGTGGCAAGGGCGGCAGCAGCGGTCAGAGTCGCTGACTGAAAGGATGGCCGGCTCCTTGCGGCCGGCCATCCCGTTGCCACTAAGGCGTGTAGACCGTCGCGCTGCCGTAGAGCTTCTGGGTGAAGGCGGTCATGTACGACGAGAGTGTCCGACTCGGTGAGGTTGTAGGTGAGGAAGACGCCGTACCCCTCGCTGACCGTCCGTTGGGCGAGGCTGGCCGCGGTGGACGAGCTCGTCGCGGTGTACGACACGGCGGCCGGCGAGAGGCGGGACTTGGAGGTCGGGCCGCTCGGGACGCCCCAGGTGCCGTAGTACGGGTTCCAGGCGTAGTCGAACGTGTTGGCGATGCTCTGGCCGTTGTAGGTGAGGCGGTCCGCGGCCGGGCCGATGTCGTAGAGCGTGATCAGCTTGTTCGGCAGCTTCGCGCGGAGTGCCTGGACCAGGTAGACGAACGAGAAGTCGTTCGGCTGGCCGGTGCCGTTGTTGCCGTACTCGGCGTACTCGTCGTCGAAGTCGATGCCGTCCAGGCCGTACTGGTTGACCGTGTCGGCGAGCTGCTGGGCGAACGCGTCGGCCGCGGCCTGGGTCGGGAAGTTCGCGAAGCCGGCGCCCTGGTGGTTGCCGAGGATCGACAGCAGGACCTTGATGCCCTTCTGCTGCAGCGGCCGGACCTGGGTCGCGACGTTGTCGAGCACGCTCTGCACCTGCTGGTTGAAGGACAGGTACGCGTTCGAGCCGTCGTAGTTGATGTTCGCCGCGAAGATCACCGCGACGTCGATCACCTGGGCGCCGCCGTTCGCCAGCGTGTACTTGCCGGCGCTCAGCATGCTGTGGTCGTTGACCTCGATGTAGGCGACCGTGACCGGGCCGGTCTTCGCCGCGCGGCAGTGCTTCCCCTGCGCCTGGGCGGGCAGCGCGACACCGGTGGTGGCCGCGGCGGCGCCGGCGGCCAGGGCTGACAACAGGGTCCTTCTGCGCATGGGTTGTGGACTCATACGATCGACTCCTCGTCAAAGGTGGGCGGTGCGCTATATCGGTTAAGTACCTGTCGCCGCCCGGCCGGGAGTCCAGGCGGCGACAGGAGATAAACCGGTATAGCGACACCGATCATCGATCCGGTGAATCCGGTGTCAAGGGTTCGCTACCGAGTCGGCAGCGGGTCGATGACGGCCCGTGGGCCCGCGCCGATGGTCGGGCCCGCACCGAGGTCACTAATAGACGAAGATGGATCCATCGGATGGGGAAAGTTACGGGAGTTGCGCGGAGACGACTCACCGACGGGAGTTGCGGGACTGACATGCGAGTCATCGGCCTGATGTCCGGGACGTCGTACGACGCCATCGACGCCGCCGCGGCGGATCTTCGGCTGGACGGCGATCAGTTGGTGCTGACGCCGCTCGGCCTTCTGAGCCAGCCGTATTCGGACGAGCTGCGGGCCGCCGTCGCGGCTTCGTTGCCTCCGGCAAGTACGACGATGGAGCAGGTGTGCCGGCTGGACACCGGGATCGGGCAGGCGTTCGCCGACGTCGCGCGGCAGGCGGTCGAGCAGCTGTGCGGCGGGCACGCCGATCTGATCGTGTCGCACGGGCAGACGATGTTCCACTGGGTCGACGGAGGGTCGGTGCGCGGGACGCTGCAGCTCGGGCAGCCGGCCTGGATCGCGGAGGCGACCGGGACCTCGGTCGTGTCGGATCTGCGGTCGCGGGACGTGGCGGCGGGCGGGCAGGGTGCGCCGCTGGTCAGCATCCTCGACGTGCTCTGGTTGCGCGGGCGCAGCGGCGTACCGATCGCGCTGAATCTCGGCGGGATCGCGAACATCACCGTGGTGCATGGTGAACCTGTTGCCTTCGACACCGGTCCGGCGAACGCGCTGATCGATGCGGTGGTGGCGGAGCTGACCGGTCGTCGCGTTCGACGCGGACGGGGTGATGGCTGCGCGCGGGCGGGTGAACGAGGAGTTGCTCGAGCGGTTGCTGGCGGAGCCGTACTACGGCCGGCCGGCGCCGAAGTCGACGGGGAAGGAACTGTTCAACCTCGCGTATCTCGCGCGGGCGACTGGAGGGGCTGCCGGACATCCCGGCCGACGATCTGGTCGCCACGGTGACGACGCTGACCGCCCGGACCGTCGGCGACGCGGTGCGACGGTACGGCGGGACCGAGGTGATCGCGTCCGGCGGTGGGATCCGGAATCCGGTGCTGATGCATCTGCTCGCGTCGGAGGTCGGCGTCCCGGTGCGGACGACGGACGAGCTCGGGCTCCCGTCGGCGGCCAAGGAGGCGTACGCGTTCGCCGTACTGGGCTTCCTGACGGTCCACGGGCTCGGCGGAACGGTGCCGAGCTGCACGGGCGCGCGGCACTCGAGCGTGCTCGGGTCGGTCACTCCCGGGCTGCGCGGCCTGCCGGTTGTTCCGCGCGACGTGCGGCCTCCCGTGCGCCTCGTCGTGGGGTGACCGCCGACACTAGGACTGTGACGAGGTTGTTCGTGGTGACCGGGTGCGCCCGGTTCTGGGAAATCGACAGTGGTGCCTGAGTTGCTCCGGCTGAGTCCGGGGAACCTGGTCGTGATGGACATGGACGAGTTACTGGACGACCACGGCCGGTTGCTCGGGATCGACATCGCGAGTCCGACCGCGGTGCCGATCTGGCCGGCGTACAACGCGCTGTGGTTGCGGATCACCGAGCTGATCCGGCGGTCCGGGATCCCCGTGCTGCTGCTGTCGCCGCTGCTGCCCGCCGAGCTGCCCGAGGGGCGGTGGCTGCATCTGGACTGCCCGGACGCGGTCCGGCGGAAACGGCTGGCCGGGCGAGGCTGGCCGGCGGCGCAGATCGAGGAGGCGCTGGAGGACGCGGCCGAGCTCCGCAAGCACGTGCCGCGGTCGGTGCGGGGTGACGTCGCGCCGGAGCGGTGCGCGAAGAGCATCCTCGAGTGGCTCCGCGGCGAACGCTTCGGCGGCCCGCTGAACCTCTGGGGACGGCTCCGCGAGTTGACCTTCGAGTTGGTTGCAGGGGTGAGGGTCGGGCCATGTTGACGATCAGTGAGTTCGCCCGGCTGGTGGGGCTGGCGCCGAGTGCGCTGCGGTTCTACGACGACTGCGGCCTGCTGCCGCCCGCGGACGTGGACGGCGCGAACGGCTACCGCTACTACAGCCCGTCCCAGCAACCCCGCGCCCGCCTGCTCCGCGACCTCCGCGAAATCGACCTCCCGCTCGCCGAGGTCCGCCTTGCCCTCGACGCCGATCCCGCCGTACTCGCGGACGTCGTCCGAGCCCACCTCCGCACGGTCGAGGCCAAGACCGCCGCCGCCCGAGCGGCCGCCGACCACCTCCTCACCCAGCTCCTCACCGAACGGACAACCGTGGTGCTTGGCGGCCCCGAGTTCGCCAGCGCCGTCCGCCAGGTCGCCGCCCGCCGCTGCCACCGCCGGACGATCGCGGATGAGGCGGAGTTGGCGGTTGCGCTCGGATGTGTGCTGATCGAGCTGGCGCGCCGACGAGGTGACGTTTGTGGCGACGGATCGGTATCGGCTGGCGGTGCGGACGGTGCGGGCGATGGAGTTCAGCGGGACCGAGCGCGCGGATGTTGGTGCGGGCGGACGAGTTGGCCGAGCTCGAGCGGTGGGCGGCGGCTGGGGAGACGTGTGCGGGTGGAGGTCGGCGCTGGGTGCGCCGAGTTGGTGCGAGGGGACGAGGTCCGGCAGATCAGCGTGGTGGCGGCGGACTATCCGGCGTACCAGGGGATTCTGGATGGGCTTGCGGCGCCGGTGTGTCGGGTGGTCGTGGACCGGGCCGCGTTGCGGGCGGCGCTGGACGGGCGTGACGTCGTTGCCTTCGACATCGATTCGGGCAGGCTGACGGTCGACGGTGATCAGACGCTCGAGGTGATCGGGTCGGGGGCGACGCGGATCGGGTTCACCGCGGAGTTGCTGGGCGCCGCGCTGGAGGCGAGTGTCGGCCCCGACGTGCTCCTCGAGATCTGCGCCCAGGACCGTCCGGTCGTCGTACGCTCGGCCGACCAGGGCACCTTCACCACCCTGGTGATGCCCGTCCGGCTGGATGCGTGAACCGGGCTGGTCTGGGTCGAACCAGTTGGAGTTGCGGAGCGTCGTACCGTGACGTGACGATCATCTGGATCAATGGGACCTTCGGGGCCGGCAAGACGACCACGGCCGGGAAGTTGGTCGGGTTGACCGAGGGGACGCGGCTGTTCGACCCCGAGCATGTCGGGTACATGCTGAGGGCCAACCTGAGCGACCAGGAGTTCACCGACTTCCAGCAGCTCCCGCCGTGGCGGACCCTCGTCCCCGTCGTCATGGACGAGATCGCCCGCCTCACGGGCGACCACCTGATCGCCGTACAGACGGTCCTCGTCGAGTCCTACTGGCGCGAGCTCGAGGAGGGCCTCCGCGCTCGCGGTCACGACATCGTCCACGTCGTCCTCGACGCCGACCCCGAAACCCTCCACACCCGCATCGACGCCGACCCCGACGGCCACGACATCCGCCCGTGGCGCCACAACCACGTACCCGCCTACCAATCCGCCCGCCCCTGGCTCCTCCCAGCAGCCGACCTGGTCATAGACACCACCAAACACCCAGCCCAATCAGCCGCCGAACAAATCCGCGATCACCTCGGGAGCCTGGTGTCGTAAGACGTTGTGTCTTACATTGGTTGCATGGCAGACACCATCACGATTCGCACCGACTCGGAGACCGAGCACGCGCTGGACGTGCTGACCCACGACGGCAGTTCGCGCTCCGCGGTGATCAGGCAAGCCGTGCTGGAAGCCGCCCTGCGCAAGGAGCGCGCTGCGGCGATGCGCCGCGCAGTTCTGAGGATGCCGCTCGGCGAACCGGACGGCGTCGATGTTGCCGCCGAGATCTCCCGCGATCGCGAGGGGGAGCGCTGATGATCTACCTCGATTCGGCCGCCATCGTGAAGCTGGTGCACGCCGAATCCGAGTCACAGGCGCTGCGCGACTGGCTCGACGAACGAGCCGAGGTGGGGTGGATCAGCTCTGTCCTCGCTGAGATCGAGTCGTCTCGGGCGCTCGCGCGGCATGCGCCCGCTGCCGTGGCGCGACTGCACCTGGTCCTCGACCTCGTCGATCTGATCGACCTGGATGCCGGCACGAGGATCCTTGCGCAGACCGTGAAGCCGCCGACGGTGCGCAGCCTGGATGCGATTCACCTGGCCACGGCACTGCGCGTCGAGCCCCGGCTCACCTCGTTCGTCACTTACGACAAGCGACTCGCCGACGCCGCTCGCGTCGCCGGGCTGACTGTCGACGCACCCGCCTGAAGGTCAGGCCGGGAACTCGATTTCGAAGGTGGGGTAGTCGGGTTGGGGGCAGGGGGCGCCTTGGTGGCCCAGGGCTTCGTAGAAGGGGGCGGAGCGTTCGTGGTGCGCCTGCCATTCGAGGTGGCGGACTCGGGTGGAGGCCCAGGTGGTGACGGCGGCCATCAGGGCGCGACCTACGCCGGTACGGCGGTTGGCCGGGTCGACGTAGAGGTCGTGGAGGCGCGCGTGATGGACGCGGCCGGCGCGGAGGTGCGGTCCGTAGTCCTGCACTGCCGCATAGCCCACCAGCCCACCGTCGTCGTACCCGAAGGCGGCCCACCGGGGGTCGTCCACCAGTTCCTCGTAGAGCGGACGGGTCTCCGCCTCGGACAGCGCGGTGCCGAACCCCTGCACCAGCGGCCACAGCTCATCCCAGTCGTCCAGAGCCAAGCGTCGTACGGGCATGACAGGCAGGATGGCAGGCCGGTCGATGTAGAGACACCTGGTTTATGCGCTCAGTTGAAGGTCAGGGTGGTGAGGGTGGCCTCGGCGGTGGTGGCGTCGGGTGGGGACGCGTTGGGGAGCGTCACGAAGAGAAGAGCCTTGATGTCTCCGGCGGTGTGGTTGAAGGCGTAGCGCAAGGTGGTGCCCTGCAGCGTGCAGGAGTACCAGGAGAAGTCAGGGAGGTCGGCCAGCGGGGCTGACGGGGCTGTCTTGCACCAATGGGCGTCCAGCGTCTGCTGAAGAAGGGCTGCCTCCTGGCAGGCCTCGTCCGTACTCGCCGTACGCAGCGCCTGCTCGGGTGCGTTCGCGACGATGACGACGGTCTTGTGGTCGGACGAGTTGATGCTTGCGATCTCGGCGTCGGTGCGGTCGCATTGGCCCGGTGTCCAGCCGGACGGCACGCTGATCGTCACCTGATGACCCGGCGGCCGTGCGACAGCGTCCGGGACCCTCGCGATGCTGAGGATCGCCGAGGTCGCGATCACCACGGCCGCGACCGCGCCGGCCGCGAATCTGATCGGACCGCCGGCGGGCACCACGGTGGCCGGGGTCCCACCCTTCCACCCTGGTCCGACCGGGCGCACAACCGGCTCGGTCTGGCACAACAACGCGAACGTCAACGGAACGATCAGCAGGTTCCACTCGACCCTCGAGCCGTTGTCGAAGAGGCCGATCCCCGCGCCGGCCCCGATCGTGAAAGCCGCCAGGCTGATCAGGGTCGCCCACGTCGCCATCGCCAGCACCGACTTCCAGGCCGGCTTCTCCCGCTCCTCCCGGGTGTCGACGAGGAACCGCCACGCCACCGGCAGGATCACCAGCAGTACGGCGGCGGCCGTGGCCGGCGATCCGGACAGCAACGCGTCGATACCGAAGGCCGAGATCGTTGACCCGATCAGCGTCTGTACCAGTAGCGGCGAGACCGCGCCGATGTCGCGGACGCGGATCGCGACGACCAGTACGGCGATGCACACGCACACCACGAGGCGCTGCGGAGACGCGAGCAGCTGGTCGCTGGAGATCCTGTGCTTGCCGACGGCAACCTGCACGGCGCTCGGCAGAGCCCAGAAGACGAAGGCGAGTCCGAACGCCGTCCCCGTCGTCAGCCGGCGATCGGACCGCAGGTACACGCTGGTCACCCAGGCGACCACCACGATCGCGGCGAGACCGTCGTACCGCTGGAACCACAGACCCCAGTCCAAGGCCGTCGGCGCCCAGTTTCCGCGGACGATCGGACCGACGACCAACTGAAGCAGAGATCCGGCCACCAGCAACACCGAGGGCAGACCAAGCGCGGCGATCGCGACGGCCACGGTACTGCGCAATCTGCCGGGAACGATCGGGTTGTGAGACTCCCATCGCAGGGCCGCGACGCCGGCTGCCGCCACGAGGACGCAGTACGCCCACTGCCAGATCGAGCCGACCCGCCAGATGCCTGTCGAGGTGGAGCCGAAGGCGCCGAGGTAGCCGAGTGTCAGGACGGCCAGAATGAGTACGGCGGCCGCGATCACCACGCCACGCCGGTGCAGGACACGCAACCTGGCGACACGGCCGGCCAGCGACACCTGCGCCCGGGCGAACTCCGAACCGGACAGCAGGATCAGGATGACCAGCCAACCGGTGAGTCCGGCGGCCGCGACCCCGCTGAAGAGCTTCAGCGCCGACGCGGATCGAGGCGCCCGCAGGGACGCGGCGACGTCGGGCGCCAGACCATCGGCGAGGTGGAACGGGATGACGTTCGTGACGTGGCTGGACCACGCCCAGACGGCGATGGTGATCCACAGCGGCACGCTGATGACGAAGCCGGTCGTCACCGGTGACCTGGTGAGTCGACTGGTCGGCAAGACGAGCCACACCGCCGGGACCAGACTGGACACGACCATGAGGCCGAGCGTCCACAGCGGCACGGAACTCCACTCGACCCGGAAGGATGGGAGCTCCTTGGCGACCAGTGCGATGCTGCGCGCCAACCGGGTCGCGCCGTCCAGGACGCTGAAGCTCACGCCACAGGTGAGCAATGCCGTTGCTCCGAGCAACGGGCGGGCGTTCGTCGCGACCGAGGCGACGGTCGCCACCGACCAGGCGCCGAGGGCCAGCGACGCAAGCATCAGCACGACGGTCGCGTCGGCGATCGGCGTGCCGTACGAACCACACCTGCGGTTCCGTCGGCCCGATCTCGTAGATGCCCGCGACGATGGCCAGGCCGGCCGAGACCAGCGCAGCCGCGCCGAGCCGGATGCTGGTGTCGTACGGCGCCTCTGCGATCCCCGGGCGAATCAGGCGGTCGCCGAAGTACTGCCGCAGCCGCCCGACAGGCCCACCGAGTGCGGCTGTCGTCATGATGCCCCCTGACGTGAGTATGGCATCGCAGCGACCGGTTATTGACAACATGTTGTCGAGATGACAAGGTGTTGTCTATGAGAGACAGTGTATGCGGCGGTGTATGACACGTGGGCGGACTGGGAGATCGGGCATCTGCTGGTCGAGTTGCGGACCGGGCGGTTCACCGGGGTGCCGTGGCAGGTGGTGACGGTGGGGGAGTCGACGGAGCCGGTGGTGACGATGGGCGGGCTGCGGATCGTGCCGGACATGGTGCTGGCGGATGTCGAGCCCGACGACGGGGATCTGCTGGTACTCGCGGGATCCGGCGCTCTGGGACGACCGGGCAAGGGGACGCGTTCGCGAAGCTGGCGCAGCGGTTCCTCGACAACGGGATCCCGGTGGCGGCGATCTGTGGTGCGACGGCCGGGCTGGCGCGGGCCGGTCTGCTGGACGAGCGCAAGCACACCAGCGCGGCGAAGGAGTACCTGCAGGCCACCGGCTACCAGGGCAGTGACAACTACGTGGACGAGCGGGCCGTCGTCGACGGCGACCTGATCACGGCCGGGCCGGATTCGCCGGTGCAGTTCGCGCGGGCGACGCTGCAGCGGCTCGGGCTCGCGGACGAGCGGAAGCTGGACGCGTACGAGGGCGTGTTCCACCGGGCCGACCCGGCCGCCTACCCGATCCTGGTGGGATGACGGTTCCACCTCGCGACGACTGGCCGAAGCCGACGCGGCAGACGGAAGGTGGTGCGCTGTTGACCGACGTCGTCCTCGCCACCTTCCGCCTGAACGCGCGGCTGATGGAGGCCGCCCAGGACCTGGCCGCGCACGGCGGACTGACCGCCGCGTGGTGGCAGGTCCTCGGCGGCGTCCTCGACGAGCCGCGCTCGGTCGCCGACGTCGGCCGGATCATGGGCGTCAGCCGGCAGGCGGTCCAGCGGATCGCCGACCTGCTGGTCGAGCGCGGCCTGGCCGAGTACCGCCCGAACCCGGCCCACCGCCGCGCCAAACTGCTCGCCTGCACCGAGGCCGGCTACTGGGCGATCCGGCAGATCTCCGTCGCCCAGCACCCGTGGTCCGTCCGAGCTCAGCAAGGCCGTCGACCTCGACGACCTGCGTACGACGCTCGCCACCATGCAGACCCTGATCACCAAGCTCGAAGAAGCCTGACCGTCAGACTGCGTCCGTACGTGTGGCGCGTGGTGAAGGTCAGCCGCGTCCCGGTGACGGTCCGCATCACCTGTACGCCGGGGACCGGGGACTGCGGGCCGAAGATACTGACCCCAGAGGTTGACCGTGATGGTGTCGCGGGCGGTGGTCGGGTCGGAGACGGCAACGGTGACGGCGTCCGGACTGCGCGTCGGACCAGGACGGACGCAGGCCCGTCGATCGTCAGTCCGGGGAGGTTGTGAGCGCCAGGCGTGAAGGTGTTGGCGCCGGTCAGCCGCAGACCGAGATGCTGGATCGCCTGCATTCGTGGGGTGTTCGACAGCACCGCGATCCGTCCGTGCTGGTACGAGCGCAGTCCGGATTCCGTTGCGTTAGGCACCAATGCGTAGGCCAGCGACCGCGTCGCCCCGCGGGCTGCGCGACCGTCAGACCGAAGACCTGCTTGGTCACCGCGGTGTCCGGGTTCGACGTCCGCACCACCCGCCGGCTCCGCGTCACCTGCTGCAGCTCCACCGACACCTGCGCTCGGCTGCAGGAAGTAGTACCCGAGCGACACGCCGCCGTTCGCATACCGCAGCCACCGCGGATCGACCGTGCCCGTCCCGGTCCACGGCCGGCCATCCCGCCGTACGCCGGTGATCGCGACAGCGTCCGCCGGCGCCGCGATGCGGGTGTCGATCGTCGTGGTCACCGCGCGACTCCGCGTCGCCGACGCCGGCCGCGAGGACGACGATCTCGTCGTCGAGCAGGAACCACGACTTGGTCGCCGACGCGTTGCGGTAGACCACGAAGTCGTCCGGCAGGATGTCGCGCGACGCGTAGGCGAAGTCGTCCGACTGCACCCATCCGACCGCGCCGTACGCATCGAGCGTCGCGCCGCCGGAGTAGGCGTTGGTCCCGGTCGGGAAGTACACGTAGGTGTTCTGCGACTCCGACGACGACGTGAAGTTCAGCGGGTGCGGGTTGTCGTAGTACGGCGTCCCGTACAGCTCCGGGATCGTCTTGCGGGCCTCGACCGGCGCGGTGACACCGCCCAGCGCGTACGGCGAGACAGTCGTGAAGTAGTCGACGCCGTACGACCTGGGTCTGGTCCTGGCCGGCCAGGTAGAGGTAGTGCGCGCCGTCGCCCTGGAACCACGGCATCAGGTTCTCGCCGCTCATGTACTCGTACTTGCTGATCCGCTCCGAGTTCCGCGCCAGCGCGAACGCGTAGCCCGGGCCGCCGGTGCACGGTGCGGTCCATCGCGTTGAACGCCGTACTGCTCGCGGCCGGGTTGAGGTCGGCCGGCGACGATCGCCGGGTCGGCCTTGATGTCGGCGAACCGCGCGACGCTGACCGGGGAGACGAAGGCTGGTCGGGTTGATCGTCGGCCGCGCGGTGAACTTCGCGAACGACTTCAGCCGGGCCGCGTCCGCGCCGGTCGCGTAGTCGGCCAGGTCGACGATCGCCTCCACGACGACCGCGACATCGTCGTACCCGGTCGCCGTCCGGGACACCGCGCGACCCTTGACGATCTCCATCATCCAGCCCTCGAAGATCAGCGGCGCGAACCCGTGCTCGACCCAGCCCTGGACCACGCCGACCAGGTCGTCGCTCTGCGCGTACTCGGTGCCGTCGAGCACCTTGATGGTCTGCACGACCCGGCTGAGCAGGGCCTTCCCGTACGAGCCGGTGTAGGCGACCGACGAGTGCTGGATGAACGAGCCGTCCGCGTAGTACCCGTCGGTGACGCCGTGCTGCAGGTTGTACGGGTCGACGGTCGCGAACACGGTGAACTGGTCCTGCAGCGCCTTCCGGATCCGCGCGTCGTCGCCCATCAGCGCGCCCTGCAGGACCCGGTTGGCGGTGATGTCGACGAGGTTCGCGCCGGTGTGGAAGCGCGAGTCGAGGTCGACGTCGCCGTCCTTGCCGTTGCGCAGGTAGGCGTCCATCGAGGGCACGTACTGCGCGATCAGGTCGCGGCCGGCGCGTCGAGCAGGGCGAGCGTCTTCGACACGTACGTCGAGATGCCGATCTCCCACGTGAACCAGTTGCCGTAGTACCCCTTCGACTGGTCGCCGTAGTAGTTCTCGTGCAGCCAGACCAGCTTCTCCGCGACGCGGGCGCGGACCTGCTCGTTGCCCTGCAGGTCCGAGGCCGGGCCGGGGCGTTTGGTCGCGAGCGCGATCTCGTAGAGGTGCTGGTACGACGCGCTGCAGATTCGGATCGCTGGTCCCGAGGGGGAGGCCGGCGAAGAGCTCGCCGGTGCCGGCGCGGTCGAGGCGGCGAGCCAGGTCCGTGCGGTGCTGTCGAGGGCCGCGAGCTTGGCGGCGACTTCGGGGCGCGCGTTGGATTCCGCCGTACCGGCGTAGATCGCGATCGCGTTGGCGAGCAACTGGCTCGGATCGGCCATGGTCTTCAGGGTGGCAGCTCGGGCGCTCGGCGCGGGGTTGACCGCGGTCAGCAGGGCGGTGGCGGGTACGAACGACAGCAGGCGGCGGCGGGTGATGTCCACTGGTACTCCCGGGCGGATGGGAAAAACCTCACCCCGAGAGTCAACCAGTCGAAACTATCCTTCAGCAACCGCTTGCCGCTGACTTCTCAGCTGTCGTGCTGTGACATCGTTCCGCCGTGACGCACGCAGACCTCGCCGGACAGCCGGCTCGCCTCGGCCCTCCGGTTCGCCACCGAGCTGATCGCGTGGGTCGCGACTCCGTGGGCGCTCGCCCCGCACTCGATCCCGCTCGCCGTCGCGTCCGTCGTCGTACTGATAGGTCTGCCGACGATCTTCCAGACCCCAGGGGACAAGCCGCGCGTGATCGTCGCGGTGCCCGGGGTGGTGACCATTCTGCTGGTGCTGCTCCAGTTGGTCGCCGCGGTTGTCGCCGCCTGGTTTGCGTGGCCGATGGTGGTCGCAGTCGTGGTCAGCGTGCTTGCGGTTGCGTGTGTCGTGACAGAGCAGCCGCGGTGGCGGTGGTTGTTACGAGCCTCCGGCGCCGACTAGCTGGCCGTCCATCGAGAGGATGCGGATCGGGCCGCCGGTCGCCTTGGTCGGGATGACGAGGGCGAGCTTGGTGGAGGTAGTCCTGGTGCAGGGTCTGCGTGTACTTGACCATGCTGCTGAAGGCGGTCGCCTCGCCGCTGGTCCAGTACGCGTTCGAACCCGGCTCGACCCGCTGCAGGTACTGCTCGGTGAGGGAGAGGAACACGAGCGCCTCGCCCGACGACGTGATGAAGGTGAGCGGGTCGCCGGACGGCGCGAAGGTGTCGGCGACGCTCGCGATGTACGTCTCGGCGGTGTCCGCGACCTTGGACTTGGCCCGCAGCTCGAGCAGCTTCGACATCCCGGGGGAGGGCGTGAACAACTTCGCCTGCGGAGCCTTCACGCCGCCGGTCAGGTACGCCGCGAGGCTCGTGCCGGCCGCGGCCGGCAGGCTGGCCAGCTTGTCCAGGTCGGCCTTGGCCGGAGTCCGCAGGCCCTCCAGCGGACGGCAGCTTCATCGTCTTCGACGGGTAGACCGAGTTCGTCAGCAGCCACGGCGTGCCCGCGCTCTGCCGCTGCCAGACGCCGAGCTGGCGGCTGTCCCGGGGCGTTCGAGACGCCGGAGCTGACCACGAACCGCATCGGGTACGACCCGAACTCGGGGGCGCCGATCTGCGGGTCGGTGTACGTGAACGGCTTGTCCTTGTCCTTGCCGGCGCGTGTCGAGCTTCCGCCCGATCAGGAAGCCGGCCCGGGTCTGCGCGAGGGTCGGATCCGCCTCGATCGTCTCGGAGAGCTTGGTGTCGCGGGCCTGGTTCGCCTGGTTGTTGAGCTGGTTGTAGCGCTGGACGACGGCCTGCGCGTCGGCGAGCGTGACGGCCGGGCGGCGTCTCCGGCGCGGCGTCGCTGTTCTGGGCCGGCAGCAGGCCGCAACTCGTTGTCGTGAGCAACAATGCGCCACTGGCGAGCAGCGCCGCCGTCCGCCGCACCGCCTCATCACTCTTCTCGAACTCCGGCGACTCCACCAACGAAACAGTCTCCACCCCAACGCCCCCCGGCTCCACCGCCCGCGGTCCCACCGGCTGCCCGTTCGCCGCCCGGTCCGTGCGCCGGTCGGCCCGTCGTCGGCGCTCGTAGGCCGCTGGTCATGACGCCGTCGTCGCTGGCCGCCGTCGTCGTCGGTCGTCGTGGCTGCCGTACGCGTCGGTCGTGTGCGCCGTCGTCGGCGCGTGCCGGTGCTCGTCGTCGGCGCGGCCGTCGCGCGGTCGTCGTGCGGGCGCTCGTCGCGGTCGGTCGTGCGCCGGCTGCGTCGTCGCCGTCGGCGTACTGCGGCCGCTCGTCGTGCAGCCGTTCGGCTCGGCGTGGCGCGTCGTACGCCGGCGCCGGTGCCGGTCGACGTGGCGGCCTTCGCCTGTCGTCGCCGGCTGCTCGTATGGCGCGGTCGTGCGGTCGGCGACGGTCGCAGCGGCTGTTGGACGGTGACCGGTCGGCGCGATTCGCCGTACCCGCGCTTGTCGGAGTGTTCGGTGTACCTCGGCTCGCCGTAGGTGGTCGCGCCGACCCCGACCAGGAGTCCGGGCGACTTCGCCCTGGCGACCGCGGCCGCCGACATGAACATCGGAGCGGCCGGCACGGCCGGGGGCGGCGGCGCGGGCGCGAACGGGCTCGACGTGACGCGCGCCGGCGCGAAGGTGGTCGCCGCGGACGAGGCCGGCCGGGCTGAAGGTGGATGCCGGCGGTGCCGAGGCTGGGTGCCAAGGTGGAGGAGACCGGCGCGAGCTCGAGTGCCGTGGCGGGCTGGAGCGCGGCAGCAGGCTCGGCGATCGCCGCAGTCTGGCCAGCCGAGCCTCAGCGGCAGCGCCAGCCCTAGCGGCAGCGCCAGCCCTAGCGGCGGCGCCAGTCCAGTGGCAGTGGCCGCGGCAGATCCGGCGGGAGTGGGGCAGCCTGACGGGCTGCGGGGAGGGCGACCACCGGGAAGGCGGTGATCGGAGCGGCGGCGGCGGCGGCGGAGGGTGAGGGTTAGGCCGAGGGCGAGGACCACGATGCCGGCGCCGAGGGTGATGAGGCTGATGCCGAACGCGCGGTGGACCTCGACGCCGAAGCGGACCTGCGCGCCGACCGCCGGGCTCCCGTCCGCGTTCATCACGACCACGTCGTACCGGCCGTCCTGGATCGGCCAGGCGACCGACGCCTGTCCCGTACCGGACTTCGCGACCCACCAGTCGAGGTCGCCCGGGCGGCGTCAGCTTGGTGCTCGCGGCCGCGCATGTCCTGGGTGCCGAACGTGGCCGGCGGGTCGAAGCGGATCAGCCGCGTGTGCGCGGCGCCGGCCAGGTAGTCGCGGACGTCGAGGTCCTGCCCGACGCCGACGAACAGCGGCTTGTCGCCGGTCGCGGTCACGTGCAGGGTCGGGCCGTGCCGGTCGAGCAGGTCGGGCGCGGTGATGACGGCCAGGCCCTCGCTGGTCAGCTCCCGGGCGGACGTGGAGATCGTGTTGTCCGGGCCGACCAGCCAGAAGGCCGCCACGGCTCCGGCGACGGTGACCACGAGACCGGCCAAGCTCAGCAGCAGGCCCAGGGCGGTGCGGGCGAAACGCATGAAAAGGCTCCCGTTGTACGACGAAAACCCAGTCCGCGGCGGGTGGACCGGGCAACGGGACCCCCGCCGGGACCCTCAGTGGCCCGACGATCACCCGTTGCCACTGAATAACTGAGCGCACAAGAATCTGTTACTGTTTCATCAATTAACGAATGGCCATTCACAAACTCGGAGGTGGCCGGATGGCCCGGCCGCGGCTCGTGAGTGACGACGTGATCCTGGACGCGACCCGCCAGGTCCTCGCCGAGCTGGGGCCGGCGAAACTGACCCTGGCGGCGGTCGGTGCCCGGGCCGGTCTCGCGCCGCCGACGCTGCTGCAACGGTTCGGCTCCAAGCGCGGCCTGCTGCTCGCCTCGGCCGCCCGATCGCCGTCGATGGTGCTCCGTGCGGCCGAGGAAGCGAGGCACGGAACACATCCCCACTGGCCGCGCTGCGGGATTTCGCGCTGACGGCCGTTGCCCACATCAAGCACCGTGAGGAGCTCGGCAACGGGTTCGTGCAGCTCGACGTGGCCGACCCCGAGTTCCGGCAGTACGCGCTCGCGCACTCCGCCGCCATCGTGGACACCTGCGCCCGGCTCTACCAAGCCGCGTCGAAGCCGGTGAGCTGCGCCCCGACACCGACGTACCGGCGCTCTGCCCGCCACACCCTCGTCTGTCTCACCGGCGCCCTCCAGGTCTGGGCCGTGAACGACTGGGGCTCGCTCCACGACTTCCTGACCGACCAGCTGGACCTGACGATCGCGCCCTACCTCGCCCAGGAGTGACGATCGCGACCAGCTGCCGCACGACTCTTGCATGGCAACCGTTTGATGCAGATCTGAGATGGGGACGAGGAACGAAAGCCCAGGCGCGGAATGTCTCCGGCCTGGGCTTGGTATGTCCTGACAAATGGAGCGGGTGACGGGAATCGAACCCGCACTGTCTGGGAAGCTGATGTTCTGCCATTGAACTACACCCGCGCAGCCGGCGGAACCGGCAGGCGCTGACGAGCATAGCCGATCGGTGGGGGCCGAGTATGACGGGTTCGCCGGCGTGTGCTGTCACGTGACGTGGCCGCCCAAAATGGAGTGGGTGACGGGAATCGAACCCGCACTGTCAGCTTGGGAAGCTGATGTTCTGCCATTGAACTACACCCGCGGCCGGCGGAACCGGCAGGCGCAGACAGAGCATAGCCGACGGTCGGGGCACGACACCCGACGGGTCCGGCGCGGCGTGACGGACCGGCCGTCGGCGGCGGGCGTCACGGCCTCCGGCGTACCAAGCTCCGGTGATTCGGTGCCCATGGCCGGTGGTTGGCGGGGAGGTTGTTGCGGGGTCAGGGGATGGTCGGCAGAGATGCCGAACGCATCGAAAAGGGGCTGCCGGCGGTTTGCGATCGGGGTTCTTGGGCAGTTTTCCACAAAGGGCGCGCTCAGGACTGGGCAGGGTCGTCATCTTCTGGCAGATTAGAACGCGTTGCCGGGGGCAACATTCGACGCAACGTGAGGATGCGGTCCTCGCAGGACCGGACAAGATGGTTGCGGGGCAACTGGATGAAGGGGTGAACGGTGGCAACAGACACAAGTGACGCGCTGGAGAACCTGGAGAAGGAGCTCGTCACGTTGGCACGGCGGCTGCGCGGTCTGCAGCGGACGCTGTCCGACGAGGCGCACCCGGATCTGGAGCCGGCGCAGTACGCGTTGCTGAACCACGTCGAGGAACTGGCGCCGGTGCGGATGGCCGACCTGGTGGCAGCGCTCGAGGTGGACAAGGGTCCGGTCAGCCGGGCCTGCGCGCGGCTGGAGGAAGAGGGTCTGCTGAAGCGGGCGGCCGACAAGTCGGACGCGCGGGCGACCCTGCTGACGCTGACGGCGGCCGGCAAGCGCAAGCTGGCGGCGGCCCGGAAGAAGCGGCACAAGGTGATCGAGGACCTGCTCAAGGACTGGTCGCCGGCGCAGGTGAAGACCTTCGCCACCCAGGTGTCGAAGTTCAACAAGCTGGCCGGCTGAGTTAGTTGCCTCAGGCCCGGTTTCGGTACGCCGCAACGGTGCCGGAACCGACCCGTGACGGTCTGGTGGTGAGGTCCCGCCGGGGAGCTGAGGGCTCCGGACGATCCACCACCAGCCCACGGACAGGTCCGCCGGACGCAGCCGGCCGGGGAGTGCAGGCGGGAACTGGGCGGATGAGCAGCGCGCTGCTAACGTGCGACCGTGCTGCTCTCCGACCGTGACATCCTGGCCGAGCTCGACGCGAAGCGGGTCCAGCTCGATCCGTTCGACGCTGCGATGGTGCAGCCGTCGAGCGTCGACGTACGGCTGGACCGGTTCTTCCGGGTGTTCGAGAACCACAAGTACCCGCACATCGACCCGGCCGAGGAACAGCCCGACCTGACCCGGCTGGTCGAGCCGGACGGCGACGAGCCGTTCATCCTGCATCCCGGGTGAGTTCGTGCTCGGGTCGACGTACGAGCTGGTGACGCTGCCGGACGACGTGGCGGCGCGGCTGGAGGGCAAGTCCTCGCTGGGCCGGCTCGGGCTGCTGACGCACTCCACCGCCGGGTTCATCGACCCCGGGTTCTCCGGGCACGTGACGCTGGAGCTGTCCAACGTGGCGACGCTGCCGATCAAGCTCTGGCCCGGGATGAAGATCGGCCAGCTCTGCTTCTTCCGGCTCTCGTCACCGGCCGAGCACCCGTACGGCTCGGCGAAGTACGGCTCCCGCTACCAGGGCCAGCGCGGCCCGACCCCGTCCCGCTCGTACAAGAACTTCCACCGCACCGACGTCTGAGGGCATGAAGAAAGGGCCCCGACAATGCCGGGGCCCTTCGGAAGGTCTGTCAGGCGGTTGGCTTCAGCACGATCAGGATCTTCTCGTTCTCGATGTCGTCACCGAGTGCCTCCTGCAGGTAGGCGCCGCCGTACTTCGTCACGGCGGTCGGGGACGGGGTGCCCAGCTTGGGGTCGTACAGCGACATGTTCGAGCCGAACGCGCTGCCCGGTTCCTTGATGCCGTTGTCGTCCGGCGTCGGAGTGCTGTCGTCCGGCGTCGACCCCTGGTCGGCGTCGTGCCCTCCGACGGGGTGCGTGCCGTCCGAGGGGGTGCCGCTCGGCGTCGGGCCGCTGGTCGGAATGTCCTCGCCGGTCGTCGCGTCCAGCAGGACCGGCTGGGCGTCGGTCTGCGCGTAGACGACGCCGTGGAAGGCAGCGGTGACGGCGGGCACGACCCGGCTGGCCGACTTGTCGGTGTAGCCCCACGTCTTCTTGCCGGTGGTGTCGTCGATGCCGAGGATCTCGTTGCTGCTGGCCGTTGCTGCCGGTGGTGCAGACGACCGCGTTGGCCTGGTCGCCGAAGCAGGTGTAGCTAGAGTCGTCGCCGGTCGCCGAGCTGCGCCTTGATCGGCACGACGGCACCGGTCGCGATGTCCACGAGTACAGCATGTTGTTGTAGACGGACGTGATCGAGTTCGGATTCGGTACGTACGACGAGCTGGACAGGTAGGCGCGCTTGGTGCCGCTGCCGGCCGGCTTCAGGTAGTTCTGCTTGGTCGGGATCTGCTTGCGTGACCTTGCCGGTGGCGCCGTCGACGATCACGATCGTCGCGCGTCCGTCGCGCCTTCGGCGTTGCCGCCCTTCGGCGCCGACGACGATGCCGTTGAGCACGCCGGCCGGGGCGACGAACGGGATCGACGGTCGCCTTCTGCGTCTTCGGGTCGGCGTAGACGGTGAAGCTGTCGCCGGCCTTGGCGGCGGTCGCCGGAGTCGGACGAGACCCCGACCGCGATCTGACCGGTGGCGGCGTCGTACGCCTGGCTCACGACGTCGTCGCCGGTCGCCGCCGGGGCCGACCGATCGGCGTCAGGTCCGCGGTCACCTCGGCGACCTTCTTGCCGTCAGCGGCGTCGATCCACTGGAACAGCACCTGGCCCTTGGCCTTCTGCGTGCCGTTGCCCTTGACGGTCTGGACGTAGGCGATCGCGACGACGTCCTTGCCGTCCAGCTGGACCGGCATCGGCGTGCTGTCGCGCGGTGGTCGTGGTGGTCTCGGCTTCCGCGGATGGCACGGTCCACGGGTCGCCCTGGGCGGCGACGTTGCGTCCGGTGAGGCCGACCTTGGCGGAGATCAGGGAGGTCTGGCCGACCATGCCGGCCGAGATCGAGGTACGGTTGTCGGTGGTGCTCCCGGGACGCCGAACGCCGAGACGGCGGTCGAATCCCTTGGGCGGGTCGAAGGAGGCGACGGGTGGTGCCGACGGCGTGGCGGAGCCGTGGACTGTCCGCCGTCCGCGGACTTCGCGTCGGACTTCTTGTCGTCTCCGCCGCAGCCGGCCAGCAGGACGACGGCGGCGGTGACGGCGGCTGTTGCGACCATCGGACGCAGCATCGTTGGTTACTCTCCCCAGGTCTCGACCGAGAATGATCGCCTGAACGCTAGCAGTGTTCGCGGGTCCCCGATCGCAGTTATCCACAGGCGTTGCACCAAGCTGCAGACGCCGCGTCAGCGGTGACCCGGGGTCCCCACCGTCACCAGTCCCAGGCGGTGCAGCACGCTGTAGAGAGCAGGCCCGCGCCGTCGCTGCACCGCTCGGCGGTTCGGCCCGGTCATCGGTACGGCGGGGCGGTCAGTTGCAGGCTGTTCATCGGACGACCGACAGGCCGTTGCCGCGGTGGCGGGGCTGCGGCTCGGCCAGTCGGCGGGAGGCCGGCTCGAGGCGGTCGGCCAGTCGGCGGAGGGCGGTGGCGAGTCCGTGCCGCGGGCCGTTGCGTCTCCGGCTTGCGGTCGTGGCGCTGGGCCCTGGCCTCGGCGGCCCGCAACTGCTCGGCGACTCGGTAGCGTGCGACCTCCTGGTGTTCGGTGATCATGTCCTTGCTCCCCTCACTCGGTCCCCGTGCTGTGTGATTTCGGCAATGCTTCGCCCAGGTCCCGCCGCCGAAGAGGTGGCCGGCGGGACCTTCCTGGGTGATGTGGTTCAGACCTTGACGACGGTGATGTCGCCGGAGACGGTGCGGGCCCGCAGCATCAGCGCGCGCTCGCCCTCGGCCGGCTTGTCGCCGGGCTCCAGCTCGCACCGGATCCGTCCGGTGACGGTCTTCAGGTCCAGGTACGTCGGGACGCCGTCGGGAACCCCGATCTCGACGTCACCGCGGGCCGTCTCGGCCTGGACGCTCGGCCCGTCGGCGATCTCGACCGTGACGTCGCCGGAGCCGGAGGTGGCGACCGAGTGGTCGCGGATCCGCTCGATGGTGATGTCACCCGAGCCGACCTTGACGGTGGTGGGACCGCCGGCGTCGCCGACCTTGACGTCCCCGGAGCCCGTGCTCAGACCCAGCTGGTCGGCGGCCTCGCCGATGTCGATCGACCCGGAGCCCGTGCTGGCCCGGACCGCGCCGGCGGCGTGCTCGACCTTGACGTCGCCGCTGCCGGTGCTGACTCCCGAGGTCGCCCTCGACCCGGTCGAGCGGGACGTCGCCGGAGCCGGTCGACAACCGCGCCGTACCCAGGGGCATCCGCGAGTCGATGTCACCGGAGCCGGTCTTGATCCGCGCGTCCAGCGTCGCCGGGGTGGCGATCCGGACCTGGATCTGCGGGCCGCGGCCGCGGACGTTGCGGGGACCCTCGACGATCAGTTCACCGTCCTCGACGGTGAAGACGACGTCGTCCTCGGGACCGCTGTCGACGTCCAGGGTGACCGCGGTCTCGGTGCCGTCGTTCGGCACGATCTCGACCTTGCCGGAGCCGATGTCGATCCGGACCCGGTCGATCTTGCCCGCGTCCTCGACGATCTGGCTGCTGAAGCCGCTCACTGGACCCATCCCGTCATCCGTTGTCCCGGCCCGTGGCCACCACGGCGCTGGTGCTCCTCGCGCCGGCGATCCTTGTCCTCGCGGCGCTGGTCGCGCGTCGTCGCGACGGCGGTCGCCGGTCCGGTCGCGGCCACGCCGGCCGCGCTCGGGTCCGAAGACGCCTTCCTCACCGAAGGGTCCGCCGGGGCCGAACACACCGTCCGGTCCGAAGACCCCGTCGGGTCCGAGCGGGCCGTTCGGACCGAGCGGTCCGTCCGGGCCGAAGATCCCACCGCGCGGCGGGCGCGGCGGCCGGGGCGGGCGGGGGCCACCGCGGCGGCGGTCGCTCAGCTCGGTCATCACGGTGCGCATCAGCCACGCGTTCGAGGAGATGCCCTCGGCCGCGGCGGCCTCGTCCACCTTGTTCTTCACCGACATCGGCAGCCGCAGCGTGATCCGCGCGGTCGGCTCGTCGGCGTCCAGGATGCACCTGCTCGGTGACCTCGGTGTCGGTCTCGTCGTCGATGTCGTCGTCGGTCTCGTCCGGACCGGTCAGCTGGCTCGGGGCCGGCGTGACCACGAACTCGGGACGGCCACCGGCCATCCGGAGCTCGACCGAACCGGGGGACAGCTCGCGGCTGATCTCCCCGGCGGCGTCGGACAGGGCTGAGATGAGGGCCAGGCGGCCCGCGTCATCCAGCGTGGCTCCGAGGCGCTGCGCCACGGAGCGAGTTTGGTCGTCGGCCAGGGCGGTGGCGTTCTCCACGCTCCGCCGGACCGACTCGAGATAGTGGTCAAGTTCCATGGCAGCAAGCATGACGTCATCGTGACGTCACTGTCAACCCCTTCTGATGTCATGACGTCGTCATGGTGGCGGCACAGGCAGAATGTGGGCCAGTCGTCGACAGGAGAAACCGTGTCCAGAGGAGTACTCGTCACAGGCGCGTCCAGGGGTGTCGGCGCGGCCACCGCGCGGGCGTTCGCGCAGGCCGGCGACCGGGTCGTGCTGCACTGCCGTGGCGCGGTCGACCGGGCCGAAGAAGTCCGGGCCGGACTGCCCGGACGACGGTCACGCGGTCGTCGCCGCCGACCTCGGTGATTCGGCCGCAATCCCTGCCCTGGTTGAGGAATCGGCCGCCGCGCTCGGCCGGATCGACGTGCTCGTGAACAACGCGGCCCTGTACGTCGACGAGCCGGTCGCCGGGTCCCGGCGGATCGGGCACTCGCCGGTCGAGACGCCGTACGACGAGTGGGTCGCGGCCTGGCGTCGTACCCTCGCGGTGAATCTGGAAGGGGCGGCGCACGTGACCTGGTGTGTGGCCCGGCAGATGCTCGACAAGGAGCCCGCCGAGGGCGTACGGCGGGGTGCGATCGTCAACGTGGGGTCGCGCGGCGCCTACCGCGGTGAGCCGGACGTGCCCGCGTACGGCGCCGCCAAGGCCGGACTGCACTCGCTCGGCCAGTCGTTGGCGGTCTCGCTGGCGCCACATGACATCACCGTGACGTCAATCGCGCCCGGATTCATCGCCACCGACATGACCGAGACCATCCTGTCCGGTCCCGGCGGCGATGCGATCCGGGCCCAGAGCCCGTTCAACCGCACCGCCACCGCCGAGGAGGTCGCCGACGCCATCTACTGGCTCGCCTCCCCGCAGGCCGGCTGGTCCAGTCGGCGCCGTCCTCGACTTCAACGGCGCCTCCTACCTGCGCTAACTGCCGAAGACCCGCTAGCTCCCGTAGACCTCGAGTTCGACGATGCGGGAGTAGGTGTGGTCGTTGCCGTCGAGGCAGAGGATGCGGACGGCGTCGGCCTGGACGGGGTCGAAGGTCGACGTGACGTGGCCGAGCGGTGTTGCCGCGGACCTGGGCGACGGTCTGCCAGTCGGCCGTGCCGGTGCGGACCTGGACGTCCCAGTCGCGCAGCCCGTTGGTCGCGGCCGGGTACTTGGCCGAGTCGAGCGTGTAGAGCTCGACCCGGTTGATGGTGGCCGGCTGGGACAGGGCGACGTCGTAGTTGTCCGGGAAGACCGCGCGGGTGCCGTCGTTCCAGCCGGTCAGGGTGTCCCAGTGCTCGGAGTCCTTGTCGCCGTCGACCGCGCCGCAGAGGGCGAAGTTGCCGTGCGTCGACGAGGCGGCCGCCTGCTCGCCGAGCGCGACGTTGTCGCCCGGGTCCTTCGGCGGCAGCGGGTTCACCTGGCACCGGGACGGTCAGCCTGGTCCGGTCGACCTCGAGGTCGATCTTGTACGAGCCGGGCTTGGTGTCGCGCGGGACGCGGACCTCGACCGGCGCGGACACCGGCTGGTCGGGGTCGACGGCCGGCAGCCAGGACGAGAACAGTTCGCCGGGACAGTTGCAACGGACCACTCGGGGTCAGCGTCAGGTCGGCGTACCTGTCCTGGCTGCCGGTGTTGGTCATCGTGAGGTTCAGGGTGCCCGGGAAGCAGGGCAGGCCGACGACGCTCAGTTGCTGCGGGTCGACCGAGACCTGTACGTCGGTCTGCGGTGACTGTTGCTTCCTGGGGCACCGAACTGGACGCGAGCAGGGTCGCCGCCACCGCGGCGCCGAAGCCGACGGCCGACTGCCAGCGGATGATCATCGCTGCACCTCCGACCTGATGCCCGGGCGCCCGTCCTCGACGAGGAGCTTGGCGCGGGTGCTGACGGTGCCGTTCCGGACCCTGACCTTGTCGACCACGCGGTAGTCGGAGATCCAGCTGCTGCGGCGTGATGCTGCAGCTGACGTAGCCGCGCTGGAAGTTGCCGAACTTGATGTGCGGGTTCTCCTTCAGCAGGGTCAGGCCGCCGGGATCGAGGTCCATGCCGTCGATCCCGGACGTGATCGACGTACCGACGAACTCGGCTGCCGACGGTCGGCGACGCCTGGTCGGTGAAGTCGAGCTTGAGGTCCGAGGCGACGCTGCGGTGCAGGTCGCCGGCGATCGAGACCAGGTTGCGGACCTTGCGCTGCGCGGCGCCGCCGAGGACCCGGTCCCGCGAGGCCTCGTAGCCGTCCCAGGTGTCCATCGGGACCAGTACGTCCGGGCCGTCCTTGGTGTCGAGCCGTGCGATCGCGGTCTGGTGGGCCATCACGTTCCAGCGCGACTCGCGAGGCCGTCCAGCCGTCGAGCAGCCACTTCTCCTGGGCGTCGCCGGTGATCGTGCGGGCCGGGTCCTTCGTCTCCGGGCCGGGCGCCTTGGTGCCGTCGCCGTACGCCTGGTCCGAGCGGTACTGCCGGGTGTCGAGCACGCTGAACTCGGCCAGCCGGCCGTACTGGAGCCGCCGGTAGAGCTGCATGTCCGGGCCCTTCGGCAACTGCGCGAGCCGCAGCGGCATGTGTTCCCAGTACGCGCGGAAGGCGTTGGCGCGCCGTACCAGGAACTGCGCGGGCGGCGCGCTCGGATGCGCCTCGTCGGCCCAGTTGTCGACCACCTCGTGGTCGTCCAGCGTGACGATCCACGGCGCGACCGCATGGGCGCGCTGGAGGTCCGGATCCAGCTTGTACGCCGCGTAGCGGGTGCGGTACTCGTCGAGCGTCACCGTCTGCTGGGTGATGTAGGGCTCGTTCGAGTCCGGCCGGATGCCGCGGTCGATGCCGAACTCGTAGATGTAGTCGCCGAGGAAGAACACGACGTCGTGGTCCCGCTTGGCCATGTCGGCGTACGCCGTGTACCAGCCCTCCCACGACGCCTGGCAGGAGGCGAAGGCCAGCGACAGTTCGGACAGGTTCGCGTCGGCCGTCGGTGCGGTCCTGGTCCGGCCGACCGGGCTGAGCCTGCCCGTTCACGCGGAAGCGGTACCAGTAGTGCCGCCACGGACGCAGTCCTCGTACGTCGACGTGCACCGAGTGACTCGACTCCGGCCGGGCCTGGGTCGTGCCGGAGCGGACGACCCGGCGGAACTGCTCGTCCTCGGCGACCTGCCACTGGACGTCGACCGGATGCCGCGTCCATCCCGCCGAACGGCGTGAGCGGATCCGGCGCGAGCCGGGTCCAGATCACCACCGCGTCCGGCAACGGATCACCCGAGGCGACGCCCAGGGTGAACGGATCCCGCCGATCGGGCCGGCCGGTCGAGCCGGCCGTCGCACTCCCGATCTCGGGCAGCTTGCCGGTCAGCGCCAGCGCGGCCGCCGTCCCGGACACGGTCAGAAAGGTTCGTCGACTGCTGCGCATCGGCACTGGCCCACCCGATCATCCGTAGGTGATCACTTCCGTAACGGGAGATTACGAGAAGTTCTCACGATCGGGTGGGATCTGACCGGTTCCGGTCTCAGCGCACGATCTTGCTCGCCGGTGGCGCGGTGATGCTGACCGGCTTGTTGTAGTCGGTCATGGTTCATCACCATCGAGACGCCGCTCGAGGTCGAACGACATCCGGCGGACCAGGTGGGACTTGTCCATCCACATCGAGTAGGTCAGCGTCTTCGGCACGCCCGCGGGGACCTTCTTGCCCTGCGCGGCCAGCGCCTTCGCGGTGTTGACGGTGACGGCGTACCGGTCCAGCTTCTGGCCGCCGATGGTCTCCGTGCGGACGAACTTGACGTTGGCCATGCTCGAGTCGAAGGACTTGAAGATCTTGGTCGGGTCGCCGCCCTCGAGCAGCTCGCCGAGCTCGCTCGGGCTGGCCGGTACTCGATCTTCAGGTACTTGCCCGGCCGGCGTCATGCCCGGGATCGACACGTAGCCGGTGTTCTTGATCACGACGATCTTCGCGGTCTTGCCCTGGAACGCCGCGCCGGTCATCGTCATCGACATGGCCACCGGCTTGGCGGTCTGGATGCCGTCCATCGTCAGCACGCGTGGTGCCGTTCGCGGTCATCTTGCCGGTGATGCGCCAGGACTTCTGCTTGGCGATCGCCGTGTTCATCGCCGGGACGAAGGTGACGCGGTTCAGGTGGGCGACGGGCGCCGGCTTGACCGGCGCGGCCGTGTTGGTGGCGACCGGCGTCGTGGCCGGAGCGGACGGCTTGTAGCCGGTGGCTTCGGGCTTGGTCGTTGCCGCAGGCGGCCAGGCCGAGAGCGAGCGGTACGGCGGCGACGGTGGCCATCGCGGCGCGGAACTTCATGGTGTGGATTCCTCCCCAGATGAAACAGACCGTCGGATCTTATGGTCTGGACCACCTGGAGAGGAAGTGGTTTTGCAGCTTGTGCAGCTGCAGCTATTCGCCGCGCTTGACCGATGCGAGCAGGAGTTGGGCGACGTCCTGGATCTCGACGGACTCGCGGGCCGAGCCGTCCGCCTGCTTGGCGGTCAGGCCGTCGGACAGCATCACCCGGCAGAACGGGCAGCCGGTGGCGATCTTGTCCGCGCCGGTCTCGACCGCCTCGGTGGTCCGGTTCAGGTTGATCCGGCTGCCGATCTTCTCCTCCATCCACATCCGCGCACCACCCGCGCCACAGCAGAACGACTTCGTCTTGTTCCGCGGCATCTCGGCGTACTCCGCGCCCGGGATGATGTCGAGCAGCTCGCGCGGGGCGTCGTACACCTGGTTGTGGCGGCCGAGGTAGCACGGGTCGTGGTAGGTGATCTTCTGGCCGTTGAGGGTGCTGTCGGCCGGGGCGACCGGGGTCAGCTTGCCCTCGCGGACCAGGCGGTTGAGCAGCTGGGTGTGGTGGATGACGTCGAGCTCGACACCGAGCTGGGAGTACTCGTTCTTCAGCGTGTTGAAGCAGTGCGCGCAGGTGGAGACGACCTTCTTCGCGCCGGTCTCCTTGAAGACCTCCGCGTTCTGCATCGCGAGCTGCTGGAAGACGAACTCGTTGCCGGACCGCCGGGCCGGGTCGCCGGTACAGGTCTCGCCGTCACCCAGTACGGCGAAGCTGACGCCGGCGATGTTGAGCAGTTCGGCGACGGCCTGCGTGGTCTTCTTCGCGCGGTCCTCGTAGGCGCCGGCGCAACCGACCCAGAACAGGTACTCGACCTCGGCCAGCGTCTCGACGTCCGTACCGACCTGCTTGACCTCGAACGGCAGGTCCTTGGCCCAGTCCATCCGGCCGGACGGGTTCATGTTCCACGGGTTGCCCTTGTTCTCCAGGCCCTTGAACAGCCCGTTGAGCTCGGACGGGAACGACGACTCGATCAGCACCTGGTAGCGGCGCATGTCCATGATCGCGTCGACGTGCTCGATGTCGACCGGGCACTGCTGCACGCACGCACCGCACGACGTGCACGCCCACAGCGCGTCCTCGTCGATGACCGCGACGTCCGCGGGACCGACCAGCGGCTTGTCCTGCTCGGCGAGCACCAGCTCGGGCAGCGACTTCCGCTCGTCGTCCGACGACGCCAGCAGGTACGGCGCTTTGGCGTACGCGTGCTCGCGCAGGTTCATCATCACCAGCTTGGGTGACAACGGCTTGTCGGTGTTCCACGCCGGGCACTGCGACTGGCAGCGGCCGCACTCGGTGCAGGTGGTGAAGTCGAGCAGGCCCTTCCAGGTGAAGTCCTCGACCTTGCCGACCCCGAGGGCCGCGTCCTCGTCCAGTTCCTCGATGTTCTCGAAGTCGATCGGCTCGCCCTTGACCATGATCGGCTGCAGCGCGCCGAGCGCCGTACCGCCGTCGGCCTTGCGCTTGAACCAGATGTTCGGCCAGGCGGTGAAGCGGTGCCAGGCCACGCCCATCGTCGCGTTCAGCGAGATCGTGATCATCCAGGCGAACGAGATCAGGATCTTGATCATCGCGACCAGGTAGACGGTGTTCTCCAGGGCCTGCTCGGACAGTCCGCCGAACAGCGCGTCCCCGACGAAGAACGTGGTCGGGAAGTGGAACTTCGTGCCGCCGCCGAGCTCGTACTCGAGTCCGCGCAGCAGCAGGATGCAGATCAGTACGCCGAGGATCGTGTACTCGACGTAGTACGCCTGCCAGGCGGTGGAACCGAAGAACCGGCTGTAGCGGCCCTTCTCGCCCCGCGGCAGGTTGCGCAGCCGGATCGCCATCAGCCCGATGATCGAGACCAGGCCGGTCCAGGTGAGGAACTCGCTGACCCACTCGAACACGAACCAGTGGCCGATCACCGGCAGCGCCCAGTGCGCGTCGAACAACTGGCCGAACGCCGTCACCAGGGTGAGGAACAGCCCGATGAAGCCGAACGCGACGAACCAGTGCAGGACGCCGACGTGGCTCCACTGCAGCATCCGGGTGTGGCCGAGGGTCTCCTTGGCCAGCGTGGCGGTGCGCTGCCCCGGGTTGTCGGTGCGGCCGGCCGGCTGGCCCAGCTTGATGACGGACACCATGTGCCCGATCGTCTTGCCGAACAGCGCGACACCGACGGCGGTGATCGCGAGCGAGACGACGATGGCGAGGATCTGCATACCAGCGATGTTATTGGTCGGTTACCCATGAGTCATGTCGATGCGGCCCTCGTCACGCCCGAGATGTTGTCGTGACGTCGACGCGAGCGTTACCGGAGCCGGTGCCCGCAGTCGGTACTGATCAGACCGGTCGAGCCGGGCGGCGACCGCGGGACGGCGCGGGTCGTCGGCCGGCAGGCCGGCGTCGAGGGACTCGAAGATCTCCAGGTCCTCGGCGCCGGTCGGGCGTCTGGGCGAACCGCCAGAGGACGTCGGGGTCGTCGGCGTCGAGAGCGGCGCGGCGGAAGGTCGCGTCGAGCTCGTCCCGTTCGGCGCGCAGCGCCGGCGCGTCGGAGCGGGCCAGCAGCGGTCCGTTGTACAGGTCGAGGGCGGTGCGGAGATCGCCGTTGCGAAGGGCGGCCTGTACGTCGGTGACGTCGCCGGTGACGTCGGCGATGATCCGGTACGGCTTGGTGTCGAGGACGCCGCCGCCGAGCAGGTTCCGCAGCCGGTGCATCTCCGCGCGGACCGTGGTCGGGTTGCCCTCGTCGCCGTACAACTGGAGCATCAGTTGCTCGGCGGTGAGGCCGGACGGGTGGAGCAGCAGCAGGGCGAGTACTTCGGCCCGCCGCAACGTCAGCGCGATCTCCCGGCCGGCGACGACCGCGATCGGCTGACCGGCGCCGAGCAGCTTCAGCCGGAGCGACGGCCGGCTGCGGCGGACCGGCGTACCGGGCATGCGGAGCAGGTAGCCCTCGTCGAGTTGCTCGATCAGACCCTCGCGGCCGTCGCCGAGGTCGATCCGGTCGGCGCCGTCCGGGACGACGAGGCGATCGGGCAACCATTCGAGCGGCTGTACGGCGAGCACGCGGCCGGTCGGGGTCAGCAACGCACCGGGCGCATCGCCGAGCGCCATCAGGTGCCGCATGTTGCGGGCGCGCAGCATCTCGTCGGCCGCGGCCATCCGGACCCGCAGTTGCCCTTCGGCGAGCTGGGCCGCGGCGGTCACCAGCGCGACCATCGCGGGGTGGACCGTGCGCAGCGGACCGGAGACGTCGACCGCGCCGATCAGCTTGCCGGTGTCGGGGTCGTGGACCGGCGCGGCGGCACAGGTCCATTCGTGGATGCGCCGGACCAGGTGCTCGGCCGAGTGGATCTGGACCGGCTCCCCGACGGCGAGCGACGTACCCATGCCGTTGGTGCCGATCTGCGTCCTCGGACCACACCGCGCCCTCGGACAAGGCGATCCGATCGGCCTGGCGTTTGACGTCGGACGCACCCTCGCGCCACAGGATCGTCCCCTGGGCGTCGGTGATGATCATGATGTGCGACGCCTCGTCGGCGATCGTGGTCAGCGTCTGCCGCAGGACCGGGAGGACGGCCCGCAGCGGGTGGTTCTCCCGGATCGCCTCGAGCACCTCCGGGTCGACGATCACCGGCGGCGCGTCCAGTTCGGGATCGACCGCGGCCGCGAGCGACCGCTCCCAGGACGCGGCGACCAGTGGGCGCGGCGCACCCGGCACCCGGCCGCCGCCGAGCACCTCGTCGTACAACTCGCTCAACCGGCGAGCCTGCTCCGGTGCGTCCATGCCGCCTCACTCCACGTTGCAACGTCGGTGCAACGTCCATCCTCCTACGTTCGGTCAAACGTCGGGTTTCCGATCTGAAGGAGGACCTATGACGATCTTCGCAGCTCCCGGGCAGGATGGCAGCCCGGTCACGTACAAGTCGCGCTACGAGCACTACATCGGCGGCGAGTGGGTGCCGCCGGCCAAGGGTGAGTACTTCGAGAACCCCACGCCCGTCACCGGCGAGAACTTCACCGAGATCGCCCGCGGTACGGCCGACGACGTCGAGCGCGCCCTCGACGCCGCCCACGGTGCCGCGCCCGGCTGGGGACGCACCTCGCCGGCCGAGCGGGCCAACATCCTGAACAAGATCGCCGACCGGATGGAGGCGAACCTCGAACTGCTCGCGGTCGCCGAGACCTGGGACAACGGCAAGCCGGTCCGCGAGACGCTGGCCGCCGACATGCCGCTGGCGATCGACCACTTCCGCTACTTCGCCGGCGCGCTGCGGGCCCAGGAGGGCTCGGTCGTCGATGATCGACGACGACACCATCGCGTACCACTTCCACGAGCCGCTCGGCGTGGTCGCGCAGATCATCCCGTGGAACTTCCCGATCCTGATGGCGGCCTGGAAGCTGGCGCCCGCGCTGGCCGCCGGCAACGCGGTCGTCCTCAAGCCGGCCGAGCAGACGCCGGCCTCGATCCACGTGCTGCTCGAGCTGATCGACGACCTGCTGCCCGCCGGGCGTGCTCAACGTGGTCAACGGATTCGGCGTCGAGGCCGGCAAGCCGCTTGCCTCGAGCAACCGAGTCGCCAAGGTCGCGTTCACCGGTGAGACCACGACCGGCCGGCTGATCATGCAGTACGCCGTCGGAGAACATCATCCCGGTGACGCTGGAGCTCGGCGGCAAGAGCCCGAACATCTTCTTCGCCGACGTCGCGGCCGAGCCGAGACGACTTCTACGACAAGGCGCTCGAGGGCTTCACGATGTTCGCGCTGAACCAGGGCGAGGTCTGCACCTGCCCGTCCCGGGCGCTGATCCAGTCGTCGATCTACGACGAGTTCCTCGGCGACGCGACCGCGCGGACCGAGGCGATCAAGCAGGGCAACCCGCTCGACACCGACACGATGATCGGCGCGCAGGCCAGCAACGACCAGCTACGAGAAGATCCTGTCCTACATCGACATCGGCAAGGACGAGGGCGCCAGGGTGCTCACCGGCGGCGCGCGGGCCGAGCTCGGCGGCGACCTGGCCGGCGGGTACTACGTCCAGCCGACCGATCTTCGAGGGCGACAACAAGATGCGGATCTTCCAGGAGGAGATCTTCGGCCCGGTCGTCGTCGGTGACCAGGTTCGACGACTACGACGACGCGATGAAGATCGCCAACGACACGCTGTACGGCCTCGGCGCCGGGCGTCTGGTCCCGCGACATCAACACGGCCTACCGGGCCGGGCGGGAGATCCAGGCCGGCCGGGTCTGGACGAACTGCTACCACGCCTACCCCGCGCACGCGGCGTTCGGCGGCTACAAGCACTCCGGCATCGGCCGGGAGAACCACAAGATGATGCTCGACCACTACCAGCAGACCAAGAACCTGCTGGTCAGCTACAGCCCCTCGAAGCTCGGCTTCTTCTGAGCCATGGTGGTCGATGCGACGGTCGGAGCGGGTGGCGTTCACGGATGCGGCGGCGGACTGGCTCCGCCGCCTCACCGAGCATGCACGGTCCGCTGATGTTCCACCAGTCCGGTGGCTGCTGCGACGGCAGCTCGCCGATGTGCTACCCGGACGGGCGAGTTCCGCACGGGGTCGGCGGACGTGCATCTCGGTGATCTGGTCGTCGACGGCCTCGACAAGCCGATCGCGTTCTGGATGTCCGCGAATCAGTTCGAGTACTGGAAGCACACCCACCTCACCGTCGACGTGGTGCACGGCCGCGGCAGCGGCTTCTCGGTGGAGGCCCCCGAGGGCGTCCGCTTCCTGATCCGGTCCCGCCTCTTCACCGACCAAGAGTCCGCGGCGCTGGGACTCCTCTGAGCGAGTGCCGACCGTCCGGTGGCGTTGCCGGACGGCCGGCACTCTTCAGGTGCCGAGTACGGCGCGGTAGATCTCCGAGCTGCTCGCCTCCGGACACGCGTCTTTCAGCCGGAGGATGAGGAGGCGCTGGTCGTCGGGAGCATCCCGCAGACTCTGGGCCTCGGCGACGTGCGGGCGGTCGACGACGTGCAGCCAGAAGGTGAGATCGATCTTCCAGGTCTCGGTGTGCAGGACGGCGTAGAAACGCTCGTCGGTGACGGCAGGAGTCGGGCGGCGGTCGCCGCGCTCGTCGGTGAAGTCGACGCTGCGGAGATCGACGCGCCGGGCGAGGATCGTCAGGCCCTCGAGGACGGTCGCGGCGGTGGCGTCCGGGGCGTCGAACATGACGTCGAGGTCGCGCGTCACCATCAGGCCGGAGACCGCACTGCCGATCAGTTGCGGGCGCCAGGGAATGCGGACTGCAGGTCGAGACGGTCCGCCAGGCGGTGCGCCTCGGCCTGCAGGGCCTGGGCGCGTTCGACGAGCGACATGCCTCGACGGTAGAGGTCGGCTTGTCGTCCGCACCAAGGGTTTTCCGGATGGAAGCCGGGAAACTCAGGGGGAAACCTTCATCGCCGGATCGGGTGTCGACGACGCCGTCAGTGCGGGGAAAATCCGCCCCGATCGGGTCGGCTGTCACGGGTTCACCCATGACATTTGTCAGGGCCCCGATCGCTGGCTTCGGGTCGCGCCGCCGACGGACGATGCCAGAACCCACCCATGCCGGTCTCCGCCCCACCGCAAAGGGAACTGGGGCGGAGGCCTGCCCAGCTCGAGGAGTTCTGTTGAGGCAACGGATTCTCGTGTCCGCCCTGGGCGCCGGCGCACTAGCCGTCGCGGGACTGACCGCCCAAGGGGCCATCGCCGCCCCCACCCCGTACACCGCCGGGAAGCACGCCGCCAAGGTCTGCTCGGCCCCGAAGGCCGCGCACACCGCGGCCTGCAACGCGATCAAACTGGTGAACGACAAAGGTGTCGCACCGGCCTCCACCACGCCGCCGTCGACCGGGCTCACCCCAGCGGGCCTGCGCGACGCCTACAAGCTGAACGGCCTGAGCGCCGGCGGCCGGACGGTCGCGATCGTCGACGCGTACGGCTACCCGAACCTGGAGCGCGACCTCGGCGTCTACCGCTCCCAGTTCGGCCTGTCCGCGTGTACGACGGCCAACGGCTGCCTGCGGGTGATCAACCAGACCGGCGGGACCTCGCTGCCGAGGTTCAACGCGGGCTGGGCCGGTGAGCAGGCGCTCGACGTCGACGCGGTCTCGGCCGCGGCGCCCGACGCGAAGATCGTCGTCGTACAGGCCAACTCGGCCAGCTTCGCCGACCTCGGCACGGCCGTGGTGACCGCGTCCAAGCAGGCCGGTGTGGTCGCGATCTCGAACAGCTACGGCGGTGGTGACGCGTCCGACGCGACGTACGGCACCTACTACAACCACCCCGGCATCGCCGTCACCGCGTCGACCGGTGACAACGGCTACCAGGGTGGCAGCTACCCGGCGTCCTCGTCGTACACGACGGCCGTCGGCGGTACGTCGCTTGTTGCCGCCAGCAACTCACGCGGGTGGAGCGAGACCGTGTGGAGCGGTGCCGGTTCGGGCTGCTCGACGTACAACACCGCACTGAGCGCCGCCTCGTCGTTCAACACCGGCTGCTCGAAGCGCGCGATGGCGGACGTGTCCGCGGCCGCCGACCCGGGCAAGGGCGGCATGGCGATCTACTACCCGACCAGCAAGACGGCGTCGACGTGGGCGCAGTTCGGTGGCACCAGTGAGGCCGCCCCGATCATCGCCGCGGTCTACGCGCTGTCCGGCAACACCAGCGGCTACGCGAACGCGCTGCCGTACGCGCACCCGGGCTCGCTGTTCGACGTGACCAGCGGGAGCAACGGCTCCTGCCCGACGACCCAGTGGTGCAACGCCCGCACCGGCTGGGACGGCCCGACCGGCCTCGGCACCCCGAACGGCGCCGGCGCCTTCTGATCGAACGGGCGGACCCCTACCGCGATTGGGGTTCGCCCGTTCCCAACCAGGTCCACCACCGCCGCGGCGACACACGCCGCGGTGGGTTGGTGGCTGGGTGCGACTGTTGGCCTGTCGCTCCTAGTACTCTTCCGGGCACGAAGGACAACCCTCGTCTCCACGTCATTCCGGTGATTTCCCTTCCCAGCGAGCGCTTGCCCGCCTAAGGTCGCCCCCGGACGGGTCGTGGAGGGCGACCCGCATACACGAACTCCATGGAGATTTGCTGTGACAACATCACGCAGAGGGCGGGGGCTCCTAGCAGTCACCACCGCCGTCTCCGCCGCCACCGTGCTGGCCGTGACGGCCGCCGGTGGCGCCACCGCCGCCCAGACCGCCGGACCGGGCGAGGGCAAGGGCAAGGCGGCCCAGTCCGAGAACGCGTCGGGCAAGGAGCGGAAGGGCAACTACGACGCCCGGACGCCGAGCGCCAAGATCACCAACGCCCGCGCCGCCAAGGTGGCCGGCAAGGAGACCGCGGCCTCGGAGAAGTTCCGCAACTCGCTCGGCACCCAGGGCGTCGTCGAGCTCGACCCGAACACCGGCACCCCGGCCCAGGTCACCAAGCTCAACGGTTTCCTGACCGGCAAGAGCGCGAAGAAGGCGCCGGACGTCGCGCTCGGCTACGTGAAGGCGCACCCGGAGGTCTTCAAGCTCTCCGACGCCGACCTGGCCACGCTGAAGCTGCGCAAGGACTACGTCGACGACCTGGGCACCCACCACGTGTCCTGGTCGCAGGTGGTCGACGGTGTCGAGGTGTTCGGCAACGGCCTGAAGGCCAACGTCACCAAGAACGGCCAGCTGATCTCGGTCATGGGCTCGCCGGTCTCCGGTCTGACCGCGCCAGGCCGAGGCCGCCGCGGCCGCGCCGAAGGTGACCGCCGCCGCGGCCCGCACCGCGGCCGCCGAGGACATCGGCGGTACGGCGAAGTCCGCCACCGCGAAGACGTCCGGCGTCAGCACCCAGTGGAGCAACGGCGACACCGCGAAGCAGGTGTGGTTCCACACCGCCGACGGGCTGCGCAAGGGCTGGCTGACCTACGTCAACGCCGGCGGCATGAAGATCTACAACCACGTCATCGACGCCCAGACCGGCGGCCTGCTCTACCGCAAGGACCTGGTCAGCGAGGGCAACGGCGACGCGCTGGTCCAGGACAACTACCCGGGCGCGGCCAAGGGCGGCACGCAGCGGGTCGAGAACCTGATCTACAACAAGTGGCTGCCGAAGAACGCCAAGACCCTGCTCGACGGTACGTCGGTCGCGGCCTGGGCGGACGTGAACGACGACAACCAGCCGAACGCCGGTGAGACGGTCAAGGTGCCCGGCACCAAGACCGGCGCCGAGTACAAGCTGGTGCCGTTCCAGAACACCCTCCTCGTTCTGCTCGGCGGCGTTCGTCTGCACCTGGGACCCGGCCAAGCCGGACTCCTGGAAGACGAACATGAACCAGGACGTCACCAACGCGTTCTACCTGGCCAGCAACTTCCACGACTGGCTGGCCAAGCCGCCGATCAGCTTCACCCCGGCGGCCGGCTCGTTCGACGCCGCGGGCGGCGACCCGGTGCTGCTGAACGCGCTGGACGGCGCGGCGACCGCGGCGAACGGCGGCCCGGACGCGAACCACATCGACAACGCCAACATGTCCACCCCGCCGGACGGCACCCCGCCGACCATGCAGATGTACCTGTGGCACTAGCCCGGGCGCGACCGACGAGCAGGAGCCGTGGGTTCCGGCCAGCGGCGCGAACGACGCGAGCATCCTGTACCACGAGTACACCCACGGTCTGTCCAACCGCCTGGTCGTCGACGCCACCGGCAACAGCACGCTGAACAGCATCCAGGCCGGCTCGATGGGCGAGGCGTGGAGCGACTTCTACGCGATGGACTACCTGGTCTCGCACGGCCTGGAGAAGGACACCACCGCACCGGGTGAGGTCCTCGAGGGCAAGTACGTCGCCGCACGGTGCAGCTGTTCCGCACCCAGGCGATCGACTGCCGGCGTCAAGGCGGTCAGCCCGAACTGCATCCAGCCCGACGGCTCGAAGGGCGGCTACACCTACGGCGACTTCCCGACCATCGGCGGCACGCCTGAGGTGCACGCCTCCGGTGAGGTCTGGGCGCAGACGCTGTGGGACCTGCGGGAGCGCTTCGGCCGCAGCTACGCGATGAGCATCATCACCCGCGCGATGGAGCTGTCGCCGGCCGACCCGACCATGCTCGACATGCGCAACGCGATCGTGCAGGCCGACCTGGTCGCCAGCGGCGGCAAGAACGCCGACATCATCTGGACCGTCTTCGCCAACCGCGGCATGGGCTGGTACGCCGGTGTCGTCGACGGCGGCGACGCCTTCCCGGCCGAGGACTTCCACAAGCCGCCGACAGGTGCGACCACGACCCTGCACCGGCACCGTGAAGGACAAGGACACCGGTGCTCCGGTGGCCGGCGCGCTCGTCTACATCGGCGGTCACTCGTCCGGCTACGCCGGTGACTACGCCGCCTCGACCGACGCGACCGGCAAGTACACCATCACCGGTGTCGCTCCCGGGCACCTACCCGAAGGTCGTCGTGTCCGGCTCCGGGCTACGAGCTGCTCGTCCAGTCGGTCAAGGTCAAGCCCGGCGGCACCAAGGCGAACTTCGTCCCGCGCCGCAACTGGGCGGCGGCCTCCGGCGGCGGCTCGGTGGTCGGCTTCAACGGTCCGGACTACACCCCCGGCTGCGGCCCGGCGTACGCGATCGACAACGCGCAGGGCACCGGCTGGGGCAGCACCACCGGTGACGACGCCGGCACGCCGACCAACAAGATGATCGCCAAGCACGTCGACATCAAGCTGCCGGCGAAGGTGAACATCAGCGCCTTCAACGTCGACCCGTCGAACACCTGTGGCGACCCGGGCAGCTCGTCGACCGGCAAGTACCGGATCGAGACCTCGGTCGACGGCACCACCTGGGCGACCGCTCAGGACGGGCGAGTTCACCGCCGCCAACCGCGGCAAGTACACCCTGCTCACCCCGAGCGGCAACGCGACCGGGGTTCAGTACGTGCGGTTCTGGATGCTCAGCCCGCAGGTCCCGGACTTCGAGACCAACTGCCCGGCCGGTGCGTTCGGTGGCTGCACGTTCACCGACATGACCGAGATCCAGGTCTTCGGCACCAAGTAACAACCCCTCCCGCGAAGGCCGGCCGAGCACCCGCTCGGCCGGCCTTCCGGCGTTTCAGGTCGGTGGACGGTGCGGCCGGTGGGACGGTCTGGGCCCAGTCGGCCCACTCGGCGAGGGCGGAGTAGAGGCGAATGCCGGCCTCGACGGTCACGCGCATCGACTGGGTCTGCGGGCTGTAGCCGAACTCGCCCCGGTCCTTGCGGCGCCGCGTACGTCGCGGTACTGCTCGGCCAGGTCCCGGTAGTACCGCGCCTCCGCCTGGAGGTGACGCTGCAGATCGTCGGTGTCCATCAGCCAGAAGAACAGTGATCGCAGCAGCGGCTGGAGGCGCATGGTGTGGTCGACGTCGACCTCGGTCAGCCAGCGCTTGACCTCCGCCACTCCGGCGTCGGTGATCCGGTACGCCTTCCGCCGCCGCGGTCCCTCGCTCTCGACCTCGACCAGGCCCTCGGCCGCGAGCTTGCCGAGCTCGGCGTAGATCTTCGGGTGCTGGGCCGGCCAGATCGATCCGAGCACCTCGGTGAACCGTCGGGCCAGGTCGTAGCCGCTCGCCGGTCCCTCGGCGAGCAGCCCGAGCAGCCCGTGCCGCAACGACATGCCGTCTCCTCGCATCGCGTCGTACGTCCAGAAGCATCTTGACATGTCCCTGCGGACATGTGCATGCTCGGTTATGTCCCTAGGGACATGTCCTATGGAACATCACGGCGTGAGGGAGTCGATATGGCGGACAGACGGGCGGTACTCATCACCGGTTCGACCGGCGGCATCGGGACGGCGACGGTCGAGCTGCTCCGGCGTCGCGGGTTCACCGTGTACGCCGGGGCGCGCGGGCCGGCCGACTTCGGGGCGGGCGTTCACGTGGTCCCGCTGGATGTGGCGGATCCGGAGAGCGTCGCCGCGGCGGCCAAGCGGGTCGCGGGGGAGGTCGACGGGCTGCGGGCGGTGATCAACAACGCGGGGGTGATCGTGCAGGGGCCGCTCGAACTGGTACCGGCCGACGAGTGGCGGCGGCAGCTCGAGGTGAACACGCTCGGGCCGGCGTCCGTGGTCCGGGAGTTCCTGCCGCTGGTGCGCGCGGGCGCCGGGCGGATCATCAACGTGGGTGCGGCGACCGGGCGGATCGCGTTCCCGCTGCTCGGTGCGCTGTCCGCGAGCAAGGCCGGTCTGGAGGCGTTGTCGAACGCGCTCCGGCTGGAGCTCGCCGCGTGGGACATCCCGGTCGTGATGGTCGAGCCGGGATCGACCGAGACGGCGATCTTCGCGAAGGCCGGGGAGGCCGAGCGGGCAGCGCAGGGGCGGATCGGGGCCGATCAGGTGGCGCTCTATCGGGCGCATCTCGCGGCGTACGAGAAGGCCAGTGCGCGCTTCAAGCCCGGGCCGGTCGACAAGGTTGCCGAGGTCATCGTTCGTGCCGTCGAGGCCTCGCGGCCGAAGCGCCGCTACACCATCGGCGACGCCCGCACGCTGGGTGCCGTCCTCACCAAACTCCCCGCGGGCCTGCGCGACCGGGTTCTGACCGGCGCCCTCGGTCTGAACGGCATCAGGCCGTGAAGACGATCGTCCAGCTCGGGCCCGTGACCAAGGAGGGCCCACATCATGGACAACGGGAAGTAAGTGTAGTGAATTAGTCTAGTTTCGCGGTGTGGATGTTGCCGCTCGACCGTCGCCGTCCCGCTCAGCCGGGCGGGGCGGCGACCGAGCCGCGCTCGATCAGGATCGGCGCGATCGTGGTCCGGCGGACCCGGCGGTTGGTGTCGACGGTCGAGGTGACGCGGGCGACGACGTCGGCGACCAGCTCGTCGAGCGGCCAGTGGAAGGTGGACAGCGGCGGCGTGAGCAGCTGCGACACCGGCTGGTCGTCGTACCCGAGCAGGGAGAGATCGTCCGGGACGCGGCAGGCCGAGCTCGCGGCTGGCGGCGTACACACCGAAGGCCATCGAGTCGGCGAGCGCGAGGATGCCGGTCGGGCGCCGGGTGCTGGTGAGCAGCGTCCGGGCGACCTCGGTCGCGCCGGCCAGGTCGTGCGGGCATTGCAGGATGCGGATCTTCAGCTTGAGGTCGACGCCGACGCGCTGGGCGATCTCCTCGGCCGGCCGCTCCACCTCGAAGCGGCGGGTCGGACTCAGTACGGCGATCTGCCGGTGGCCGGCGTCGGCCAGCCGGCGCAGGGCCGTGCTGACACCACTCTCGTTGTCGAGCATGACCTCGGACTTCGCCTTCGCGCCCGGCAGCGCGTCGCCGATCGCGACCACCGGCGTCTGTCGCGCGATCTCGGCCCAGCCCTTCGCGGCCGGGTTGATCGGGACCACCACGATCGCGTCGGCGCGGTGGTCGACCAGGTGCTGGGCGAGCTCGAGCTGGCGGTCGGCGTCGCCGGCCGAGTCGATGATCCACGCGTTCCGGTCCGGGGCGAGCAGCTCCCGGCCGAGGGCGGCCGCGAGCCGCTGCTGCCAGAGATCCTCCAGCGACGCGCAGAGCACGCCGATCGAACCGCTCCGGCCCGAGGCGAGGGCCCGGGCGACCGGGTCGGCCTGGTAGCCGAGGCGGTCGGCGGCGTCCTGGACCCGCTGCCTGGTCTCCGGCGTTCCGTGCAGGCCGCGCAGTGCGTACGACACAGCGGCCATCGAGAGCCCGGTCTCGGCGGCGATGTCCTTGAGGGTTGGCCTCCGGCCGGTTCCGGACATGTCCACGACCCTAGCCCGACGCTCGGACAAAAACTTGACAACGGGTCCTTTGAAGCGCTTCACTCTAATCATCCTGAAGCGCTTCAATCTGATCAAACCGCTGGGAGGAGAGTCCGATGATCGACGTCCACCAGCATCTGTGGCCGGTCGGGTTCGTCGACCGCCTCCGGGCCCGCTCCGAGCCGCCGTACCTCGACGGCTGGACGCTGCACACCGCGACCGAGGCGCCGTACGACGTGGATCCGGCCGCGCACGCGGTCGACAAGCGGGTCGCGCTGGAGCAGGACAGTGGGACGACACTCGCCGTGGTCTCGCTGTCGAGTCCGCTCGGGATCGAGCACCTCGGGGATGCCGCGCTGCTCGATGCCTGGCACGCCGGGGCCGCGCAGTTCCCGGCGCCGTTCAAGGCCTGGGCGGCCGTCGATCTGCTCGATCCTGATCGTCGAGGGTCTGGAATCCCTTCTGGACAAGGGTTTTCTCGGGCTGCAGCTGCCCGCTCATGTGCTCGGCACGCCGGCCGGGTGGGCCGCGCTGGGTGAGTTGCTTGCCGTCGTCGAGCGACTGAACAAGCCGATCCTCGTCCACCCGGGTGTGGCCCAGCCGGTCGACGAGGCGCTGGGCTGGTGGGCGCCGGTGGTCGACTACACGAGCCAGCTGCAGGCCGCTTGGTGGTCATGGCATGCGTTCGGCGGGCGACGCTCGTACCCGGCCTTGCGGCTGTGCTTCGCGGCCGCGGCGGGGCTGGCGCCGGTGCACCACGAGCGGCTGGCCGCGCGCGGCGGCCGGCTCGGCACCATCGACCCCAACCTGTACGTCGACACCTCGAGCTACGGCCCGCAGGGGATCGACGCGGTCGCACGGGTCCTCGGCATCGACCAGGTCGTGCACGGCACCGACCGGCCGTACGCCGGGATCACCGACCTCCGCCAAGGCGACGCCGCGACCGCGGTGATCCGCCACGACAATCCGCACCGGCTGCTGTTCGGCGCCGGTACACCGACTCCTGAGAGGGGAGTGCAGTGACTGCTCAGCCCATCACCGACGTTCCGCGTGCCCGCGCGCCAAGCCAGCCGGCTCGTGGAGCTCAACGACTGTCTGTCGCTGGACGACCTTCCGGGCCGCGACCTCGATCCCGCCGAGCTGTCCGAGCTGGCCGCGTCGATCGCCGCCCAGCCGCACCTGTGGGAGGACAAGGTCGCCTACAGCGACGAGGAGCGGGTCTTCGCCTCGCTGCACCGCGACGCGAACGTCGACGTCTGGCTGATCTGCTGGACCCCGGTCAACGACACCGGCTGGCACGACCACGACGTCTCCTCCGGCGCGGTCGCGGTGGCCAAGGGCAAGCTGGTCGAGCACAACCTGGCCATCGGCACCGAGTCGATCGAGACCGAGGTCGAGTCCGGCGACGTCTACGGCTTCGGCCCCGACCACATCCACCGCCTCACCGGCCTCGACAAGGGCAGCGTCACCGTCCACGCCTACAGCCCACCGCTGTGGCGCATGGGCCAGTACTCCGTCAAGGACGGCGTACTGCGCCGAATCTCCGTCTCCTACGCCGACGAACTCCGCCCCCTCGACTGACCCAACCTGATCCGCTCCTGCCCGACAGCTTGTAAGGTTTCGTTTGGATGTCGTATGAGCTGAGGGGCAGATCTTATGAGTTCGGAAGCTTCTGGGCGGAGTCGGCGGCGGCTGGCCGCGGAGATCAAGGACTCGTTGCGGGAGCTGAGTAATCAGCTGGCGATGCTCAATCGGCAGGTGGGTGCGCATCTGGAGCTGAAGGACGTCGACCTGGACTGCTTGGAGTTGATCGGGCGGTACGGGCCGATGAGTCCTAGCGCGGTGGCTCGGCGGGCGGGGCTGCATCCGGCGACGATGACCGGCGTACTCGATCGGTTGCAGCGCGGTGGGTGGATCGTGCGGGAGCGTGACCCGCACGCGGCCGACCGCCGGGCCGTGACCGTGCGCGCTCTCCGCGACCGCAATGCCGAGGTGTACCAGCTCTACTCGGGGATGAACGGCACGATGGACGGACTCCTCGCGGACTACTCCGTGGCCGAACTCGAGCTCCTGGTCGACTTCCTTCAGCGCACCACGACGGCCGGCAACTCGGCCACCACCGCGCTCGCGGAGATCCAGGTATCGCCAACCGAGGATTCTCTGACTAAAGTCAGAGAATGAGTGTCGCTGAGGTCAGGAGATTCAACCGGGTCGTCACGCAGCGGGTCGGCGCGCTGAACGACGCGTACCTGTCGCGCGACCGGCCGCTCGGGCAGGCGCGGGTGCTGTGGGAGATCGGCCCGGACGGCTGTGACGTCAGGTCGCTTCGGGCTCGGCTCGAGCTCGACTCCGGGTACCTGAGCCGGCTGCTCCGATCGCTGGAGAGCAGCCGGGCTGGTCCGGGTCGAGGCGCAGCGATGACGACGGACGGGTGCGGATCGCGCGGCTGACGCACGCAAGGAGTCGCCGAGCGCGACGTGCTCGATCGAGCGATCCGACGAACTCGCGGCGTCGATCCTGGAGCCCCTTGAGCGAGCGGCAGCGCGAGCGGCTCGTCGCGGCGATGGACGAGGTGTCGCGATTGCTGGTCGCATCGATGGTGCGGTCGAGGTGGTGGATCCGCGGCGGGCCGACGCGCAGTACTGCGTGCAGTCGTACTTCGCCGAGCTCGGGCGGAGGTTCGACGCCGGATTCGATCACGCCCGGAGCATCTCGGCCGACATCGACGAGTTGACGTCACCGGCCGGGTTGTTGCTCGTGGCAACGTTACACACGGAGCCGGTCGGCTGTGGCGGGCTCAAGCTGCACGGGGACGAACCGGCCGAGATCAAGCGGATGTGGGTGTCGCCCGATGCGCGCGGGCTCGGGCTCGGGCGGCGGTTGCTGATCGAGATCGAGCGGAAGGCGATCGCCCACGGTGCCCCCGTAGTGCGGCTGGAAACCAACCGCAACCTGACCGAGGCGATCGCCCTGTACCGAGCGGCGGGCTACAGGGAGGTGCCGGCGTTCAACACCGAGCCCTACGCCCACCACTGGTTCGAGAAGTCCCTGCAGTAGATCAGGGCTTGCGCAGTACGCCGATCAGCCCGTGCGTCTCGTCGTCCGGGCCGGCGGAGAACCACAGCGCGTCGGTGCCGCCCGTGGTCGCCGTACCTTGCAGGAGTGCCCACAGGCCGTCGATCACCAGCGTATTGCCGTGTGAGTTGCGGACCAGGCCGGCGGACTGGAACCGGTAGTGCGACTTCGGCTGGAAGACGGTGATCCGGCCGTCGCCGAAGTTGCCGACCAGCAAGGTGCCGGCAGGCAGACCCCACGCGGTCGGCGCGAGCGCCAGACCCCACGGTGCGTTCAGCGTGCCGCGCGAGGCGACGCGAGTGACGAACTTGCCGTCGACGGTGTACTCGTCGACGAAGCCGAGGCCGCGGCCGGCCTTCTCCTCACCGGTCTTCGGGTCGACCTTGGCGTAGGCGACGAAGACCCGGCCGTTGAGCGTCTGCACGTTGAACGGCGCGTAGCCCTTCGGGAGATGGAAGTCCCGGAACGCCCATCGCGGCTGCCTCACCAGGGTGAAGGTGGTGTCGAACACGTCGATCCGGCCCTGCGCGAAGTTGGCCGCGAACAACCGGTCACCGCGGTCGGAGAGATCGCCAGTCCCTTGTAGTTGGCGCCCGGGGTCGTGGCCTTGATCTCGGCCGCGCCGATCAGCGGCGAGACCGGCGGTCCCCAGGCCGCGATCTGCCCGGTCTCGGTGGCGAAGATGAACCGAGCCGGGGCGCTCACCGTCCCGTTGGTGAGCACGAACCCGGTGCCGGGGTTGTTGACCTGCCCGGTCGGAACCGGCACGGTCACCCGGACCGTGGGCACCTTGGTCGCCGTGGTCGAGCCTGGCGCGGACGAGTACAGCGTGGACGACGACGTACCGTTGTTGGACGACCCACAGCGGGGTGGTCGCGCCGAGGGAGAGACCCCACGGGTTGACGAGGTCGTCGTCTTGCAGCGAGGCCTTGCCCTGCTGGTCCGAGACCAGGTTGACCTGCTGTACGGCGAGTGGGCTGTGGTGGGACTGGTGTGCGCTGGCGGTTGCCGGGGCGATCAGAGCGAGACCGCTGACGAGTGCGGTCGCAGCGGCGAGTGGACGGCCCTTCGAACGGAGTGACATGTCACTTTCCTGTCGGTAGGGATGCAGAACACCGTAGATACGGCCGGGTGGGCTAGGCGGTTCAATCGCGGCAAGGTAGACATGAGCGGAGCAACTCGGGGCGGGAAAATACTGTGTGAGTAGGAGGGGGAATACATGTCAGGACTTGCGATCGAGCCGTTGAATCCGGCGATCCTGCCGGCGGCGACCGGGAACTACACCCACGGCGTCCAGGTCGACGGAGCGCAGCGGATGGTGTTCGTCAGTGGCCAGGTGCCGTGGGGCAACGAGCACGGCCGGGTGCCGGAGACGTTCGAGGCGCAGTGCCGGATGGTCTGGCGGAACGTGCTCTCGGTGCTGTCCGAGGCCGGAATGGGAATCCGGAACCTGGTGAAGGTGACGACGTACCTGTCCGACCGGCAGTACCGCGCGCTGAACTCGAAGATCCGCGAAGAGGTCCTCGGCGCGCACGCTCCGGCTCTGACCGTCATCATCTGCGACATCTACGCCGAGGACTGGCTGCTCGAGATCGACGCCGTCGCCATGGCCTGAGCGGTCCACTCGGTGCCGAGTGGCTATGGAATGCGTGCGTACGCCGCTTTAGCGTCGAGCGTATGAGGATTCGGGTTGTCGACGCGTTCGCTGATCGTCCGTTCGCCGGGAACCCGGCGGGAGTCTGTGTGCTGCGCGGCCGGTGCCTGGCCGGACGAGGCCTGGATGCAGGCGGTCGCGGCCGAGCTGAAGCACGCCGAGACCGCGTTCGCGCGGCCGTCGGCCGCGCCGACGCGGACTGGGACCTGCGCTGGTTCACTCCGGTCGATCGAGGTGGTCCTGTGCGGTCACGCGACCCTGGCGACCGACGCACGCGCTGGCGGCGGACGGGGAGGTGTCCGGCAAGGTCGCGTTCGCAACCCGCAGCGGCATCCTGATCGCCGACGGTGGCCGACGACTGGATCACGCTCGACTTCCCGGTCAACCGAGCCGATCGAGGTACCGCTCCCGGACGGGCTGACCGCGGCGCTCGGCGTCGAGCCGGTCAGGCTGTCTACGTCACTGGCGAGTTGCGCGATCTGATGGTCGTGCTGCCGGACGAGTCGACGGTCCTCGGCGTCACTCCGGACCTGCGGGCGATCGCGGAGATCACCGGCCGGGAGAGCATCCGGGGGTCACGATCGTGACCGCAGCGGGAGAGCGCTACGACTTCGTGTCGAGGTTCTTCGCGCCCGGCAGCCGGGATTCCCGAGGATCCGGTGACCGGGAGTGCGCACACCGCGTTGGCGCCGTACTGGTCCGAGCGCCTCGGGCGGGACGAGCTGGTCGGCTACCAGGCGTCCGCCCGAGGCGGTGTCGTCCGGGTCGTGTACCGCCGGCGACCGGGTCTATCTGAGAGGTCAGGCGATCACCGTCCTCGACGGCGAGCTTGCTGGTCTAGGCCCAGGTCTCGGCGTGGGTGGCCACGCCGTTCGGAGCGATCAGCTCGGTGACCACGTCCTCGGCGTCCGCGTCCAGCGGCTCGAACGGGTGCTCCGGTACGACGTACGCGCGGGCGCCGGCCACCATCTCGATCCCGGGGAGCTCGAACCACGCCTCCCCGACCTCGCGGCTGATCTCGTAGATGGCCTGCTCGGCGGAGTCGACCGGCTCGCTGCTCGACGGTCTCGTCCAGCTCGGCCGGGTGCCGTTCCTGCGCGGCCCGGCCGGCCTCGAGCAGTGCGTCCAGGTCGACCACGCGCAGGTCGAACCGCGACACCACGCTGATCACCTGGTCCTGCTCGGTGTCTTCGTCGTCCTCGTCGTCGACCGTGTCGTCCAGCAGCAGAGGCGACGTACCGGTGTGCTCGAAGACGGCGTCGTTCCAGTCCTCGACGAGTTCCTCGAGGGCGGCGTTCTGCTCGTAGAGCGCGGACTGCTCTTCCTCGCCGGTCATCGCGAGCAGGGCGTCGGTGTGGGCCTGGAGACGCTCGGCGAGCTTGCGGCTCGCCTCGACGAGCGCCTCCCGGGTCTCCGCGGAGAAGAACTGCTCTGCGGGGGCGGTGATGTCCAAATCGGTCACTTGGGTGTTCTTCCCTTGTCGTGAGGGCTGTGATTGCCAGCGCGTAAGTATGCGGACTGGCGGCGCTCTCGCGAAGTTCTGCCGCAATGAGCTCCTTGAGAAGCCTGTGAGAGCTCTGTCAGCGGGTGTGAGAGGCCTGTGAGAACACTCCTGAGCAGGCAGCGAGCGGTGTGCAGTGAACGCATGAGCACTTTTGCCGTGAGGTGGTGCCGTCATGACATGACGTGCATCTACCTCGCCGTCACCGTCGTCGTGTTCGCGGCCGTCTGGTTCGCGCTGCGTGGAGTGGAGAAGCTGTGAGCGCCGAGACTGCTTATCGCCCGGCCGGCTCGGGGCCTGGTTCCCGACGTTCCGTCCGGGCGGGTGGCCCTGACGATCGCTGCGGGGTGACTTCTGGTCGCCGCCCTGATCTTCCCCGAGAGGTTCTGATGTCCGACACCGCAGCCGGCCTGTTGCAGGTCGGCCTCCTTCTCGTGCTGCCTGGCCGCCGTCTACCGGCCGCTGGGTGGATACATGGCCCGGGTCTACACCTCCGACAAGGACCTCTGGTTCGAGCGCGGCACCTACAGCCTGTTCGGCGTCGACTCCAAGGCCGACCAGACCTGGGGCGTCTACGCCCGCTCGCTGATCGCGTTCTCGGCCGTCAGCCTGGTCCTGCTCTACCTGCTCCAGCGCCTGCAGCACTACCTGCCGCTGTCGCTCGGGCTGCCGAACGTCGAGTCGGGACTGGCGTTCAACACCGCCGCGTCGTTCGTCGCGAACACCAACTGGCAGTCGTACTCGCCCGAGGTGACGATGGGCCACCTGGTCCAGTTCGCCGGCCTCGCGGTGCAGAACTTCCTGTCCGCGGCCGTCGGCATCGACCGTCGCGATCGCGCTGATCCGCGGCTTCGCCCGGGCCAAGACCGACCGGCTCGGCAACTTCTGGGTCGACCTGACCCGGACCATCGCTGCGGATCCTGCTGCCGATCGCCATCCTCGGCACGCCTGGTGCTGGTCGCGATGGGTGTCGTCCAGAACTTCTCCGGCGGGCACGAGGTCACCTCGGTGGTCGGCCAGACCCAGACCATCCCGGGCGGCCCGGTGGCCAGCCAGGAGGTCATCAAGGAGCTCGGCACCAACGGTGGTGGCTTCTACAACGCCAACTCGGGCCACCCGTTCGAGAACCCGAACGCGCTGTCGAACCTGTTCGAGATCTTCCTGCTGCTGGTGATCCCGGTCTGCCTGACCCGGACCTTCGGCCTGATGATCAAGGACAAGCGGCAGGGCTACGCGATCCTCGGCGTGATGGGCACGCTGTGGGCCGCCTTCACCTTCTCCGCCACCTTCTTCGAGAACCAGGGCGCCGGTACGGCGACCCAGGCCGCGGGGGCCGCGATGGAAGGCAAGGAGACCCGCTTCGGCGAATGGGCGTCGGCGCTGTTCGCGACCTCGACGACCGGTACGTCGACCGGTGCGGTGAACTCGGCGCACGACTCGTTCACCCCACTGGGCGGCGGTACGGCGCTGTTCCACATGATGCTGGGTGAGGTCACGCCTGGCGGTACCGGCACCGGTCTGTACGGCATGCTCATCCTCGCCGATCCTGACCGTGTTCGTCGCCGGCCTGATGGTCGGCCGGACGCCGGAGTACCTGAAGAAGAAGATCACCGCGCGCGAGATGAAGCTGGTCTCGCTGTACATCCTGACGACGCCGACCGTCGTCCTGGTCGGTGCCGTCGCTCGCGATGGGGCTGGCCGTGGCGCGGGCCTCGATCTTCAACACCGACAGCCCGCACGGGTTCTCCGAAGTGCTGTACGCGTTCACCTCGGCCGGCAACAACAACGGCAGTGCGTTCGGCGGTCTCAGCGCGAACATCCCGTTCTACAACACCGCTCTCGGGCTGGTGATGCTGCTCGGCCGGTTCGTGCCGATCGTGTTCGCGCTGGCCCTGGCCGGTTCGCTCGCCCAGCAGCAGCCGGTACCGGTGACGCAGGGCACGCTGCCCACCCACAAGGCCCTGTTCGTGACGATGCTCGTCGGCGTCGTCCTGATCGTGACCGGCCTGACCTATTTCCCCGCTCTGACTCTCGGACCCCTCGCGGAGGGACTGTGACCACGCTCGTGAAGACCGCCCGTACGCCACGGAGGCCCGGCGCCGGTGGCGAAGAAAGCAGCCTCGGGACTGTTCGACCCGAAGATGCTGCTGACCTCCCTGCCGGACGCGCTGCGCAAGCTCGACCCGCGCGTGATGGTGAAGAACCCGGTGATGTTCGTGGTCGAGGTGGGCGCGGTCGCATCGACGATCATCGCCGTCACCGACTCCAGCGTGTTCGTCTGGTGGATCGTGGTCTGGCTCTGGCTGACCGTGATCTTCGCCAACCTGGCCGAAGCGGTCGCGGAAGGCCGGGGCAAGGCCCAGGCCGAGACGCTGCGCCGGGCGAAGACCGAGACGACCGCCCGCCGGCTGGTCGGCGACCGCGAGGAAGCGGTCCCGGCGACGCCAGCTGCAGCTCGGCGACCTCGTCGTCGTCGAGGCCGGCCAGATCATCCCCGGCGACGGTGACGTCGTCGAGGGTGTGGCCAGTGTCGACGAGTCGGCCATCACCGGCGAGTCGGCCCCGGTCATCCGGGAGTCCGGCGGCGACCGCAGCGCGGTCACCGGCGGCACCAAGGTGCTGTCGGACCGGATCGTCGTGAAGATCACCACCAAGCCCGGTGAGAGCTTCATCGACCGGATGATCGCCCTGGTCGAGGGCGCGTCGCGGCAGAAGACGCCGAACGAGATCGCGCTGAACATCCTGCTGGCCAGCCTGACGATCGTCTTCCTGATCGCCACGGTGACGCTGCCGACGTTCGCGGACTACGCGGACGACGAACCTGAGCATCGTGGTCCTGGTGGCCCTGCTGGTCTGCCTGATCCCGACCACGATCGGTGCGCTGCTGTCCGCGATCGGCATCGCCGGTATGGACCGGCTGGTGCAGCGCAACGTGCTGGCGATGTCGGGTCGTGCGGTCGAGGCCGCGGGTGACGTGAACACGCTGCTGCTGGACAAGACCGGCACCATCACGCTGGGCAACCGGCAGGCGTCGGAGTTCATCCCGGTCGCAGGGTGTGACCGACACCGAGCTGGCCGACGCGGCCCAGCTGTCCAGCCTGGCCGACGAGACGCCGGAGGGCCGGTCGATCGTCGTACTGGCGAAGACCGGCTACGGACTGCGCGAGCGGCACACCGGAGAGTTGCCGCACGCAACCTTCGTGCAGTTCACCGCGCAGACCCGGATGAGCGGCGTGGACGTCGACGGCCGGCAGGTCCGCAAGGGCGCGGCCGGTGCGGTGAACGCGTGGATCCACCAGCACGGCGGCACCACCGACCCGCAGCTCGGCGAGATCGTCGACGGCATCTCGGCCTCCGGCGGTACGCCGCTGGTCGTTGCCGAGAGCATCGACGGCGAGGCGCGCCCGCTCGGCGTGATCCACCTCAAGGACGTGGTCAAGGAAGGCATGCGGGAGCGGTTCGACCAGATGCGCGCGATGGGCATCCGGACCGTGATGATCACCGGTGACAACCAGTTGACCGCGAAGGCGATCGCCGAGGAGGCCGGGGTCGACGACTTCCTGGCCGAGGCGACGCCCGAGGACAAGATGGCGCTGATCAAGAAGGAGCAGGAGGGCGGCCGGCTGGTCGCGATGACCGGTGACGGCACCAACGACGCGCCCGGCGCTGGCCCAGGCCGATGTCGGCGTGGCGATGAACACCGGTACGTCGGCCGCCAAGGAGGCCGGCAACATGGTCGACCTCGACTCCAACCCGACCAAGCTGATCGAGATCGTCGAGATCGGCAAGCAGTTGCTGATCACCCGGGGTTCGCTGACCACGTTCTCGATCGCGAACGACGTGGCGAAGTACTTCGCGATCCTGCCGGCGCTGTTCGCGGCGGCGTACCCGGGCCTGGACAAGCTGAACATCATGCGGCTGCACTCGCCCGAGTCGGCGATCCTGTCCGCCGTCGTGTTCAACGCGCTGGTCATCGTGGCCCTGGTGCCGCTGGCGCTGCGAGGTGTCCAGTACAAGCCGTCGTCGGCGTCGGCGATGCTGCGGCGCAACCTGCTGATCTACGGCGTCGGCGGCCTGATCAGCCCGTTCATCGGCATCAAACTCCTGGACCTGGTGATCTCCCTGATCCCGGGCATCCGCTGAGAGGTAGTTGTTCATGGCAAGCAATCTCCCCGGCTCGGTCCGGCAGTTCGGGGTGGCGATCGCGGGCGCTGCTCGTGCTTCACGGTCGGTCCTCGGGATCGTCTACCCGCTGGTGATGACCGGTGTCGCGCAGGTGCTGTTCCACGGCAACGCGAACGGCTCGATCGTCCAGGTCAACGGCAAGGATCGTCGGCTCCGACCTGATCGGCCAGGCGTACACCGCAGGACAGCGGCAAGAAGGACTCCGACGGCAACGCGATCATGGTCGCGGACCCGAAGTGGTTCCAGACCCGGCCGTCCGCGGTCGACTACGACGCGATGGGCAGCGCGGCCTCGCAGTACGGGCCGAACAACGCCGACCTGGTCGCAGCTGATCGACGAGCGGCGCAAGGCCGTCGCGGAGCTCGAGGGTGTCGACCCGTCGCAGGTCCCGCCGGACGCGGTCACCGCCAGTGGCAGCGGTCTCGACCCGCACATCAGCCCGGCGTACGCCGCTCTGCAGGTCAACCGGGTCGCGCGTGAGCGTGGCCTGGACGTGGCCAAGGTCCAGCAACTGGTGAAGGAGAACACGAAGGGTCGCACGCTGGGCTTCCTCGGTGAACCCGCGGTCAACGTGGTCACGCTCAACAACGCTCTCGCGGCGCTGGGCTGAACTGAGAGCATGGAGCGTATGAGCAGGAGTGGCCGCGGGCATCTGCGGATCTACCTCGGTGCCGCGCCCGGCGTCGGGAAGACCTACAAGATGCTGGGCGAGGGTCAGCGCCGGCTGACCCGCGGCACCGACGTGGTGGTCGGATTCGTCGAGACCCACGGCCGGGAGCACACCGCCGAGATGCTCGACGGGCTCGAGGTGATCCCGCGCCGGATCCTCGACTACCGCGGCGCGAGCTTCACCGAGATGGACATCGACGCCGTCCTGGCCCGGCGGCCCGAGGTCGCGCTGGTCGACGAACTGGCGCACACCAACGTGCCGGGCAGCCGGAACGAGAAGCGCTGGCAGGACATCGAGGAGCTGCTGGCCGCCGGGATCGACGTGATCTCGGCGGTCAACATCCAGCACCTCGAGTCGATCAACGACGTGGTCGAGAAGATCACCGGCGTACCGCAGCAGGAGACCGTCCCGGACCGGGTGGTCCGGGCCGCCGACCAGATCGAGCTGGTCGACATGACCCCGGAGGCGCTGCGCCGCCGGATGGCGCACGGCAACGTCTACGCGGCGGACAAGATCGATGCTGCCCTGGGCAACTACTTCCGGGTCGGCAACCTGTCCGCCCTGCGCGAACTCGCGCTGCTCTGGCTCGCCGACCGGGTCGACGCCGGCCTGCAGCAGTACCGTGCCCAACATGACATCGACTCGACCTGGGAAGCCCGGGAGCGGGTGGTCGTCGCACTCACCGGCGGCCCCGAAGGCGAGACGCTGATCCGGCGTGCCGCCCGCATCGCCGCCCGCTCCTCCGGCGGGGACCTGCTCGCCGTCCACGTCGCCCGCTCCGACGGTCTGACCGGCGCCGACCCGAAACGCCTCGCCGAGCAGCGCAATCTGGTCGAGAGCCTCGGTGGGACCTATCACCAGGTGGTCGGCGACGACATCCCGGCCGCGCTGCTGACGTTCGCCCGCGCCGAGAACGCGACCCAGTTGGTCCTCGGCGGCTCGCGCCGGTCCCGGCTGTCGTCGCTGATCACCGGCCCGGGGATCGGCTCCAGCACGATCCGCGACTCCGGCGACATCGACGTACACATCGTCACCCACTCGCTGATGGGCCGCGGCCGGCTGCCGCGGTTGCGCGGCAGCCTGTCCCGGCGCCGGAAGATCGCAGGGCTTCATCCTGGCCGTCGTCCTGCCGCCGGTGCTCGCGCTGCTGCTCGGTCTGGGCGGGGACAACCTCAACCTGACCAGCAACGTGCTGGCGTTCCTGCTGGCCGTCGTCGTGGTCGCGCTGGTCGGTGGGCTCTGGCCGGCGCTGGTCACCGCGATCGGCGGCACCGTCGTACTGAACTACTTCTTCACGCCGCCGACGCGCACCTTCACGATCGCCGAGCTGAACAACGCGCTCGCGCTGGCGATCTTCGTGCTGGTCGCGGCGATGGTGAGCTCGGTCGTCGACCGGGCGGCCCGCCGGACCAGACAGGCGGCCCGGGCGGCCGCCGAGTCCGAGACGCTGGCGACGCTGGCCGGCTCCGTGCTGCGGGGCGAGACCGCCCTGCCCGCCCTGCTCGAACGGGTTCGCGAGGCCTTCGGGATGACCGGCGCCTGCCTGATGGAGCGGGTGGACGACGACGAGCTGACCGAGGTCTGGCGGCCGCTGGCCTCGGCCGGCACGATGACCTGCGGCCGGCCCGAGGAAGGCGACGCCGAGATCCCGGCCCGCGACGACCTGGTCCTGGTTCTGCAGGGCCATCAGCTGGCCGCGGACGAGCGCCGGCTGGTCGGGGCGTTCGCCGCGCACGCGGCCGCGCTGGTCGACCGGGCCCGGCTGAGCGAGGCCGCCGCCGAGGCGAAGCCGCTGGCCGAGGCCGACAAGCTGCGTACGGCGCTGCTCCGGGCGGTCGGCCACGATCTCCGGTCGCCACTCGCCTCGGCGAAGGCGTCCGTGACCAGCCTGCGCAGCGACGACGTGGAGTGGACCGAGTCCGAGCGCGCCGAGCTGCTGGAGACGGCGGACGAGTCGCTCGACCGGTTGTCGCGACTCGTGGACAACCTGCTCGACCTCAGTCGGCTGCAGGCCGGCGTACTGCCTGTCTTCACGCGGCCGATGGCGCTGGACGAGATCATGCCCGGCGTCCTGGCCGAGCTGGGTGACGACGGCGACAAGGTCACGGTCGACATCCCGCACACGCTGCCGCTGGTCGAGGCCGACCCGGCGCTGCTGGAGCGCGTCATGGCGAACCTGCTGGCCAACGCGGTCCGCTACTCGCCGCCCGGACGGCCGCCGCTGATCACCGGGAGCGCGCTCGGCGACACCGTCGAGATCCGCGTGATCGACCGTGGACCGGGGATCCCGCGCGCAGGACCGGGACCGGGTCTTCGCGCCGTTCCAGCGGCTCGGCGACACCGACAACACGGTCGGCGTCGGCCTCGGGCTGGCGCTGGCCCGCGGTCTGGCCGAGGCGATGCACGGCACGCTGCAGCCCGAGGACACCCCGGGCGGTGGGCTGACCATGGTGGTGGCGATGCCGGCCGCAACCCTGCGGCCGGCCGACGTACCGGTGCCCGGGCGCGCCGCGGAACGGTCCGAAGTACCTCGAGCCGGAGCTCCCGCGACGATGTCAGAGGGGCAGGAATGACCAGGGTCCTGGTGATCGACGACGAACCGCAGATCGTGCGGGCTTTGCAGATCAACCTGAAGGCGCGCGGCTACGAGGTGCATCTGGCCGGCACCGGTACGTCGGCGCTGAAGGTGGCGGCGCAGCACCCGCCGGAGCTGGTGATCCTCGACCTGGGGTTGCCGGACTTCGACGGTGTCGACGTGATCCGCGGCCTGCGCGGCTGGACCGAGGCGCCGATCCTGGTGCTGTCCGGGCGGACCGACAGCACCGACAAGGTCGAGGCGCTGGACGCCGGCGCGGACGACTACGTGACCAAGCCGTTCGGGATCGACGAGCTGCTGGCCCGGATGCGCGCCGTACTGCGCCGCAGCAACATCGCGCAGGACCAGCCGGTGGTGACGGTCGGCGGCGCCACCGTCGACCTGGCCGCGAAGCGGGTCACCCTGGAGACCGGCGAGGACATCCGCCTCACCCCGACCGAGTGGCACCTGCTCGAGGTCCTGATCCGGCACCCCGGCAAGCTGATGTCGCAGCGTCAGCTCCTGACCGAGGTCTGGGGCCCCGGCTACGAGACCGCCAGCGGCAACCTCCGCTTCTACATGGGCCAGCTCCGCCGCAAACTCGAGAACGACCCGGCCCGCCCCAAGCACCTCCTCACCGAACCAGGCATGGGCTACCGCTTCGAGCCCTGATCCGTACCTAAGGACAGGAGGTAGTGGGATCACTGACCCCTGCGCCAGGTGTGCCCAGGCGAGGAATGCGATCTACGTAGACGACTACGTCCTGTTCTTCGGTACGGCTTAACCCTGGCTGATGGTGACCAGGGTCGGGGTGGGGTCGGCCGGGGCCGGCTCGTCGGCGCGGATGCGGAAGCGGAGGCGGCAGACGATCGCGTTGGTGTCGCGGCGGAGGGCGTGGGCGAGCAGGGCGCCGCGGTGGTTCTGCAGCAGGCGCTGCCACAGGTGCTCGGGTTCGACCTCGGGGATGAGCACGAAGACGGTCTCGATCTCGGTGTGCTTGATGTACCGGACGATCGGGTCGGTCAGCCGGCGGCGGTCGTCGGCCAGCGCGACCAGCGGTACGCCGGGATTCCAGCGCTCCCAGTCCGTGAGCAGCCGGTTGAAGGCGCGCACGTCGTCGGGGTCACTCGCGTTCACCGCGTGAACGGCGACCACGTCGTGCCCGAGTCCGGACGCCACCGAGAGCGCGTCCCGGGTCAGCTTGCTCACGCCGTTCACCGGTACGACGACACGCGACCGGCGGGCCTCGGGACGGTCCGGAACCCGGCCGAGCTCGAGCCGGTCACCGATCCGCCGGTAGTTCCGCTGCACGGCCTGCATCACCACCACCAGGACCGGCAGCGCGATCGCGATCAGCCACGCCCCGTCGGTGAACTTCGACGCCGTGACCACGATCGCGGCCACTCCGGTGAGGATCGCGCCGAATCCGTTGAGGGCCAGCTTGAACCGCCACCCGGCCGGGCGCGCGTGCCACCAGTGCCGGACCATGCCGGCCTGCGACAACGTGAACCCGACGAACACCCCGATCGCGAACAGCGGCACCAGCGTGTTCATGTCGCCGCGCGCCGCGATCAGCAGCACCGCCGAGACCAGCGTCAGGAACCCGATTCCGTAGCGGTACACCTGCCGCTGACCCCGCAGCTTGAAGACGTGCGGTACGTAGTGGTCCTTCGCCAGCAACTGCGCCAGCACCGGGAGTCCGCCGTACGACGTGTTGGCCGCCAGGGCCAGCAGGATCACGGTCGAGAACTGCACAACGTAGTACCCGAAGCCGTGGCCGAGTGACGCGTCGGCGAGCTGCGACAGGACGGTCACGCCCTCGACCGGCTTGATCTCGAACTTCTTGATCAGGACCGCGAGCCCGATCAGCATCGTCGCCAGCAGAACGCCCAGCGCGACCTCGGCCCGTTGGGCCCGGATCACGCGCGGCTTGCGGAAGCTCGGTACGGCGTTCGCGATCGCCTCGACCCCGGTCAGTGCCGCGCAACCGTTCGCGAAGGCCTTCAGCAGCAGGAGAATCCCGAGGGCGTGAATCTGACCGGCCTGCTCCGCGCTCGTGGTGGTGACCGCGGCTTCGCCGCGGAGCAGACCGGCCAGAATCACCGTCAGGATGGCCGCGACGAACACGGCCGTGGGCACGATGAACATCCGCGCGCTGTGCGCGACGCCCTTCAGATTCACCGCGGTCACCAGGGCGAGCACCGCGAGGGCGATCCACACCCGGTAGCCGTACAGCCCTGGTACGGCGGACGTCAGCGCGGCGACCCCGGCTGCGACCGACACGGCGACGTTGAGCACGTAGTCGATCACGAGTGAGGCGCCGGCCACGAGGCTCGCGCGCCGGCCGAGGTACTTCTTCGCGACGCCGTACGAACCGCCGCCGTCCGGGAAGGCCGCGATGACCTGCCGATAGGACAGCACCAGCACGAGCAGCAGGCCCGCGATCGCGAGTGTCACCGGCAGCGTCAGCCCGATCGCGCTCGCCCCGCCGAGAGCAAGGACCAGAACGATCGCCTCCGGCCCGTAGGCCACCGAGGCCATCGCGTCCAGCGACAGTGCCGCCAGGCCGCCGATCACACCGAGCCGATGCCGTTCGTCCGCGGAGACACTCACGCCCCCACTCTCAGGCCCGGGGCCGGCTTCGACACCCGATCCTCACAGCATCCTCATGCCGCTCGCACGAACTTCAACACGCGCCTCATGCCGGTGTCCGATTCGTTCAAGACGTGCGGTGCGATCTGCGCCAAGGTAGACCCATGGACATCTTCACCGCAGGTCGTGATTTCGTACGGCGGGACGCCCGGCTGCTCGAGAGCCGGCTGTTCGCCACACTCTTCGAGGACGCCGACGCGCAGGGCGTGGTCGACGCGCTCCGCGGTTATCAGAACGCCGACGGCGGCTTCGGTCACGGCCTGGAGCCGGACAAGCGGTGCCCGGACAGCCTCGCGCTCGACGTGGAGGTCGCGTTCGACACCTTGCTCGCGGCGGGAGCCCGGGACGACCTGATGATCCGCCGGGCCGTCGACTGGCTGGCCCTGACGGCGAATCAGGACGGCGCGGTGTCGCTGTGCGCACCGGCCGTCGAGGACTATCCCCGCGCCGAGCACATCACCGAATGGACCTACCAGCCCGGCCTCAACCCGACCGCGGGCCTGGTCGGCCGCCTGCACAAACTCGGCTTCGAGCACCCCTGGCGCGAGAAGGCCGGCGCCTGGTGCAGCGCCGAAGTGGCCAAGGGCTTCCCCGAGGACGCCCACGGGATGCGCGAGGTCCTCGAGTTCCTGGAGCACACCGACGACGTCGACCTCGATCGCGTCCGCGACTGGCTCCCCAAGCTGCAGTGGTTCCGGGCCGACGCCGCGGACCCGACGTACGGCGTCACCCCGCTGTCCTTCGCCCCCACCCCGGACAGCTTCTGGCGCCCGCTCTTCACCGAGGCCCAACTGGAAGCCCACCTGGACCGCCTGCTCGCCGACCAGCAACCCGACGGCGGCTGGGCCATCACCTGGGAGCCCCCGGGCCCCGCGTCCACCCTCGCGTACCGAGGCATCGTCACCCTCGGCGCACTCCGCACCCTGAAGGCCTACAACAGGCTCTAACCGGATTCGGCGGGATGTTCGACCTGGCGGTCGCCCCATTGGGTCATCAGACCGCGGGCGATCTCCAGGTCCTCCCGCAACGAACGGTCGGCGAGATCACTCGGGAGCGCCGACAGCGCGTCGGCCAGCCACGGGCCGACGGCGGCCGGTGCGAGATCCTCAGGCGTCAACCCGGCCAGGCGAATCGCCCGGACCGCGGTGACCAGCTCACTCGCCAGGACTTCCCGCAACGCGTCCAGGAGCTGAGCCGTCAGTACGGCGGCCTGTGGCGCGAAGCTGGCGTGGTGTTCGGCGCCCCGGGACAGGGTCGCCGTACCGAGAGTGGCCGGCTGGGCGGACGACCGGACCGCGGCCAGCGCGTCGTGGGCGACGTACTCGATCATCATCACGCCGGAGCTCGCCTCGGCCCCGCTGGCCAGGAACCGGCTGAGCCCGGTGTACTCCGGGTCGACCAGGTTCGCGACCCGGGACGTCGACAGGGTCGCGACGCTGTGCAGGCTGAGCCGGAGCGAGTCGAGGGCGAGCGCGATCGGCATCGCGTGCCAGTTGCCGTTGTGCAGCACGGTGTCGCCGGCCACGAGCGGGTTCTCCGCGGAGGCGTTGATGTCGATCCGGATGCTGTTGCCCAGGGCATCCACATGGTCGACGGCCGGGCCGAGCACCTGCGCGAAAGCCCTGAGTCCGAAGGGATCCTGGATCCGGGCCGGTGGCAGCGGCAGGTCGTCGAGGAGTCCGCGCATCCGGCGTGCGACCCGGACCTGCCCCGGCTGCGGACGAGCCTCGTGCACGCGGACGTCGTACACCTCGGCGTTGCCGCGCAGGGCGACGTGCGAGAGGGCACCGACGAGCGGTACGACGTTGATCAGTGTGGTGGCCTCGACGTACGCGAGACAGCACTCGGCCAGCGTGATGGCGTTGCTGGACAGCAGCGGGAGTGCGCTGGTCCCGTCGACGACGTCGCCGAGTGCGAGCCCGAGCTCGGCCAGTGGTCCGAGGTCGCCGGTCCCGATCGCGCCGCCGCGGTGCAGGTCCGGCAGCTCGTCATCGTTGAGCAAGGCAACGATCGCGTCGGCGACCGCGGGCTCGAGCCCGGACCCGCCGGCCGCGAGCTGGTTCACCCGGATCAGCAGCCCGAGCCGGACCACGTCCTTCGGGTACGACGTCGTACCGGTGGTGGAATGCGATCCGAGCAACCGGGCGCCGTGCTCGGGGTCGGAGGTCAGCACGTCGCGGTTGGCGCCGACCCCGGTGGTCCGCCCGTACACCGGCCGGTACCGGGCGACCTCGGCCACCGCGAGGGCCGACTCGTGCATCCGCTTCCGCGCGTCGTCACCCAGCCGCACGGCCGTCCGCCGCTGCCCGAGCGCCACCGCCTCGAGCGGCGTCAACCCACCACCCGTGAGCTCCACCGGTTCCATGGGCCCAGTGTGATCCCCGGCACTCGCCCGCAGACACCGCCACCCAGCCACCGTCTCGAATCCGAGACATCTGGGCCGTGCAGCTCGACAGGAGGTCATCGGCCCAAGTCGCCGTCGGCTCAGGCCGCTCCTCGGCAGGCGCTGTCCGAGGGACACGTCCTGTCGAGCTCACATATCCGCCAACAAAAAACCCGCCGATCGGGTGATCGGCGGGTTTGGAAGCCAGGATTACTTCTGGCCGTAGCGCTTCTTGAACTTCTCCACGCGGCCCTGGGTGTCCATGACACGCTGCTGGCCCGTGTAGAACGGGTGGCTGGCGGACGAGATCTCGACGTCGACGACCGGGTAGGTGTTCCCGTCGTGCCACTCGATGGTCTCGTTGCTCTCGCGCGTCGACCCGGTGAGGAAGCTGAAGTTGCCGGACTTGTCCCGGAAGACGACCCGGCGGTAGTCGGGGTGAATGGCGTTCTTCATGCTGCGGTACTTCCTTCCAAGTAGGGGGCGAACGGATCGGTCAGGGGGTGGACCGCTTCATCCGCACGAAGGACACAACCATCGAGGCGCTCCCGTAATTCCCGGACGTCCAGGCCGACCCCGGTGATGGACAGGTACGACGCGCGATCGCCGTACTCGGGGTGCCACTCGAGGGCCGAGCGGGCCTGATGCTGCTGCCCGACCGTGGACCAGCGGTCGGCCGGCAGATCGGCCAGCCACGGACCGAGGACGCCGAGCGCGATGTTGGTGCCGAAGCTGTCCCAGCTCAGCCGGTTGCGGTGCTGGGTCGCGATCCACAGCGTCCCCCGGCCGCGCGCCGTACCCGCGACCAGATCCTCCAACGCGTCGTACAGCCGCTCCGGGTGGAACGGCCGGTCCGACTGCCAGACGAGCGTCCGCACCGGCCCGTCGTCCTGCGGAGCCGTGATCGACCCCGGCTCGGTCGCGTCCGGCAGCTGCAGGCGTACGCCGAGGAGCCCGGCCGGCGTGGTCCGGACGAGCAGCTGCGGGTTGATCGCCCGGACGAGTGCGCGGACGGTGTCGTCGTCGCTGCTGAGGACGGCCGCGTTCGCGTACTCCAGTTGGCGCGCGACCACCTCGGCGATGGCCCGGCCGTCCTCGGCGGCGGTCGGAACACCGCGATCCTGGATCAACTGGTCGCCGGTCAGGTCGTCGATCACGCTGCCCGTGTCGACCGTCGTGACAACCGCATCCACCCGGAGCTCGCCGGCGCCGTCCCGGGCGATCTCCTCGGCCAGGGCCTGGGTGTCTCCGGCGGACGGCAGGTCCACGATCGCGACGTCGTACTGCTCGACGGCTGCGATGCTGAGCAGCAACTCGACCAGCGAGCCGCGCATCGCGCAGGAGACGCACGGGTGGGCCATCCGGATCACCTCGCGGTCGATCACGCCGGTGGCGGTACGGGCGATCCGTACGACGGAGCCCTCGGTCAGCCCGCTGACGTCGTACTCGATCAGGACGCCGGCCGGTCCGGCGGCGGCCAGGGTGTTCCCCGCGACCGCGCCACGGAACTCCTCGTCGACACCCGTCAGCAAGGTCACCGGCAGCATCCGCACTCCCGTCTTATTGAAAACGATAACCAGTACAAGGTACCCTCCGAACCGGAATAGCCGCCACCCCACCGGTGTTCTCCTGAGCGAGGGTCACCCGCCAGGTGATCCAGGAAAGGACAGTATGGCCAAGCGCAACGACCTCCGCCCGATCGTGAAGCTCCGCAGCACGGCGGGCACCGGCTTCACCTATGTAACGCGCAAGAACCGGCGGAACAATCCCGACCGGCTCGTGATGCGCAAGTACGACCCGTCGGTCCGCCAGCACGTCGACTTCCGCGAAGAGCGGTAAGCCTTTCCGCAACCGCGACGTCGCCCCCGACGACCCTCCCGAAGCCAACCGGCTCCGCGGAGGGTCGTCGTACGTTCAGCCGTGGAGGCGGCGGGTCAGGGCTGTGGCGGCTTGGCGGATGCGGTGGGCCAGGAGGTGGCGATCGGAGGGGGGTACGGCGTCGGTGCGGAAGGTGACGCTGATGGCGGCGGCTGGGTGGCCGGCGTGGTCGAGGGCGGCGCTGGCGACGGAGGCGACGCCGGGGGTGATGAAGGAGTCCTCGACCGCGAAGCCCTGGCGTTTCTCGTCCGCGAGGAGGCGGCGGAGTTGGGTGAGGGTCTGCGGTCCGTAGGTCGGTGCGTCGTACGAAGCTCTCCGGGGTGGGGAAGAGCGCGCGGACCTGGGCCGGCGGGAGCTCGGCCAGCAGCGCGCGGCCGGAGGCGGTGAGCGTGGCGGGGAGTCGTACGCCGACATCGGTGACCAGCGTGACCGGGCGAGGCGGCTGCTCTTTCAGCAGATAGACGAGCTCACGACCATGCAGTACGCCGAGATGCGCGGTCTGACCGACCTCCGCGACGAGCTGGACGAGCAACGGCCGCGCCAGCCGCTCGAGCGGGTCGTGCCGCAGATAGGCCGAGCCGATCTCGAACGCGGCCACCCCCAGCCCGTACCGCTTCTCCTCGGGCAGGTGGACGACGAAGCCCTCGTCGATCATTGCCCGCAGCAAGTGGTACGTCGACGAGCGCGGCAGGCCGACCGCGGAGGCGATGCGCTCCATCGGTACCGGTCCGGGCTGGGTGGCCAGGAACGTCAGCACCCGCAGAGTGCGGGTCGAGGCGGGAACGTTGCCGCTCACAACGGCAGCGTAACCGCCCTGGTCTCAGATTCCGGACGATTGGCGCTTCTTGGCGCGGCTCCGCTTCAACCAGAACCGCGTGACCTCGCCCGCCACGGCCAGCGCGAACAGCCCGCCGGCGACGACCCCAGTCGAAATAGTCGTCGCCGGACACCAGCAGACCCGACGACGAGCGACAGGACGCCGAAGAACACCAGCGTCAGAGCGATCCGCATCACAGCGCCTTCTCCGCGGTCCAGGCGCGCCGACGACACGTGGTAGCCGAGCCACTCGTTCACCGCGAGCATCGGCGCGTTCGCCGCGTCGTTCCCGGTGGATCGCCGTGACGAACCCGGCGTCCCGGGCCCGCGTCAGCGCCGCCGACTTCACCACCTTGGCCAGCCCACGTCCACGGGCCGACGGGATCGTCCCGGTCAGGTTCGACCAGATCACTCCCCGCTCCGGGTCCGCAGTCGTGGTCACGAACGACAGCACGGTGTCGCCGTCCAGCACCGCGACACTGAGGTCGCGCCGCAGGTCCGGGTTGTTCCAGTCGACGGCCAGCCATTCGTCGTACGGCGGTGCGACCGACAGGCCACTGGGATCGTCGTCGCGCGACGGCGACCTCGGCACGCCACAGCTCCCGCGGGTCCACCTGCTCGTAGTTCGACAACCCGTAGACCCGCGGGAAGCGCCGGCGGTTCCGGTACGGCGCTCAGATCCGCACTGGAATGGCTCATCCGGCGACCGATGGTGAACCCACGCCGGGTCGCGAACGCCTTGGACTCGTCGTCGTCCGCCGACCACGACCAGCAATCTCGCCGCGCCGGCCGCGGCCGCTTCCGCGCAGATCGCATCCGCCAGCAGCGCCGCCGATCCCGCGCCTGCGCACGTCAGGCGGCACCTGGACCGTGATCCGGACCCGCGGTGCCTGGTCGTCCGGGTCCGGGCAGGATAGATGTTGCCGAAGCCGACCACGTCGGAGCCGTCGACCGCGATCAGGACGACCCGGCTCGGTGCCGCTGCGGAGCTGGACCTCGATCGCGCCGGCCGTCTTCACCAGTTGCGGCACCGTGGCGGCCCAGACCCGGGCGATTCCGACCGCATCCTCCGGCCGCGCCGTCCGGATCTCGAACACCATTCCCTGCACTCTACGGTGTCAGGGGTCCATCCAGATGTCTCAGATCCGAGACAGAAAGTGTGCGGCGCTGCTGTCGGTTGCCGGTCGCCGCGCGGTGCAATGTTCGAGTGGAAGAGCAGAACGAAGTGATCGTCGGCGTCGGGCCGCTGACCGCGGCCGACGTGGTCGCGGTGGCGCGGCACGGAGCCCAGGTGCGCGATCGACGACCAGGCACTCGAGGAGATCGCGAAGTCGCGGGCCGCGATCGAGGCCCTGGCCCACGCGGACACCCCGCACTACGGCGTCTCGACCGGATTCGGTGCGCTCGCGACCCGGCACATCGCGCCCGAGTTGCGTGCCCAGTTGCAGCGCAGCCTGGTCCGGTCGCACGCGGCCGGCTCCGGCCCCGAGGTGGAGACCGAAGTGGTCCGGGCGCTCGCCCTGCTGCGACTGTCCACCCTCGCAACCGGTCGGACCGGCGTGAAGGTCGAGACCGCCCAGGCGTACGCCGGTCTGCTCAACGCGCACCTGACTCCGGTGGTGCACGAGTACGGCAGCCTCGGCTGCTCCGGTGACCTCGCGCCGCTGTCCCACGTCGCGCTCGCGGTGATGGGCGAAGGCCCGGTCAGAGATGCCGAGGGCAACCTTCTCGACGCCCGCGACGCGCTGCCGGCGCACGGCCTGACCCCGGTCGTGCTGGCCGAGAAGGAAGGTCTCGCGCTGATCAACGGCACCGACGGCATGCTCGGCATGCTGGTGCTCGCGCTGGCCGATCTCGACCGCCTCTTCAAGACCGCCGACATCGCCGCCGCGATGAGCGTCGAAGGACAGCTCGCCACCGACCGGGTGTTCGCGGCGGACCTGCAGGCTCTGCGTCCGCAGCCCGGCCAGGCCCTCGCGGCCGCCAACCTGCGCGCGATCCTCGCCGACAGCGCGATCGTCGCCAGCCATCGCGGCCCGGACTGCAACCGCGTCCAGGACGCCTACTCCTTGCGCTGCTCTCCGCAGGTGCACGGCGCCGCACGCGACACAGCTGTCCACGCGGCCACCGTCGCGGGGTACGAGCTCGCCGCCGCGATCGACAACCCGGTCGTCCTGCCGGACGGACGGGTCGAGTCCAACGGCAACTTCCACGGCGCCCCGGTCGGCTACGTGCTCGACTTCCTCGCGATCGCCGTCGCGGACGTCGCCAGCATCAGCGAACGCCGTACCGATCGCTTCCTCGACGTCGCGCGCAACCACGGGCTGAACGCCTTCCTGGCCGACGATCCCGGTGTCGACAGCGGTCACATGATCGCGCAGTACACGCAGGCCGCGATCGTGTCCGAGCTGAAGCGGCTCGCCGTCCCGGCCAGCGTCGACTCGATCCCGAGCAGCGCGATGCAGGAGGACCACGTCTCGATGGGCTGGTCGGCCGCACGCAAGCTGCGCAAGGCGATCGACGGGCTCCAGCGGGTGCTCGCGATCGAGATCCTGACCGCCGCGCGGGCGCTCGACCTGCGCGCGCCACTCGACCCCGGCGCCGGCCACCGCCGCCGTCCGGGCCGCCCTCCGGGAGTACGTCGAGGGGCCGGGCACCGACCGGCACCTCGCCCCCGAGATCGAGCACTCCGTCCGGCTTGTTGCTGACGGCACCTATCTGTCCGCTGTCCGAGGCCGTCACCGGCCCACTGTCCTAGAAAGGCTGGATCACCCATGTCCGGACCCCGTCCTGTCCGCGCACCCCGCGGTACCACCCTGACCGCCCGCGGCTGGCAGCAGGAAGCCGCGCTGCGGATGCTGCAGAACAACCTCGACCCCGAGGTCGCCGAGCACCCCGACGAACTGGTCGTGTACGGCGGTTCCGGCAAGGCCGCCCGCGACTGGAACTCGTTCGACGCGATGGTCCGCACGCTGACCACGCTGAAGGACGACGAGACGATGCTCGTGCAGTCCGGCCGGCCGGTCGGCGTCATGCAGACCCACGAGTGGGCGCCGCGCGTACTGATCGCGAACTCGAACCTGGTCGGCGACTGGGCCACCTGGGAGGAGTTCCGCAAGCTCGAGGCGATGGGCCTGACCATGTACGGCCAGATGACGGCCGGCTCGTGGATCTACATCGGCACCCAGGGCATCCTGCAGGGCACGTACGAGACGTTCGCCGCGGTCGCGGCGAAGAAGTTCGGCGGCACGCTGGCCGGGCACCATCACGCTGACCGCCGGGCTCGGTGGCATGGGCGGAGCGCAGCCGCTGGCCGTCACGATGAACGACGGCGTCGCGATCTGCATCGACGTCGACTCCTCCCGGATCGACCGCCGGATCGAGCACCGGTACCTCGACGTCCGCGCCGATTCGCTGGACGACGCGCTGCGGCTGGCCGAGGAGGCCAAGAAGGCTCGCCGGCCGCTGTCGATCGGTGTCCTGGGCAACGCCGCGGTGATCGTGCCGGAGCTGCTGCGAGCTGGGTGCGCCGATCGACATCGTCACCGACCAGACCTCGGCGCACGACCCGCTGATGTACCTGCCGGTGGGCATCGACTTCGACGACTGGACCACCGCCCGCGAGAAGGACCCGGCCGGCTTCACCGAGCGCGCGCAGGCCTCGATGGCCCGGCACGTCGCCGCGATGGTCGGCTTCCAGGACGCGGGCGCCGAGGTGTTCGACTACGGCAACTCGATCCGCGACGAGGCCCGCAAGGCCGGGTACTCCCGGGCGTTCGAGTTCCCGGGCTTCGTGCCGGCGTACATCCGGCCGTTGTTCTGTGAGGGCAAGGGCCCGTTCCGGTGGGCCGCGCTGTCCGGCAACCCGGCCGACATCGCCAAGACGGACCAGGCGATCCTCGACCTGTTCCCGGACAACGAGCACCTGACGCCGCTGGATCAAGCTGGCCGGCGAGCGGGTCGCGTTCCAGGGGCTGCCGGCACGGATCTGCTGGCTGGGCCAGGGCGAGCGGGACAAGGCCGGCGTGCGGTTCAACGACATGGTCGCCTCCGGTGAGCTCGAGGCGCCGATCGTGATCGGCCGGGACCACCTGGACACCGGCAGCGTCGCGTCGCCGTACCGGGAGACCGAAGGCATGCTGGACGGTTCGGACGCGATCGCGGACTGGCCGTTGCTGAACGCAATGGTGAACGTGGCCAGCGGCGCGTCCTGGGTGTCGATCCACCACGGCGGCGGCGTCGGCATCGGCCGGTCCATCCACGCCGGTCAGGTATCGGTTGCCGATGGCACCGACCTGGCCCGGCAGAAGCTGGAGCGGGTGCTCACCAACGACCCGGCGATGGGTGTCATCCGGCACGTCGACGCCGGCTACGACAAGGCAGTAGAGGTTGCGGACGAACGAGGTGTCAGGATCCCGATGCAGGAGTCCTGATACCACAGTGCGACCGTGGCATTCCCTACCGCTATGGTGCACTTTCTCGGGGAGCGAGAAACCATGCGATCACGTGGCATCGGTCTCTCGTTCCGCTAGGGTCGATCGGGCGACCGACGACGAGCGCGAAGGGGCGCCATGATCGAGTTCGAGGACGTCACCAAGCGGTATCCGGACGGCACCGTCGCCGTCGACACCCTGTCCCTGCGGATCCCGAGCAACCAGATCACCGTGTTCGTCGGGCCGTCCGGCTGCGGCAAGACCACGTCGCTGCGGATGATCAACCGCACGATCGAGCGGACCAGCGGGACGCATCTCGATCGACGGCGAGGACATCAACAGCAAGGACCCGGTCACGCTGCGGCGCGGCATCGGGTACGTGATCCAGCACGCCGGCCTGTTCCCGCACAAGACCGTGGTCGACAACGTCGCCACCGTGCCGAAGCTGCTCGGCTGGGACAAGCGCCGGACCCGCGAGACCGCGATGGAGCTGCTCGAGCGCGTCGGCCTGGACCCCAAGCTGGCCGAGCGGTATCCGGCCCAGCTGTCCGGTGGCCAGCAGCAACGAGTCGGCGTCGCCCGTGCGCTCGCGGCCGATCCGGCGATCATGCTGATGGACGAGCCGTTCAGTGCCGTCGACCCGATCGTCCGGCACCAGTTGCAGGAAGAGCTGCTCCGGCTGCAGCGCGACATCGGCAAGACGATCGTGTTCGTCACCCACGACATCGACGAGGCGATCAAGCTCGGCGACAACGTCGCCGTCCTGCAGGTCGGCGGCAAGCTGGCCCAGTTCGCCCCGCCGGCCGAGCTGCTGGCCAACCCGGTCGACGACTTCGTCCGCGGGTTCGTCGGACAGGATCGTGGTTACCGGGCGCTGACGTTCGTGCACCCCGACGAGCTGCCGGTCAAGCCGTTGCCGACCGAGCTCGCCGCTGAAGGACGGCGTACCGGTCGGCTGGCGCAACGGCAGCGCGGAGACGTTGCTGCCGGTCGGCGCGGTCTTCAAGCGAGGCGACTCGCTCCGCGCCGCCCTCGACGCCGTCCTGACCTCACCGAGCGGGTTGGGCGTCTGCGTCGACGACGAAGGCCGTGCCATCGGCGTCGTCGACCAGGGCACCGTCGCGAGGCGTTGCGCTCATGACTGCGCAATGGCCGCGCCTCCGGCGCGGCGGTCATGGGGCTTCGACTCCCGGCCTTCCCTCGTCGCTCCAGTCGCTTCGCTCCCTACGCTCCTCAGTCCAGGCCGGAGGCCCCATGACCGGCCCTCATACCATGGGATCGGCGACAACTTCGGGCTGATCTGGGAACAGTTGCGCGAGCACCTCTACCTGGCGATCGTCCCGGTGATCCTCGGGCTGCTCATCGCGGTGCCGCTCGGGTACGTCGCCACCCGGTACGGGTGGCTGGCGAACCCGCTGGTCGCGCTCGGCGGCGTGCTGTACTCACTGCCGTCGATCGCGCTGTTCATCGTGATCCCGGCGGTGCTCGGGACCAAGGTGCTGTCCACGGTCAACATCATCGTCGCGCTGACCATCTATACGGTCTCCCTGCTGATCCGCAACGTGATCGACGGACTCCGCTCCGTGCCGGCCGACGTGCGGCAGTCGGCGATCGCGGTCGGGTACGGCCCGTTGCACCGGCTGATCGCGGTCGACCTGCCGATCGCCGTACCGGTGATCTTCGCCGGGCTGCGCGTGGTCACCGTGGCGAACATCTCGATGGTGAGCGTCGGCGCGGTGATCGGCATCGGCGGCCTGGGCGAGCTGTTCACGCTCGGCTTCCAGAAGGACTTCCTCACCCCGGTGGTGGTCGGGCGTGGTGCTGTCGCTGCTGCTGGCGCTGTGTCGCGACCTGATCATCGTCGCGCTGCAGCGGCTCCTGACGCCGTGGGCGCGCGTCGCGACTCCGGTGGCGGGAGGTGGCCTGACATGTGGCAGTACCTCACCGACTCGTACAACTGGTCCGGCAACGAGGGGATCTGGGCGCGGATCGTCCAGCACCTCTGGTACACGTTCGCCGCGCTCGGACTGGCCGCGGTGATCGCGCTGCCGATCGGCCTGCGGATCGGCCACACCCGGCGCGGCGCGTTCCTGGCGATCAACCTGGGCAACGCCGCCCGCGCCCTGCCGAGCCTCGGCCTGCTGATGATCGCGGTCCTGCTGACCGACCAGATCGGCTTCCTGCCGGTGCTGATCGCGCTGGTCGCCCTCGGTATCCCGCCGATCCTGGCCTCGACGTACGCCGGTGTGTCCGGTGTCGATCCGGCCACGATCGACGCGGCCCGGGGGATGGGGATGACCGGCCGGGAGATCCTGACCAAGGTGGAGATCCCGATCGCGCTGCCGCTGATCATCTCCGGCCTGCGCAGCGCCACCCTGCAGATCGTCTCGACCGCGACGATCGCCGCGCTGGTGTCGCTCGGCGGTCTCGGTCGCTACGTGGTCGACGGGCTGAAGCTCCGCGACTTCCCGCAGATGTTCACCGGCGCCCTGCTGGTGGCCCTGCTCGCCATCGTGCTCGACGTGATCTTCGCGCTGATCGGCCGGGCTCACCGTGTCCCAGGGGCTGAAGGTCGGCTGAACTGTCCGACGTACCTGATGAACTTGGCAACACCCATCGGCACCGGCCGGTGGCTGACGAGAACACTGGAGGCTCTCGTGTTGAGATCCACACTCATCCGTACTGCGATCGCCGGGGTGGCGGTGCTCGGCCTGGCTGGTTGTGGGGGTGGGGGCGACCAGCTCGGCAGCGACAACGCGGGCTCCTCGCCCGCGCCGTCCAAGGTGTCGAGCATCACCGTCGGGTCCGCCGACTTCTCCGAGAGCCAGCTGCTGGCGGAGATCTACGGCCAGGCGCATCGCCGCCAAGGGCATCGAGGTCAAGAAGAAGCCGAACATCGGCAACCGCGAGACCTACATGGCCGCGATCAAGGACGGCTCGGTCGACCTGGTCCCGGAGTACACCGGCGCCGCGCTGGCCTACTTCGACAAGAACTCCACCGAGACCGACCCGGACAAGGCGTACGACGCGCTGAAGAAGGCGCTGACGCCGGGCCTCGAGGTGCTGGACAAGTCGCCGGCCGCCGACGAGGACACCATCGTGGTGACCAAGGCGACCGCGGACAAGTACAGCCTGAAGTCGCTGGCCGACCTGAAGCCGGTCGGCAAGGAGATGGTCGCGGGCGGCAGCTCGGAGTTCAAGGTCCGGTCCGCCGGCCTGAAGGGCCTGAAGGAGAAGTACGGCGTCGAGTTCAAGGAGTACAAGACGCTGGACGCCGGTGGCCCGCTGAGCATCAAGGCGCTGCTGGACAACCAGATCCAGCTGACGAACCTGTTCACCACCCAGTCGGTCATCAAGGAGCAGGGCCTGGTCCAGCTGGACGACCCGGAGAACATCCTGCCGCCGAACAACATCGTTCCGTTGATCCGGACCGACCACAAGTCCGACGAGATCGTCGCGACGCTGAACGCCGTCGACGCCAAGCTGACCACCGACACCCTGACCGACCTGGTCAAGCGGATCGACGTCGGCAAGGAGAGCGCGGACGCGGTCGCCAAGGACTGGCTGTCGAAGAACCCGCTGTCTTGAGTTTCGAAGACATGTGGACGGCGCTGTCCGCCATCGGTCGTGACCCCGACACCGGCGGCTACCACCGAGGCGGCTGGACGCCGACCGAACGCGAGGCGACGCACTGGTTCCCCGACCAGTGCGCCGCCCGCGGCCTGACACTCGAGTCCGACGGCATCGGCAACCTCATCGCCTGGTGGGGTCCGTCGGAGGGCGCAGGTGTGGTGACGGGCAGTCACCTGGACTCGGTGATTGATGGTGGGGCCTTTGACGGGCCGCTTGGGGTGGTGTCGGCGCTTGCGGCTGTAGATCAGTTGCGGGCTGAGGGGTTCATGCCGTCGGTGCCGATCGGTGTCGGTGCTTTTGTGGAGGAAGAGGGGTCGCGGTTCGGGATGCCTTGTTTGGGGTCCCGGGTGGCGGCTGGGGTGTTGCCGGCCGCGAAGGCGTTGGCTTTGGAGGACCGCGCTGGCGTGTCGCTAGGTGCCGCGTTGGAGGCGGCCGGGACGGATCCGGCCGGAGTCGGGCCGTCGCCGTTGCTCGAGCGGATGGGGACGTTCGTCGAGTTGCATGTCGAGCAGGGGCGTGGGCTGACGGCGCCGGTGGGTGTGGCGAGTTCGATCTGGCCGCACGGCAGGTACCGGTTCACGTTCGGCGGCGAGGCCAACCACGCCGGTACGACGCTGATGGAAGACCGGCACGACCCGATGCTCACGTACGCCATGACCGCGCTCGCCGCCAACAAGCAGGCCCGCCTGGCCGGCGCCCGCGCGACCTTCGGCCGACTCTCCGTCGAGCCCAACGGCACCAACGCCGTACCGTCGCAGGTCACCGCCTGGCTGGACGCCCGCGCAGCCACGGACGACGCCCTGCAATCGTTGCTCGCAGCAATCACCAAGCAGGCCACCGAGCGGGCCGAACGCGACGGTACGACGCTCGAGGTGACGCCGGAGTCGGTGTCGCCGATCGTCGACTTCCCGACCGGCCTGCGGGACCGGCTGGTCGGCGTACTGGATGGTGCGCCGGTGCTCCCGACCGGCGCCGGGCACGACGCCGGGGTGTTCTCGGCGGCCGGGATCCCGACCGCGATGCTCTTCGTCCGGAACCCGACCGGCATCTCGCATTCACCCGCCGAGTACGCCGAGCTGGACGACTGTCTCGCCGGCGTCGACGCGCTGGCCGCCGTACTGAAGGATCTCGCGAAGTGACGTCGTACTGGTGCTCGACCGCACTCCTGCCCACCGGCGTCGCCTCGGGCGTCCTGGTGACGGTCGTCGACGGCCGTTTCGCCTCGGTCGAGGTCGATGCGGATCCGGGCGACGCCGTGCGGCTGAACGGCCTCGTCCTCCCAGGCCTGGCGAACTGCCACAGCCACGCGTTCCACCGAGCACTGCGCGGCCGGACGCAGACCGAGCGCGGCACCTTCTGGACCTGGCGCGAGCAGATGTACGCCGTCGCCTCGGCGCTCACCCCGGACACGTACTACGACCTCGCCCGCGCCGTGTACGGCGAGATGCTGCTCGCCGGGATCACCGCGGTCGGCGAGTTCCACTACCTGCACCACGCCCCGGGCGGCCGCCGCTACGACGACCCGAACGCGATGGGTGCGGCGCTGATCGCGGCGGCTCGCGACGTCGGGATCCGGATCGCCTTGCTGGACACGTGTTACGTCGCCGGCGGCATCGACCAGCCGCTGAACGAGGTGCAGCAACGCTTCAGCGACGGCGACGCCGCGAGCTGGGCCGTCCGGGTCTCGTCGCTGTCCGGATCCGATGACGTCGTGATCGGTGCGGCGGCGCATTCGGTCCGCGGGGTGCCGCAGGAGCAGACTCGGTGCGGTCGCGTCGGCGTTTCCCGACGTACCGCTTCATATTCATCTGTCCGAGCAGGTCGCGGAGAACGCGGCCTGCCTCGAGGCGTACGGCCGGACGCCGGCGCAGGTGCTCGACGAGGCCGGATTCCTCAGCGGCCGGACGAGCGCCGTCCACGCGACCCATCTCACCGATGTCGATGTCGGTCTGCTCGGCAGCTCGGCGACGTACTCGTGCTTCTGCCCGACCACCGAGCGCGACCTCGCCGACGGCATCGGGCCGTCGGTGGCGCTGCGCGACGCCGGGTCGCCGTTGACGCTCGGGTCCGACAGTCACGCGGTGATCGACCTGTTCGAGGAGATGCGCGCGGTGGAGCTGAACGAGCGGCTCGCCTCCCAGGAGCGCGGCCACTGGTCGGCGCCGGAGCTCCTCAAAGCGGCAACGGTCGACGGCCACCGGTCGATCGGGTTCGACGACGCCGGCGTGATCGAGGTGGGCGCCCGCGCCGACCTGGTCGCGGTCCGGCTTGGACAGCGTGCGTACGGCGGGGACCGGCGGGACCGTGGAGACCGCCGTGTTCGCGGCGTCGGCCGCTGACGTTGGTGACGTGATTGTGTCCGGCAAGCATGTGGTTGCTGATGGCAAGCATGCGAATCTTGATGTGGCGGCCGAGCTGGCGGCCTCGATCGCGGCGGTGACCACGATGACTTCTCTGCTGTTGACGGGATCGGTTCGCTGGTGACCAACGACCCAGCGCGCGGTGACCTGCTCGGTGAGCTGCACGACGCGGCGCTGGTGATCGAGGGCAGCAAGGTCGCGTGGGTCGGCTCCCGGCGCGAGGCGCCGGCAGCCGATGAAGTCGCTGGATGTCGGCGGGCGGGCGGTGATCCCGGGATTCGTGGACTCGCACTCCCATCTGGTGTTCGCCGGCGACCGGGCCGAGGAGTTCGCGGCCCGCATGACGGGTACGCCGTACTCCGCCGGCGGGATCCGGACCACGGTGGCGGCGACCCGGCAGGCCACGGACGAGCAGCTGACCGCGAACGTCGCCCGGCTGGTGACCGAGATGCGGCGGCAGGGGACGACGACGGTCGAGATCAAGTCCGGGTACGGGCTGACGGTCGGCGACGAGGCGCGGGCGCTGGAGATCGCGGGGCACTTCACCGACGAGACGACGTACCTCGGGGCGCACGTCGTACCCGGCCGAGTACGCCGACGACCCGGCGGGCTACGTGTCGCTGGTGACCGGGCCGATGCTCGACGCGGTCGCGGGGCACGCCAAGTGGATCGACGTCTTCGTGGAGCGCGGCGCCTTCGACGAGGACCAGGGCCGCGCGATCCTCGAGGCCGGCCTGGCCCGCGGTCTGCAGGCCCGCGTCCACGCCAACCAGCTCGGCGAGGGCCCCGGCGTCCAGCTCGCGTGCTCGGTCGGCGCCGCCGCGGCCGACCACTGCACCTACCTCACCGACGCCGACGTCGACGCCCTGGCGTCCAGCGGGCGTAGTCGCCGGGCTCCTCCCCGCGATCGAGTTCTCCACGCGTTCGCCGTACCCGAACGCCCGACGCCTCCTCGACGCCGGCGTCACCGTAGCCCTGGCCACCGACTGCAACCCCGGCTCCGGCTACTCCTCCTCGATGCCGTTCTGCATCGCCCTGGCCGTCCGCGAGATGCACATGACCCCCGCCGAGGCCCTCTGGTCCGCCACCGCCGGCGGCGCCGCCTCCCTCCGCCGCACTGACATTGGCCACCTAACCCCCGGCGCCCAAGCCGACCTCACCATCCTCAACGCCCCCACCCACCTACACCTCTCCTACCGCCCGGGCGTCCCCCTGATCACCCAGACCTTCGTCGCCGGCCGACCGCTGTGAGCAGTTCTACCGGTGAGGTCCTTGGTGAGGAGGGTGGTGGTGGTGCCGTTGGCGAGGCGTTGTTTGGCTACCTCGACGTAGCCGCGGGTGGTGTGGAAGGCGAGGCCGGCGGGGTCGGGTGGGTCGGTGCGGACCCGGGTGACGGCGCGGTCGAAGGGCTTGGCGGCGCGTTCGATCGCGCGGTAGACCTGCGAGGCGATGCCCTGGCGGCGGTGCTCGGGGGCGACCACGATCCGCTCGATGAACAGGAAGCGGTCGCGTACGTGGCGGCGAACCACTCGAACTCGAGGCCGTCGTACGCCGACCCCGGGGTGAAGGTGAGCACGAAGCCGGCCGGACGGCCGTCGAGGTCGACCACGGCGGCGTGGGCGGCGATCAGGCGGAGCCAGTCAAGGCGGTCCGGGCCGAGTGGTTCGACCAGACCCTCCGCGGTGGCGTTGAGCGCAAGTACCGCGGCGAGGTCAGCGGCGGTCATAGGGCGGAGTCTCACGGTGACACCCTCCCACGGAAAACCTTTTCCGCGGCAGGGGTCAGTTCGGGTGCTCCCTGGCCGGACCCTGGACGGGACCCGGAAAATCCGGGGGCTGCCTTGGGAATGACCTGGCCGGTGTGCCATGTTGAGTCTAGTGAACTCAAGTTTGTTCAGTCTCGGATTTGCCGAGCTCATCGCCGGCCGGGATTTGAAACCGAGGCGGACGAACGGCAACATTGAGTCTGCATCACTCAACTCTGTGGAGGTAAACACATGGCCCGCGCGGTCGGTATCGATCTCGGTACGACGAACTCCGTCATCGCCGTACTGGAAGGTGGCGAGCCCACCGTCATCCCCAACGCCGAGGGAGCGCGTACGACGCCCTCGGTGGTGGCCTTCGCCAAGAACGGCGAGGTCCTGGTCGGCGAGGTGGCGAAGCGCCAGGCCACCACGAACGTCGACCGCACCATCCGCTCCGTCAAGCGTCACATGGGCGAGAGCTGGAGCGTGGACATCGACGGCAAGAAGTTCACCCCGCAGCAGATCAGCGCGTTCGTGCTGCAGAAGCTGAAGCGGGACGCCGAGGCGTACCTCGGGGAGCAGGTCACCGACGCGGTCATCACCGTGCCGGCCTACTTCTCCGACGCGCAGCGCCAGGCGACCAAGGAGGCCGGCGAGATCGCCGGCCTGAAGGTGCACCGGATCGTCAACGAGCCGACCGCGGCCGCGCTCGCCTACGGCCTGGACAAGGGCACCGAGCAGACCATCCTGGTCTTCGACCTCGGTGGTGGCACGTTCGACGTGTCGCTGCTGGAGATCGGCGACGGCGTCTTCGAGGTGAAGGCGACCAGCGGTGACAACCACCTCGGTGGTGACGACTGGGACAACCGGATCGTCCAGTGGCTGGTGACCCAGTTCAAGAACAAGAACGGCACCGACCTGTCCGGCGACAAGATGGCCATGCAGCGGCTCACCGAGGCCGCCGAGAAGGCCAAGATCGAGCTGTCCGCCGCGGCCGAGACCACGATCCACCTGCCGTACCTGAGCCTGACCGAGTCCGGCCCGCTGCACCTGGAGGAGAAGCTCTCCCGGGCCGAGTTCCAGAAGATGACCAACGACCTGCTGGAGCGCGCCCGCGCCCCGTTCAAGGCCGTCATCAAGGACGCCGGCATCGACGTGGCGAAGATCGACCACGTCATCCTGGTCGGCGGCTCGACCCGGATGCCCGCGGTGGCCGACCTGGTCAAGGAGCTGACCGGTGGCAAGGACCCGAACAAGGGCGTGAACCCGGACGAGGTCGTCGCCGTCGGCGCCTCCCTGCAGGCCGGTGTGCTGAAGGGTGAGGTCAAGGACGTCCTGCTGCTCGACGTGACCCCGCTGAGCCTGGGCATCGAGACCAAGGGTGGCGTGTTCACCAAGATCATCGAGCGCAACACCACGATCCCGACCAAGGGCTCGGAGATCTTCACCACGGCCGAGGACAACCAGCCGTCGGTGATGATCCAGGTCTACCAGGGCGAGCGGGAGATGGCGCGCGACAACAAGTCGCTCGGCAACTTCGAGCTGACCGGCCTGCCGCCGGCGCCGCGGAACGTGCCGCAGATCGAGGTCACCTTCGACATCGACGCGAACGGCATCGTGCACGTGAACGCCAAGGACCTGGCCACCGGCAAGGAGCAGCGGATGACGGTCACGGGTGGCTCCGCGCTGCCGAAGACCGACATCGACCAGATGGTCCGCGACGCCGAGCAGTACGCCGAGGAGGACCGGCTAGCGCCGCGAGGCGGTCGAGTCCCGCAACCAGGCGGAGAGCTTGGTCTACCAGACCGAGAAGTTCCTGCAGGAGAACGAGGACAAGATCCCCGACGACGTCAAGACCGAGGTCAAGGACGGCGTCGCGGAGCTGAAGAAGGCCCTCGAGGGTGACGACGCCGACGCGATCAAGGCCGCGTCGGAGAAGCTCGCCCAGTCCAGCCAGAAGATGGGTGCCGCGATGTACGCGAACGCCCAGGCCGCCGGCGGTTCCGAGGAGAGCGCTCCGCGTCCGACGAGAGCAGCTCGAGCAGCGACGACGACGTCGTCGACGCCGAGATCGTGGACGAGGACCGGCCGCAGGACAAGACGGAGGACAAGTGACGGATCGACCGACTGGCAGCGAGTTCGGCGACGGCGAGCCCGTCGTCCGGGACAAGCGCCGGATCGACCCGGACACCGGCGCGCGCGGGAGCCTTCCGAGGCTCCCGCGGCCGGCGCCGCACCGGGCATGCCGGGCACCCCGGGCGCGCAGCCGCCGCGGGACCCGTCCGATCTGATCGGCCCGTCTGCCCAGGAGGCACTGTTGACCGAGGCGCTCGCCGAGCGTACGGCGGACCTGCAGCGACTGCAGGCCGAGTACGTCAACTACAAGCGCCGGGTGGACCGGGACCGGGAGGCGATCCGCGGGAGCTCGTCATCGGCTCGGTGCTGACCGAGCTGCTCGGGATCCTGGACGACGTCGGCCGGGCCCGGGAGGCGGGTGAGCTCGAGGGCGCGTTCAAGGCGGTCGCCGAATCGCTGGAACGGGTCACCGAGAAGCTCGGCCTGGTGAAGTTCGGCGAGAAGGGCGACACCTTCGACCCGCGCATCCACGAGGCCCTGCTGCACAACTACTCCGACGAGGTGGACGGTCCGACCGCGACGATGGTCATGCAGCCGGGGTACCGCCTCGGCGAGCGGGTCCTGCGGGCGGCCCGGGTGGCCGTGTCGGAGCCGACCGAGCAACTGCCGGCCGACGCCGCCAAGGCCGACGTACCGGTGGAGAGCACAGATGCAGGACGCGGACAAGTCCGCGGAGTAACGACCACGGCGGGAGGGGAGGCGTCAATGAGCACGAAGGACTGGCTCGAGAAGGACTTCTACAAGGTTCTCGGCGTCTCCAAGACCGCCGAGGCCGATGAGATCAAGAAGGCCTACCGCAAGCTGGCGCGCAAGTACCACCCCGACTCCAACGCCGGTGACGCGTCCGCGGAGGCCAAGTTCAAGGAGGTCTCCGAGGCGTACGACGTCGTCGGCGACCCGAAGAAGCGCAAGGAGTACGACGAGGCCCGCCGGCTGTTCGGCAGCGGCGGCTTCCGGATGCCGAGTGGCAGCAGTCAGGGCGGCGGCGGGTTCAACTTCGACGTCGGCGACCTGTTCAACCGCGGCGGTTCCGGCGCCGGCGGCAGTGGTGGCGGTCTCGGCGACATCCTGGGCGGCATGTTCGGCGGTGGTGGCCGGACCACGACCACCACGTCGACGGCCCGGCCGCGGCGCGGTGCGGACATCGAGACCGAGGCGTCGATCGAGTTCGCCGAGGCCGTGAACGGTGTCACCGTCGGCGCTGCGGATGACCAGCGACGAGCCGTGCAAGACCTGCCGGGGCACCGGCGCGAAGTACGGCACGGTGCCGAAGGTCTGCCTGAAGTGCGAGGGCACGGGTATGCAGACCTCGGTCCAGGGCGGCGTGTTCGCCATGACCGAGCCGTGCACCGAGTGCAAGGGCCGCGGCCTGGTCGTCGACCAGCCGTGCGAGACCTGCCACGGCTCCGGCCGCGGCCAGTCGAGCAAGACCATGCAGGTCCGCATCCCGGCGGGCGTGCAGGACGGTCAGCGGATCCGGCTGAAGGGCAAGGGCGCGGCCGGCGAGCGAGGTGGCCCCGCGGGCGACCTCTACGTCACCGTGCACGTGCACGCACACCGGATCTTCGGCCGCCAGGGCGAGCACCTGACGCTGAACGTCCCGGTGAGCTTCACCGAGGCGGCGCTGGGTGCCGAGATCAAGGTGCCGACCCTGGACGGCATGCCCGTCACGGTCCGGATCCCCGCTGGTACGGCGAACGGCAGCAAGCTGCGCGTCCGTGGCAAGGGTTCGGTGCGGCGGGACGGCACCAAGGGCGACATCCTGCTCACCCTCGAGGTGCAGGTCCCGCACGAGCTGACCGACGAGCAGCGCGCCAAGCTGCAGGAGTTCAGCTCGACGTCGGACCAGCCTGACCTGCGGGCCGGGTTGTTCGGGAGCTCGTGATGGGTATCCCGTTCAGCCAGGTGCCGACCTGGGACGACCGCACCCCGATCTACGTGATCTCGGTGGCGGCCCAGCTGGCCGGCATGCATCCGCAGACCCTGCGCCAGTACGACCGGCTCGGCTTGGTCACGCCGAGCCGGGCGTCCGGCCGGGGCCGGCGGTACTCGGCGTACGACGTGGCGAAGCTGAGGTACGTGCAACATTTGTCACAGGAAGAGGGCGTCAACCTGGCGGGAATCCGGCACATCCTCGCGCTACAGTCGGAAGTGGAGGACCTGCGCAGGCGGGTCAACCAGCTCCTGGCAGAAGTCCAGCGTGGTGTCGGTGTGTCCCGGCAGAACACCGGCAGCCGGGTCTTCTCGGCCGGTCCGGCCGGCGACGTGATCGCCATGGGCCGGCAGCAGACCACGACCCGCTGGATCCGGACCCAGCCTCTGGAGCTGGGTCCCCGCTGACCAGCTCCCGGTTCCGGGCCGCCCGCACCGTTCGTGCGGCGCCCGGGATGGGTACTAAGACATGTGCTCTCCGGCACAAAGACCACCGGAGGTCTCCGAACCCCACCCCTCGGAACCTCCGGCCGTGGAGGTTGTCGTCCCCCCGACGCCTCCACAGTCGAAGGTGCGCCGTTCCCCCCGGCGCCCTTCGGCCCCCGCAGGGTGGTCCGTTCCAGGACCGCCCTGCGGCTCGCTCGGACACGGCAGCCCCCGGCTCGCACGGCCGGGGGCTCGTCGCGTTCATCTCCCGGTCACCGCGGGCCTGTTGTCCTGCGGCCGCGACCGCCTACGCTGGCGAGGTGACACTCAGTCTGCAGACAGACCGGCTGCTCATCCGGGACTGGGAAGAAGACGACGTCGACGCCGCGCTGGAGATCTACGGCTCGGCCGATGTGGCGCCCTGGCTGTCGCCGGCCATCGAACAAGGTCCCCGACGCGCCAGCATGCGGCTCATCCTGCAGGCCTGGATCGAGGCCCAGCCGAACTTCGTCGTCCCGGCGGGCCGTTGGGCCGTCGCCCGCCGCGACGACGGCGAGGTCGTCGGCGCGCTGCTGATCCGCCTGCTCCCGCCGTACGAGGAGGACCTGGAGATCGGCTGGCAGTTGCGGCCGAGCGCCTGGGGTCACGGGTACGCGACCGAGGCCAGTCGCGAGCTGATGCGCTGGGCGTTCAAGGAGGGTGCGGTCGACGAACTGTTCGCCGTCGCCCGCCCGAACAACAAGCGCGCGATCGCCACGGCCCGCCGGCTCGGCATGCAGTGGGTCGGCGAGACCGACAAGTACTACGACCTGAACCTGCAGGTCTACCGCCTCCGCGCGCTCCGAGTTCAGCACCTGAAGCAACCAGCCTGCACTGGTCCCTCACAGACCGCCGGCGATGAAGCGCGAGCGTGAGCTGCTCGAAGCGTCGGCGGGTCGTGTCAGGGACGTCGCGCAACGGGCCCTTGCCCGGTGAGGACGGCGAGTCCGTGCACCGTGGACCAGATCGGGTACTCGATGCCGTCCCGGCGTCCCGGCTCGAGCACCCCGGCGACGACCAGCTCATCGAGCACGGCCCGCAACTGCCCCAGCGGTGACTGGTCCTGTCCCGGTTCGTCGACGGTAGCGACGTACTCATGCTGCTGCGGCACGGCGAACGCCGTTGCGAACAGTCCCGGTTCCTCGCGAGCGAACTCCAGGTAAGCCGAACCGATCGCGCCCAGCCGGCGACCGGCCGCCGCGGCATCGCCATGTTTGCCGCGCACCCGCGCGACGCCGGCCGCCATCCGGTCGGCCAGCTCGCGCATCGCCGCCGCGCAGACCGCGGCGAGCAACTCGTCGCGATCGGCGAAATGCCGGTAGGCGGCATTGGGTACGACGCCCACCAGCCGGGTCGCCTCCCGCAGCAGAACCGCGTCCGGGCCACCGGTCCGCGCCAGCTCCACGCCCGCGGCGACCAGGCCGTCGCGGACCGCGCCGCGCGCCCGCCGCCGTGTCGCCTCCGGTGTCATGGGCAACAGACTAACAAGTGGACACTGTCCACTAGACGCGTGTAATGTGGACAGTGTCCACTAAATGAGGAGGAGCGATGGCGCACAACGACGCGGCGGCGCGGCCGCGGGACGCGCGCTGGTGACAGCGGAGCAGTGGTACGCCGGCGGGCAGCGGATCCCGTACGACCCGGATCCGCGCGGGTCCTGCCCGAGGAGGCGGCCGCACCCCGGCGTCTTCCAGGTCTTCGAGCGCGTCGCCGGCGCATCCGGGTCGTCGACGCGACCTGGCTCACGATGCTGCCCGGCTTCCCGGACGGCTCGTACGGCTGGGCGCAGGTGGACCGGATGCTCGGCGACGACCTCGGTCCACGGCTGTACGTCGAGCCGGTCGGGCAAGGGGACTCGGACAAGCCGCGCAACTACCGGTACTCCACGATGGAGCGCGCGGACCTGGTCGAGGCGTTGTGGCGCCACCACGGCGTACGCCGCACCGTCGTCGTCACCTTCGACTACACGTCGCTGGCGTTGCTCGAACTGCTTCGCCGCACGGCGGAGCGGGCCGACGCACGGCCCGGAGATCGTGGCCGTGTTCATGATGAACGGCGGCCTGTTCGCCGACTCGCACACCCACCCGTGGCAGGTCACGCCGATGCTGCGCACGCCCGCTGGGCGCGTTGGCCATGCGCCAGGCGCAGCGCTCGCCAGAGCGGTTCGACGCGGCGATGCTCGGGGCGCGGTTGTACTCCCGCAGCTACCGCCCCAGCCCGGAGGAGCTCGCCGAACTGCGGTCGGCGGTCACCCGCCGGGACGGTGCGGCAGTTCCTCCATCGAGCCGCGGGGTTCGTCCAGGAACACCGCCGCCACGCCCAGCGCTGGGATCTCGCCGCTGTCGCCCGTGACCTGCCGGACCGTCGCCGTGTACGTCGGCGGCAGCGAGGAAGACCGCTACGAGCACCGCCAGGTCGACGCCGCCCGGATCCGCGTGCCCAGTGCCGACGTACTGACCTTTCCTGGCGGTCACCTGACCACCAGCGAGCACCCGGACCTGCTCGCCGACGCCATCCGCGAGATCGCCGCCGTCATGGTGTCGGCGTCCGTCCCGACCTTCGAAGGAGCACCGATGACCAAGCTGTTTCCCTTGCTCGAGCGCAACGAGGAGTTCGCCCGTGACCTACTCCCCGGCGGCGCTCGGCCTGCCCGCCGTACCGGTGGTCGTCGTCACCTGCCTCGACCACCGGGTCGATCCGGCGATCGTCCTCGGACTCGAACTCGGCGACGCCCCCGTCATCCGCAACGCCGGTGGACGCGTCACGCCGGCCGTCATCGACGACATCGCCTACCTCGCGTTCCTCGCCGAGCAGTGGAGCGGCGGGCGCGTCGACACGCTCTTCGAGGTCGCGGTCATCCACCACACGCAGTGCGGGACGGCCTTCCTGGCCGACCCGGGCTTCCGTCAGCGGGCCGCCGAGGCGACCGGCCTCTCCGAGGTGGCGCTGGAGGCCTCCGCCGTCGCCGACCCGCAGATCACCGTCAAGGCCGACGTCGAGCGCCTGCTCGACCTCACCGTTGCTGTCACCCAAAGTGAGCGTCTCGGGACACGTGTACGACATCACCACCGGACGCGTCGCTCACGACCGTCGACGCCCGCTACCCGCACTCCGGAACCCTGAGATTTCCCCAGGATTTCTCAGAGTTGAGTGGAATGGACTCAAGTTTGGATAGGTTGTATCCAGTGACTGTTGTAACGTGAGCTGGAAAGGCTGGAACTCGATGGACGTTCAGCGGTTGACGACGCTGGCCCGGGAAACCCTGTCGGTCGCGATCCGTCAGACCTCCGCGGCGGGCAACCCGACCGTGGAGCCCATTCACCTGCTGTCGGCGCTGCTCGCGCAGCCCGAGGGGACGACGGTCGGTCTCCTCGAGGCCGCCGGTGCCGACGTCGACGCCGTACGCCGCAAGACCGCCGAGCAGCTGAGCCGGCTGCCGAAGGCGAGCGGTGGCAGCGTGCAGGCGCCGAGCCTGTCGCCGAAGACCAGCGACGTGCTGTCGCAGGCGGAGCAGCGGGCCCTCGGGCTCGGGGACGAGTACGTCTCCACCGAGCACCTGCTGATCGCGCTCGCCACCGTCGAGGGCGACGCGAAGACGGCGCTCGGCGTGACGCCGACGCGTTGCTGAAGGCGTTCGACGAGATGCGTGGCAACCGCCGGATCACCTCCCCGGAGGCCGAGGGCACCACCAAGACGCTGGAGAAGTACGGCGTCGACCTGACCGAGCGGGCCAAGGACGGCAAGCTCGACCCGGTGATCGGGCGTGACTCCGAGATCCGCCGGGTCGTCCAGGTGCTGTCCCGCCGGACCAAGAACAACCCGGTCCTGATCGGTGAGCCCGGCGTCGGCAAGACCGCCGTCGTCGAGGGCCTGGCCCAGCGGATCGTGGCCGGTGACGTGCCCGAGTCGCTGCGTGGCCGCCGGCTGATCAGCCTCGACCTCGGCGCGATGGTCGCGGGCGCGAAGTACCGCGGTGAGTTCGAGGAGCGGCTGAAGGCCGTGCTGACCGAGATCAAGGAGTCCGACGGTCAGATCATCACGTTCATCGACGAGCTGCACACCGTCGTCGGCGCCGGTGCGACCGGCGAGGGCGCGATGGACGCCGGCAACATGCTGAAGCCGATGCTGGCCCGTGGTGAGCTGCGGATGATCGGCGCCACCACCCTGGACGAGTACCGGACCCGGATCGAGAAGGACCCGGCGCTGGAGCGCCGCTTCCAGCAGGTGTTCGTGGGCGAGCCTTCGGTCGAGGACTCGATCGCGATCCTGCGCGGTCTGAAGGAGCGCTACGAGGCGCACCACAAGGTCGCCATCTCCGACTCCGCCCTGGTCGCCGCGGCCACGCGGTTGTACCAGGAGCGGTCCATCAGCACGATCTCGCCCGCGGCCGGCAGGTGCGAGATGTAGCGCTGGAAGTACCACTGCGTGCGCTCGCGCTCGGTCGGCGCCGGCAGTGCGACGATCCGCGTGACACGGGGGTTGAGGTACTCCGAGACCCGCTTGATCGTGGAGCCCTTGCCGGCGGCATCCCTCCCCTCGAAGATCACGACGATCCGGGCGCCGGTCGCCTGGACCCACGCCTGCATGTCGACGAGTTTGGTCTGCAGGGCGCTGAGTTCGCGCTTCGTAGAGTCTTCTTGTCCAGGCGCTTCGTCAGTGGCCTCCGACGCACTGATGGGCGAGCTCAGGCGTGCAGCGCCTCGTTGAGCGTGACGCCCACTCCGCCCGCCGGACGGCTTCGATCGCGCCGGTGAGGGAGTTGCGTCGGAACAGGATGCCGTCGCGGCCCGACAGCTCGGCACCCTTCACGACCGGTCGCGAGCCGTCCGCGCGGGGCGGCTCGTCGGCGAGCACGACCTTCGACCCCGCCGTGACGTAGAGGCCGGCCTCGACGACGCAGTCGTCGCCGAGCGAGATGCCGATGCCGGCGTTCGCGCCGAGCAGCGTGCGCGCGCCGATCGCGACCTTGTGGGCGCCGCCGCCGGACAGGGTGCCCATGATCGACGATCCGCCGCCGATGTCGCTGCCGTCGCCGACGACCACGCCCTGCGAGATGCGCCCCTCCACCATCGAGGTGCCGAGCGTGCCGGCGTTGAAGTTCACGAACCCCTCGTGCATCACGGTCGTGCCGGGGGAGAGGTACGCCCCGAGCCGCACGCGGCTGGCGTCGGCGACGCGCACGCCCGGGGGCGTCACGTAGTCGAGGAGGCGGGGGAACTTGTCGAGCCCCTGGATCTGGATGCCGTCACGGGCGAGGAACGGCCGCAGGCGGCTCGCGTCGTCGGGATGCATCGGGCCCGCGGTCGTCCACGCGACGTTCGGGCAGGTACCCGAAGATCCCGTCGAGGTTGACCTCGTTCGGGCGCACCAGCCGGTGCGACAGCGCGTGCAGCCGCAGGTAGGCATCGGATGTCGAGGCCGGCGCCGCATCGAGGTCGACCTCCACCGCGACGACGTCGAGCGTGACCGCGCGCCGGATATCGGGCACCGCGAGCCGGTCGAGGTCGTCGGGGGCCAGCGCCAGGTCGAAGCCGAGCGGGGATCCGGCCCTCCTCCGGTGTCGGGATACCAGGTGTCGAGGACGGTGCCGTCCGCCGCCGTCGTCGCGAGGCCGATGCCCCAGACCCATCGCTCGTTCGCTCATGCCATCCACCGTAGCGAAGCGCGGCCGTCGAAGACGCCTCGCTAGACTCGGTGGATGCCCGCGCTCGACCTGTCCGCGACATCCGTCGACCTCACGAGGACCATCTGCGACCTGCCGAGCGTCTCGGGCGACGAGACCCGGCTCGCCGACGCGATCGACGCCGCCATCGGCGGGCTGCCGCATCTGGAGGTCTACCGGGACGGCGACACGATCGTCGCGCGGACCGACCTCGGCCGAGCGCAGCGCGTCGCGATCGCCGGCCACATCGACACGGTGCCCATCAACGACAACGTCCCGACGCGAGAGATCGCGATCGACGGCCAGCCGTATCTGTGGGGGCGCGGCACGGTGGACATGAAGGCCGGCGTCGCCGTGCAGCTCAAGCTCGCCGCGGAGCTGACCGACCCCAGGGTCGACATCACCTGGATGTGGTACGACCACGAAGAGGTGGATGCCGACCTCAACGGGCTGACCCGACTGGCCCGCACGCGCCCGGACTTCTTCGCCGCAGACTTCGCGATTCTGGGCGAGCCCTCCAACGGCACTGTCGAGGGCGGCTGCAACGGCACGCTCCGCGCGATCGTGCGCACGCACGGCGCCCGCGCGCACAGCGCCCGGGCGTGGGTGGGCGAGAACGCCATCCACAAGGCCGCGCCGGTGCTGGCGCGCCTGGCCGACTACGTGCCCGCGTCGATCGACGTGGACGGCCTCGTCTATCGCGAAGGACTCAACGCCGTGCGCATCGGCGGCGGGGTCGCGAGCAATGTGATCCCCGACCTGTGCGAGATCGAGGTCAACTACCGCTTCGCTCCGAGTCGCGACGCCGCCGAGGCCGAGGCCCACGTCCGAGAGGTCTTCGAAGGCCTCGACGTCGACGTCGACATCGTCGACCTCGCGGTCGGCGCCCGCCCGGGGCTCGACGCCCCGCTCGCCCGCGAGTTCCTGGCGGCCGTCGGGCGCTGAGCCGCGACCCAAGTACGGGTGGACGGATGTCGCGCGGTTCAGCGCGTTCGGCGTGCCGGCCGTCAACTACGGTCCCGGTGACCCGCAGCTGGCGCACCACGACGAGGAGCGCGTCCCGCTCGCGCAGATCGACGCCGTCGAGCAGGGCCTGCGGGCGTGGCTGTCGACTCGCTGATCGCCGAAGAGGCGCAGCACAGCGCCTGGACCCGGATCCCCGCCGCTGTCCGGGTGGGCATCGTGTACTTCGCCGCGCGCGTCGTCACGACGATCTTCCTGCTGATCGCGGGGCAGCTGTCGGGGTTCGCCTCGCGCTTCGGCCCGCAGGCGCGTCTCGGCGACCTGATCCTCGGCTGGGACGCCCGGTGGTACTGGATCATCGCGGAAACGGGCTATCCGACGACGCTTCCGCTGACCGACAGCGGCGCCGTGGGCGAGAACGCGTGGGCGTTCATGCCCGTGTACGCCTACCTGGCGAAGTGGGTCTCGCAGCCGTTCGGCGGTCAGTGGGTGGTCGGCGCGTTCATCGTGTCCGTGGTGGCCGGGTACGCGGCATCCTTCGTCCTCTACCGGATGATGCGGCAGCGGATGGACCGATCGGCGGCGATGTGGGCGGTCGCGTTCTTCGCGGCGGGCCCGCTGGCGGCGCTCTTCCAGCTCGGCTACGCGGAGACGCTGTTCCTGCTGTGGCTCTTCCTCGCCCTGTGGTGCGTCATGCGGCGCCGGTACGCGTGGCTGTACGCGCTCATCCCGCTCATGGCCTTCACCCGGCCGGGGGTGCTCGCCTTCGCGCTGTTCCTGGGCGTGTTCGGCATCTGGCGGTGGGTCTCGCGCCGGCGGGAGCCGCTGGGCGCGCGCGAGATCGTGCACATCGTGGCGCTCGGCGCCCTGGCCGTGGTCGGCGGGCTTCGCCTGGCAGCTGATCGCGGGGTGGGTCACCGGCGACGCGAGCGCGTACCTCACCACCGAGCTGGCCTGGCGGCGCAACTGGATCCCCGGCGAGGCGGCGTTCTTCCCCGTCGAAGGCTTCCTGAGCGGCACGGCATTCTGGTTCGGCACGATGTGGGGGCTCAGTCCGCTGCTGGGCTATGTCGTCCTCGGCGTGTGCGTCGTCGGTCTCGCGGCCGTCCTCCTGTTCGAGCCGCACGTTCGCCGACTCGGCGTCGAACTCCGACTGTGGAGCGCGAGCTATCTGCTCTACCTGCTGCTCGTGTTCTTCCCGCAGTCGAGCATCTTCCGGCTCCTCCTGCCGCTGTCGCCGATGTGGGGAGCGTTCGCGCTGCCGCGCTCACGGGCGTGGCGGATCGGCGTGCTGGTCGTCGGACTCGCGGCGCAGTGGTGGTGGATCTACAACATGTACTCGCTCGGGAATACGATCTGGCAGGTGCCCTGACCGTCGTCGAGCGGATGCCGCGCGCAAGCGCTATCCACAGACAAATGCGTCATGGATTATCCCCTGTCCTGCCCGCACGATAAACTTGGTCGGCAGACCCCCGACGAAAAGGAGCCGCAATGGCAGCCATGAAGCCGAGAACCGGAGACGGGCCGATGGAGGCCGTCAAGGAAGGCCGCTTGATCATCGTGCGCGTGCCGCTCGAGGGTGGCGGTCGTCTCGTCGTCTCCGTCAACGACGCTGAGGCCAAGGAGCTCTACGACGTGCTGGGCGGAGTCGTCAACCCCGCCTGACAGACTGTTGCGAAGAACGGCCGATCCGCACGGATCGGCCGTTCTTCTGTTCGCGGAGAGTCGTCCGGCAGGTCAGTCGGCCGCGATCGTCGTGAGCTGGAGCAGCCCCTCGCCGACGATCGACAGCGCGCCGATCACCGCGGGGGAGGACTGGGTCTCCTGGATGAGCGATCGGTACGCCGTGGTCACGGCATCGCGTCGCACCGGGTCGGAGACGGCGCCGCCGCGCGAGCACACGCGGGACGAGGACGGTGCCGCCGGCTCGCACCAGTCGCAGGCCGTGCTCGACGTACTCGATGACGCCTTCGGGGTCGGCGTCGACGAGCACGATGTCGTAGGAGGCCTCGTTCATGCGGGGGAGCACCTCGGATGCCCGACCGGTGATGAACCTCGCCCGCGCCGGAGGCACCTTCGCGTCGCCGAACGCCTGACGCGCCGCGGCGAGGTGCTCGGGCTCTTTGTCGATGGTCGTCAGCGTGGCGCGCGGCGAGCCGTGGAGCAGCCACAGACCGGAGACTCCGGCACCCGTGCCGATCTCGACGATGTTGAGCGCCTGCGAGGCTGCGGCGATGACCGCGCACTGGGCGCCGACGCCCGGGCTGATGGGGGCCGCCCCGAGCTCCAGTGCGTGGGCGCGAGCTCGGGCGATGTGCTCCGGCTCGATCGTCGCCTCCGCTGCGAACCTGTGATTCGCGTCGTGCTCGCCCATGTGGATCCTCCGCGCGCCAGCCTACGCGGCCCGCTGGCGCCGACCGCTCAGGCGCGACGGTAACCTGAAGTCATGTTCTTCGGCCTCACGATCGAGAAGCTGCTGGTGATCGCCGTCATCGCAGCCTTCGTCGTCGGACCGGAGCGACTGCCCCGGTATGCCGAGGCCCTCTCGACCTTCACCAAGCGCGCTCGCGAGTGGATGTCGACCGCGCGCACGCGCGTGAAGGACGAGATGGGCGATGACCTCGATGACCTGGACTGGCGCACGCTCGACCCCCGCCAGTACGACCCGCGGCGCATCATCCGCGAAGCGCTGCTCGACGACGCGCCCGCCCAGCCGAAGCCGCAGTCGGCGCCCATGCCGACCATGACATCCCCGCGCCCGTCCACGTCCTTCACGCCGGGCGAGGTGCCGCCCTTCGACGTCGAAGCGACCTGACGCCGCGCGCTCAGTTCGGGCGCAGCGGCAGCGACCGGCCGGCCAGCCCGCGCGGCGCGACGGCGATGGCCGACGCGAGGCGGTCGATCGCGGCGGATGCGGCGTCGTCGGGGTGGGCGATGATCGCCGGGATGCCGGCATCCGCGTCTGCACGCAGCCCCGGGCTGAGCGGGATCGACGCCAGCAGCGGCACGTCGCCGGCGTCGCCCGAGAGCGCCGCGGCGACCGCTGCGCCGCCGCCGGAGCCGAACAGGTCGAGGATCGACCCGTCCGGGAGCGTCATCGCGGCCATGTTCTCGACGACGCCGATCACGCGCTGGCCGGTCTGACGCGCGACGAGGCCGCTGCGCACCGCGACGTCGGAGGCCGCCGCCTGCGGCGTCGTCACCACGAGCACATCGGCGTTGGGCAGGAGCTGACCCACCGAGATCGCGATGTCGCCGGTTCCGGGCGGCATGTCGAGGAGGAGGACGTCCAGGTCGCCGAAGAAGACGTCGGTGAGGAACTGCTGCACCGTGCGGTGCAGCATCGGCCCGCGCCAGGCGACGGCCTCGAGCGGGCGCGTCGCCGCCGCTCCGGCGCAGGAACATGCCGATCGAGATCACCTTCACGCCGTGCGCGACGGGCGGGAGCATGAGGTCGTCGATCCGCGTCGGCTGCGGCACACTGCCGTCGGCGCCGACGAGGCCGAGCAGCGCCGGGATCGAGAAGCCGTGCACGTCGGCGTCCACGAGCCCGACCGACAGGCCCCGCGCGGCGAGCGCGACGGCGAGGTTCGCGGTGACCGTCGACTTGCCGACGCCGCCCTTGCCGCTGGTCACGGCGATGACCCGGGTGAGGGTCCCCGGCCCGAACGGCATCTCGCGCGCGGCGCGGCCGCCGCGGAGGCGCTCGGTGAGCGCGCGGCGCTCGTCCGCCGACATCACGCCGACCTCGAGCGCGACATCCGCTATTCCTTCGACGGATGCCGCGGCCGCGCGCACCTCGCGGGAGATGCGGTCGGCGGCCGGGCAGCCGACGATCGTCAGGACGATGCCGACGTGAGCGACGTCGCCGTCGACCGAGATGTCGCGCACCATGTCGAGCTCGCCGATCGGCCGCCGCAGCTCCGGGTCGACGACACCCTCGACCGCGCGCCGAACGGCGTCGGCGGTGCCGGTCGTCATCGCGAGGCGCCGCCCTCGGCCCGCTCGGCGCGCTCGGCCCGTTCGGCCCGCTCCGCTCGCGCGTCGAGGCGCTCGAGGGCGGTCCTGCAGCTCGGTGCGGAGCACCTCGCGGGTGACGACCTCGTCCGAGACGTCCGTCAATGCCATCCGCAGCGCGACGATCTCGCGGGCGAGGTACTCGGTGTCGGCGAGGTTGCGCTCGGCGCGCTGGCGGTCCTGCTCGATCTGCACGCGGTCGCGGTCGTCCTGACGGTTCTGCGCGAGGAGGATCAGGGGAGCGGCGTACGAGGCCTGCAGCGAGAGGATCAGCGTCAGCAGCGTGAAGTTCGTGCTCCGCGGGATCGAACTGCAGCTCGCGCGGGGCCCAGCGTGTTCCAGGTGAGCCAGACGACGACGAAGATCGTCATGCCGATCAGGAATCCGGACGTGCCCATTCCGCGCGCGAAGGCCTCCGAGAAGCGTCCGAACCGGTCGCTCGACGGCTGCGGCGCGCGCTGCAGCATGCCGCCGCGCCCGCGGGGCGCGTCGAGCGACACCTGCCGGGAGGGGCGTGCCATCACACCCTCCTCGGGATGCTCGCCGTGGACGTCGAGACCGGCGAGGCCGGCACATCGTCCTCGTCGTGCGAGCGCCAGTCGTCCGGCAGCAGGTAGTCGAGCACGTCGTCGACGCTGACCGCGCCGACGAGCCGGCGGGCCTGGTCCACGACCGGCAGCGAGACGAGGTTGTAGCTCGCGAGCATGCGCGCCACCTCGGCGGCCGACGCCGTCGCGGGCACCGGGTCGAGCGTGTCGTCGATGATCGAGCCCAGGCGCTCGTGCGGGGGGTAGCGCAGCATCCGCTGGAAGTGCACGGTGCCGAGGAGGCGTCCGGTGGGCGTCTCGAAGGGCGGCAGCGTGACGAACACCGCTGCCGCGAGCGCGGGGTGCAGCTCGTGGCGACGGATGAGCGCGAGCGCCTCGGCGACCGTCGCATCGGCGGAGAGCACGATCGGCTCGCTCGTCATGAGGCCGCCGGCGGTGTCGGGGCCGTACTTGAGCAGGGCGCGGACGTCTTCGGCCTCTTCGGGCTCCATCAGGTCGAGCAGCTCCTCGGAGCGCTCCTCCGTCAGCTGGCCGAGGAGGTCGGCGGCGTCGTCGGGCTCCATCGCGTCGAGGATGTCGGCGGCGCGCTCGTCGCCGAGCTGCTCCAGGATGTGCACCTGCTCCTCTTCGGGCATCTCCTCGAGCGCGTCGGCGAGCCGCTCGTCCGAGAGCTCCTCGGCGACCTCGATCATGCGCTCGTCGGGCAGATCGCAGCAGCGAGTTGGCGAGGTCGGCCGGCTTCAGGTCGGCGAACGTCGCGACGAGCTGCTCGGCGGACTGCGCCTCGCCCGTCGACTGGTCCTCGCGGACGTCCTGCCAGAGCGGCGAACGTCGTGGGGCCCTTCGCGAACGGCGAGGCGCTCGTGCGCGGCCGCCGCAGGAAGAGCTGACCGACATCCCACTCGCCGAGCCGGTTGCGCTCGATCGCGACGTCCTCGATCACGGCGGTGCCCGATCCGTCGACGAGGTGGACGCGGCGTCCGAGCATCTCGGCCATGACCCGGACCTCGCCGCCGCGCTGCTGGAAGCGGCGCACGTTGATGAGCCCGGTCGTGATGACCTGCCCGGTCGCGACCGAGGTGACCCGGCCGATCGACATGAACACGTGCCGGCGGCCCGGGATCTCGACGACGAGTCCCACGACGCGCGGCGGATCGTCCTTGCGATAGATGACGACGACGTCGCGGACCTTGCCGAGACGGTCGCCCGCGGGGTCGAAGACGGAGCACCCGGACAGGCGCGCGACGAATACCCTCTGCGTGCTCACGCTCCCAGCGTAGCCCGCAGACCGTGGAAGGATGGAGAGATGAGCATGATCGGCGGAAGGGTGCCGCAGGGCCGCGACGAGGTCGGCGAACCGGTCGCGAGCTTCCCCACCTACGAGGCCGCGCAGAAGGCGGTTTCGACGCTCATCGCTGCGGACATCCCCGCCCGCGACATCGCGATCGTCGGTCAGAACCTGCGCTCGATCGAGCGCGTCACGGGTCGCCTCGGCTACGCCGCGGCCGCCCGCTCGGGAGCCATCAACGGCCTCCTCCTCGGCCTCCTCTTCTCGGCGATCCTCGTGATCGGCTCGCCGTCGGTGCCCATCCAGGCGTTCGTCGGCGTCCTGTTCGTCGGCATCGCGATCGGCATGCTGCTGAGCATCGTCACGTACTCGTTCGTCCGTCGCCGGCGGGACTTCGCGTCGGTCATGCAGGTGGTCGCCGACCGCTACGAGGTGACGATCACGGCCACGAGCATCCAGCGCGCGCGGCAGGTGCTCGGGCCGCAGGCGGCGCCGGCCCCGCCGGTCGAATCGGCCCCGTCAGCGGAGCAGCCCGCCGAGCCCCCGCGGTACGGCGAACGGGTGACACCGGCCGACGAGCCGCCGAGCCCCGATCCCGCGCCGAGCCGCTCCGGGCCGGTCGAGATTCCCGAGGGCGAGCCGGGCGGGGTCGAGGGCGGCGAGCCGCCGAGCACGGCGCCGCGTGGACGGTCCGTCCACCGCGCCGGAGGCGTGATGTCCGCCGATCCGCCGGCCAGCGGGTCATCGGTCGCGCTGCCCGCGGGCGCCGTCGAGGTGTCGGTCGAGGCTGAGGCGCCCGGAGGAGCCCTGGGCCACCGTCATCGTCGCGCACGGCGCGGGCGCCGGGTACCGGCATCCGTTCCTCCTCGGCTTCTCGCGAGGCATGCTCGAACTCGGCGTCGCGACGGTGCGCTTCAACTTCCCGTACGTCGAAGCGGGGCGACGGATGCCGGGACCCGCCGCGCACGCGATCGCCACCTGGACGGCGGTCAGCGCCTTCGCCGGCGAGTTCGCGGGCGGCGAGCCCGTGTTCGCGTCCGGGCAAGTCGTACGGCGGGCGGATGGCGTCGATGGCCGCAGCGGAGGGCGCGATCGATCCCGCGGGCCTCGTGTACCTCGGCTACCCGCTGCATCCGCCGGGGGAGCCGGCGAAGGCCCGCGTCGCCCACCTTCCGGACGTGACGCAGCCCCAGCTGTTCGTCGAGGGCACGAACGACCCGTTCATCGACCCGCACTCGCAGCTCGAGGAGGCGGTCGCGACCTGTCAGACCGCGTCGATCGCGTGGATCGAGGGCGGCGGGCACTCGTTCGAGGTGAAGGGCCAGAAGCGTCCGGCGGACGAGATCGGGGCGTCGCTCGCCCCGCTCGTCGCGGCCTGGATGCGCGACCGGGTCTGAGCCTCCGGCGGCGTCAGCGGCCGGCGGCGTAGCCCTGCATGCCGCGGGGGTTCGCGGCGGCCCACATCAGCCCCGTCGACCCGTCGCGGCCGACGGCCGAGACCCTGCCGAGCGACCAGTCGCCGGCGCGGGTCACGGCGTGACCGCGGCGTTCGAGTCCGGAGATGACCTC
>CAVOPE010000013.1:0-286439 GCA_963697755.1 uncultured Gemmatimonadales bacterium | reverse complement strand
ACCCGGCGGTGAGCAGCCTCTCGATCTCGGTCAGCCGGTCGCGGTGCTCGTACGCCCGGGTGGTGGCGGCGACCACGCGGTCCTCGCTGGCTCGTGAGTTGCTCAGCGCGACGGCGAGCTTGCGCCAGGCCATCGCGAAACCGCTGTCGAGCGCGATCGCCTGCTCCAGCATCGCGATGGCCCGCTCGTCTGCGCCGTGCTCGCTGAGCTGCGCGCCCTCCGAATAGAGCCGCAGTGCCTCGAGCGAGCCGGTCGTCACCTGGGCCAGCGGCTGGCCACCGCGAATGCGTCTTGAGCGACTCGCCAATCCGCTCACGTACCCGGCCGGACAGCCGATCGAGCGCGGCCACGATGCCGGCGTCGTTGTCGGCCGTCTCCCGCAGTGCCACCAGCTCGCTGCCGTCCGCGGCGCTCAGGATGCGCGCCGAGAGGACGTAGCTCTTCCCCAGCGCGCTGATCTCTCCGGCGACCACGGCCTTGGCCCCTTCGCGCGCGGCGAGCTCGCGGGCGACGGCGGGCGTGACCGGCGTCGTGGGGTCGCGCTGCATGCGGGTGAGCGCGTCCCCGACTTCGGCGGTGCTCAGGATCCTGATCACGGGCGATTGGCCGAGATCGATCCGGAAGGCCTCGGTGATGGAGCCAGCCAGGCTGGCGTCCGAGGTCCGGTTATCGAAGTCGGCGACGACGAGCCGGTCCCGCTCGCTGAGCCGGCCGCGACGCGACCAGCGTGCCCACCGGCCCGATCCCGAGGAGCCGCATCGCCGTGTAGGCGACCGCCGCGACGCCGAGCGTGGCGAACGCGATGACGCCGCCGCGGATCGCCTTGCGCCAGGTCAGCAGCGCTTGGATGCCCGCGCTCGGCGTCGTCACCCGGCCGCTCGCGCGCGCCAGCGCGCGGCGGCGCTCGAGATGGCCGGTGACGAGGATGATGGGCAGCCCGATCAGGAGCAGCACGATGGCGCCGACGAACACCCAGTCCGGGAGCCCCAGCTGCCGGACCAGCAGGTACACGATGCCGAGCACGGCCACCGAGGCCACGGCGAAGAGGAGGGCGACCCGCGCCGGATGGCTCCGCCGGATGGCCTCCTCGGTGCCGCTCGACACGACGGGCATTGTGCCCGACGGCGTGAGCCCGCCGCTCGGCGTGGCCGCGGCCTCGAGCTGGCCCAGGAGCTCGGCCGCGCTCTGCCACCGATCGGCGGCGCGCTTCTCCAGGCAGCGCATGAGCAGCCCGTTGAGCGCCGGCGAGACGGCGGGCCGGTACCGCGCGACCGGCTCGGGCGCCTGGGTGATGTGCGCCGCGAGCATGGCCTGCGGCGTCGGCGCGCTGAACGGGGTCCGCCCCGCCAGCATCTCGTAGGCGAGCGTGCCCACGGCGTAGATGTCGGCCCGGTGATCCACGTGCGGATCGGCCGCGGCTTGTTCCGGCGCCATGTAGGCCGGCGTGCCGAGCGCCACGCCGAGCGAGGTGAGCGAGGACGAGCCGCTCGACGCGCTCACCGCTTTGGCGACGCCGAAATCGGTCACCACGGCGTGGCCGTCCGAGAGCAGCACGTTGTCGGGCTTGATGTCGCGGTGGACGACGCCGTTCCGGTGGGCGTAGGAGAGGGCGTCCACGATCTCGCGCAGGAACTTGGACGCCTCGGCCACCGGCAGCTCGCCTTCGCGCGCGAGCTTGGCACGCAGCGATTCGCCGGCGATGAACGGCATGACGTAGTAGAGCAGGTCGCCCGCGGCCGCGCCGGCGGTGAGCAGCGGCACGATGTGCGGGTGCTGCAGCCGCGCGGCGAGCTGGATCTCGCGCTCGAAGCGCTCGACGTTGACGGCCGCGCCGGTCTCGGGCGGCAGCACCTTGACGACGACCTGCCGGCCCAGCCGGGTCTCCTCGGCAAGGAAGACGCGGCTCATGCCGCCGCCGCCCAGCTCCCGGAGAAGGCGGTAGGTGTCGCCGAGGGCGGCCTGGAGGCGCTGCTGGAGGTCGGTCACGGGCCGAAAAGGTCCATGGCGGTCCAGACGGAGGGGTTGTGAGTGGTGATCAGCTAAGAAGTTAACCGACGGGGACGGGGCAAGTAATGGCGGCGGCGAGGGAACGGCGGCGTTGGGAGCGGAGCAGCCTCCCAACGCCAACCGCAGCGCTACTGCTTCCTCGTGCCTTCTACCCGGAGGTTCCGAACCGAGTCGGCGCCGGTCGTCTTGTAGTGGGCTACGGTCGTCCCCACCAGCTTGCCGTCCTGCAGGCGGAGCACGGCGTTGGTGGTGACCTGGACGCCTTTCCGGAGCACGCTCTCGTACGGCCCCGCCTCGGTGATGAGGCTGTCGCCCGAGGCCTGGACCTTAACCTTCACCGGCTTGCGCTTGGGGAAGTTGAACGTCCAGCTCGAGCCGTCGGCGCCGGCGTCCAGCTCGTAGGTCACCAGCGAGCTGTCGGACCCCTCGGCCATCGTGCGCATGTTCCATTTCCCGGCGACATCGGCGAGCGAGATCGGGGCGGGCGCGGCTGCTTCCGGCGCCATCTCGGTCGAAGCCGCGGCGGTGGTGTCGGCGGCCGGCTGCTCCTTGGGCTTCCCACACCCGACGAGGACGGCAATGCAGCAGCACCACGGTGTGAGGCGAGGCATGAGCTCCTCCAGGTTATGGGTCAGGAAGATCCGGTGGAATCCGGCGAAGCTATCGCCGATTCAAGGCCCCCGCAAATCCACCCCTCGCTCGATTGCCGGCGGCGTGTAGGTTGAGAGCACCTCCCGACCCCGGAGCGATGATCATGTCCGCCCACCTCCCTGCCCCCTTGCCCTGGCTGCTGCCCTACGGCGACATGGCCGTGCTGTTCATGCGTCTCCTGGTCGGCGCCGTGTTCGTCACCAGCGGCTTGAGCCACGTGAAGGACCCGGTCGCCCGCGGGAAGAGCATCGGCTTGCCGCCGGGCGTCACCCGGCTGCTCGGCCTGGCCGAAGTGGCTGGCGGCCTCGGTGTGGCCTTCGGCGTGCTGACGCAGCTCGCCGCACTCGGGCTCATTCTCATCATGCTCGGCGCGATCCAGAAGAAGATCTTCGTCTGGCACACGGGACTCTGGGGGAAGCACGGGACGGACGGCTGGCACTACGAGCTGCTGTTCGTGGCGATGTGCCTGGTCATCGCCACGACGGGCGGCGGGCGGTACGTGCTGCTCTAGGGCTCGAGCTTCCCGCCCGACTCCGCCAGGCGCTGCAGCAGCGGCGCCGGCGTCCAGAAGCCGGGGTCGCCGTGCGGATTCCGCGCGAACTCCTGGATCCGGCGAAGGACCGATCCAGGCCCAAGAACGTGATGACCGCGACGGCGCGGTCGAGTCGGTAGTCGATCTCAGCCATTCGAGGAAGCGGTCGTCCGGAGCCGGCCCCGGTCCACCTTTCCGAGGTGCGTCGTCGGGAGGGCGTCGACGAAGATCACCTCGCGCGGGCACTTGTAGTGCTCCAGCCGGTCGTACACGAACGTCTTGAGCTCCTCCGCCAGTCCATCGCGCCGCTCGTGGGCCACGACCCAGGCATGCGGCTTCACCAGCCCGTTCGCGTCGGCCACGCCCACCACGGCCACCTGCGCCACGGCGGGATGCTGCAACAGGCAGCCTTCCACCTCGGTGGCCGACAGCCACTTGCCCCCCACCTTGAGCAGCTCGTCGGCACGGCCTCCATACGTGTAGTAGCCGTCGGCGTCACGCCGGACCAGGTCGCCCGTCACCACCCACTCGCCGCGGAAGCAGGTCTGACTCTTGTCCAACTGCTGCCAGTAGCCCAGCGCGCGCGATCCGCCCCGCACCCACAGATGCCCCATCGTGCCGTCGGGCACCTCCCGGCCCTCCTCATCCATCACCTTGATCTCGAAGCCGGGCACCACCTCGCCCAGCGTCCCGCGCCGCACGCGCCCGACCCGATTGCTGAGGAAGATGTGCCATTGCTCGGCCGTGCCGAGACCGTCGAGAAGCGGCACGCCGAAGGTCTGGTCCCACCGGGCGTGCAGCTCTTCGGGCAGGCCCTCGCCCGCGGAGGTGGCCACGCGGATCGAGGAGAAGTCCTGGCGGCCGGCCTCCGGGTGGCTCACCATCTGGTTGATCATCGTGGGCACGGTGATCAGCACCGTCGGCCGGTAGCGCGCGACCCGGCCGAAGATGGCCTCCGCAGTGCAGCGCTCGTCGAACAGGACGCTGGTGGCTCCGGCGGCGAAGGGAAAGAAGAGATTGGAGCCCATCGCGTACCCGAAATACAGCTTGGGCACCGACAGCGTCACGTCGTCTTCCGTATAGCAGAGGACGTGGCGGGCATAACACTGCGCGGTGTTCATGTACGAGCGATGCGGCTGCACCGCGGCCTTCGGGCGACCGGTCGTGCCGCCCGAGAAGAGCCAGATGGCCGGGTCGTCTCTGTGGGTGGGGAAGTTCCGCCAGGTGTCCGGCGCCGCGTCGAGCCGAGACTTCCACTCGCCGGGGCCGACCATGAGCAACGCGGGCGCGTGGGTGGCCTGGTTGGCCGCGACGTGAAAGGCCCCCGCCCGGTCGGCGGTCACCAGCGCCGCGGTGGCGCGGCTGTACTCGAAGAAATACTGGATGGCGTCGGGCTTGAGGTCCGGGTTGACCATCACTACGACGGCGCCGATCTTCAGGATGCCGAACAGCGCCCCGACGAAGTGCGGCCCGTCGTTGAGGGCGATGATCACGCGCTGTTCCGGTGCCACTCCCGCCGAACTGAGCACGTTGGCATAGCGATTGGCCAGTGCCTGCACTTCACGGTAGCTCCACGGTCCGGCATCGGTCAGGAGGGCGGTCCGCTCTCCGCGGCCCTCGCCCACCCGGGCATCGAGGAAATAGTCGGCGATGTTGAGGTGCGTGGGGTCTTCGACAGTCACGGCAGGCATCCCCGGCTGGGAGAGAGCGGTGAGGACACAATAACCGTGCAGCCGCTGGCCGCAATGACCTGGGAAGAGGCGCGGGACGCCGGCGGCCAGCACTCCGCCGCCATCCTGCCGGTGGGCGCCATCGAGGCGCACGGCCCGCACCTGCCGCTCGAGACCGACGTGATCATTGCCGCGGCGATGGCGCGAGCGGGCGCCGCCAGGATGGCCGCGCGCGGTCTCCGCGTGGCGGTGCTCCCGCCGCTGAGCTACACCACGGCGGGATTCGCCCAGAGCTTCGCCGGCACGGTCACGCTGAGACCGGAGACGGTCACGGCGACGGTGCTCGACATCGCCGGCAGCCTCGCCCGCCATGGATTCGGAGTGCTGGCCATCGCCAACGCGCATCTCGATCCGGCCCATCTCGCCTCGCTGGACGCGGCCGTGATCGCGATCAGGCGCGACGTCGGGCTGGCGGTGGCGTTTCCCAACATCGCCACCCGGCCGTGGGCCTCACGCCTGGGCGACGAGTTCAAGAGCGGCGCCTGCCACGCGGGGCAGTTCGAGACGTCGGTCGTGCTGGCCGAACACCCCGAGCTGGTGCGTGACGCCGTCCGTGCGGCGCTGCCACCCAATCCGGCGTCGCTGTCCCGCGCGATACGCGATGGCAAGCGGAGCTTCGAGGAGGCTGGCGGCGCGCGCGCCTACTTCGGCTTTCCCGCGCAGGCCACCGCGGAGGAAGGCCGGGCGACCATCGAGGTCCTCGGCGAGATTCTCGACCAAGCGGTGCAGGCCGAGCTCGACGCGAAGGCCGGGCGGCCCCGGTGACCGCGCCCGGCGGCGTAGCGGTAGTGACCGGCGCGGGCCGGGGCATCGGAGCCGCCACCGCGAGGGCGCTGGCGAACACCGGCCTGACCGTGGTGCTCGCCGCCCGCAGCCGCGACCAGATCGAGCGGCAGGCCGCCGACCTCGTGGCGACGGGCAGGCAGGCGAGGGCGGTGGCCTGCGACGTGACCAGCGAAACGAGCGTCGAGACGCTCGCGCGGGAAGCCGCCGAGCTCGGGCCGGTCACGGTGCTGGTCAACAACGCCGGCGCGGCGGCGTCGATGCCGGTGGCCCGCACGTCGCTGGAGGACTGGAACCGGCTCATGGCCGTCAACGCCACCGGCGCCTTCCTCTGCACCCGCGCCTTTTTGCCCGGGATGCTCGATCGGAAGTGGGGCCGAGTCGTCAACGTGGCGTCGACGGCGGGACTGAGCGGCGGCAAGTACCTCGCGGCCTACTCCGCGGCCAAGCACGCGCTGGTCGGTCTCACCCGGTCGGCAGCGGCCGAAGTGGCGGGCACCGGGGTCACGGTGAACGCGGTGTGCCCGAACTTCGTCGACACCGAGATGACCGCGGAGACCGTGGCGCGGATCGTGGCCAAGACCGGCCGCACGCGGGAAGAAGCGCTGGCGGCGGCCCTCGCCTCGGCGGGACAGACTCGGCTGATCTCCGCGGAGGAGGTCGCCGCGGCGGTGGTGTCGCTCGCGGCCGCCGGCGCCCCCAATGGAGAAGCCCTCGTCCTGGACGGAAGAGACCCGATGAGCAGCCGCTTCGCGATCGTCAACCCGGAAGAGCTCGGTGCGCCCCGAGGCTGGAACAACGGGATGCTGGCCCAGACCGGCGGCCGGATGCTCTTCATCGCGGGCCAGACCGCGCGTGACGGCTCGGGCCAGGTGCCGCCCGCCGACTTCGTGTCCCAGTTCGACCGCGCGCTCGGCAACGTGCTGGCCGTGCTCCGCCAGGCGGGGGGAGAGCCGGGGAACCTCGGGCGGTTCACGATCTATATCACCGACATGGCGCAGTACCGCGGCAGCCTGAGCGCGCTCGGCGAGGTGTACCGGCGGCGGATGGGGAAGCACTTCCCGGCGATGGCGCTGGTGGAGGTGACGTCGCTGGTCGATCCGAATGCGGTAGTCGAGATCGAGGCGACGGCTGTCCTCGGCTGAGGACGTTGCGGCTCCGATGCATGGATTTCACTATGGAGACACGGAGGCGGGAGCGAGCACGGAGAAAACGGCGACCTGCTGATGGGCTCACGTCGACACGCCACGAAGGAGGTCAATATGTCACCCCGGGTAGCAGCCTCGAGCCTCGCCCTTGTTCTGCTGTTCGCGGCGGGCACCGTCCGGGCGCAGGATCCGGTCAAGGTGTCCCCGGACCACTTCACCATACTGCTGGAAAACGAGCGGGTCCGGGTGCTCGACTTCCATAGCAGCGCCGGCGAAAAGATCCCCATGCATTCGCATCCCGCCTACATCAGCTACAGCATCTCGGGCGCGGGAAAGACCAAGTTCACCTCCGCGGAGGGGAAGGTAAAAGAGCAGCCGGCCAAGAGCGGCCAGGCGACCTGGCACGAGCCCGAGACCCACGCGAGCGAATACCAGGGAGCCGGATCTACCCACGTGCTGCTGGTCGAGCTGAAGGGGCAGTGACGCCACTGATGACCGTGAAGCCCAGATCGTTTCTCTATGCCGTCGATCGGACGAGCGCCGTCGCGACCATCACCCTCAACCGGCCCGAACGGCTCAACGCGCTCACCTTCGAGGTCTATACCGAGCTCAGAGACACGTTCCGCGCTCTGGACACCGAGCCCGGCGTCCGCGCCGTCATCATCACGGGCACCGGGCGGGCGTTCTGCACCGGCGGCGACGTCGAGGACATCATCGGGGCGCTGTTCTCCAGGGACGCGGCCGGGCTGCTCGAGTTCACCCGGCTCACCGGTGATCTCATCCTGTCCATCCGCCAATGCCGCCGCCCGGTCGTGGCCGCGCTCAACGGGACGGTGGCCGGCGCGGGGGCGGTGATCGCGGCCGCGAGCGACATCAGGATCGCGGCGGAAAGCGCGAAGATCGCGTTTCTCTTCTCGCGCGTCGGCCTCACCGGCGCGGACATGGGCGCGGCCTGGCTGCTGCCGCGGATCGTCGGCCTGGCGCACGCGAGCGAGATCCTCATGCTGGGCGACTTCATGAGCGCCGAGCGGGCCGCGCAGATCGGGCTGTACAACCGGGTGGTGCCGGGGGAGCGACTGATGGCCGAGGCGACCGAGGTCGCCACCCGGCTGGCGCGCGGACCTTCGGTGGCGCTGGGCGTCACCAAGCAGGCGCTCAACGAGGAGGCGTCGATGGATCTGGTCTCCGCGATCGAGTGGGAGGCCAAGGCCCAGGCCGACTGCATGCGGAACCCGAACTTCCGCGAGGCGTACGAGGCCTTCCGCGCCAAGCGCGAGCCGAAGTTCGAGTAGCCGATGCCCGACACCAGGCTGATCCGCACCTTCCTCGAGCCGCATCACGCGGCGCTCGCCGAGCGGGCGGGTGCGTTCGCGACCGGCGAGATCGCGAAGCGCCCCGAGCCGGCGGATGACACCACGGCCCGAACCGAAGCACGAGCGCTGCTCGAGCTGCTCTCGGCGGGCGGATGGCTCCAGCCGATCCTCGACCTCGATCTCCGTGGCTGCTGCCTCATGCGTGAGGCACTCGGCGAAGCGTCGCCGCTCGCCGACGCCGTGTTCGCCCTGCAGGGGCTCGGGACCACGCCGATCCTCCAGTCGGGAACCCAGGCGCAGAAGGACCGTTGGCTCGGGCCGATCGCGCAGGGCAAGGTCATGACCGCGTTCGCCATGACCGAGCCCGAAGCGGGCTCGGACGTCGGCGGGATCGCCACCACCGCCCGGCACGAAAGTGCAGGCTACGTCCTCGACGGCACCAAGACGCTCATCTCCAACGCCGGGATCGCCGATCTCTACGTCGTCTTCGCGTCCACCGACCGGGCCAAGGGCGCCAAGGGGATCAGCTGCTTTCTGGTGCCGGCGGATGCGCCTGGCCTCCGGTTCGCGAGCCCGCAAGTGCTGAGCGCCCCGCATCCCCTCGGCGAGATCGCTTTCGAGAACTGCCGGATACCGGCGGATGCGCTGCTCGGCAGCGTGGGCCGTGGCTACGCGGTCGGCCTCGCCGCGCTCGACCGGTTGCGGCCCACGGTGGCGGCCGCGGCCTGCGGGATGGCCGCCCGTGCCCTCGCTGAATCGCTGCTGCATGTGAAGCGGCGGCAGCAGTTCGGCTCCCCGCTGGCGCAGTTCCAGCTCGTGCAGCAGAAGCTCGCCCGGATGGCGACCGATCTCGCGGCCGCGCGGCTGCTGACCTACCGGGCGGCCTACGAGAAGGACCAGGGCCAGGACCGGATCACCAGCGAAGCGGCGATGGCCAAGTCTTTCGCCACCGAGATGGCCCAGCGGGCGGTGGACGACGCGGTGCAGCTCATCGGCGGACGCGGCGTGCTGGCCGATCATCCGGTGGAGCGGCTCTACCGTGCCGTGCGGGCGCTTCGGATCTACGAGGGAACGACGGAGATCCAGCAACTGATCATCGCGGGGGAGCTGCTCAAGCAGGGTTAGGGCGCGACCAAGTCTTCAGAAAAACGACAGCTCATGAGAGCCCAGGCAGGTGCGGGCGTTCCTCCGTGCCACCGATTCAAGCTCCGGGAAACCGTGACCACTCGCCAAGGAAGCGCAGGACTGTCGGTGGCCGGCTGAGCCGCCGGCCGAGCACGAGTGCGGCGCGCACGGTTGCCATACTGAGGAGCATTGCCTCAGAGGTACGACAGCCACCACGCCCGGCTCCGCGCTTTGAGCGCCGCGTACCGCCGACACACCGGATACAGCGCCGCCACCACGCAGAGCCAGACGAGATAGACCACGGGCAGCCCGAAGCCGTACCCCTCCGGGAGAAAGCGGTAGACCGTGCGGATGGCCGAGCCGGGAAAGCCCTGCGCGACGCCGGCGGCGACCGCGAGCGCGTGCACCAGGTAGAGGTGGGTGACGTAGAAGAGGAACGGCACCCGGCCGAAGATGACGAAGAAGTCCGCCACCGGACCCTTGGCCCGGCGCAGGAGGGCGAGCGCGACGAGTGCCGGCCCCAGCGTCATCAGCACGAAGAGCAGCGACGGCGGATACTTGGTTACGTTCAGGAACGACATGACCAGGAGCGCCGAGCTGCCGTCCTCGAGCCGGGGACTGGGGTCGCCGTAGCCGTTGAGCGTTCGGAGCACCACAAACCCAAGAATCATCAGCGCACCCGCCCATGCGATCCGGCGCGGCGCGCCGGCATCCTGCGAGAACACCGCGGGTCCGGCAGCGTAGCCGAGGGCCATCACCCCGACCCAGGGGACAAGCGGGTAGGTCACGCCTACCGGCATGATGCCGAGCGGACCCGGCACGTGCAGCACGTGCCAGAGCGGGGCGAAGGCGCCGAACACCGCGGGCGCGATCCCGTCCAGCAGGTTGTGCCCCACCACCAGCGCGAGGCCGAACGCCGCGACCGCCGCGCGCGGTAGGTGGATCAGCCCAGCCAGCACCACCATCGAGGCGCCGATCGCCCAAATCACCTGTGCGCGGGCGCCGTTGGTCCACCGGGTGCTGAGATACCACCCGAAGCTGATCACCGTCACCTCCAGCAGGATCAGCCATAGCCCGCGGCTGAGGAGGAAGCGGGCGAGCTGGCCGCGGGTGCGGCGGGTGCCGGCGATCCATGCGCTGGCGCCGGCAAGGAAGACGAAGACCGGCGCGCAGTAGTGGGTGATCCAGCGGGTGCCGAAGAGCGCCAGGTCGGTGCGGGTCAGGTCGGTGGGGTCGAACCGGACCGCGGTGAAGTAGTCCCGGACGTGATCCAGCACCATGATGACCATGACCAGTCCGCGGAGCAGGTCCACGTGGTCGAGGCGGCGGCGCCCGGCGGCGACCTGGGGCTCAGCCGCGGCGGTGGGGCGCGCCTGCGGGATCCGGTATTCTCCCGACGAGGGCTCGGGTCGAAGCCCCGTGCTCACGACAACCGCCGCTTCACCGACACCGGGGCAGCCCGATCGAGCTGCTCGTCGCCGAGGCGATCGGCGAGGGCGTAACAACGTTGGCTCATTAGTTTTCACCCCTGGCTGATGGGTTGCGCTGATGATGTGAGCACCAGTCTGCCAAGCGGAAGCGATTTCGCCGATGACTGGTCGTCCCGACGTCCTGCCCTGGCGTCGCTCATGCTGAGTACCAAGAGCTTAGTGCTGAGTGGGTGAAGCACTCAGCACTAGCAGCGTGTCAGTTCACTGGATCTCCTGCGGCTCCGCGTAGAGGTAATCGTCCATCACGACGAGATCGAGATTGCCGCCGTCGCTCAGGTCTTGGACATCTGCGCCAAGCGCCCGCTGGCCCGAGGTGATCCGGACCTGCGCCACAATCGACGAATCGAACACGACGCCAACGAAGGAGAACCCGGCCGGATCGCTCCGGATCGGTGCCTGGTACTGGCCGAGGCTCCGGCCCTCGGCGTCGAAGAGCTTGATGGACGCCGCTCCCTGTCGCTCTACGTCGGAAAACACCACCCCGAAACCCCGCGTCGCCGCCGGGGTCTGAAGGCCGGGGATGCGGAAGCTCGACGGTCAGCGCGTTGCTGCCGAGCGGCATGAAGGTCTTCGGGAAGCTGAAGGCGTTGAAGTCGTCGGCATAGTTCGGGTTGATGTCAGCGAAATCGTTTTCGCTGTTGTGGAATCCGCTGCCATCGGTGCTGAAGATCGCGCCAGCCTTCACCGTGGTGTTGAAGAAGTCGCCCGGCATCTCCGCCGGCGCGCCGTCCCATTTGATTTCCCGCCGGCCGCCGCCAAGTGGCCCTTGTGTGCCGCCATTCGGCGGATCGCCGAGCGCCGTGCGGAACTCGGCGAGCGTCGCCGCGATGTCGCCGGTCGCGGTGAAGACCCGGAACTCGGACCGACCCGCGGCCGCCGAGATCGCGTACCCTCCCGGAGTGGCGGACGCCGCGGTGTCCCCGTACCCGAGGCCGGACGGGTTGGTGCTGCGGTCATATCCGCAAGCCGCTCCTGCTAACGTCAGAACAACGATTCCGGCGCCGAGGAAGCCGCCAAACGTTCCAGCCATGATACCCTCCCTGATGTAATGAGAATCCCCGGCGACGAGCGCGTATCGCCCGCCCAGTCAGGCTCGTGCTAATCAGAACAGTTCGTGGATACGAGGGTACGATGAATGACGCGGTCGGACCATAAGGAAAGCAGCAAGGTCGCGGTCGGTTTTCCGCAATCGCCGAAGTCGGACGCCGTCCTACCCTTGTGGGACAGCGGCGGACCACAGGTGGCGGAAAGACTCCTCAGACGGTGATGCACAAGTGAAACGAAGGACGGGTATCTTTCACCTTCTGCCCAAGAGCCGCCCTGGGGTCCGACTCAACCGGTAAGCGGGGAGACGCATCTCGACATGTGGCACCCCGAGCCCTTCATCAAGCATTTCATCCCAGAGACCGATCCACCCACTGCGGAGGAGGCGGCGCGGTCGCTCTGGTTCAGCCCGCTCCGCGTCGGGCGGCTCGAGCTGCGCGAGCGCACCTGGGTTCCGGCCATGGTGCCATGGCGGGCCACCGACGATGGGCTGGTTACGCCGGAGGTCCTCGCCTGGTACGAGCGCTTCGCGCGCGGGCAACCCGGCGCGCTGGTCGTCGAGGCCACCGGCATCCGGGACATTCCCAGCGGGCCGCTCCTCCGGATCGGGGACGACCGGTTCATCCCAGGGCTCGCCGAGCTGGTGCGCACCATCCGTCGGGCGAGTGGCGGGCGGACGAAGGTCTTCATCCAGATCATCGACTTCCTGCGGATCCGCCGCCGGCCGGCGCCGGAGCGATACTTCCGGGAATACCTGGTCATCACCGATCAGCATCGCGCGCTGTTGCCCGGCACCGACGAGGCCATTCGGGAGGCGCTGGCGCGGATGCCGGAGGCAGAGTGGTCCCGGTTTCTGAACGAGCGCGAGCTCGAGAGCCTGCAGTTCGGCGAGCGGGAGCGGGTCACCGATACCTGGCTGCCGCACATTCGGGCGCTGCCGCGAGTGCTGCCGGGGTTGTTCGCTCGAGCCGCGGCTCGCGCCGAGCAGGCGGGCTTCGATGGCGTGGAGCTGCACTACGCTCACGCCTACACGATGGCGTCGTTTCTCTCGGCGCTGAACGAGCGCGATGACGGGTACGGCGGATCTCGCGAGCATCGGGTGAAACTGCCGCTCGAGGTCTACCGCGCGGTACGGGGCGCGGTGAGCGAGCGGTTCGTGGTGGGATGCCGGTTCCTGGCCGAGGAATGCGTTCCGGGGGCCAGCACCGCGGAGGACGCCGCCTGGTTCGGCGCCGAGCTCGCGCGGGCGGGGATGGACTACCTGTCGCTCTCCCGCGGAGGCAAGTTCGAGGACGCCAAGCAGCCGCGAGTCGGATGGGCGCGCTATCCCTACACGGGACCCAGCGGGTACGAGTGCATGCCGACCGTGCGCTCGGACGAGCGGGGACCGTTCGGCCGGAACCGGGAGGCCGTGCGCCTGGTCCGTGAGGCGGTGCGCGCGGTGGGAGGCCGGACGCCGATCGTCCTGTCGGGAGGCATCTCGACGTTCGAGCAGGCGGAGGAGCTGCTCCGGTCCGGCGTGGCGGACATCATCGCGTCCGCGCGGCAGAGTCTGGCCGACCCCGACTGGTTCCGGAAGCTCAGACTGGGCTTGGGACAGGAAGTGCGGCGCTGTGTCTTCACCAACTACTGCGAGGGCCTCGACCAGGTGCACAAGCCGGTGACCTGCAAGCTCTGGGATCACATCGACGGCGAGCGCCGGTTGGTGGCTCCGGCGTGGGAGCCGGCCGCCAGGTGAACGTCGCGATCGTGGGGGCGGGGCCCGCCGGCCTCTATCTCGCCATCCTGCTCAAGCGCGACGACCCGAGCCACCAGGTGACGGTCTACGAGCGGAACCGGCTCGAAGACACCTTCGGCTTCGGCGTCGTGTTCTCCGACGAGACGCTGGAAAACGTCGGCGAGGCGGATCCGGCGACCAACCAGGCGATGGCCGACGCCGCGGCGCGTTGGGAGGACATCGAGATCCACTACCGGGGGACCGTCCTGCGCTCGACTGGGCATCGGTTCTCCGGCGTGGAGCGGAAGACGCTGCTCGAGCTGCTCGCCGGACGAGCGCAGGCGCTCGGCGTCGAGGTGCTGTGGCAGCGGGAGGTCCGCGACTTGTCGGACTGCGGCCTGCCGGCCGCCGATCTCATCGTGGCCGCCGACGGGGTGGCCAGTCTGGTCCGCGACCGCCTGTCCGATCGGTTTGAGCCGCAGGTCGACTGGCGCCGCAACCGCTTCGTCTGGCTGGGCACGACGCGACCCTTCCCCGCGTTCACCTTCTATTTCAAATCGTCAGCGGCGGGCCTCTGGCGCACCCATGCCTACCAGTACGCGCCTGGCCGCTCGACCTTCATCGTCGAGGCGCGGGAGGAAACCTGGAAGGCGAGCGGGCTCAACGAGAATGACGAGCCGGCGACGGTGGCGTACCTGGAACGGCTGTTCCAGGAGGAGCTGGAGGGGCACCCGCTCCTGGCGAACCGCTCAGTCTGGCGACGCTTCCCCACCGTCCGAAACGCCCGCTGGCATTCCGGCAACGTGGTGCTCCTGGGCGACGCCGCCCATACGGCGCATTTCTCGGTGGGCTCGGGCACCAAGCTGGCGATGGAGGACGCGATCGCGCTGGCATCGGCGCTCAAGGCGGAGGGGTCCATCCCCGGCGCGCTCGCTGCCTACGAGGCCGGCCGGCGTCCGCAGGTGGAGAGCCTCCAGCGCGCCGCCCAGGCCAGCCTCGAGTGGTTTGAGTCGGCGGAGCGCTATCACGACACCGAGCCGGTTCAGTTCGCCTTCAACCTGCTCACGCGCAGCCTGCGCATCACGCACGAGAACCTGAGGCTGCGCGATCCGGCGCTGGTAGCCGAGGTGGACCGCTGGTTCGCGGCACAGTCAGCGACCCAGAGCGGGAGATCGGTGCCGGTCGACCCCGCCCCTCCCCCGCTGTTCACGCCGTACCGGCTCCGCGAGCTGGTGCTGCCGAACCGGATCGTGGTCAGCTCGATGTGCCAGTACCGGGCGGAGGACGGGCTGCCGAACGACTGGCACCTGGTCCACCTCGGCAGCCGAGCGATCGGCGGCGCCGGGCTGGTGATGACCGAGATGACCGACGTGAGCCGCGAGGGCCGCATCTCGCCCGCCTGCGCCGGGATGTACCTCCCCGCACACGTCGACGGGTGGCGGCGCATCGTGGACTTCGTGCACCGGGAGACTGAGGCCAAGATCGGCCTCCAGCTCTCGCACGCGGGCCGGAAGGGCTCGACCTGCGTGCTGTGGGAAGGCGAGGACGAGCCCTTGCCCGAAGGGAACTGGCCGCTGATCGCGCCGTCTCCCATCCCGTACCGGCCGCACAACCAGGTGCCCAGGGAGATGACGCGGGCCGACATGGACCAGGTGGCCGCCGATTTCGTCCGCGCCACCACGATGGCCGACGCCGCCGGCTTCGACCTGGTGGAGCTGCACCTGGCGCACGGGTACTTGCTGGCCTCGTTCATCTCGCCGCTCACCAACCGCCGACGCGACGACTATGGCGGATCCCTCGCGAACCGGATGCGCTACCCGCTGGAGATCGTGACCCGGGTCCGCGCCGCCTGGCCCCAAGCCAAGCCGCTGTCCGTCAGGATCTCGGCCGTGGACTGGGCGCCGGGAGGGACGGAGGCACACGACTCGGTGGAGGTCGCGCGCATGGCGGTCGCGGCGGGCGCCGACATCGTGGACGTCTCCGCCGGGCAGACGGTACCCGAGGCCAAGCCGATCTACGGGCGCCAGTTCCAGACCCCGTTCAGTGACCGGATCCGGCACGAGGCGCGGGTGCCCACGATGACGGTGGGGAACATCTCCTCGGCGGCCGACGTCAACACGATTCTGGCGGCGGGGCGCGCCGATCTCGTGGTGCTGGCGCGGGCGCACCTGTGGGACCCGTATTGGACCCGCCATGTGGCCGCCGACCTGGGATACACGCTTCCCTGGCCACCCGCCTACGCGACGCTGGACCGGTACACGCCCCGACCACGGTAGGTCACCCGGCGTGAGGCTCAGCCCGAACCCACCATTCGTCGCCTTCTTCTTCGCTGGCCGTCATGCGGTATCGGACGTCGGTGGCGTAGAGCCCAAGGCCATATCGCGCGCCTTGCGGCAGCGCTCCCGCAAGCGGGTGTCGCCGATCCGGTCGGTCCACTCGGCGAACCGAGTCGTCGGGCCCCGCCACTCGAGCTCATCCACGTTTCGGAACAGCTCCGCGTCGGTCCGTAGCGTCGCGAGACGCTTGAAGAGCAGCGCCCGCTCGCGTTGCTCTCCCAGCACATTGTCCGGGAAGGTTTCGATGGGGCCGTACTGGTTGAGGAGCCGGGCCGCCGTGGACCGGCCGATTCCCGAGATGCCGGGGTAGCCGTCCTGAGCATCGCCCACCAGAGCCAGGAAGTCGGGGATCAACGCCGGTCCCACCCCGAACTTCCGGCGCACGCCTTCCGCGTCGCGGATCTCCTTGCTCCGACGATCCACTTGCACCACCCGCTCATCCCGGACGCACTGCGCGAGGTCCTTGTCGTTGGCCCAAATGCAGACTTTCTCGACCCGCTCGTCGTCCGACGCGAGCCGCGCGGCCGAGGCCAGGGCGTCGTCCGCTTCGAGCTCGATCATCGGCCACACCGCGACGCCCATCGCCGCGAGCGCCTGCTCCAAGGGGTGGAACTGGGCGGCGAGCGCGGGCTCGATGCCCTCTCCCGTTTTGTAGTCGGGCCAGAGATCGTTCCGGAACGACTCGATGACGTGGTCGGTGGCGACGCCGAGATGGGTCGCGCCCTTCTCGATCATCTCGAGCACCGTATGCAGCAGACCCGCCACCGCGCCCAGGGGCTTGTCGTTGCCCTTGTTGAAGCGACGCTGGCCGTAGAAGTGACGGAACAGTTCGTAGGTGCCGTCCAGGACATGAACGATCATTCGGGAGTATACTGTTTCATGCCTTCCTACGGCGATTATCTGAAGGTGGACGAGCTGCTCGGGCTCCAGCGTCCCCTGTCCGAGGGACCGGAGCACGACGAGATGCTGTTCATCGTGATCCACCAGGTGTACGAGCTCTGGTTCAAGCAGATTCTCCACGAGCTGGGCCACCTCGAGGAGCTGCTCGCACGAAACGACGGTGACCACGCGCGGGGCACGCTCAAGCGCATCCTGACCATCCTCAAGGTGCTGGTGGCGCAGATCGACATCCTGGAGACGATGACCCCGCTGGAGTTCCTGTCGTTTCGGGACCGGCTGGAGTTCGGCAGCGGATTCCAGTCGCATCAGTTCCGGGAGCTGGAGTTCGCGCTGGGCTGGAAGGATCCGAAGGCGCTGGAGCGCTACCCGGCGGGGAGCGATGCCCGGACCCGGTTGGAGCACCGGCTGCGGTCGGCCTCGCTGTGGGATGCCTTCCTGCACCACCTCGCCGCCAACGGCGTTGCGGTTCCCCGAGCCGATCTCGAGCGCGACGTCACCCGCCGGGTCGAGCCCTCTCCCGCTCTACGCGAGGTCCTGATCGCGGTCTATCGGAGCCAGCCAGCGCTCGCCGAATTGTGCGAGCGGATGGTGGATCTCGACGAGGGGACGATGGAGTGGCGATACCGGCACGTGAAGATGGTGCAGCGGACCATCGGGACCCGCCGCGGCACCGGGGGAAGCGCCGGCGCGGAATACCTGCTCGCCACGCTGAACCAGCCGCTGTTCCCGGATCTCTGGGCGATCCGCACCGAATTCTAGAGCGCATGGACCCCGCGTCCCTCTACGGCTCGCCCAACGCCCTCGCGTCCCACTATTCCCGATTCGGCGTCTCCGAGCGACTTCTACTGACTGGCCACTCCCACCAGGCCTGGCCGGACTGCGGCTTCGACGGCCAGACGCGAGCCTGGCTGGACGCGGCGCGCTACGTGGACGACAAGTGGGAGCAGGCGTTTGCGCAGGCGGAGCGGGTCCGCGCGGGATTCGCGGGGCTCCTGGGCGACCGGCGTGGCTGCATTACCCTGGGCGCGAACACCCACGAGCTGGTGGTGCGTCTGCTCTCGGCGCTGCCGCTGAGGGAGCGCCCGCGACTGGTCACGACCGACGGCGAATTCCACAGCATCCGCCGGCAGCTCGACCGCCTCGCGGAGGAGGGCCTCGTCGTCGTCCGTGTCCCCGAGGCTCCGGTCGAGTCCCTGGCGACGCGACTCAGCCAGGCAGTGGACGATCGCACGGCCCTGGTGCTGGTCTCGGCGGTCTTCTTCGATACCGGACGCATCGCCCGCGGCCTCGGCGACGTGGCGGCGAGCTGCCGCCGCCACGGCACCAGAATGCTGGTGGATGCGTATCACGCGCTGAACGTGGTGCCGTTCTCGCTCGACGACGAGGGCCTGGGTGACGCGTTCGTGACGGGTGGCGGGTACAAGTACTGTCAGCTCGGAGAGGGCAACTGCTTCCTGAGGATCCCACCCGACACCGAGCTCCGGCCCGTGGTGACGGGCTGGTTCAGCGAGTTCACCGTCCTGGCGGAACGGCAGGGCGGGGCGAGTCGCCTACGGGCAGGGAGGCGACCAGCTGGCCGGCGCGACATACGATCCGACCAGCCACTATCGCGCCGTCCCCGTCTTCGACTTCTTCCGCGAGCACGGGCTTACGCCCGAGCTCCTGCGGGAGGTGAGCCAGCATCAGATCGGGCTGCTCGCGTCAGCGTTCGATGCGCTCGATCTCGATCCCGCGATCGTGAGCCGCGACCGTGCCTGCCCGCTCGGCGAAATCGGTGGCTTTCTCGCGCTCCGCTCGCCGGTCGCGGCCGAGCTGGTGCGAGGCCTCCGGGCGCGTGGGCTCATGACCGATGCTCGAGGTGAGACCCTTCGGCTCGGCCCTGCGCCCTACCTGTCGGACCGCCAGTTGCGGGACGCGATCGGACTGCTGGGGGAGGTGGTGCGCAAGAACGCCGCCTGAGGGCCTGGCATCGAACTCTTACCTGGGGAACCCCTCCGCCAGCCCGCCGTCCACGGTCAGGATATCCCCGGTCGTAAACCGGAACCGCTCCCCCGCCAGAGCCACCGCGAGCTCCGCCACCGCCTCCGCCGGGATCAGCCCCACGCCCATCAGGTTCCGCTTGCGATAGGTCTCGAGCTGCTCCGCTTCCGTGACGCCTCGGCTGGCCGCCCGCTCCCGCACGAACCGCCGGAACAGCGGCGTGTCCACCTGGTCCGCGTTGATCGCGTTGACCCGGATGCCGTCCGGCCCCAGCTCGACCGCCGCCACGCGGAGCGCCTGCAGCAGCGCGGCCTTGCTGCCGCCGTACGCGACGGCCTCCTTGCCCGGCACGATCGCCGCCTTGGAGACCGAGGCCACGATCGACCCGCCGAGACCCTGGCGCCGCATCATCGTCGCGGCCCGTCCGATCGCGGCGACCGCCCCCAGGTAGTGGACCTCGAGCTGGAGCTGCAGATCCTCACGCCGGATCGCGGTCACCGGCGCGAACCGCGGCGGAAGGCCGGCGGTGTAGAACAGGCAATCGAGCCCGCCGAACTCGAGCACGGTGCGGCGGAACAGCGCATCAAGGCTCGCGTCGTCGCGCACGTCGGCGGCCGTCCCGATCAGGCGGCCGGGTAACTGGGACGCGAGATCGGCCGCGACCTGCTCCGCCGCTCCGCCGTCCAGATCCGCCACCACGACGTGCGCGCCCTCCTCGGCGAACCGCCGCGCCGCGGCCTGGCCGATGCCGCTCCCCCCGCCGATCACTACCACGACGTGCCGCGGCAGCTCCTTGGTCGCGCGCTCGCGGGCGATCGTCTCCTCCACCTTTCGCCGCTCCAGCGGCCAGCGCTCGAATTCGAACACGTCGTGCTCGGCGATGAACTGGAACCGATCCACCGCTTCGGCGCCGGCGATGGCCTCGAGGGTGGCACGATAGCAGAGATTCGCGGTCACGGCGCTGCGCTTGTCGGTGAACGCGGTGACGAGGCCGACGCCGGGGACGAGAACGACCTTGGCCCAGTCGTCGAGCGGGCGCTCGCCGGGCGCGGCATGACGCGCGTGATACGCCGCGTACTCGCTTCGCGCGGCGGTCAGGCGGTTCCGCACCTGGGCGACGAGGTCGTCGGGCGGCGCGGCGAGGTCGAGGTCGAGCCAGACGGGCAGGCGGCCCGCGCGGAGGAGGTGCTCGGGAGTCGCCATGCCCCGGGCGGTCAGCTCGGAAGTGCGCTCGTCGGCGAGGGCGGCAAGGACATCCTCGCCGTCGTCGTAGTGCAGGATGACGCGGTCGGGAATGCCGAGCGCGCCCCGGATCGCGGGGAGGACGATCTCGGCCAGGCGGCGGCGGTCAGCGGTCGCGGGAGCCGCGGTCGGAGAGCCACCGGCCAGGCTGCCGCCCGCTCGAGCTGACGGCAGGCCCGCGGGCCCTTCGCTCGGGGGGTTGCCACGAAGCCGGCCACGCCGGCAGGCGGCGAGGTACTCGTCGATTTTCGCGACCACCTCCATCAAGCGCACGTGCGTCTGGTCAGCGTCGTCCCCCCACGCGACGAGGCCATGGTGCGCGAGCGTCATCCCGATGGCGTCCGCCGGGATCCGGTCCACCATGCCGCTCACCGCGCGTGCGAGCGGAAAGCCGGGCCTGCTGTAGGGGACGTACGCGATCCGGCCTTCGAACAGCTCGCCCACCAGCCGCTCCGCCGTGGCGTCGGGAACATTGGTGAGGCTCATCGTGGCGACGTCGTGCGTGTGGGCGATGACGCGGTGCGGCAGCAGCGAGTGGAGCGGTGTCTCGACGCTCGGCGCCGGCCCCTCGACGAGCATGCAGCTCGCCATGAACCGCATCATGTCCGTGTCGCTCATCGCCTCCGCCTCGGCCAGTGGGGCGAGCCGGGCGAGCGAGAGCCGGGTGAAGCCCTCGCGGGCGATCGTTCGAAGGTCGGTGCCGCTGCCCTTCACCAGCAGCGCGTCGCCCACCTTGATCGAGGTGTTGCCGCCACCGGGCTGGACCAGGCGGGTCTCCCGACCGAGAAGGTGGGAGAGATGGACGAGGCTGTCGAGGGGGTCTGCGGTGGTGGTGGTCATGCGGAGAAGATGCCTGGTGCGGAGCGGGCGGGCCAGCCGTCGGGGCGCGGTGCCCCGACGGCGTCCCGGCTAGCTCGGTCTTGCGTCGAACGCGCCACGCGCGATCAATCCCCTCTCCTCGTTCATGGGCTCCGCCGCCTCGAACCCAACGGCGTCGAGCTCGAACCGTCCCTGCATCACGTCCCCGCTCGACCGGGTGACGGTGAGGGTGCCACCGCGAGCGTGGAACGCTCCAGTCGGCCGAGTCGGCGGACCGGTCACGATCAGGGCCCGAACACCTGCGGAATCGCCCTGGCTCAGCCGGTAGACCCCGGGCTCCGGCCGACTGCCGTCGGCCCAGGTGAAGACAATGGCGCCGCTGGGCGACTCTGCGCCAAGTGTCAGGACGAACGGCCCGGCCCCGTGAGTCTCGGAGACGGCTCCGAATTCGGCTGCGCCGCGCAGCGTGACCTCCGTGACGCCCGCCGTGCGGGCGACGAACCAGGGCGGGCGCGGCGTCGCGCCGGCGGCCAGCAGCCCGGTCAGCAGGCAGAGCCCCAGGGCGGACAAAGTCAGTCTCGCGGTCATCGGTCGCCTCTCTTTCGGTGTCTGCGGGCGTTTTCCCCCGCTCGCGGGCGGCGGAGGCACGGTGTCGATTCACCAGGGGATACGCAAAGTCCCCTGCCGCCGTCTCACCCGGTCTGCCCACGATGAAGCGGATCCCCGCATGGGGGCGCCGCCTCGGTAGGGGTGTCAACCTGGCCCTCAATCGAGATGGGTGACCGCAGTCACACCGTCTCACCAACCGCCAGCCTACGATAGATGACCACGAGGAGGGTTTATGCGCACAGATCTCGCCCGGCACGCCCGCTACACGATGATGGGAGCCGCATGGCTCGCCGTCCTGGCGGCTGGGGCCTGCAAAGGAAAGCCGAACGGCAGCGAATCGGGCCGGGCCGGGGCACCGCCCGCCATGGACACCAGTATGACGGGCATGGGGGCGCCGACCGATACCGCCGGCGCGGCGGCCGGCCAGGCCTTGAGCGACCCCAACATCGTGGCCTTGCTCGATGAGGCCAACAAGGCCGATAGCGCGGCAGGAGCCTTCGCGCTCAAGAAGGCGGCCAACCCGGACGTCAAGGCGTTCGCCAAGATGATGATGAGCGAGCACCACGCCCTGCGGGTGGAGGGACAGGCGCTGGCCAAGAAGCTCAAGGTCACGCCCGAGCCGCCGGCTGACGATCCGGTGCAGAAGGTCGGTGCCTCTGAGATGGCGGCCCTCCAGTCCGCCGGCAGTGGGGCGGCGTTCGACCGGACCTACATCGACCAGGAAGTCACCATCCACAAGGCGGTGCTCGACTTGGCCGACAAGGCCCACGGCGACACTCAGAACGCGGAGCTCAAGGCCCTGATCGAGAAGGCGAAGCCCACGATTCAGAAGCACTTAGACCGTGCCGAGGAGCTGCAGAAATCCTTGGGCAAGGCGACGACCTGACCCGGAGCGGCCCGGCGGCTCGACCGCCGGGCCGCGCCTCCGGCGCGACACGGCACGCAAGGTTTGCATCCCGACAGAATCCGCGTTAGACCTGGAGTACACCGTCTAGCGGCCGCGCCATGGACCCGACCCAGTCTCCCGAGCCTGCAGATCCCTTCGTCGCGACCTTCCTGTCCAGAGGTCTGCGGCTGCTCGAGCGTCTCGGCGAGACGCCCGCGGGACGCGTGTATCGGGCGCAGTACTTCTCCGCCGAGCCGTCCGTCGTCGTCGTGGTGCTGAATGCCTCGAGCGGTCCGCGCCCGCGCTTCGCCACCTCGCGGCCGGCGCCCGAGGTGCTCGCCCAGCTGCAGCACGCGAGTCGGATTCGACATCCGAACGTCGCTGGTGTCCGTGAGCTATGCGAGACGACCGAAGGGGTCGTCTATGCGGTCATGGACGCGATCCCCGGCGAGTTGCTGTCCGAGGTTGTCGCCGCCCGCGGTGCCCTGCCCCTCCAGGAGGCAGTGGACCTCGTGCTGCAGGCTGGCGCGGGGCTTCGCGCGGCGCATGCGGTCGGGGTCGTGCACGGGAACCTCTCCCCCGACACCCTGGTCGTGTCGGAAGGCCCGGACGGCAGCCCCATCGTCAAGCTCGTCGGGTTCACGCCTGCCGCCCTCGGCCCGGGGGAAGCCCCGGGACCAAGCGCGGCCGCATTCGGCGCCGCCTTCACGAGCCCCGAACAACTCGATGGCGGCGCGCCAGACACGCGGGGCGACGTCTTCAGCCTGGGCGCCGTGCTCAGCTATATGCTGACCGGGGCCCCCCCGACCGACGGCCCCCTATTGCGATCGATCCCCAAGCATGTCCGCTCCGTGCTGAGCGACGCGCTTGCCCAGTCGCCCGTCGAGCGGTTTCAGACGGTCGACGAGTTCGGGGACGCACTGCAGGAAGCCATGACCCGCCTCCCGGCGATGGGCGCCGGGGCTCGCGGGCCGCGGATGCTCGCGACGACCCTCGTCGTTCTGGCTCTGCTGGCCGGCCTCTGGTGGATGCTGGGACCCAAGGTGGCGATTCACCTCCCGACCCTTCCAATGCTCGGCCGACACGAGGCTGGCGCACCGACCGAGGGCCGGTCTGACGTCCCGCGGAGACCGGAGCCTCGGCGACCGCTTCCGAAGCCTTCCACCGAGGCCGCGGTCGAGACCGCCGACGCACCCGGTGGCAGGCAGCTCGAGAGCGGCGCGGTCCGGAGCTCGGACACGCGCGCCGCCTCGCAGGACGACACGGCGCCGGTCAAGCAGCCCGTCAAACAACCCGCTCGCAGGCAACCGCCGGCACAGCCCGATGTCGCGCTGAGTCCGTTCCGGCGGGCCCATCCGTGGGCTGCCCTGCCGGACGGCCGTTTCTATTTCCGCAGTAGTTGCACGCTCGCCCTTGGGGCTCCTGAGCTGATCTATTTCGACAGCGAGGTAAAAGCGCAGGCCACGGGCCGCGAGAAATCGACGGTCCTCGGCTGCTCCTGACGGAAGCCCCGGGTCAAAGTCGCGAGGGTAGGCTAGCTGGTGCGGCCGGCCGACTGCGAGGGCAGGATCCGGAAGCGGAACTTCTGCTCGACGAGCTGGCGAACGGACTTCCCTGCACGCTTGGCCGGCCGGAACCGCATCCCGCCCAAGGCGACCCGGACCGACTCGGTGAAGCGGGGATCGTCGCTCTGCTTCACCTTGATGGTGGCGGTATCGACCCGGCCGGTCGTGTCCACGACATAGGTCGCCTGCACCAGCCCTTCCGTTCCCGAAGCCATCAGCTCGGGCGGGTAGATCGGCGCCGCGCTCCCCTCGTACCGCTCCACCATCTGGTCCACCTCGAGCACGCTGAACGCGGTGTCAAAGCGGAGCGTCGCTGCCGGGCCGAACGGCAGGGCGCCCTTGGTCGCGCTCCGGTCGCCATACTTGCGGGCGCGGGTCGTGGAGGTGCCGGTGTGACGGCCGTCTCCCAGGCCCGCGGGGATCGTACCGCCGCCGAGGTCGCCGCCGAGCTTGCCCCAATTGATGGCCTGGGACTGCTGTGGGGTCGATGCGACCCGGTCAGGGGGGAGAAGGAAGAAGACCCGGGCCTCACGCTCGTCCACCGGGATCCGGCTGGCGCCATCGGTCGCGCCGACGGCGAGCCACACCACCCCCACGTGCGCGACGATGCTCACGACGGCGCACTCGGCGGAGCGGAAGAAGCTACGGTCGGATTCGAGAAGGGTGAGTTGCATGCCCATGCCGCTGGGAGACGGGACACGCCGCGATTCCACATATATGACGACGGCCGGGCCCGGGCAAGACACGCGGGGTGTGAAAGCCGAACGCCGGGGGCCGCGCGCTCCGCGGCCCCCGGACTGGGTTCCAACTTGCAGCGGCTTGGGTTACCGGAAGCGCCTGAACCCGAACGGTCCCGGCACGAACGCCACCCTCGGGCCGAAGAATGGACCGCCCCACCATGGATTGTATCCCCACCAGCCGGCGCCCCAGGCGTACGGATCCCGATAGCCATAGGCGGCTCGGGCCAGCCGCGGACTGTAGACCACGTAGGTGGACGCATCGTACTCGAAGTGGCCGTCGGGCTTCATCGCGCCCACCACGCTCAGCAGCCTGTTCTCCGGGTCGTCGGCCGAGGTCGAGAGACCGCCACCGGCGCCGGCCAGCGCCTGGAGATCCCAATGGGCATCGCGCGCATAGCGGCCGAGCTCGAACGGGGTCTTCGACCAGGCCGCGAGCACGGTTCCCTGCCCCGAGGTGTCTTCGACGACGAAGGCTTCCCGGCCCCCTCGGCCCTTCGCCTCGTACTTCTTGCCGCCCTGGATGAGCTGGTCGTCGTCGGGATCCACCGGCGAGAGCACGCGCACGTTGCCTCTCGCGTCGGAACGAAGCACGACGACGTACCCGTCACGATCGGACCGGACGTAGACCTTGGCCCGATCGCCGTAGATGTACTTGCCGTCGTCGTTGAACGAGATCTGGATCGGGGAGTCGGTTCGGGCGGGAGGTGCGGCGGTAGCCGGGACAGCGGGTGATGCGAGCAGCAGCAACTGGATCAACATATGACGCTCCTTCACGTCTTTGCCTTGCATCTCTCCAGATGCACGAAGGCACCCCGAGGTCGCGAGGGTGACGCCGGTGTCGGTGGCGCTCCCCTTCCGAGCGGTCCATTTTTAAGGATCGCCCGGCGACGAGCCGCCGCGTGGAGCCTGGACCAGATCCGAACACGAGGGAGTACCGTCCTATGTGTCGCAACATCCGCCCGCTGTACCACTTCGAGCCGCCGGTCACCGATGACGAGATCCGCGCGGCGTCGCTTCAGTTCGTGCGCAAGGTCAGCGGGTTCACCAAGCCGTCGGCCGCGAATCAGGCGGCCTTCGATCAGGCGGTCGCCGAAGTGTCGGAGGTCGTTCACCGCCTCCTGGGCTCCCTGGTCACGAACGCACCGCCCAAGAATCGCGAAACGGAGGCCGCCAAGGCCCGCGCCCGGGCGGCCAGGCGCTACGGCACCTGAGCCAGTCCTCGCCGCCCCTTCAGAGCTGTTTCCGCAGCACGCCCGCGAAGCGTTCCCGAATCCGCTCCCAGAGGGAGCGGTGCCGCCACTCCTCCAGGGTGACGCGTCGGGAGCGCGCGCGATCAGCGGCGAACACGCGCGCCTGCTCCGCCCCGAAGCCCGGGTCGAACACGTTCAGGTTGGCCTCCTGGTTCAGCCGGAAGGAGCGATCGTCGAGATTGGTGGAGCCGACCGACACCCACACGTCGTCCACCACCATCACCTTGGTGTGATACATCGTCGGTTGATACTCGTAGATCCGGACGCCGGCCTCGAGCAGCGGTCCCCACATCGCGCGGGACGCCCGGCGCACCACCTGGGCATCGAGAATGGGCCCGGGCACGACGATCTCGACGTCCACTCCGCGCCGGCGCGCCTCGACCAGCATGGCGACCGTCATGCGGTCGGGGACGAAATACGAGTTGGCGATGAGGATGCTGCGCGACGCGGCGGCGATGGCGAGAAGGAACATGAGCCGGAGATTGCCGTTCCCTCCGGCCGGTGAGCTCCGGAATACCTGGGCTCGCTCGGCCCCCGCCGCCGCCAGGTCGGGGAAGTAGCCCGGGCCGTCGAGCACCGTCCCCCTGGCCTCGAACCAGTCGTCCATGAACGCGGCCTGGAGCTGCGCGACCACCGGCCCCTCCGCGCGAAACTGCGAGTCGCGCCAGTGATCCCGATCCTGCGCATCGCCTTGCCACTGATCCGCGATGCCGACCCCGCCGGTGAACCCGATCCGGCCGTCCACCACGAGGAGCTTCCGGTGGGTACGGTGATTGACGCGGTCGAGATCGTACCAGCGGAGCGGACGATACCACGCGACCTCGACCCCGGCCTGGCGCATCCGCGCGAGGTCGTCCCGGTCCACTTTCTGCGAGCCCGCCCAGTCGAGCAGCACGTGCGTGCGCACGCCGGCGCGCGCGCGCTCCGACAGGGCGGCGGTGAACTGCTTGCCCACGTCTGACGACCAGTAGATGTAGCTCTCGAAGGTGATCGTCTGCCGCGCGGACCGGATGGCCTCGAGCATCGCGGGGAAGACCTGGTCGCCGTTGAGGAGCGAGATGACCCTATTGCCCGGGACGAACCCCGGGCCGAGCAGGCTGCCCATGCTCCGGACGAACTGCGGGTCGGCCGTCGCGTACCGGTGGGGGATCGGGTGCTCCAGCTTGCGCTCGGAGCTGGCGAGGTTGGCATAGAACAGGAAGCCGACGAGGATGAGCCCCGCTCCCACCGCGAGCTGCGCCGCGCGCACGCGGGTGAGCCAGTCCGTCCATCCCTGCGACCGTCGTGACGCCGAGCGCTTCGGGGGCATGGCGGCTCCGTGAAAGGACGTGCTGCACCGTGGCTATTCGTGATCTATTGCCGCTGAAGCACCGCGGAAAGACGGCCCGGCGCATCGGGCACCACGACCGCCCACACGGGGCGATGATCGCTCGCGCCGTTGACCCGCCGCACCACACCGGCGCTGGCCGGCTGGGCGGGCGACAGGTGCCGTACGAAGATGTGATCCCACGAGAAGAACGAGATGCTCGGATCGAGCCGCGCGGTGAGCCAACGGAAGCCCTGTCCCACCAGCACTTGACCGACGCCGTAGCTGTTGAAGTCGCCCGCGACCACCACCGGACCGTCGAACCGCGCCGCGTCGGCGAGCACGGCCCTCACCTGGTCCTCGCGCTCGGCATCGGAGGCCTTGAACGGGGTCTCCAGGTGCACGGCGTACACTCTGACACGCTGGCCGCGCACGAGCAGCTCGGCGGCGGTGGCCGTGCGCCGCTGGTGGCGGAAGCGCGCTTCGTGCGGCAGCAGCAGCTTCCAGCTCCGCGCGATCGGCCAGCGGGAGAGAACGGCCGGGCCGAAGTACCGGTGCTCACTCGGGTGAATCGAGCTCGGGTAGTACACGTAGTTGAGCCCCAGCGCCCGGGCGATGCGATCCACACCTGCGTCGTCCATCTCCTCCAGGGCGATGATGTCGGCGCCGCGCAAGCTGTCACTCCGTAGCACCTCGATGGCCGGGTCGATCCGTCGGGCCAGCTTGATGTTGAAGGTGACGATCCGGATCGGGCCCGCGGCCCAGTCAGTGGCAGGGGTCGCGTATTCGCCGGAGAAGCGGGGCGTGGCAGGATCGAGCAGGTTGACCGTGTGCGCGCAGCCGGCGATCAGCAGACCGGCACATGCGCCGAACAGCGACGTTCGGGCGGCGTGGCGGCGGGAGCGCCCCTTGGTCGTGCGGACGGCATTCACCCAGGGAATATACGCCGTCCCGGTTGACAGTCCCGGGACCGGACCATAGGGTAGCATCGATCCTCAGCCAGCCAACATGCAGGACCGTTCTCCGCGGCCATCCCTCCCTCCCGGGCACCCCTGCCGGTCCCTTCGGCCGCCTACCTGCCTGCGCCGTTAGGAGGTCACATGCGACGCGCCGTTCCGTTCCTCCTCTTCTCCGCCTGCGGACTGATGGTGATCACCGCCGGCTGCCGAGCCAAGGAGCCGGGCACCGAGACCGCGAGCCGGAGCACCTCGGATTCGATGGCCGCGCCAGCCGAGCGCGGTGACAAGATCGCCATCACGACCGCGTCCGACGAGGCGCGCACGCTCTACACCCGCGGACGCGAGCTGGCCGACCAGCTCCGGGCACACGATGCGCGGAAGCTGTTCGAGCAGGCCGCGGCCAAGGACCCGAATTTCGCCCTGGCCCATTACGACCTTGCGATCAATTCGCCGACGCCCAAGGAGTTCCTCGAGCACGTGAACGAGGCGGTCGCGCTCTCGGGCAAGGCGTCCGTGGGCGAGCGTCTCCAGATCCTGGCGCTTCAGGCCGGCGTCAACGGCGACTCGAAGAAGTCGCTGGAGTACACCGAGGAGCTCGTCGCCAAGTATCCGCGCGACGAGCGCGCCCTTACGCTGCTCGGCTTCGCCTACTCGGGCCAGCAGGAGTTCGACAAGGCGGTCGGGACGCTCACGAAGGCGACCGAGGTCAACCCACAGTTTGCACCGGCCTACAATTCCCTCGGCTACGCCTACCTGCCGCAGGCGAAGTACGCCGAGGCGGAGCGGGCGTTCAAGAAGTACATCGAGCTCGTCCCCAACGATCCGAATCCCTACGATTCGTACGCCGAGATGCTGATGCGGACGGGGCGGTTCGACGAATCGATCGCGCAGTATCGGAAGGCACTGTCGCTCGAGCCGCACTTCAGCAACTCGTACATCGGCATCGCCAGCAACCTCATGTTCCAGGGCAAGCACGACGCGGCGGCGGCCCAGGCCCAGAAGCTCTACGACGGGGCGCGCGACGATGGGGACCGGCGCACCGCCATCGCCAGCCGGGCCGTGATCTTCCTCGACCAGGGCAATACGGCGAAGGCGCTCCAGGAGACGGAGAAGCTGTACGCCCTCGACGCCAAGCTGGCTGACACCTCCGCCATGAGCGGCGACGCCGGCCAGATGGGCGACATCCTGCTCGGCGCCGGCCGGGCGGACGAGGCCGCCAAGCGCTACCAGCAGTCGCTCAAGCTGATCGAGGGCTCAGGTCTTCCCGGCGAGCTCAAGAAGAACGCGAAGCTGGGGGATCACTACAACCTGGCGCGGGTCGCGCTGGCGAAGCGGGATCTGGCGACCGCCAAGTCCGAGGCGGCAGCCTACATGAGCGGCGCCGAGGCCACCGGCGACATCGCCCGCATCCGGCTGGGACACGAGCTCGCCGGGACGATCGCGCTGCAGGAGAAAGACTTCGACCAGGCGACGGAGCACCTGGCCCAGGCGGACCAGCAGGACCCGTACATCCTCTACACGATCGCGCTGGCCTACCAGGGCAAGGGCGACGCGGCGAAAGCCAAGGAGTTCGCCCAGCGGGCGGCCGACCAGCACACGCTGCCCACGATCAGGTACGCCCTCGTGCGGATGAAGGCAAGCAAGATCGGGTAACCCCCAGCAGCCGGCGGACGCGCCGCGCCAGCGACGCCGGGTCGTAGGGCTTGCCGATGAAGTCCTCCCCGACCTGGATGTCGGCCTTGCCAAAGGCCTCGGCGGGATAGCCCGAGGTGAAGAGCACCTTGAGCTCCGGCCGGGCCCCGCGCAGCTTGTCCGCCAGCACTTTGCCGTTCACGTGGGGCATGACGACATCGGTGACGAGCAGGTGGATGCACTCGGCGTGGGCCGCGGCGATCTCGAGCGCCTCGGCCCCGTGACCCGCCTCGAGCACCCGGTAACCCAGCGACTGGAGCGTCCGTGCCGCGACACTCCGCACCGCGGCATCATCCTCGGCGACCAGAATGGTCTCGGTGCCGCCCGGCCACACGGCGGAGGCCGGCGGGGCCGTGGGCACCGCCGCATGCTCGATCAACGGGAAATACAGGCGGAAGGTCGTGCCCTTCCCGGGCTCGCTCGTAACCGCGATATGACCACCATTGCGGCGCACCATCTCATAGGAGGTCGTGAGGCCGAGGCCGGTGCCCTGACCTTCCGCTTTCGTGGTGAACAGCGGCTCAGACATGCGGGCCATAATGTCGGGGGTCATGCCGTGGCCGGTATCGCTGATGGTCACCGCCACGTAGTGCCCGGGTGCCAGCTCCGGGTGGGTGGCCGCGTACTCGTAGCCGAGTTGGACGGCCGCGGTCTCGATCCTCAGCCGGCCGCCGCGGGGCATCGCGTCACGCGCGTTGAGTCCCAGGTTCACCAGCACCTGCTCCACCTGCGCGGGATCGGCCCAGATGAGCCCGGGCAGCGGCGGGAGCACCGTGGTGAGCTCGATGTGCTCGCCGATGAGGCGACGCAGCAGGCGCTCCGTCCGGGCCGTCAGGTCGGTGAGGTCGACCAGCTGCGGCTGACGCGCCTGTCGCCGCGCGAAGGTGAGGAGGTGCTTTGTCAGCGCCGCGCCCCAGCCTGCCGCGACCTCGATCTCCCGCAGCTCCTCCTGGGCGTCCGGTCGGTCGGACAGACGGTCCCGAAGCAGCGCGGCGCTCGACAGGATCACCGTGAGGATGTTGTTGAAGTCGTGGGCGATCCCGCCGGCGAACAGGCCGATGCTGGCGAGCCGTTGCGCCTCGTGGAGCTGCTCCTCGAGCACCGTCGCGTCGGTCATGGCGCGACGCTCCGGCAGTAGTCGACCAGCCGCTCCACCTCGCGGGCCTTGTCGAAGCGGGCCTCGACGCCCAATCCGTTGGCCGCGGCCTGGCGGCGGGGATCCTGGCAGCCGGTCCACTCGAGCACCCGGGGACCGGCCCCTTCGACACGCCGCCGCGCCTGCAGCACGTGCAGCAGCGCCAAGCCGCTGCCGTGGCCCAGTTCCGTGTCGGTGATCACGACATCGGGCCCGTGGAGGCCGATGTCTCGCACCGCCTCGGTCACGGTGCGGGCGACACCGACGATCGTCAGCTCCGGCACAACGCACAAACGCTCCAGCAGCCGGTCGGAAAGCGCCGGCGATTCCTCGACCACGAATACTCGCACCACGTCCCGCTCCAAGTCTTCAGCCCCGATGATCGGGGCGCCGCCATCTCACCGAGGCCATCTCACCGAACGGACGGAAGGTTAGCCATCGGTACCGCGCCGGTGGAGTCGGCCGACGGCGGAGCCGTGTGTAGGTCTTTCCCTACAGTGTCGGATGAGGGGCTGACTAGATCGGGCTGAGGAGCCCGTGCTCGAGGGCGTACCGCACAAGCTCGGCGTTGGTGTGCAGGTCCAGCTTCTGGAGGATGCGGGTGCGGTAGGTGGTGACGGTCTTCGGGCTGACGGCCATCCGCCCCGCGATCGACTTGACGGTCTCGCCGCCGGCGAGGCCCTTGAGGACCTCGAACTCCCGGTCCGACAGCACTTCGTGGCCGGCCTCGCGCTCGAGACCGCCGAGGCGGGCGGCCAGCGCCTCACCGAGCGAGGGGCTCACGTACATGGCGCCGCGGTAGACCCGCCGGATGGCCTCGATGAGCTGCTCGAGTGAGCGATCCTTGGTCAGGTATCCCGCCGCTCCCGCGCGGATGACGCGCACCGCGTAGTCCGCTTCCGGCTGCGCCGTCAGCACGAGCGACCGCGCGCCCGGTTGGATGGATTTGACCTCGCGCAGCGTCTCCACGATGCCCGGTCCCGGCATGGCGATATCGAGCACCACTACGTCGGTCGGCGTCCGCCGGAGCTCCGCCAGCAGCTCCGGCACCGTCGCGGCTTCCGCGACGACGGCCAGACCGTTCCGCTCCTCCAGCAGGCGCCGGATGCCTTCCCGCACCACGCTGTGGTCGTCGGCCAACATCACCCGGATCACGGGGGCGCCGATTCCGGACGCGGCAGAACGACTCGCACGGTCGTCCCACGGCCCGGACCACCCTCGACGTGGAACGCGGCGCCGAGCGCGGCCGCACGCTCGCGCATGCCCACGAGCCCGAGGGATTGCGGGTTGGCGATCGACCCCGGCGGGATCCCGACGCCATCGTCCGCGATCGACAGCTCGACGCGCTCGGGCGAGCACTCGAGCCGGACCACCACCGCGGTCGCCTGCGCGTGCCGGGCGATGTTGGTGAGCGCCTCCTGCACGATGCGATACAGCCCGCGGCGCGCGGCCATCGGCACCTCGTCGGTGCCCGCGCGGAGCTCGACCGGGAGGCCGGTCTGCTTGGCAAAGCGCTCCAGGCGCGCGTCGATCGCCGCCGCGAGGCCGAGATCTTCCAGCACGGGCGGGCGGAGCTGCGAGGCGATGCGGCGCACGCTGTCGATGGTGTCATCCACCAGGCCCAGCATCTCGGTGGATTTCTGGCGGACCGACTCGCGATTGCGGCGCAGCTTGGGAACCAGCCAGCTCAGATCGAGCCGCAACGCGGTCAACGCATGCCCCAGCTCGTCGTGAATCTCGCGCGAGATCCGGGTGAGCTCTTCCTCGCGCACCTCGTCGAGCCGGCGCGCGAGCTGTCGGAGCTGCTCGTGCGAGGCCCGGAGCGCCTCCTCGGCCTGGCGCCGCTCGGTGGTGTCGAGGGTAGCGCCGAGCATGCGGCGCGGCGTCCCGTCCTTGTCGAAGAGCACCCGCCCGTTGGTCCAAAGCCAGCGCGTGTCGCCCGTGGCAGGATGAATGACGCGAAACTCGACGGCGTAATCGGCCCGCTGCTCGAGGGCCCGGCGGACGGCCTCGCCGACGCGCGCGGCGTCCTCGGGGTGGACGGCCCTCCTGAAATCATCCGCCGTGCCGCCGAAGGTCTCCGGGGTGAGGCCGTGGAGCTCGTAGACGCGCTCGGACCACGTCACCCGGTTGGTCCGGACGTCCCAGTCCCAGATGCCGCACTTGGCCGCGTCGAGGGTCAGCCGGAGCCGCTGCTCGCTCTCGCGCAGCGCGGCTTCGGCCTCCCGGCGATCGGTGACGTCGCGCAGCGTCAGCACGGCCTGCGGGCCCGCGCTGCGATACTGGAGCGCACTGCCCAGGGCCTCGAGCACGCGCCACGAGCCGTTCTTGTGCCGGAACCTGAACTCCACGCCTTCCTGCCCGGCCCAGGGGTCTCGCATCGCCGCAAGGTGGGCGTCCCGGACCCGGCGCCGGTCCTCCCGGTGGATCAGCTCGAGCGCATTCCTGCCGACCAGCTCCTCAGCGTCATAGCCAAGGACCGACTCGACCGAGGGACTGCCGTAGCGCACGACCCCGCTCTCGTCCACGATGGCGATGATGTCGGACGTCTGATCGACGAGCGAGCGGAAGCGCTCCTCGCTGTCCCTCAGCGCTCGCTCGACCCGCCCGTGATCCGCCAGCTCGCGCCGGAGCTCGAGCTCGGTGACGGCGGTGGCCGCGAGGTCCTGGAGCATGGCGACCTGCTCATCGGTCCATTCGCGCGCCTTCCAGTCCAGCACCGAAATCGTGCCGAGACAGTGGCCTTCGGACGTGATGAGCGGCGCGCCGGCGTAGGCGCGCACGCCCAGCTCGGTGACTGCCAGATTGGTGGACAGCACGGGGTCCCGCCTCGCGTCGGGCACTACGAGGGGCTGCCGTGAGGCGACGGCGTATTGGCAGATCGAATGGGTGAGCGGGGTCTGGCGCAGTGAGGCCAGGGGCTCGGGCAGGCCGCGCGAGCTCTTGAAGTGCTCTCTGTCCGCGCCGACGAACGTGATCAGAGCTGTGGGTGCGGAGCAGATCGCCGCGGCGAGGCGGGTCAACCGATCGAAGGGCTCCTCTGGCGACAGATCCGCCAGGGCAAGCCTGCGGAGCGCGGCGAGCCGCTCCGAGTCCTGAAGTTCGTCGAGGTGGGCCATCTGATGCTGCGGTCTCGCGGCCGCGTCCAGCCGGGGGCGCACACGCGAGCGGACCGGCTCCCTTCTGCAGGCAAGTATTCCGCTCGCATCCCCCGCCGGTCAAGAGCTTCGCCTACGAACGGAAGCGTGCGGCCTGGAATTCCTTCGTAAGACTGTGCTGAGGCTTCCCCGGGAGCAGCAGCGCGCCGACGAACGTGAGCGCGGCCGCGGCCGCCAGATAGACCGCTGGCGCGAGCGGGTGGCCACTCCGGGCGACGAGCCACGCGGCGACCAGCGGCGTCGTCCCGCCGAGCAGCGCCATGCCCACGTTGTACGCGACGGACAGCACGCTGCAGCGCACGCGCCAGGGCGCCAGCTCGGCCATCGTGGCCGGCATCATGCCGCCGTTCGCGGCGACGAGCACCGCCAGGCCCAGTTCGCCGGCGAGAATGCCGCCGAACTGCCCGCGGGCCATGAGTGCCATCAGCGGATAGGCCAGCAGTGCCATCGCCGCCGACGTCGCGACCAGCACCGGCCGGCGGCCGAACCGATCGCTCGCCACCCCCGCGGCGGGAATGATCAGAAGGGACACCGCCATCGCCAGGGTGTTGATCTCGAGCGCCGTGCGCGCGGGCACGGCGGCGATCTGCTGAAGCCAGGTGGCCACGTACACGAACGTGGTGTAGAAGCCGACGCTGATGCCGGCCACGAGTGCGATGAGGTGCAGCATCGTCCGCCAGTGCAGCCGGAAGGCCTCTCCGAGGGGCGACTTGGCCGGCGCCTGGTGAGGCACCCGCTCGACGTAGTGCCGCCGGATGGCGAGTCCGCCGAGCCCCACGCCCAGACCGACGATGAACGGAATGCGCCAGCCGTAGGCCATCACGGCCTCGGGCGACATGGTGGCATTGACGATCGCGCCCGCGGCCGAGCCAAGCAGGGTGCCCGCCGAGGCACCGAACGGGCCCCAGCTCCCCATCCACCCGCGGCGTCCCGGCTCGGCCCCTTCCACCAGGAACACGGCCGACGCCATGTACTCGCCACCCACGGCCAGCCCCTGAAGCAGGCGGAACAGGAGGAGGAGGATGGGTGCCGCAATGCCGATGCTCCGCACGTCGGGCAGTACCCCGATCAGGAACGACGGGAACGCCATGGCCAGGACCGACCAGATCAGGGCCTGCTTCCTGCCGAAGCGGTCGCCGATCCAGCCGAACAGCGCGCCACCGATCGGGCGCATCAGGAACCCGGCGGCGAAGGTGCCGTAAGCCGCGAGGAGCGAGGCGGTCGGGTCGCTGGCCGGGAAGAAGTGAGCGCCGATCTGGCGGGCGAAGAAGCCGAAGAGGGCGAAGTCGTACCACTCGAGCATGTTGCCGACCACGCCGGCGATGACCCCGCGGCGGATCGCCCGCGGCGTGCGGAACTCTTGCGTGATGACGTCGGGAGGCGTGATGGGCGGCGACGTGACGGTCATGGCTGCGCCACTCCGTGGGACGAGTGCCTGGGCGTGCAACGAGTCGGGTCGGGATGGAATCGAGACACGATACGGCGGGAGGCCTCCCCGCGCCAGCAGGGGCCTGGGAACCGGCCGGACACCGCCAACCCGCCTCGGGCCGCGGCGCCGGCCGCGCATGACAAGGTCCGTTACGGCCTCGCGTACATGATGGAGACGCCCGGCTCCCAGACCAGCACCTGGTCCACGAACCGGTGCCGCTGCGACACCCAGAACCGCGCCGAGGGGGCAACCGAGTCGCCCGTGGCCACGACTTCCCACATCGGGGCGCGATGCCCGTTCGCCCGCACGATGCTGGTGTCCCGCACGACCTCGACCGCGTACCAGACGACGCGCCCGAAGCGGTCCATGTAGACCGGCATCGTCGCCCGGTAGCCGGCCTCGAGGGGCAAGGCCGACAGCGCGAGGCCGAACATGTTCCACTCGAAGGGCCGGACTCCGAGGTGCTGGTCGAGCGGCGTGGGCGCACCGGAGCTCGGCGTGATACCACCCCGGACCCGCTGTCCCTCGAACTCGAGCGAGACCACGCGGGCCGCATTGCTCGAGCGCATTCGCAGCGGCCGGAGAGTGCGGGCGTCGATCCAGGAGCTGTCCACGGTGGTGGCGTTCGGGGTCTCGAACGTGAGCACGTCGAGCAGCACGGTGCGGCCGTCCAGTGTGTCGCTCGTAAGCTGCTCGGACTGGCGGCCGAACGGCTTGACCGTGTCACCCCGAGTCAGGGTCAGCTCGCGCAGGAGCGCGAACGGCTTGAGGCGGGCGGCGTCCACCACCGCATCGCCCGCCTGCACGGTGTCGCGGGCGGTGACCGGCCCGCCGGGGCGCTGAGCGGACCGATGACCCGCGGCGGCGAGGACGAAGGCGGAGAGCGTGACGACGGAGAGACGCAGCATGGCTAGGCCTCGGCGCGGGTGAGGGGATGGTATCCCGACGCGAGCTAGCGCGTTACGGTTTCGAGCGCCGGCCCGGGGCGACTCATGTCACGCCGTGGCGCGCGAGCAGCCTTTGAAACCAATTCTCGCGCCGCAGGGCATCCCACCCCGGATCGGTCGCGAGAAACGGGATGATCCCCGAGCGCTCCTCCTCCATCCGCTCGAAGCACCTGATCGCCTCCTCCGTCGCGCCGAGCGCGCTATGGACGCCGGCATCGAAGAAGGACGCGATGTAGCGCCCTCGCCGCAGGTCCTCCAGCTCGTCGAGGACGGCCAGCGCGTCGGCCCGCTGGCCCAGCAAACCCAGCGTCGTCCCCAGCTCAGCCAACAACACCGGCGCCCTGCCGCAGCGCTCGATGGCTTGCTCGATGGTGTGCAACGCCGGCTCGAGCTGGCCCGTCACCCGGTAACACCGGGCGGTCCAGAGCTGCGCCCGCAGGTTGGCGGGCTCGAGCTCCAGCGTGGACCGGTGGCGCGCGAGTGCCTCGTCAAATCGGCGGGCATAGTACAGGCAGGTACCGAGGACGGTCTGGATGGTGAGGGCCAGCGGATCCAGCTCCGCCGCGTGCTCGCTCCGGGCGATGGACTCGGCGTGACGTCCCCGCGTCATCAGGAAGACCGCGTACCAGGTGTGGGCGAGCGAGTAGTCGGGGCGCAGCTCGATCGCGCGCTGGAGGGATGCCTCGGCCGCGTCCCAGTCCCAGTCGAACAGGAAGGTCACCACGGCGCTCCAGCAGTGAGCCTCCGCCAGCCCCGGGTCGAGCTCCAGCGCCCTGATCGCCGCGGTCTTGGCACGGGGCATCGCCTCGATCGGGCGGAGATCGCCGAATTCCTCGAAGCCGCGGAGCGCCCAGCATTCGGCCAGCCCCGCGTGCGCCAGCGCATAGCCGGGATCCCGCTCCAGCGCCTTCTCGAAGTGCTCGATGCCAACGGTCAACCCGGCGACGGAGCGCTTGAGGGCGTAGTAGCGGCCCCGGAGGTACAAGGTGTAGGCCTCGGTCGCGGAGGTGCTGGGGCGCACCAGCGCCTCGGGCCGCACGCGTGCCACTGGCAGCGGCAACGACGCGACGATGGCCTGAGTCAGCTCCTCCTGCAGCGCGAAGACATCGGCCATCGGTCGCTCGTACGAGTCCGCCCAAAGCTGGTATCCATCGGACGCGTCCACGAGCTGGGCCGTCACCCGCAGGCGATCCCCGGACCGCCGCACGCTCCCCTCGAGCACCGTGCCGACGTTGAGCCGCTGGCCGACTTCACGGACGTCCACGCCGCGGCCCTTGAAGGTGAAGGCGGACGCCCGTGACACCACCCGCAGGCCCTCGACCCGTCCGAGAGCGGTGATCAGCTCCTCCGTCATCCCATCGCTGAAGTACTCGTTCTCCGGATCGGCGCTCACGTTGACGAAAGGGAGCACCGCCATCGCCGCGCTCCTCGGCACCGGCGAGCTGTCGCGCCCCCCCGCTGTGCCCTGCACCAGCTGTCGCTCCGCCTCGGCGAGCGCGCGCGCGAGCTCGGCGGCCGACTGGAATCGGTCCGCCGGTAGTCGCGCCAGGGTTCGGGCAATGAGGTGCTCGACCGCGGCAGGCATGTGCACGCCCGCCGACGCGAGGCTGGGAGCAGGCTCCGAGAGACGCAGCGCCAGGAACGCGAGCGGCGAGGTGGCCATGAAGGGCGGCCGGCCGGCGAGCAGCTCGAAGAGGACCGAGCCGAGGGAGTAGATGTCGCTTCGTCCATCGAGCGCGGTGTCGTCCGCCTGCTCCGGGCTCATGTAGGCGGACGTGCCGACCAGCAATCCCGGTTGGGTGAGCCCGGTCTCGGCGGCGACGCTCACCGCGCGAGCCACGCCGAAGTCGGCGACGATCGCGTGGCCTTCCTCGAGGAGGATGTTCTCCGGCTTCACGTCGCGGTGGACCACCTGCTGGCGGTGAGCGTAGTCGAGCGCGTCGGCTACCTCGCGCGCCAGCCGGAGCGCCTGGGTCGGCGACAGACGGCCCTCCCGGTCGAGCATGTCGCGGAGGGAGCCGCCTTCGACGTAGGGCGTGACGTAATAGAGGAAGCCGCCGGCCTCGCCCGAGTCGTAGAGCGGCAGCAGGTGGGGGTGCTGCAGGCGCGCGGCGACCTTGATCTCGCGCAGGAAGCGCTCGGTGCCGAGCTTCTCGCTGACTCGCGGCTGAAACACCTTGAGCGCGACGATGCGGTCGTGCCGAAGGTCGCTGGCGCGGTAGACCACCGCCATCCCGCCATGCCCGATCTCCCGCTCGATGGTATAGCGGGCCTCGAGGGCGGACTGGAGGCGGTCCAGCAGGTCGAGCACGGGGGCCGGCCGGGAAAGCGTTGCTGCTAGCATAGCCTCCGGTCGTCTCCCGGCAAGGTGCGTCCGTCCTCCCGTAGCGGCCGCTTCCGCCCGCCCTTAGTATCCGCTGAGGTCCTCCCCAACTCACCGACTCCGGCACCACGGCCGGTCGCACGGCCGCGAGGAGCAGCATACCCTCTCCCTTGAGCGCCAGCGCACCGCTCCCTCGCTCCGCGGCGTACCTCCTCAAAATCGCCGCCCTCGCCGTGGTCTACTACGCCACCGCGCGGCTGGGGCTCCGCTACGCGTCGATCGGACCGAGCATCTCCCTCGTCTGGCCCCCGACCGGTTTGGCGCTCGCCGCGCTGATCATCCTCGGTCGAAGCGCCTGGCCGGGCGTCGCCATCGGCGCGTTCCTCGCGAACGCCGGCACGCCGGTTCCGCTCGCGACAGCCGCCGCCATCGCCGCCGGCAACACGCTCGAAGCGGTGGTGGCCGCGGCCCTGCTCGGCCGCGCGGCCGGGAGCCGGCCGCGGCTGGATGCGATGAGCACCGTGCGCGCCTTGGTGCTGGTCGCCGCGCCGGCCGGCGCGCTGGTGAGCGCAATGGCGGGGGTGACCGCGCTGGCGATGAGCGGCGCTCTGCCTGTGGACCGCGCCGCGGCGGCCGCAGCGGTCTGGTGGACCGGGGACGTGCTCGGCGCTCTGGTCGTCGCTCCCTTGCTGCTGGCCTGGGTGCTGCACCCGCCGGCATCACCCGGCGGCGCGCGCGGGCCGCTCGAGGTGGTGCTGCTCTGCCTCGGCACCGTGCTCGCCGCCGAGCTCGGGCTCGGCCACCTGCTTCCGGTGCCGGCACTGCTGCGGCAGCTGGACTACCTGTACCTCCTGTTCCCCTTCGTCATCTGGGCCGCGCTGCGGTTCGGCAGCCGCGGCGCATCGCTGATGACGTTCACGGTGGCCGTGATCGCCGTCTGGCGGACGCTGCAGGGCGGCGGGCCGTTCAACGCCGCGACCGGAGGCGGGACGCTGTTCGCGGTCGGGTGCTATCTCGGGATCGTCGCAGTGACGGGGCTGGTGCTCGCCGCGGCGGTGACCCACGAGCGGGAAACCGCGACCGAGGCCCTGCGCCGGCGCGACGAGCAGCTCCGGGGGGCGCTCGACGCGGCGCGCATGGGCGTGTGGTACTGGTCGTCCACGGACAACGTGCTGACGTGGGACGAGACCCTGCGCCGGATGTATGGTCTCGGTCCGGACGACCGCGTGGCCGGGTACGAGGACTTCATCTCGCGCGTCCACCCCGATGACCGGGAATTCGTCGAGCAGTCGGTCCAGCGCGCGCTCGCCCACGGCGGCCGCCTCGACTACGAGTTCCGGATCGTGCTGCCGGACGGCAGGGTCCGCTGGATCGCGGACCTGGGACAGGTCGTGCCCGGACCCGGCGGCCGTCCCGCCGGGATGAGCGGCACGTGCCAGGACGTCACCGACCGGCGCAACGCCGAGGAGCAGCTCCGCCTGGCGCATCGGATGGAGGGGGTCGGACGGCTGGCCGGTGGCGTCGCCCACGAGGCGAACAACCAGATGAGCGTGGTGATCAGCGCGGCCGATTTCATCCTCGCTCGACCCGACCTGCCGTCGGCGGTGCGGACCGACGCGGAGTATATCCGCCGCGCCGCCGAGCGCACCGCGGCGGTGACGGCGCAGCTCCTGGCGTTCAGCCGGCGGCAGGTGCTGCGGCCGCAGGTCCTCGACCTCAATGCCGTGCTGGAGAGGTTCCGCCCCGTGCTCCAGCGCACGATGGGAGAAGACTGTCCCGTGACGCTCCGGGTCGAGCCGGCGCTCGGCACGGTGCGCGCGGACCCCGGCCAGCTCGAGCAGATCCTGCTCAACCTCGCGCTCAACGCGCGCGACGCGATGCCGCGCGGCGGCCGACTCGCGGTCGAGACCGCGACCGTCGAGCTGACCGAGGGATCGGCGGCGCTCTCGCACGGCGTCGCCGTCCGGCCGGGGCGGTATGCGCTCGTGGCGGTGAGCGACACGGGCCACGGAATGGACAAGGCGACGTTGGCCCAAGTCTTCGAGCCGTTCTACACCACCAAGGGAATCGGCCAGGGAACGGGGCTCGGGCTCTCGACCGTGTACGGCATCGTGAAGCAGAGCGATGGCTACGTCTGGGCGTACAGCGAGCCCGGCGGGGGGACGACCATCAAGATCTATCTCCCGGAGATGGGGCAACCGGCCGATGCAACGGTCGAACCGGGCGGCCCCGAGCCGCGGGCGAGCGGCGAGCTGGTGCTGGTAGTGGAGGACGAGGCGCACGTGCGAAAGATCGCCGCGCGCGCGTTGGCGGAGGCGGGCTTCCGCGTACTCGAGGCGGAGAGCGGCGACCAGGCGCTCGACCTGCTGAAGAACGGCGACCGGCCGGCAGTGGTGCTCACCGACGTCGTGTTGCCGGGGATGAGCGGGTCGGATCTCGCCGCGGCGATTGAGCGGGTGGCACCGGGAACGCGGGTGCTTTTCACGTCGGGGTACCCGGACGGCGAGATCCTGCGGCGCGGGCTGCTCGAGCCGGGGGTGGCGTTCCTGGCGAAGCCGTTTTCACCGGAGGCGCTGGTGAAGGCGGTCCGGGGGCGGGCGGCGACGTCCTGATCGTGGCGGCGGTGGCTCCGAAGCGGCCCCCCGCCGGCGTCAGAGATCGAGCGCGACGTCCGGCCCTACCCCGGCCTCGAACGCGATGCTGCTCTGTTTCAGGTATTGCCCGTAGGTCTCGTAGCGCCGGGTCCGGAAGAAATCACGGAGGTAGCCGTCGTGCACCGGCACGACCCGGCGCGGCGCGAGGCGTTCGGCGAAGGCAGCGGCTTCGAGCTCCTTGAGCCATGGTGCGGCGATCGGAAGAGCGAGCGCCTCGACGCCGCGGTATCGGTCGAGAGCGGAATCGAACGAATCGCCGGTGTTGAGGAGCCGTCCGTTGACGAGGCACGCGATGTTGCGGGGCACCGGCGAGCCGAGCACCGGCTCGTGCACCGCGCCGGAAAGCTCGAGGTCGAAAGCGCCGACCGAGAGCGTGCCATCGCTCGGTGCCGTCGGCTCGACCCCGGCCGCGCGGAGCTCGCTCTCTCCCTCGGCGGGCGCCAGGACCTTGGCGCCGCTGCGACGCACGATGCGTCCGATCAGCTCCGGGTCGGCGTGGTCGGGGTGCCAATGGGTGACGACGACCAGCGATACGGCCGCGAAGGCATCGGGCGTGGCGCGGTCGTCCAGGAACTCGCGCCGGCCGGGGTCGAACAGGAGGGTCTCGCCGCGCTCTTCGACCAGCAGGCACGAATGGCCATACTTCCGGATCTTCATCTGGGGCCTCGCATGCGTGTTCTGCTGGTAAGCTATCATGGTGGGTGGCGAGCCCAGGTGGCTGGCCAACGGCTCGGAGACCTCTTGTGCGAGGAAGCGCTGGCACCGTCGTCACCACTGTCCTAAACTTCAATCGTGCGCCACAGCCCCGGAGGTTCCATGCGCACTGTCTTCCTCTTCCCTCTTGCCCTCGCGGCGGCGGTCGCAGCCGCCGGGTGCGGTTCCGCGCCCCACGACACCGAGCAGGCCGCAGCCCGCGTTCCGGAACGCGACCTGACACTGCGGCAGGCTGAGTCCTCCGAGCTCGAGGTCGTGTCGCCGGTAGAGTTGGGGCGCGAGCCGGTCCAGCAGGCGACGGCGGAGCCTCGGCGGCACGTCCGCGCGGCCGCGCCCCGAGCCGTGGCCGTTTCGGCCCGGCCGGTCAAGGCATCCGCGCCAGCCCCAGCCCCAGTGCCGACGGCATCCTCCTCCCCCACCGCCGTGGCGGCTGCCGTCGAAGCCGAGGCGCCGGACCCGCACGCGCTCGCACCCGGGCAGACGGTCACGGTGTTGACCGCGAGCGGAGGGCCGACCAGCGACGAGCCAACGAGCTCTGGTGACTGGACCGACCAGCTCCCCGCCAACGGCGGTGGCGGGACGACGATCCATGGTGGACATGGCGGGGATTGCGGACCGCGCGGTCACGGTGGGCTGCCGGCCGGCGGCGGCGGGTTCCGGGGCCTGCGCTGACGAGGGTCGCTCCAGGCCGGAGCCGAGTGACGAGTGCTGCTCTAGCGCTGTGCCAGTTGCACCGGCTGCACCGTCTGCCGGGACGCGTTGTCGACCACCGCCGCCCCTCCGGTCGCGGCTAGGATCTCCCGCCGTACCACGCTCGCGCGGGCGAGCACGCGGCCGGGGTAGCGGTGGCAATCCGGCGTGTTGGTTCCCCGCACGCAGCCGTTGTAGCGCAGGAGCGCCGCCACCGACGTGTTGGTGGCGCGCAGGTTCCGGGCGAGGATGAGCGTGCCGTGGCAGATATTGCTGTCCACGTCCACCAGGTCCGCCGAGTTGCAGAGCCGGGCGCCGGCGTGGAAGGGCATCACCTGCATCAGCCCCTGGGCGCCCACGGAGCTCTCGGCGTCGGGCCGCAAGGTGGTGTTCTCGGTCAGCAGCACGGCGGTGATGAGCGACGGAGGCACCTGCTGGCGGCGCGACTCGCGTAGGACCGCCAGGCTGATGCGGCGGACGAGCAAACGGTCGTCGCTGAAACGGCCCAGGTAGCGCTCGAGCGGCCGGCGCATCGCGACCGCGGGCAGGCGAGATTCGGCCTGGATGCTGTCGAGCAGCGTGGGCACCCGCGGCGTCGAGTCGGCGACGAATTCCGACGGCAGCGCGACGCTGTCAGAGACCGCCATCCTTTCTAGACCTATCTCCGGCACCTGCAGTCCATCACCTGCCATCACGACGAGCACCAGCATACCCATCACCGTGAACTCGCGCGTCTTCCTGACGCTGCCCGCGGGTGCGATGTGCATGGATCCTCCCGTGCCGTGAGCGAGGGTGTCGGCGGCGGCAGGGAATTGCATGGTGCTCCTGGCCCGCCGGCCGCGGCCCACAGAGGAGGCAGGAGCCGGTCCAGCGGCCGGGGTGGCCCCAACCCACTGTGGGCACGGAGGATGGGGTCAGTGCCGAGGAGCGAAGTTTCTTGCGCCCGTTGTGGTGGCGCCACAGCAAACGGCGGACGGAATTTGCACGCCGGCCCTTGGCGGCGCCCTCCGGGTGCGCCATCATCCCAGGAGGGCAAAGTCCCGCTATCCCCCATGCGCATCAGGTTCGACGGTACCGCCTGAGCTTCAGGAGTGCTTCCATGCCCGCTTCCAACGCGACAAGCGCCCCCGCGCTGCCCGCGCGCAAGCCGCGCGAGGACGAGATCGACGCCTACGGCGTGACTCACACCGGCAAGGTCCGCAAGGACAATCAGGACCACTTTCTTCTCTGCTCGCTTCGGAAGCAGCTCGTCGTCCGGCTCTCGAGCATCCCGGACGCCGACGGGCTCCTGGGCGAAACCGAGCGGCTGGCCTCGCTCGCCATGGTGGCCGATGGCGTGGGCGGCGCGGCCCGGGGCGAGACGGCGAGCCGTGTGGCGCTCGCAGCCGTCACCAAGTACGTCGCCCGCAGCATGCGCTGCTACTATTCCGCCGCCGCGCAGGACGACGAGGAGCTCCACGACGCGCTGCGGGATAGCGCCCACCAGTGCCACGCCGAGCTCATCCGCCGCGGAGAAGAAGACGCGGACTATCGCGGCATGGCCACGACGCTCACACTCTACCTCAGCGTCTGGCCCCAGGCCTACCTGCTGCAGGTGGGCGACAGCCGCTGCTATCTACTCCGGAACGGGGAGCTGACCCAGATCACCCGCGATCAGACGATGGCGCAGGAGATGGTGGACCTTGGCATCATGAAAGCCGAGGACGCCGCCGGAACCCGGCTCGCCCACACGCTCACGAGCTCGATCGGCGGCAGTCAGACCCAGCCGACGGTGAGCCGCTTCGACATGACCTGGGGGCACGTGCTGCTGCTCTGCAGCGACGGGCTCACGCGCCACGTCTCCGACGACAGGATCCGCGAGGTGCTCCGCTCGATGACGTCCGCGCAGCAGGCCTGCGAGACGCTGCTGCAGGAGGCGCTGGACGGCGGGGGCACCGACAACATCACGGTCGTCGTCGGGCGGGCCGTGCCCCGCGACGCCGCGTGACGGAGCGCTGGAGGATCGCCCAGCTCGATCGCCGGACGCTTGCGCGCGCGGAGTACCGGCGCACGTCGCCCGGACTGCTGGAGCTCGAAGGCTGTCGCTGCGCGGTGCGGGACCTGGGGCCCGGCGGGCTCCGGGTCGAGCCCGCGCCGGCCGGACGCGTCTGGCAGGAGGGCGAGCAGGTCACCGGGACGCTCGTGCTCCGCGCGGGTGACCGGGTCCCGATCCAGGCCCGGATCGGTCGGGTCGACCGGGCGGGCCTTGCCCTGTTTCCCGAGGGCGGCCTCTGGCCTTCGATGGCGGCAATCGAGATGGAGCGCACGGCGCTGGTGCAGCGGCACCGCGAGCGCAGGGCGGCGCCGCGCCTCCCGATTCCGGCGCCCACGGGCGACTCGCGCGCGAGCACGCCACTCCGCGACGTCAGCGCGACGGGCCTCCGCTACGCGCTGACCCCGCGGGAGTCGGCGCCGGCGACCGGCAGCCGCATCGAGGGCGCGCTTCAGGTCGACGCCGAGACGGTGATCGAGATCCGGGGTCGGGTGGTGCGGCACCTCGGGCGGGAGATCGCGGTGGCGTTCGATCCACCCGGACTCAACACGGCGGTGCTGGCTCTGCTCCGGCGCCGGTTCTTCCCCAACACCGCGACCTACTGATCCAGCAGCTCCGCCAACCCCGCCGTGCGGTCGAAACGGCCCGCCGCCACCCGTAGATTGCCTGCGTGCGGACCTCATCGTACCCGACGGCGAGCGCGCCTTGGCGGCGGTTCCTCGCTCCCCTCCTCGTTGCGCTATGCACCACCCGTGGCGCGGCCCAGTCGGCGCGCGACACGCCGGCGTCCCACCTGCTCGACCCCGGGATCTCCGAGGCGCTCGCCCGCCACCGCGCCGCGACCATCGGCGATGTCCGCTACGAGCTGTCGCTCGACGTCACCGCTCGTGACAGCGCCGCCGGCCAGGTAACCATCCGCTTCCGGTGGTCGGGCTCGGGCGACGCGGTGCTCGATTTCCGCGGCCGGCGGCTGGTCCAGGCGCTCGCCAACGGCCGGCCGCTCCCGCCCGGCACAGTCCGCAACGGTCACATCGTCGTCCCCGCCGGCCTGCTTCGCCCGGGCGAGAACGCGCTCGACCTCGCGTTCTCTGCCGACATCGCGCCGAGCGGCGCGAGCATCATCCGGTCGCACGATGCCACCGACGATAGCGACTACTTGTACACGCTGCTCGTCCCCGCCGACGCGAGCCAGCTCTTCCCCTGCTTCGACCAGCCCGACCTCAAGGCCCGCGTCCGCCTCACGCTCACGTCCCCCGCCGGGTGGTCCGTGGTCGCCAACGGCGCCGCGGCGTCGGCCGACACCGCGGGCCGGCGGGTGACGACCCGGTTCGCGGAGACCGAGCCGATCAGCACGTACCTCATCGCGTTTGCGGCGGGGCCGTGGCATCGGCTGAGCTCGACGAGGGACGGGCGCACGATCACGGCCTACGTCCGTCGCTCGCGGGCCCGGGAAGCCGACCTCGACACCCTGCTCGCGCTCAACCATCGCGCGCTCGGCTGGATGGAGCGCTGGTTCGGCCGGCCGTATCCGTTCGGGAAGTTCGACTTCGTGCTCGCGCCGGCACTCCCGTTCGGGGGGATGGAGCATCCGGGCGCGGTGTTCTACTCCGAAGATGGATTCATCTTCCGCGAGCGGCCGACGTTACCACGACGGCTCGGGCGCTTCTCGACCATCCTGCACGAAACCGCGCACCAGTGGTTCGGCGACCTGGTCACGATGCGCTGGTTCGACGACCTCTGGCTCAAGGAAGGGTTCGCGACGTTCATGGCGGCCAAGGCGCTCGCCGAGCTCGAGCCCGATGCCGACGCGTGGAAGACGTTCTACCTCGGCAACAAACCGTCGGCGTACGCGGTGGACCAGACCGCCGGTACGCGCCCGCTCTGGCAGGCGCTCGACAATCTGGGGCAGGCCAAGAGCAACTACGGCGCGATCGTGTACAACAAGGCACCGGCCGTGCTCAAGCAGCTCGACTATCTCGTCGGTGATTCGGCGTTCCAGGCGGGACTGCGGGCGTTCCTCGAGCGGCACGCGTTCGGCAACGCGACCTGGCGCGATCTCCTTGCGGCGGTCGGTACCGCCGCCGGCCGGCCGCTCGACGGGTTCGGCCGGGAGTTCATGCTCCGGGCCGGCATGCCGGTGGTAGAGCAGCAGGTGCTGGTGCGCGATGGACGGATCGCGCGGCTCGAGCTGACGCAACGGCCCGCCTTCCCGGCGGCGTCTCCAGCGGCCGGATCGGGCAGCGCGGCGCCGCGCTCATCCGAGCTCTGGACCGAGCGGACCGAGGTGTTCCTCGCCTATCGGACCCGTGCGCCGGTGCGGATTCCGGTCGAGCTCCGAGGTCCCGTGACGGTCGTGTCCGCCGCCGCGGGCCGGCCCGCGCCCGACTTCGTCTTCGCCAACGCGGGCGACTACGGGTACTTCCTGCTGCTGCTCGATTCGGCGAGCGTGAGCGCCCTCGAGAACGGCGCGCTCGAGCGGGTGGACGATGCGCTCCTCCGCGCGATGTTGTGGGGCGCGCTTTGGGATCAGGTGCGCGCGTCTCGAATCGGCCCGGACCGGTTCGTGCGGCTCGCGCTTGGCACGCTGCCGCGTGAGAGCGATGAGCAGATCGTCCCGTTCGTGCTGGGCCGGCTGACTCGCGCGGTCGGCGCCTACCTGCGACCCGACGCGCGAACGCGGGTCCAGGGTGACGTCGAGCGTGTCCTGTGGGACGGGGGCGCGGATACCAGCCGCGCATATGGCGTCCGCAAGGCATTCGTGGACGCGTTCATCGACCTGGCCGCCTCGCCCGATGGAGTCGCGAAGCTCGACCGTCTCCTCTCGGCCGACTCCGTGGCAGGCGAGCCGCTTCGCGACCCGACCCGGTGGGACATCGTCGGGCGCCTGCTCGTGCTCGGCGCGCCGCAGGCGGACGCTCGCTTCGGCGAGCAAGGGCGGCGCGACACCACCCCCGACGGCCGGCGGCTCGCGTTCATCGCCGGGGCCGGCCGGGCGAGCGCGGAGGCGAAGCGGGACTACTTCACCCGGTACTTCGCCGACTCGACCCTCAACGAGGAATGGGCATCCGGCAGCCTGGGCCCGTTCAACGCGCTCGAGCACCAGGCGCTCACCTTTCCTTATATGCGGGCGGCGCTGGACTCGCTTCCGTTCATCCAGACCCACCGCCGGATCTTCTTTCTGGAGACGTGGCTCGCCGCCTTCCTCCGAGGCCAGACCGGTGACACGGCGCTCGCGCTCGTACGGCGATACCTCGACGTACATCCCCGGCTGCCTACGGACTTGCGGCGGAAGGTGCTGCAGCACATGGACGAGTTGGAACGGACGGTTCGGATCAGGGCGGCTGCCGAAGATCCCGAGCCATTACCTCTTGATCGAGCGCCCCAATGACTCTTCTCACGCTCGTGCTCGCCTTCGCCCTCGGGATCGTGGCCGGACTCCGCTCGATGACGGCACCCGCCGCGGTCGCCTGGGCATCATGCTTCGGCTGGCTCCACTTCGACGGGACGCCCCTCGCATTCCTTGGCTCCGCGGCGGCGCGGTACGTCCTGGGCGCGCTCATGGTCGGCGAGCTCATCGCGGACAAGCTGCCGTTCACGCCGAGTCGCACGCGACCAGGGCCGTTCATCGGACGGATCGTCTCGGGAGCGCTCGCAGGTGCCGCGCTCGGCGCGGGCTCGGGAAACTCGCTGCCGGCCGGCGCGGTGGTCGGGGCGCTGGGGGCGGTGGCGGGGACGCTAGGCGGGTATCGGGCGCGGACCGGCCTGGTGCGCCGGCTCGGTGTCCCGGACTTCGTCGTTGCGCTGGCGGAGGATATCGTCGCCGTGGGCGGCGCCCTGCTCATCGTGTCGGCGCGGCCGTGATGATTGCCGCACTCGTGATGCTCAGCGCGGTCGGCGCCATGCCCCAAGGCCAGCCGGGCGATAGCCTGGTCGTGCTGCACGGCGGTCACTACGTGGACGTGCGGGCTGGCGCGCTCCGACCGAACGGCACCATCGTCGTCCGCGGCGGGAAGATCGTGGACATGCGCGCCCCCGCGGCGGGATGGCGGCCGCCGCCGGGCGCACGGGTCATCGAGCTCGACGGCCGCACGATCCTGCCGGGCCTCATCGACGCCCATGTGCATCTTACGCTGGCGGGCGATCCCGGCTCGAACGCCCGCGCCACCCTGGCCGCGGGCTTCACCACCGTTCTGGACTTGGGCTCGTCCGACGGCGCCGCCCTCCGTCTTCGAGACGCGATCGCCGCCGGGGAAATGGAAGGACCCCGCGTCATCGCGGCCGGCTCGTGGATCGGGAGCACGGGCGGCGTCTGCGAGTTCGGCGGCGCCACCGTGCGCGATGCGGCCGAGGCTCGCGCCCGTGCCCGCGGCGACCTGGCGCGCGGCGCCGACGTCCTCAAGGTCTGCGTCACCGGCTGGCCCAAGGACGCCGTGTCGTTTCCCGATTCCATCGAGCTCAAGGCTGAGCCGCTTGCCGCGGTAATGGACGTGGCCAGGACCGCCCGGCGGCCGGTCTACGCGCATGCCATCGGGCGCGCGGGGGCACTGCTTGCGGCCGCGCAGGGTGTCCGGGCGCTGGCGCACACGCCGGTGGTGGATTCCGCTGCCGCCGCCACATTGGCGGGCACGGGCATCCGCGTCATCTCCACCCTCGCCTCGCTCGGCCCGCGGCCCGGTGGCGCGGAGGTACGCCGCTCATTCGGATTGCTGCTCGAAGTGGGCGTGCCGGTGGTGCTGGGCACGGATGCCGGGGTGCTGGCGCACGGGAAGAATGCCGAGGAGCTGGTGGCGCTCGACGAAGCGGGCCTCACACCGGCCGAGGCACTCCGCGCCGCCACGGTGGACGCCGCCGCGCTCCTGGGCGTCGACGAGATCGGGGAGATCGCCATCGGCAAGGCCGCTGACTTCGTCGTAGTCGAGGGCGACCCGCTCACCGACCTGCGCGTCGTCCAGCGGCCGGTCATGGTCCTGAAGGGCGGCCGGCCGATCAGGTAGCTCTCGCGTTTCGATGGCTCTCCTCCATCGGATTGGACGTCCGATTCCGGCGACTCCGCTCGCGCGGGATTGGAAGTCCGGATGCGGCCAGCATGCGCGAGGCCGGGCCGTAGGGTACGAGAACACCGATGGGCGCGCCGCGTCCGGCGTGCCCGTTCCGTCCCTCCCCGGAGCGTCCCCATGCGACTCATTCCACCCGTCATCCTGCTCGCCGCGGTCTGCGGCTGCGGCAACGACGCCGAGGTCAGCCGTCCCCTCGGTACCGATGCGCGACCGGCGGCCGTCGCGGCGCCCTCCTACGACGTCGTCAAGATTCCCACCTCCCTCGGAGGCGTCCAGAGCCGAGGCATGGCCATCAACGCGACCGGCCTGGTCGCGGGCTGGTCCAACCTGGGCAGCGGCAACCGGCACGCCGTCATCTGGCGTGACGGCGTGATCTCCGACCTCGAGACCCTGGGCGGCCCGAGCAGCACCGTCCCCTGGCCCGGGCTCAACGATGCCGGCCTGGTCGTCGGCATCTCCCACACCGATCGGCCCGATCCTCTGCACGAGGACTGGAGCTGCGATCTGGGCGGTTTCCTGCCGGAAACGACCGACCTCATCTGCAGCGGGTTCGTGTGGGAGAACGATGTGATGCGCGAGCTGCCCACGCTCGGAGGCCATCATAGTTTCGCCGCCGGCGTCAACAACGAAGGCGAGATCGTGGGCTGGGCCGAGACCGACGTGCACGACCCGACCTGCGTCGACGCGCAGGTGCTGGGCTTCCGCGCCGTGCTGTGGAACCTCAAGGCCGGCAGCAAGGGGAAGATCAAGGCGCGCGAGCTGCCTCCGTTCCCGGGCGACTCGGCCTCGGCCGCGACGGCGATCAACGACGGCGGCATCGCCGTCGGCATCTCGGGCGACTGCGATCAGGCCGTCGGGCGGTTCAGCGCCCGTCACGCCGTGCTCTGGGACAAGAACGGCAAGCCGGTCGAGATTCCGAACCTCGGCGGCACGACCTGGCACACGCCGATGGACATCAACGCGCAGGGCGACGTGGTCGGCTTCTCGAATCCGCCCGGTCCGGGAGATCCCGAAGGCGAGTTCCTGGCGCAGGCGTTCTTCTGGCCCAACGGCGCGTCCAGCGCGACGCGGATCGGCACGCTCGAGGGCGATGCCGTCAGCGAGGCGTTCGCCATCAACGCGCAGCGCCAGGTCGTAGGCATCTCCTTCGGTGGCGCGGCCGGGGCCCGGGCGTTCTTCTGGCAGGATGACGTGCTGACCGACCTGAACGATCTCGTGGACATCGCCCCCGACGTGCTGCTCTCGGCGCAGGACATCAACGATGCCGGGCAGATCACCGGACGGGTGCGGGACGGCGTGACCGGTGAAGTGCAGATGTTCATCGCGACACCGGCGGTCAGCCAGCCCTGACCCTGCGGGCCCACCGGCGTCGTCATCGTCCGCCTGGCCCGCGCGACGGCGACGCCGGTTGGACCCGGCCCTGCCGGCAGTACACCCTCCCGTTGGACCCCGAGCGACAACCGAGCCCCTTCCGACCGGCCTAGCCGCTGGCGGCCTGGCACCTCATCTTGGAGCATCCCGCCGGCCATTATGACCACGCAGCGAGAAGGGAGCACAGGCACCATGGATTCGGACAGCGCCATCATCGAGGCAGCCTTTACGCTCGGCAAGCACGCCGGCGGCTGCAATCTCACCCCCGAAGGCGCGCGCATGTTCTCTCGCCTGCTCGATCTCACCGTCCGGGCCGGCATGGCGAATGATCCGGAAGCGTGGGAGTCGCCCAAGAGCGGCCGCGCGTTCGTGCTTGGCGCCATCGAGCAGCTCGCCATCTCGGCGGCGCGGGCGGCCAAGCCGGGCAACGACCTCACACCCGAGATCCTGCGCCAGGCCACGAATCAGGTCGTCGACGAACAACGCAGGAAGCTCGGGATCCCTCGTCCGTCATCCAGCGAGATCGTTCTGAGCAAGTTCTGCTTCGCCTACCTGCTGTGCGAGCTGTTCGACTGGCCTGAGAAGTCCTAGGGGTCGATGACGCTGCGTTCGTGGCTCCGCGTCCTCGGCGCGGTCGCCGCGCTCAAGATCGGGCTCGGCCTGCTCGGCTTCACGCTGGGCGTGCCGTTACCGGGCACGCGCCCGGAGCGCGACGTCGTCTACCTGATCCATGTCCTCGTGTTCGCTGTTTGCGCCGCCGGTCTCGCGGTGGGCGGCCGCGAGGACCGCCGGGCCCGGCACCTCGCCCTGTTCTTCCTCCTGGTCTCCTCCGAATTCGCCGATCGGCTGCTGCTTCGGCTCAGCGTCGTGGCGCCGGCGCTCACCGATCCCCTGCTTCTCCTCGGCCACATCCAGGTCGAGGCGCTGATGCCGTACGTCCTCTGGCTGTTCGTCGAGGACTTCCCCCGGCTTCCGGCCGGCGGCTGGCGCGGCAAAGTGCCCCTCGCGGCACTCCAGATCTCCCTCGCGGCGGCCGCGATCCTCTTCGTCCTCAACCTGGTCCATGTCGCCGCGTTGCTGGGCGGGTGGCCGCCGTCCTCGCTGCTCGAGATCGCGAGGGTGTTCAGCCGCTACGAACCGGGGACGCTCTACCACGCATCCCTGTTCGTGCTGATGCTGCCCGCGCTCATGTTCCTGGCCTCCAAGCGCCGGCGCGCCGAGGACGACGAGCGGCGGCGCGTCGGGCTGCTGCTCGCCGGCCTCGTCGTGGGCGCGGCGCCGATGCTCGTGATCGTCATGCTGATGTCGTTCTGGCCCGCCGCCGACGCGACGCTGTCCCAGCCTCGCCTGTTCCGCTGGCTCGAAATCGTGGTCTACGCCGGCACGCTTTCGGTACCGGTCACCACCGCCTACGCGGTGCTGGTGCAGCACGCCCTGGACGTGCGGCTCGTGGTCCGAAAGGCCGTCCGCTACGCACTGGCGCGCTACACCGTCGTGATAGCGGCAGTGACGCCCTTCGCCGCACTCCTGCTCCTGCTGTTCGCGCACCGGGATCAGTCGCTCGCCCGGCTGCTGACCGGACCCCGCGGAGCGCTCCTGCTGCTCGCCGGCGCGCTCGGCCTCGTGATGGTGGCCGTGCGTCGGCGCCTGCTCACGGCCGTCGACCGCCGGTTCTTCCGCGAGCAGTACGACGCCGCCCGGACCCTTCACGCCCTGGCCGAGGGCAGCCGCGCGGCCCGCGACGTCCTGGAGCTCGAGGACGTCCTGGTCCGCGAGATCGACCGCGCCCTCCACCTCGAGTCGGGCGCACTGTTGGTCCGCGCGCTCGACTCCGAATACCTCGCTTCGCCGTCCCGGCGGTGCCGCCCACTCGCGGCCGGCTCGGGCCTCGCCGAGATGGTCTCGATGTCGGGCGGACCCCTGGTCGTGCCTCCCTCGTCGTCGGATGAGGCCATCGAGGCGCTGCCGCTCGAGGATCGCGAATGGCTGTCGGACGGCGGCTTCCGACTGCTGCTGCCGATGTTCGGCACCCCACAGGAGCTGCTCGGCCTGCTCGCGCTGGGCGGCAAGCGGAGCGAGCTGCCGTTCACGCGCGAGGACCGGCGGCTGCTTTCGACGGTCGCCCTCTCCGCCCGGGGAACGCTCGAGGACCAGATGCACTCCGCGCCGGGTGGAGAGGGGGCGGAAATCTCGGACCGCTCCGCGGCCGAGTGCGTGTCGTGCGGCACGCTCGGGCCCGCCGACCTGCGGGAGTGCCCGCGGTGCCCGGGCAGGATGAGCCCCTCGAAGGTGCCGCTCACGCTCCGGGCCAAGTTCCGCCTCGAAGCGCGCATCGGCCGCGGCGGCATGGGCGTGGTGTACCGCGCCACGGATCTGCACCTCGGCCGTCTCGTCGCCGTGAAGACGCTGCCCTGGGTCGCGCCGTCCCTCTCCACCCGGCTCCGGCGCGAGGCGCGGGCGATGGCGGCCCTCTCCCACCCGAATCTCGCGATGATCTACGGCGTCGAGTTCTTCCGCGGCGTCCCGATGCTGGTGGTCGAGTATCTGGCGGGTGGAACGCTGGCCGATCGGCTGCGCCGCGGTCCCCTGCCCTGGCAGGATGCCGTGGCGCTCGCGACGACCCTGGCGGAGGTCGTGGACCGCATGCACGGCGCGGGAATTCTCCATCGCGACATCAAGCCGAGCAACGTGGGGTTCACGGCGGATGGGGAGCCGAAGCTGCTGGACTTCGGCCTGGCCCGGGCGATCGAGGCCGTGCGCGAGCTCGACCGAACCGAGCCGAGGCGCGTGCCCGAGGTGCCGGCGGCGGCGAACATGCTGGAGGGGGACGCCACCGAGGACGACCTGACCGGCGCGGGGGCCGTCGCTGGCACGGTGGCGTACCTGTCGCCGGAAGCGATGAAGGGCGAGGCGCCCGACCCCTCGTTCGACCTGTGGGGCGTGTCGGTCGTGCTGTTCGAGGCGATCGCCGGGATCACACCCGCCAAGGCGCGCGAGAAGCTCCGGGCGAATTCCGCCCTCGCCGTCGAGGACGTGCCGGACATCCGCCGGCTCGCCCCGTCATGTCCTCAGGATGTCGCGGAGTTCTTTCGCGAGGCGCTGCACGTCGATCCGAAGCGCCGGCCGGCGACCGGCCGCGCGCTCGCACGCCGGCTGCGGGCGCTGCAGGAACAGCGCACCGCGGTGACCCGCGTCGGCTAGCCCACGGTCCTGACGACCAGCATCAGTAGACGAACGGGACGAGCGCGGCGGTCTCTCGGCGATACTGCTCGTACTCCGGAAACACATCCCGCATCCGCCGTTCCTCCTGGCCGCTCTTGACGGCGAACGCCAACAGCGCGAAAGCCAGGGCCACCAGGCCGCGCCACTCGCCGATCGCCACGACCATTCCCAGGAACGCCAGCAGGATCCCGGTATAGATCGGATGCCGCAGATAGCGGTAGGGACCGGTGCGTACCAGCGCGTGGCCTTCCTTCACGGCGACATGCGCGCTCCAGTTGCGGCCCAGGTGACGGCGAGCCCAGACCGAGAAGCCGAGGCCCGCCGCCAGCAGCACCGTGCCGAGCACGGGAAAGAAATTCCCGGGGGGAAGAAATCGCCGCGTCAGCACCCGAGGCACCCAGCCGGGGGCGCCGAGCAACAGGGCGGCGATGATGAGCGGGCACACGGTGCCGGACCCACAGGCGGGTCGGCTCCTGCCAGGCTGTGGTCTTCACGTTGCGGGCGCTGAGCCACCAGTAGATCAGCCAGGCGAGCCACAGCGCCGGAATGGCGATCTGGACGGCGGTCGTAGTAGTCATGGTCCCTCGAATATGGCGACCCGGCGCCCGACCGTGTCCCTATCTCGCCGACTGCCCGTCCGGCCGCATCGTCTAGGCTCCCGGGTCGAACAGCCGGTGGAGCGCCGACTGCGCGCGGTCGGCGAACTCGCCCACGACGGCCGGATCCCCGGTGTAGGTGGCGAGCGAAGCCCAGACCCCCGTCTTGCCGACGGCATCGGTCCAGGTCAGCAGCCGGAAGAGTCCGTCGCCCAGCTCGCGCACGGTGCCGAGCAGCGTCTGCCCGGGCAGGTTGAGCTCGACCGTTCCGCTGAGCCGCTGGCCCGTCGGCGACGTTACCTCGTAGGCCTCACCGTCCTTCGGGCTCGCCGGCTGGACCCGGAAGCCATCGGGTCCGATCAGGCGTGCCCAGGCGGCTTGGCGAGGCATGGTCGTCGTGAGCCACGCGCGGCCGAAGATGCGGTCGCGGCCGCGAAAGCCGCGCAGGTAGTGCCGGAGGCTCCGCAGCTCCGCCTGCCAGCCTTCCGAAATGCCCTCGAACTCGTTGTCCCAGGCGGTGCCCCGACCGAATCCGGAGTGGACCAGCCTCAGGCGGGTCTTTCCGTGGTGCGTCTCGAGCGTGAATTCCATCGCGAGCCGAGCGGGCTCGACCTCGCCCGCGGGGAGCGGATGGCCTTCGGCGTCGTATGGCCGGGCGTCCTCCTGGACGAGACGGAGCAGCCGGCCCGGCTCCCACGCGTCGATGCGGGTCTGCCAGTCGCCGGTGTCGCCCCAGGACCAGAACATGGTGCCGCCCCGGCCCGGCGTCACGCGGGCCTCGAGCGGGAACCAGCGGACGAGCTCCTCGGCTTCGGTGAGCGCGCGCCATACCTCGTCCGGCGTGGCGTCGAGATCGAGCGAGAAGTCGAACGCGCGCCGTTGGTCAGTCATCGTGTTTCCCATGGGTCGCTTCCTTGGTTGGCGTCGGATGCACGGCGGCGAGCAGGCGGAATCGGCGGCCACCTGGCGCGCGCTCGTCGTGGTACTTGGCGGCGATCCGAGCGACCGCATCCGCCAGCTCCTCGGCGAACGCCGCGCGCGATGCCGCGCTCGCGAACTTCACGTCGGCCTCGAGGGTGAGCGTGGCGATCCGCTGCCCCGCCTTCCGGGCACGCGACTCGAGCGAGGCGACGTCGCGGATGACCTGGCCGGCCGCGGCGATCAGGTACGCGGAGCTGAAGCGGTCGGCCGCCAGATCGGGGGTGAGTCCGAGCGGCCCCAGCGCTTCCGGACTGATGACAAACGTGCGCGCGGTCGCCCGCACGACGCGCTCCATGCAGTTGCCCTTGCGGCGCTCCTCGACCAGCTCGACGAGGCCGGCGCTCTCGAGCGCGCGGAGATGGTAGTTGACCCGTTGGCGGGGAAGCTGGAGCCGGCGCGCCAGCCCGGTCGCGGAGTCCGGCTCGGCGAGGTGGGCGAGCAACTGCTGGCGGACCGGGTCGAGCAGGGCCGCGGCGGCCTCGGGCCGCCGGACGACATCGAGTGCAGGGATCGGTGACATGGGTCCAACGTGTCACCGACAATATTATTTGTCAAGAGTGAAATTTACTGTCGGATGGCCTATCGAGTGATCAGCCGCGCAGCGCCAGGTACAGCGCGCCGACCGCCAGCACGACACCCAGCGCCATCTTCAGCGCCGCGGCCGCCGCGCGTCCCAGCACGGCGCCCCACCCCGCTCTGGCCGCGACGTCCGACTTCCGCGCGTTGGTGTACTCGAACAGCGCGGCCCCCACGAACGCGCCGACGAAGCCGCCGACGACCGAGCCGATCAGCGGCACCGGCACGCCGACGAACGCCCCCGCCAACCCACCGACCAGAGCACCCCATCCCGCGCGTCGCGAGCCGCCGTAGCGTTGCGCGAAGCGGAAACCGATCCACGCCTCGATGGCTTCGCCCAGGGCAGCCAGCCCCACGGCGATGGCGATGACGAGCCCCGTGACCTCGCGCCAATCCGTGAGCCAGCCGTACGCCACGATACCGAGGACGATGAGCCAGAGCCCGGGAAGGCCGAGCGGGATCAGCACGAGGCCGCCGAGGGCGGCGCCGATGAGGAGGAGAACAGGGGCGGGATCGGCCATGGTGTCTCCCGAACGAGTCCTACGCTTCCGATGCCCCTTCCCTTGGCCGCGGCCGGATTAGGACTTCGTGGGTCGCCCCGTCGTCCACCAACGGAATCGCTTCCCCATCGAGCATGCGGCCATCAAGCAGGACCTGCTGGTTTCCCTTCCGCGCGGCCTGAGGCCGCTCCACCACGATGGTGTACGTCGTACGACCATGGCGATACGTGAGACTGAACTCAGGCCACGCGGCCGGCACGCACGGCTCGAGGCTGAGGCGGTCGCCCCGCTTGGTGAAGCCCAGGATCGTCTCGAGCCCGACGCGGTACATCCAGCTCGCCGAGCCCGTATACCAGCTCCATCCGCCGCGGCCGACGTGGCCCTCGACGGTGTACACGTCGGCCGCGACGACGTACGGCTCGAGCTGGTACACGGCGACCTCCTCGGGTGTCCGCGTCCGCTGGAGCGGGTTGATCATCTGGAAGAGCTCGAAGGCCCGCTCGCCATCGCCCTGCAGGGCCGTCGCCAGCACGGCCCAGAGCGCCGCGTGCGTGTACTGGGCCCCGTTCTCGCGGACGCCTGGGAGGTAGCCCTTGATGTAACCCGGATCGTTCGGCGTTTTGTCGAACGGCGGCGTGAGCAACGGCAGGATCCGGACATCGTCGCGCACGAGGCATTGCTCGAGCGACCGCATCGCGAGCGCACGGCGCGCCGGATCGCCCGCGCCGGAGATGACGCTCCAGCTCTGGGCGATCGAGTCGATCCGGCACTCGTCGCTCGCGGCCGATCCGAGCGGCGTGCCGTCGTCGAAGTAGGCCCGCCGATACCACTCCCCGTCCCAGCCGGCGGTCTCGACCGCGCGGGCGTAGGCATCCGCCTGCGCGCGGAACTCGACCGCCACGGCCGCGTCGCCGCGGCCCTCAGCGTGCCGCGCGAACGCCCGCAGCGTGGCGATGAGAAACCAGGCGAGCCACACGCTCTCACCGCGGCCTTCCACGCCGACCCGGCTCATGCCGTCGTTCCAGTCGCCGATGCCGATGAGCGGGAGTCCGTGCACGCCGGCCGTCGAGGCGCGGCGCAGCGCCCGGAGGCAGTGCTCGTAGATCGAGCCGAGCTGGTCGGACGGGTGCGGCAGGTCGTAGACCTCGTGCTCGTGCGGCTCGAGCTGGCGCATGGCGAGAAACGCGACCGTCTCGTCCAGCACGGAGGCGTCCCCGGTGACGCGGAGGTAGTGGTCCACCACGAACGGCAGCCAGGCGAGGTCGTCCGAGAACTTGGTGCGCACGCCGCGACCCGCGGGCGGATGCCACCAGTGCTGGACGTCGCCTTCGACGAACTGGCGGCCCGCGGCGCGCAGGATGTGCTCGCGGGCCAGCGCCGGCTCGGCGTAGGCGAGCGCCATCACGTCCTGAAGCTGGTCGCGGAAGCCATAGGCCCCGCTGCTCTGGTACAGCGCCGATCGCGCCCACACCCGGCAAACCAGCGTCTGGTACAGCAGCCACCGATTGAGGAGCACGTCGAACGAGGGATCCGGCGTCCGCACGGTGACGGTCGAGAGGCGCTCCGTCCATCGGGCCACGTGCTGCTCGGATGCCGCGCGGGCATGGCTCGCGCTGCCGAACCGGTCGACCGCCTCGCGCGCCGCCTCGTCGCCTGCGGCGGCGCCGAGCAGGAGGACCACCTCACGGGTCTCGCCGGGCTTGAGCTCGAGTACGGTCCGAAGGGCGGCGCAGGGATCGTGGCCGGCGCCGGTCGTGCCGCTGAGCGGTAGGCCAAGGGCGGCAGGCGCCGCGACCGATCCGTTGCGGCCGAGGAATTCCCGGCGGTCGGCGGTGTAGTCGGTGAGCGGCTCGCTCAGGGCGCAGAAGGCGACCGAGTCGGCGAACTGGGGATCGAAGGTGTTGCGGGCGAGAATCGCGCGCCGGTCAGGATCGAACGTCGTGTGGATCTGGTGCTGGGTGTGCTCCCGCAGCGCGCCCAAACTCCACTCGACGTACGCGGTCACGGTCAGCCTGCGGGCGTCGTCGCCCCGGTTGGTCAGCCTGAGCACCGACAGCTTGACCGCGGCGTCGTCCGCGAGGCCGAGGGTGAGCGTGGTCTCGATAGGGCCGTGCCGGTGGTCGAAGGTCGTCGAGCCCGCGCCGTGGCGGACCGTGTAGCGACCGGACCTCCGCAGGGGCGCAGGCGTCGGGCACCAGACGTCGCCGCTCGCCTCGTCACGGAGGTACAGCACCTCGCCGGGTGGATCGCTGACCGGGTCGTTGTGCCACGGCGTGAGGCGGTAGAAGTAACTGTTCCCCGCCCAGACGAAGCCCGCGCCGCGCTCGGTGACGAGGAAGCCGCCCTGCGGGTTGGCGATGACGTTGGCCCAGGGGAGCGGCGGCACGTGGTCGCCCTCGACCGTGATCTCGTAGTCGCCGTCCGAGGTCATGCGGCCGAAGCCGTTGTCCGGCATGGCCGGCGCGCGTCCGGCGTCGGCCGGAGCCGGCGTGTGGGTGACGGAGGTCGGCGCCAGCGTCGTCACGGCCGAGGTCACGACGTCGCGCGCGGTGTCGAGGGCGCCGGCACTCAGGAGCCGAAGCAGTCCGAGCGGTCCGCCGCGGTCCGCGCTCCGGGTCGGCGCCGGCAACGATGCCAGGTCCTCGGTGACCACGTCGTCCTTGGCTGCCGCGGCCACGAGGACGCGCCCGAGCGGGCGGCCGTCGCACTCGAGGTGGACGCGCGCGGTCGCCCGCAGCATCCCGAGCACGTCCGGCGTGAGCAAGTCGCGCCGCCGGGCGAACACGCCGCCGGGCCGGTCGACCATCCCGGCCTCGTGGGATGCGTGAATCGCGGTGAGGATGCTCTGGTCGAGCTCCTGCAGGTAGCTGGTGGGGCGGTTATTGAGCACGACCAGATCCACCATCATGCCGCGCCGGCGCCAGTAGTGGTGCGCCGCGAGCAGCTGCCGCAGCGTGGGCAGGCCTTCGGCCGAATCGATCGTGGCGAGCACGATGGGCCAATCACCCGAGATGGCCGCCGCCCACAGCATCGGCTGCGTGCCGCGGTTCCGGCGCAGCTCTTCCTGGGGGGCGCGCAGGGACGGGTTGGCGAAGAAGAGATGCCCGGCCAGCTCCTGGAACACCCCGGCGTCGCCGGGAGAGATGTTGAGCTCGCGCAGCTCGACCTGGGCCGAAGTCCACGCGAGGTCCAGCGCGCGCTGGGCCGCACGCGGATGGTGATAGCGATCGGCGAGCTCGAAGGCCCGCTCCGGCGAGGTGGCGACGAGGGTGGTGAATGCCACCGACGCTGTCTGGCGCGGCTCCAGCCGGACCCGGGTGCGGAGCGCGAAGATCGGATCGAGGACGGCGCCGGTCGTGCCCGAGAGCCGCCCGTCAGTCTCCAGCGCGACCGGATCCCGGGTCGTGCGGCCGCGGCCGATGAACCGCCAGCGGTCGGTCTCACACGACACGGAGCCGACCCGCTCCTTGCCGGCGTCCACCACGTGCACGCACCAGACCGGCCGCTCCTGCGCCGAGCGCGGGCGTCGCGTCGCCGTGATCGCCGTGCACCACGCGTGGTACTCCGTCTGGACGAACAGGTTGCCGAACGCGGGGTGGGCCCGGTCGGCATCCGGCGGCGCGAGGACGATCTCGCCGTAGCTCGTGAGCTCGATCTCGCGCGTCGTGCTCCCGTGGTTGGTGAGGGTGACCCGCCGCACCTCGGCGGCGTCGGCGGGCACGACCGCGATCTCGGTGCGGGTTTCGATCGGCCCGTCGGCGCGGTGGATCGTGACCCGGTCGGTCGCGAGGAACGCCCGGTAGCGCTCGGCCGGTGCGCAGACCGGCTGATGCGCCGCGGACCAGACGCGCCCCTCGCTCACTTCGCGCAGGTAGCAGAACTGACCGGTGTGGTCGCGGGTCCCGTCGGCCCGCCAGCGGGTCACGGCCTGGTCCTCGAACCGGCTGTACCCGCTGCCGCAATGGCTCACCATCACGGTGTACGGCAGGTGTCCCAGCAGCGCCACGTGCGGGGCCGGCGTGTCCGGGCTCGCCACCTCGCGCACCACCGGACGCTCCAGCTCGGGGTCGGGCAGCGCCTCGTCGGCCCGGGTCATCTGGGGTGGCTGCAGCTCGAGACGGCGGGGCGCGCGCTCGTGCAGCAGGAGCTCCACCGAGCGCACCAACGAGTCGGCGTGGAACCGGCGCTGCCAGACCTGCGCCGTGAGCGCGTTGGTGAGGGCGACGAGACTCATCCCCACGTGGTGGGCCATGTAGGCCTGGACCAGGCCGAACGCGCGACCCGGATCGGGCCGCGTGTAGTCGAGCGCCTCGCGGAATCCGTACCGACCGAGCGCCCCGTGCTTCTCCAGCAGTCCGAGGTTGGCGATGGCCCGCTGCGGCACGATCATCGCCGCGAGCGCCGCGGCGTAGGGCGCGATCACCAGATCGCGGCCGAGCCCCCGCTTGAGCGCCAGGTCGGGCACGCCGAACGCGCGGTACTGGTAGGTCTGGTAGCGGTCGCGCAGGTTGTAGGCGCTCTCGCTGATGCCCCACGGCACGCCGCGCTCCGACGCGTAGGCGATCTGCCGCCGCACGGCGCCCTTGAAGGTGTCGTCGAGCACGGTGAACGGGAACGAGCGCATGACGAGGCTCGGCATCAGGTACTCGAACATGCTGCCGCTCCAGGAGACCAGAGCCGTCGCGCCCGCCGCCCGGGTGAGCGTGCGTCCCAGCCGGAACCAGTGCTCGACCGGCACCTCGTTCTTGGCCACCGCGAGGTAGCTCGCCAGCCGGGCCTCGGAGGCGAGCAAGTCGTAATGCGAGCCGTCCAGCGTCGGAGAGCCCGCCTGGTATCCGATGGCGAACAGGCTCCGGCTCTTGTCGTACAGGAACCCGAAGTCCATCGCCTCGACGTACGCGGCGCACCGGTCGGCCAGCGCGTCGAGCCGCGACAGCAGCTCGGCCGCCGCCTCTGAACGGGTCGCGACCGCACGCCAGGACTCCGAGCGCGCGATCGGGCGCGAGCCGCGGCCGGACGTGGGCGGCAGCTTCAACCCCTCCAGCAGCGTCTCCTGCTCCTCGAGGAGATCGAGGCACCAGCCGATCCAGTCGCCGGCGGTCTCGCGCGCGTCGTCGGCCTCCGGCAGCCGCGCCAGCGCGGCGCCGGCGCCCTCCAGTGCCGGCATGATCACGCCGAGCAGCGCCTCGGGTACCGGCGCGTCGAGGGTCCCGAGGGCGGATTCCGCCTCGCGCAGGAGATCGTCCGCCACCGCCAGGCCACGTGCCCGCTCCACATCGTCGGCTCCGGTGGTGAAGGCCTCACGGACCCGCTCCTGTGCCAGGTGCACGCCGGTGCGAAGCGCCCGCCAGGTCCGCGCGTCGAACACCGGCTCGTCGGCGAGGTCGAGACAGGCCTGCCGGAGCGCGATGAAGTGGCCGGCCAGGTTGCCGCTGTCCACTGTCGACACGTACGCCGGCTCCATCACTCGCAGATCGCGCAGGTCGTACCAGTTGTACCAGTGGCCGCGAAATCGTCGCATCGCCTCGAGCGAGCGGAAGGCACGCTCGAGCCGCTGGACCATGTCCTCCGCGGTGATGAAGCCGAGATCGTGCGCGCTCACCGTGGCGAGGAGCTGAAGCCCGATGTTGGTGGGCGAGGTGCGCATGGCCACCACCGGCGCCGGATCTTCCTGGAAATTGTCCGGGGCGAGCCAGTTGGTCTCCTCGGTGACGAACCGGTCGAAGTAGTGCCAGTGGAGCAGCGCGTAGCGCATCGCGGCCGTGCGGCTGGACGCGGGCAGCCGGCGCTCGCGGCGCACGGCGGGCGCGCTGATGGCGTACGCGATGGAGGGGGAGAACGACCACAGGATCAGCAGCGGGACCGCCGCGCCGATGAGCGGCGAGAAATCCAGGTGCCCGCCACTCCTGACCTCCGCGGCCCACATCGCCGCCGCCAGCAGCACGAGGGGCAGCGCCACCGCGGGCCACATCGTGCGCCACACGGCGCCCCGGCCGCCCGCGACCAGGCGCTCGGTCTGCGACGCGGTCTGCCACTCGAGCAGCTGCCGGCGGCTGACGCAGAGCCGCCACAGGGTGCGCAGGATGGCGTCCGCGGAAACCCATGCCTGATGGGGGAGGAAGGCGATGGCCAACGCCAGCTGCTGCAGACTCGTGGCCGCGTCGTGTCCCACCGCCGCGTAGTAGGCGCGCCACGACTTGTCCATCGGCGGGCGCAACATCGCCAGCAGCAGCGCGACCACGTGGGGCGCGGCGATCGCGCCGAGACCCAGCAGGGTCCACCGCAGCGGGTCGCCGGGCAGGATCGTCCAGCCGGCGATGAGGAAGGCGAGCTGGGCCAGCTCGACCGTGCTCCGCCGCAGGTTATCGAGGATCTTCCAGCGCGAGAGCAGCGACAGACGGTTGGGCTCGGGGCCGTCGGGGCCGGGCACGCGGTTGGTCAGCCAGCGGAGGAGCTGCCAGTCGCCGCGGATCCAGCGATGCTTGCGCCGGGTGAAGGTGAGGTAGCGGGCGGGATAGTCGTCGTAGACCACGATGTCGCTGGCGAGCCCGGCCCGCGCGTAGTTGCCCTCGATCAGGTCGTGCGACAGCAGCGTGTTCTCGGGAAACCGGCCGTGGGTGGCCCGCTCGAACGCGTCGACATCGTAGATCCCCTTGCCGGTGAAGCTGCCCTCACCGTAGAGATCCTGGTACACGTCGGAGACGGCCGTGGTGTAAGGATCGACTCCGGGATGGCCCGAATGGACCGCGGCGAACTGCGACCGGTGCGCGCTCGGCAGGGCGACCCCGACCCGCGGCTGCAGGATGCCGTAGCCGCGCACGACGCGGCCGAGATCGGCATCGTACTCCGCCCGGTTGAGCGGATGGGCCAGCGCGCCGATCAGGAGCGCCGCGGTGTCCGGCGGCAGAACGGTGTCGGCGTCGAGCGTGATGACGTAGCGCACCCGCCTGAGCGGCGCCGGGTCGCCCACGATTCGGCTGAAGGCACCGGCGTCCGCGCCCCGCAGGAACCGGTTGAACTCGGCCAGCTTGCCCCGCTTCCGCTCCCAGCCCATCCACACGCCCTGGCTCGGATTCCACCGCCGAGCGCGATGAAACAGGTAGAACGCGTCTTCGCCCTCGGCGTACCGGGCGTTGAGCTCCTGGATGCCGGTGACCGCGGCCGCGACGATGGCGGCATCGGACTCGCGCGACTCGGTCGGCGAGTCGGTGAAGTCGGTCAGGATGGCGAACTGGAGATGCGCTTCCCGGTTGGCGAGATACTGGACCTCGAGGTGCTCGAGCGCCTCGTGCACCGCCTCGACGCTGCCGAACAGCGTGGGCACGACGACGACCGTGCGGAACTCCTCGGGGACGCCGCCGTGCCGTCCGAGATCCAGCTTGGGCAGACGATGGGGCGGCAGGAACGCGGTCAGCAGCTGGTTCATCGCCGTGACGGCGATGTCGTTGGCGGGGATGAACGCGAACAGCAGCACGAGCGGCCAGGCGGCGCGCGCCTCCGGCCCCGCCAGCCAGAACACCGCCACGAGCGCGGCGACGGTGCCGGCGAGCACGCCTCCCACGAAGACCACGTTGGGATGGCGCAGCGCCCACCGATACAGCCTGAGGCCGGCCGGCGGCCGGTAGCCGGTCAGCCGCTCGAGCTGGGCCAGGCCCTCGTCCACCAGGTAGTAGCCGACGTGGCGGCGCCGGTCGGCCTCGGCGGCGCCGTTGGACGGCGCGGCGCGGGCCAGCTCGATGGCGTTGCGCGCCACGGTGGCCTCGTCCCGCTCGCTCCGCCGGGCGATCCGCTCGACCACGTGACGGTACTGATCCCGGGTCACGAACGTCATGCGAGCGTACACGCCGGCCGGATCCTGTCGGAGCGTCGCCTCCATGGCGCTCTGGCGCTCGACGAAGGCCTCCCAGTCCATGCGGGCGATGCCGCGCAGGCTGGTGATGCTGTTCGCCATCGTGAGCTGGGTGAGCGCCACCCGCTCCGTGGCCCGCGCGGCGGCCTCCTCCGCGGGCATGCCGTGCTCGGCGATCCAGTCCTGCAACCGGACCAGCGACGGTCGCCCGCCGCCGGCCGCGCGAAGCTGGCCGAGGAACCGGGAGACGAAGGTGGGCGTGAGGAGCGGTGGAAAGTTGATGAACTCGTTGAGCGCGGCCGCCACGGCGGCGCCGCTCTCGTCACCGGCGTCCACCAGACGTGCCGTCCACTCGTCCGCGCTCTCCAGCTCCTCGAGCCGCCGGACGGTGCGGAGCGCCATGCGCCGGACGCTCTCGATGAGCCCGAGCCGGAGCATCGCGGGGATCGCCCACAGCTCGCCGATGACCAGCGGCCGCACTTGCTGGAAGGCGCCGAGGAACAAATCGACGTTGTCCAGCTCCACGCGGGCTTCGGTGTGCGAGATCAGGGTGATCGCGATCTCGTACACCCGCGGATACCCGGCGAGTATTCCGTTCGCCAGCTCCGGCAGCTCGCGGTAATAGCCCCGGGGAAGGCTTTCCCGCACCTCGCGGATGTGCTCCTGGACCACGTGGAGATTGTCCAGCAGCCACTCGCCGGCAGGGCTGACGTTCACCTCGCGGTCGGCGGCGTTGGCCAGCCGCTGGTGCGCCTCATCCAGGATCCGGCGGGTCTCGTCCAGCCGGACCAGGAGGCGGGCGCGTCGGCGCGTGGGCCGGGCCGTGACGCGCTGGGCGCGCGCGAGCGTTCGCGCGCGATCGCCGAGGTGCTCGGCGCCGAGCAGCTCGCCGCGGATGGGGCCGGCAAGAAGCTCGTCGGGGGCGGCGGCGGGTCGGGCGGCGAACAGGCCCGACAGGCGAGGCAGGGTCAGACGGACACTGATAGGTCTGGGCTGGCGGTCAACATCGACCGGGCGCAGCTGGTGGGTAATGAACCGAAAGCGGACACTGGCTGGCGTAATCTAGCCGGGCGGGTCCGCGCCCCTCTAGTGCGCCCGGGGGTGTGCGCCGAGTCACGGCGGACCACCGTCCCAACCAATAGGTAGGGCCATGCCGAAGAATTCCACTCACCGCCGCGGCACGTCGCTGGAAATGCTCGCCGCCGCGGGCCTCACGCTCGGCGTCATCGCCGTTGCCCGGGCCGAAGGCCGGCGCCGCCGGTGGATGGATCTGGCCGGCAAGGTCGCCCTGATCACCGGCGGGTCCCGCGGCCTCGGGCTCGTCCTCGCGCGCGAGCTGGTGCGGAAGGGGGCCATGGTGGCGATCTGCGCCCGAGACGAGCTCGAGCTCGCACGGGCGGGCGACCAGCTGGAGGCCGTCGGCGCCGACGTGCTCGCCCTCACCTGCGACATCACCCGGCCCGAGGAGATCGAGGAGGCGCTCGCCCAGGTGCGCGAGCGGCTGGGGCCGGTGGACATCCTCATCAACAACGCCGGCGTCATCCAGGTCGGGCCTCTGGAGTCGATGACGCCGGAGGACTACGATCGCGCCCTTCGGGTCCACTTCTGGGGTCCGCTCCACACTATCCTCGCCGTGCTGCCCGAGATGCGCCGCCGAAAGTCGGGCCGCATCGTCAACATCGCTTCGGTGGGCGGGAAGATCAGCGTGCCACACCTCCTGCCCTATTCCGCAAGTAAGTTCGCGCTGGTCGGCCTTTCGGAGGGGCTGCGGAGCGGGCTCGCCAAGGACCGGGTCTACGTCACGACCGTCTGTCCCGGACTCATGCGAACGGGCAGCCCGGCGAATGCGTCGTTCAAGGCCCGGCACCGCCAAGAGTTCGCCTGGTTCAGCATCCTCGATTCGCTGCCGTTCCTCAGCATCGACGCGACCCTGGCCGCGCGGCGGATCCTGGAGGCCTGTAGCCGGGGTGACGCCGAGCTCGTCATGCCATCGAGTGTCGCAGCTGCCGTCAAGCTCAACGCGCTCTTCCCCGGGGTGGGGGCCGCGGTGATGAGCCTGGCCGAGCGGTTGCTGCCGGGGCCCGGCGGCATCGGCACCGAGACGCGGCCCGGGACGGAGAGCACGTCGCGCTGGTCGCCCTCGGTGCTCACCCGATTGAGCGACGAGGCCGCGGCGCGCAACAACGAGCTCGCCCGCCGCGCCGACGACCGCACGTGACGCGCGGGCCGCCTTGAGCGCCCCGTCGTGTTCCTCCGCCGGTCACCGACGTCCCCCGCTGCGACCTCCACTCCGGGGACTCCATGACCGCGTCGTCCATCCCCGCACGCCACTCGCCGCCCCTCTGGCCGGTGCTTGCCGGGGGCTTACTCGCCGGTGCGCTCGACATCGCCTACGCCTGGGTCTTCTGGGCGGTCAAAGCCGGCGTCTCGGCCGAGCGGATCTTCCAGTCGGTGGCGGCAGGCCTCCTGGGCAAGGCCAGCTTCGAGGGGGGCGCGGCGACGGCTGCACTGGGCCTCGCGCTCCACTTCTTCATCGCGACGTCCATGTCGGTGGCGTATTACCTGGTCGCGCGGCGGTGGCCGCTGCTCTGGCGGCAGGCCGTACCCTGCGGCCTGATCTACGGCCTGTTGCTCTACGCCATCATGAACTTCATCGTCGTGCCGCTCTCGGCCGCCGGCGGTGGCGGGGCGAAGGACCCGCTCTGGGTGGCGATGAGCGTCGCGGTGCACGCCCTCTTCATCGGTCTGCCGATCGCGCTGTTTAGCCGGCGCGCCATCGCGGGACCGGCCTAGCCATGCTGGGGCGGCCGCCCGAGAGCGGCGGCGGCGCCTCCGCCAGGGCCGGCCGGCCTTCCCGCTCGGCGACGAGCACCGCCTCCTCCGCCAGGGCGAGCGAGAGATCGGCCGCGAACTCGCGGGCCAACGACCGGTCGCTCGCCCGGAGGTCGAGCACCAGCTCGGCTGGATGCGAGAGCGGCAGGCGGAGCTCGCCCGCCAGCGGCTCGAACAGACGGAGGTCGGCCGCGCGGATCACGAGCTGCCACCGGGGCGGCCACGGGAGGAGGCGCCAGCGCACGCGCGCGCCGGCGAGGCCGCCCAGCGGGAGCTCGACCTCGTGCACCGGCCCCTGCTCGTGGTCCACCCGGATCTCCCAGCCCGCGCGCGAGGTCTCGCGGGCCGTGCTCCATTGCGCCACCACGCGGCCGGCGTCGAGCCGCAGCAGCCCGTGCGACACGTCGCGCGTCGCCATCACGGAGAAGCCGCGGACGACGCCGTTCTCGCGGCGCACCACGAACGGCACGGCGGTCGGGGAGGTCATGGACGCTGTCGGGGGCTGGCTGGGCTCGGCATGGAGGGATTATCTTAAGGTTATGTGATATTCTTATGAGCTAACCTTTCGATAAGCTAATTATTCTATGCCTCGCGTCAAGCCATCCCGTTCCCGCGCCCAGATCCTGGAGGAGGTCCGGCAGGCCAGCCGGGCCTGGAGCACGGCGACCGTCGTGATGCACGCTGCGCTCGCCGCGCGGCTGGGCCTCCACGCCACCGACCACAAGGCGGTGGATGTGCTGCTGCAGGCCGGGCCGATGACGGCCGGCGAGCTGGCCGAGCGGATGGGGCTCACCAGTTCCGCCATCACGACAATGGTGGACCGCCTCGAGCGGCACGGGCTGGTGCGCCGCGACCGGGATTCGGAGGATCGGCGGCGGGTGATCGTCCGGCCGACCGTCACCGCCGAGTTCGGGGAGCGGTTCATGGCGCTCATGGCGCCGATGCTGGCCGACTACAGCAAGTACCTCGCGGGCCTCACGACCGAAGAGCTCGACCTGGTCAAGCGCTACCTCACCGAGACCGTGACCCTCACGGAGGCGCACATCCGGCGCCTCCGCGAGGACGGGGCGGCCGAGCGATGATCAGCGCGCGGGTAGTGACGCCCCGGCGAGGCGTCTAGAGTACCGGCATGCTCACGCCGCGCGTGATCGGCCGCCCAGCGTCGGAGACGCCGGCCGATCTGCAGACCACTCCCGGCCGGACCCGCCGGCTCCCCGACGACCTCCTCCGGCAAGCCACCAAGCGGCTGCAGATCCTGGCCCTCCTGGCCGCGGCGCTCTGGTTCCTGGGCCCAGCGCTCGGTCACCTGGCCATCCACTTCGCCGATCCGGGCACCAGCACCGCCGACCAGTTCCGCGTCCTCGACGGGATCGCCGCATTCGCGTTCGCGACGTCCATCGGCCTGTATCTGTACGTCGGCCGCACGCGGCGCGATCCCGCGTTCGTACTCGATCTCGGCCTGGCCTACCTCGTCCTCACGGCGGTGGACCTGGGCGTGATGATCCACTGGGGTCCGGCATCGGCCATGCCGCTCCGCCTGCGGCCGATGATCACCTGGATCGGGCCCGTGATCCTGATGACCGCGGCGATCGTCCCCGCCGACCCGCGCAAGATGCTGGCAGCCGGCTTCCTCGCCGCCTCGATGGACCCGGTCGGCATGCTGATCGCGCGGGCCGCGGGCGTCTACCAGTTCGACTCGGCGCTCGACACGCTCGCGATGCACTACCCCAACTATCTCATGCTCGGTGTCGCCGTGGTGATCTCGAGCGTGGTCACCCGGATGGGGCAGCAGGTGACCAAGGCACGCGAGATGGGCAGCTACCGGCTGGGCGACCTGATCGGCCGCGGCGGAATGGGCGAGGTGTACCACGCCCACCATCGCATGCTGGCCCGGCCGGCGGCGATCAAGCTGATCCGCCCGGAGGCCCTCGCCGCCGTTGACGGGAGCCAGGCCCAGCTGGCCGCGGCACGCTTCCGGCGCGAGGCCGAGGCGGCGGCCGAGCTCAAATCGCCGCACACGGTGCAGCTGTACGACTTCGGGACCACGGAGGACGGCCGCCTCTATCTCGCGATGGAGCTGCTCGACGGTATCAACCTCGACCAGCTCGTACGCCGGGACGGACCGCTGCCCGCGCCGCGGGTGGCGCGCATCCTTCGCCAGGTGTGCGAGTCGCTCGAGGAAGCCCACGACGCGGGACTGGTGCACCGCGACATCAAGCCCGCCAACATCCACCTGGGGCGGGTGGGCCGGCAGCAGGATTTCGTGAAGGTGCTCGACTTCGGGCTGGTCAAATCGATCGGGGGCGCCCGGGACGACTCGCTGGCGAGCGCGACGGGGATGGCAGTCGGGACCCCCGCCTTCATGGCGCCGGAGATGGCGCACGGCGATCGGGTGGACGGGCGCGCGGATCTCTATTCGGTGGGGTGCGTCGCCTACTACCTGTTGACGGGACACCTCGTATTCGAAGGCGAGACGCCGATCCAGACCGTTCTGCTCCACGTGCAGCAGGAGCCGGTCCCTCCGTCGCAACGGGCGGACAACCCGATGCCGCCGGCCCTGGAACGGCTGGTCCTCGCGTGCCTGGAGAAGCGCCCGGAAGCGCGCCCGCAGACCGCGGGCGCGCTCATGGCGGCGCTCGACCGGCTCGCGCTCGCCGTCGATTAGAGGTCCACGATCACCTTGAACCCGCCGTAGGCCATCCGCTTCATATCGAACGGCATCGGCAGGTTCATCATTTTCGCCATTCGCGGGTCCTTCATCACCCTCGCGTTGACGCGATCACGGTGAGCCCGCGAGCGGTAGACGATCCACGAGAAGCAGACCGTCTCGCCGGGCTTGGCCTTGGCCAGCCGGGGGAAGGGCACCCCCATGCCGGTCTTGAGGTCGTCGCCCACGCACTCCCGGTACTCGAGCGCACCGTGATCGCGCCAGATCCTGCCGGCGCGACGGGCGATGCGGCGATAGTTCTGCACCTGACGCTTGGGTATGGCGAGCACGAATCCATCAGCGTACGGCATGGCGAGAATCCTCCAGTGGAAACAGGACGTCACCGGCGACGGCTAGACCGGCCAAGATGCAGCGCCGACTCGCGGTCGGGCAACCCGCGGTGCCGCGTCACCCCCGGCGGCGAGGCCTTTCTGGCCCTTCGGGGCTGCGCTCTACAGATTGGAGGGATCGCCCCACCCGACAGGAGCCCCGCATGGCCGCCTCCGACACGGCGCGCGCCCCGGCGCCGACCACCCGCAAGCCGTACGACGACGAGATCGACGTCTCTGCCGTCACCCATCCGGGACACGTCCGCCAGGACAACCAGGACCACTATCTGGTCTGCGCGCTGCGGAAGCAGGTCGTGGTGCAGCTCACCAGCCTCCCCGACGCCGACAACCTCATGGCGGACAGCGAGCGGCTCGCCTTCCTGGCGATGGTCGCCGACGGGGTCGGTGGCGGAGCCAAGGGCGGCGAAGCCAGCCGAGTCGCGCTGCAAGCCGTCACCCAATACGTCTCCCGCAGCATGCGCTGCTACTATGCCGCCGGCTCGGCCGATGACCAGGAATTCTCCGAGGCTCTGCAGGAAGCCGCGTATCAGTGCCATGCGGAGATCCTCCGCCGCGGCGACGAGGATCCAGACTATCGCGGCATGGCCACCACCCTCACCCTCTATCTCGGCGTCTGGCCGCGCGCGTACCTGCTCCAGGTGGGCGACAGCCGCTGCTACCTCTTGCGCCATGGCGAGCTCACCCAGATCACCCGCGACCAGACGATGGCCCAGGAGCTGGTGGACGCCGGCATCATGGCCGCGTCCGACGCCGCGACCACCCGGCTGGCCCACACGCTCTCGAGCTCGATCGGCGGGCGTCAGACCGATCCCAAAGTCACCCGCCTCGACATGACCTGGGGACACGTCGTGCTGCTCTGCAGCGACGGGCTCACGCGGCACGTCTCCGACGAGCGGATCCGCGACATCCTGCGCTCGATGACCTCCGCGAAACAGGCCTGCGACGAGCTGCTCCAGGAAGCGCTGGACGGCGGGGGCAGCGACAACATCACCGTGATCGTCGGCCGAGCGCTCCAGCGGGAGGAGTGAACGCGAAGGGCCGCCTCGAGGGCGGCCCTTCGAGCTCGTGGCCGGGAGCGTGTCAGTTCGGCCAGTTCGCCCAGATGCTGCAGTGACCTCCCCGGTCCGTGCCCTGCAGGACTTGCGTCGGAAATCCCGGATCGACCGCGTTCATGACCGCGAACGGCGCGAAGTGCACTTTCCCGTTGGCCACCGTCTGAAAGATCTTGCCGAAGTGCGCCTTGCCCGAGCCCGTGGCCGGTCTCGTGCAACGCGGTGCCCTGCACGTCGGCAAAGGGGAAGTTCTGGTTGATCCCCCACGGGAACGCGTCGTTGTAGTAGATCTCGGCGAACGCGTAGTCGAGCGCGCCGTCTCCATCGATGTCGGTCGGATTGCCCTGATCGTCGGTGAACACGAACGAGAACGTTACGGCCAGAATGAAGGTGCTGCCGTCGGGGGGCGCGATGGCGTCGAAGAACTCCGGGCCATACCAGCCGGCGTGGGTGATGTCGGCGAACGGCGTCCCGATGCCGCCGATCCCGAACAATCCGTCGACGACGTCCGGATCGGCGCCGGAATCGGGCAGCTTGTCGATGCTGAGCTTGGAACAGCGCACCGCTTCCCAGGTATTCATCGCCCGGTCGATCGCGGGCTCGGTCACGGCGTTCGACAGCTGGTTCACGGTGTGCGTGGCGCCGTCGCTCTGATCGACCAGGTAGGTGATGTTGATCCGCCCGTCGCGCCGCGGATCGCCGGCCACGAACTCGATGCCGATCTGCTTGTTCCCCCGATCGAAGGCGAAAATACGCTGCCCGACGCGCCCCGTGCCCTCCGCCGTCCGATAGTCGGCGAAGGGGATTCGCACGTGCTTGCGCTCTCGGGCGAGCCGCTGGTTCAGCGCGACCAACACCTTGCTGGTGCCCGTTGTCGCCTTGGCCATAGAGGGATCGGGGACGTCGTTGGAGCTCGGTGCCACTCCCTCGTCACAGGCCGTCGTCAGGAGAGCGACGAACAGCACCAGGCCGCCGAGCAGACGCGTTTGCATGGGGTTGCCTCCCGGTAAGCGTGCGGCACACGCTAGGCCCCGGTACCGACGCTGTCAATGTGTCGTGACGTCTACCGGGCCAGCCAGTACGACACCTTGATCAGGAACGTGTCGTCGGCGCGCCGGGCGAACAGATCGCCGAGATCGCCGCGGAAGGACTCGGTGCCCTCGAGCGGCGCCGACCCCTCGCGGCCCTGACTCCACACGAGAAACAGGGTCGACCCCGGACGGTACTCCCAGCGGAACACCACGTTGGAGCGGAACTGCTGGAAGTTGAAGCCACCCGGATCGGCGGCGACGGCGGGATCGTCGTAGGGCCGGTAGCGAGCCTCGTACTCGCTCGCCCGGGCGTCGGCCACCTCACGCACGTCGCTGTAGGTGCCTTTGGAGACGAAGGGCGACGCGTAGACCTGGAGCGAGGTCGTGGGGGTGAAGGTGTACCCCAGCCGCCAGGTCAGGCTCAGCGTCTGCTGCACGAGGTGGGCGAAGGTGTAGTGCTGTCCCCCGCCCGCGTCGACGAAGGTGCCGAAGTACTGCAGATCGTCCCGGTTGTGGGTGTAGTCCACGCTCAGCGACGTCGTGAACCGGCTGGAGACCTTGAGGTCCAGCTCGGGCGTCACGTTGATGCGCTCGGAGCGGCCCCCGTCCGCCCGGTTGTAGTTGGCCGAGAGAATCGGCACCAGCGGGCGGCGGTCGTCTCCCTCGATCGTGATCCACGGTGAGAGGTACGGGTCCTGGCGGATGGCGGGGCCGCCCCGGGCGCAGCGGTCGCAGTAGGTGACGCCGAGCTGGCCGATGGTGCCCCCCGTGTGCAGCCACCAGCGGTTGGTGAACTGGATGTGCACGTTGGTGTTGAACGCCCGCTCGGTCGGCAGGCCCGCGCTGGTCCAGTACTCCCAGTTGTTGAAGTTCCAGCGCAGCTGCTGGAAGATCGGGTTGGGCTCGTTCCAGGCCAGATTGGCCCAGTTGGTCCACGCCTGCTGGTCCGCCTGGCGCAGGAACCCGATGTCGTTGATCTCGAACCCGGGCGTGCGGCGCTGATACGCGGTCTCGAAGTGGAGCCGCTTGCCGCCGACCTTCGCGAACCGGATCTCCTGGTTGCTGCCGCTGAGCGAGGTGCGGTCGGGGTCGAACGTCACCGAGCCGTCCGGGCGCTGGTACAGGTGCACGGGATCCTGCTGCGTCCGCGCGATCGCCGCGGTATCGCCGGCCACCCGGCTCAGATCCAGCGACCCCGAGACCTCGTACCGTCCGTTGAACCGCCAACGCCCATTCACCCCGCCCGCGTAGGCGCTGCGGTGCAGGTACGGCTCGCTGGTGGCGTCGAGCGACCGGTTCACTCCGGTCAGGATGAAGCCGACGCTGCCCTCGCCGTTGCGGAAGTCCTGGTTGCCCCGGACCACGGCGTAGTTCGTCGCCGGCTCCAGGGTGGTCCCGCCCGGCGCGGTGACGTGATCGGTGACGGCATCGAGCACGCCGAGGGAGAAGCCGCCGGGGAGGCGACCGGTCACCTTGGCCGCGGCGAGGATCTTGGTGGCGGCCGGCGAGGTCGCGTCTCCGTAGACGCCGGTGAGCTGGGTCGCGCGCCCGATCCGCCGCGAGTAGAACAGCCCTTCGCCGGTGTTGCAGTCGACCACCACCACGCAGTTCACGGTGAACGTGAACAGCCCCTTCCCTTCCACGAAGAACGGCCGCCGCTCGTCGAAGAAGGTCTCGAAGGCGCTGAGGTTGAGCTCGGACGGATCCGCCTCCACCTGACCGAAGTCGGGGTTGGCCGTGGCGTTGAGCAGGATGTTGGAGGCGAGCCGGTAGCGCAGATCGCCTCCGATCGAGACGTCCTGGGCTCGACTGACGTCGGTCGATCCCGCATCCTGGACGTTCTTGGTGACCACGTAGGGGACCAGCTCCGCGCGTCCCGGGCTCCCCAGCTCTCGCAGGCCTTCCAGGGTGCCGAACTGCGAGGGCAGCCCGGAGTGCGAGGTGCGGTAGAGCGGCCAGGTCACCGTCGCCGTATGGCGCTGGATCACCCGCCAGACCAGAATGCCGAACGTGCCGCCGCCCTTCGCCGAGTAGTGGAGCTGCGACAGCGGGATGCGGTACTCCGCCGTCCAGCCGAGCGAGTCGATCCGGGTCGCCACGTCCCAGACCGCGTCCCATGCGACGTCCTCGTCGCCGTCGTTGAAGATCGCGTAGTCGGTCTTCACCCCCGCGGGGTTCACCGAGAACTCGTAGCCGGTCCGACGGTCGTGGTAGGGGTCGAGCATCAGCGTGACGTAGTCGGACGCCGTCGGGTCGTCCCGGCGGGAGAGCAGGCTCACGATGCTGTCGGGGTGGGGATCGAACGCCCGGACGAAGGCATACAGGTTGTGCTCGTCGTAGGCGATGCGAGCCTCGGTGCGGAGCCTCGGCTTGGCGCCCTCGGTCGGCTTGGCCTCGAGGAACTGAGCGATGGCCGGGCTGGACCGCCACACGACGTCGTCGTCCCGACCGTCGAGCACAGGCGCCACGGCCGTGCGCGTGGCCTGGACCGTCGTCGCGGTCGGCAGCGGGATCGGGGGCGTGGCCGCCGTGGACTGCGCCTGGACCAGCAGCAGGATGCGGACAAGTGCGGTCACGTGAACGATCCCTCCGGAGTTCACGGCTTGGACACGAGGACCGCGGAAAAGGTTGGATTCGGGCCCGGATCCGGCAGTTGACGGATGCTTCCGCAGGAGAGACGTTGATCGAAGGGCCGCTGATCACCACCAGCGCGGGGGCAAGCCGTGGAGCTCGAGCGAACCGTAGGACTGAGACCGGACGGCGCGGTCTGGCTGCCCGAGCGGCGCCTGGCCGTCAGCTCGATCCTGCTCAAGCTCGCGGCCATGGGCGCCCGGATCCCCGCCGAGACGGGCGACGAGGACGTCCTCCACCTGGCGGGCGACCTGTTCGCCCGCTACCGCGAGCAGGCCCGGCTCCTCTCCGAGCACCTCTGCCCCGCCGATCGCCGGATCCAGCAGTACCTCGACGGCCTGGTCGCCGCGGCGGGCTTTCCCGACCCCGTGCGCCTGCCCGCGGACACCCTGATCCTCGATCAGTACGGGCTGGCCCGCGAGCTGTCGCTGCCGATCGACGACGACGCCTGGCACAACGAGCTGGTCTCGAGCTACCGGCTCGACAACGGCGTGCTGCACAACCCCATCAACGACCGCCGGACCACCCAGGGCGTCTTCCACGTCGCCGAGGGCGGGTTGCCGATCCCGGCGGACAAGCTCCGCGTGCCGCTCGTCGCCTACCTCCGACTGCTGCAGGAAGCGCTCCGGCCGCCGCCGGCGCTCATGCGCCTGCCGTTCACCGCGAACTGGCCCGAGCCGGTCGAGACCATGGTCTCGCTGCTGTTGCGCCCGCTGGTGTGCCCGGCCGTGCCCAAGGTCTCAGCCGAGAAGCGCACCGAGATCAGGTTCTTCGTGCCGGGCGGACTGATCTCGAACCTGGACTTCGTGGAGAGCATCTTCGGCAACGCCGGCGATCCCAACCTGCCGGCCAACGACGCGGCGCTGGACGTGGACCGGTGGACGGGTCACAGCGGCTGCGTCATCCTGGCCCCCCATCTCACGCGCTGCCGCAAGAAGGAGCTCGGCCTGCCGCACGTGAGCCGGGCCAGCGAGGCCGAACGCGCGGCGGAGATGTGCTGGTCGGACGAGGGCGAGCTGTACAACGGGGGACGGCCGTTCAAGATCACGTCGCGCGGGCCCGGCGGCGTGATGGTCACGATCCTGGCCGACAACTACTTCGGGTACTGCAAGAAGGAAGTGAAGACCCAGATCGGCTACAGCGCGAACCTGTTCGGGCTGGCCGAGGAGGAGCATGCGGGCGGCACGCTGGCGTTCGCCACCTTCAACCTGGGCGACCGGTTCGTGCCGGACCTGGTGCGGATCGTGGGCGCGAACCAGCGGTTCGCCGAAGTCCGCGCCCTGCTCGGCGATCGGGCCCGGTTCCATGACTCCGGCTATGCGACCGATCTCCGCTATCCGGAGATCCACTACATGCCGGAGGACATGGAGATCGACATCCGCCGGCAGGACATCACCTGGACCCACCGTGGCCAGGAGCAGCACCTCAAGCTCCTCCCCGGCCGGATCTACGTCCACCCGAGCGGCTACAAGGTGCGGATGGCCAAGCACGGGACGGCGCCGAGCTGGCGGCTCGTCGGCACGGTGCCGGAGGGCGCCTTCTGTCACAAGCCGTGCACCGTCTCGGGAGGCGGCAAGTCGGAGATCAGTAAGAGTCTCGTGGACGCGGTGCTCCCCGGGTCCTTCTACGTGCGCAGCTTCGACGAGGACATGGCCGCGGTCCAGGCGATCGTCGAGCGCGACTACGACGACGCTCGCCTGCCCGAGCTCCGCGCGGGCGAGCGTGAGGCGCCGCGCCCGATCCTGTCGCCCGAGCGCTCGCTCGGCTCGGTGATCAAGCTGCTCACCCCCGCGCCCGCCGAATTCACCCCGGAATACAACGCGTGGCTGGAGACCATCCCCAACCACGTCCGCGCTCTGGTGTTCGTCATCAAGCGCTTCTACCGGCCGGAGTGGGGCGACGATTGGCGGAGCCATTTCAGCGTCGACATCATCAACGGCGCTCCGGGCCACGAGCTTAAGTACGAGGGCCGCCGGCTGGTCGCCAACTACCTGCGGATCGGGCGCGAGGAGAACGGCGCCTGGCGGACGTACAAGCTACGGCAGGACTTCGTGGCGGCCGACAAGGTCCAGATGGAGGACGACATCACCGCGTCGGTCGTGGTGCCCGCGCGGCGGCTGATCGGCCTGCCGGGTGAGTACGACGGGCACCCGAGCCTCAAGCTCGCGGAAAACTGCGAGTTCCGGCTGTTCCAGCGGCCCGACGACGCCGTCCATCCCGGGCTCGACCGCCAGACCGAGATGGACATGGCGGAGCCGGGCCTCTTCTGCTCCAACTTCCAGCCGCTCACCCACGACGACGCCCAGCGCATCGCGGAAGACGTCGCGGTGCACGACGCGTTCACCCCGCCGATGCGTGAGCACGTGACGCGAAACGCCGGACGCGCCGACGACGGCTACTCCATCTGCTCGGCGGAACCGAGGCTGGTCGAGGGCAAGCGCACCAAGAACCCGCGCTATCTCCAGGTGCGGCCGGACCTCGCCCATCCGCGCGACCGCTACGTGGCGGAGATGGGCGCGCGCCTCAACCGGCGGCTGCCGCTGCATGCACCGGTGCTGTTCCCCGTGATCAGCGTGCTGTCGGGCCGCCGCAACAACCGGCCGGAGGAAGGGATCCGCCCGCTCTGCGTCTACGGACCGATCCACTACCAGGAGCTGCCCGAGCTGTTCATGGACTACGTCTGCTCGCTGACGGGCACGTCGCCGAGCACGACGGGCGCGGGTTCGGAGGGCGCGCTCACCAAGGGTCCGTTCAACGCCTTGGCGGCGACCGCCGATCTCAACAACGCCCTGGTCTCGATGCTGCTGACCGGCTACGGCGGTTTCAGCTCCGCCGCCGGGTTCATCGGCCCGCGCTACCGCGTGGACCACGACATCAGCCTGCTGATCCCCGAGATCTGGTGCCGGCTGTTCCCCCACGAGCGCGATCCCAGGCGGCTGATCGAAGCCGGCCACCTGGAGAAGCTCGAGGACTACGAGTTCGCCGGCCGACCGGTGCTTGCCAGCCGCCTCGGCTATCGTATCACCGCCAAGTTCGTGCACACCTACTTCGGCCGGGTGTTCGACAACCCGACCGCGGTGTTCGAGGAGGAGATCCTGCGGCCCGAGGTCCAGGATCCGGCCGTGTTCGCCGACGGCGTGCACAACATCACCGAAGCCCAGCAGCGGGTGGCCGAGGCGTACTTCGCGGACGGCACGATCGAGGACCTGTGCCCGCCGCTGAAGGCGCTGCTCCACATCATGGCGTACGGACAGTACCAGGGGAAAGACGCCCATCACGCCGAGATCCGCGCGCTCTTCAGCCGGGAAGCGCTGCTCTCGAGCGACTGGTACCACGAGCGGCTCGTGGTCAAGCAGCAGCGAGACCTGGCGCTGTGGGAGCGGCACGTCCGGAGCTTGTCCGAGTTCCTGACCCGGGCCGGCCATCGGGACGAGGCCGCGCGCCTGGGAATCCCCGCCAAGCTCGAGCATGCGCGGTCCGAGCTCGACCGCGTGCGGTCGCCGGAGTACCTGACGGCGCTGGTCGGCACCATCGGCGCCGACCCGATCCATCGGCCGGCGCATGCCCGATCCGAGCGTCCGTCGGCGGCCGCGCCCGAGGCTCGCGGAGTGGCCGCGTCCGCGGGCGCCGGATGAAGGTGACCTACGACCGGGGTGGGCCCTGTCGGTCACCGTCCTACGCCCGGCGTCGTGAAGATGCCGGGCGCGTGTGGGTCCGGGGCCGATAGCCTCGCCGATCCGGCGTCGCCAACTTGGGGTCATTCGCGGCCAAATTGACGACCCCATGCCGGTGAGGTACCGTGCAGAAGCGACGAATCTTCGCGTGGTCGAGCCCGATCGAATCCGTCATGAGCGCTTCTCCCAACGTCCATAGCGACCCCGTCGGCGCGATCCTCGACATCGCGCCGATGGGGTTCGCCCTGCTGGATGCCCACGGTCAGGTGCGGTGGGCCAACGCGCACCTGGCCGACCTGGTCGGCCTGACGACGGAGGCCTGCGTCGGGCGGAGGTTCGACGAGCTGATGGGGCGTGCGGGCGACCGCCATCCACCGCTCGAGGTGCTGGGCGGACCGCTCCCCGCCGGCGAGCACGGGGAGTCCTACCGCATGGTCCGGAGCGTCGCCGCCGAGCGCACCGCCGACCCGGACCACTCGCGCGCCCTCTCCCTGCACCACGCCACCCTCGAGTCCACGGCCGACGGCATCCTGGTGGTGGACCTGCAGGGCCGGGTGCTCAGCTACAACCGCCGGTTCCTCGACCTCTGGCGCATCCCCGACGAGCTGACGGCGAGCGGGCGCGACGCCGACCTGCTCGAGTTCGTGGTCGGCCAGATCCGGGACCGCGAGGGCTTCCTCGACCGGGTCGCCCAACTGTACGCCTCGCCGGAGGAGTCGAGCTACGACGAGATCCGCTTCACCGACGGCCGGACGTTCGAGCGGTACTCGCAGCCGCAGCGGATCGACGGCGAGGCGGTCGGCCGGGTCTGGAGCTTCCGCGACGTCACCGAGGCCCGCCAGGCCCGCGAGGAGCTGCTCGAGAGCCGGAAGCTGCTGGAGCTGTTCTTCGCCCAGTCGCTGGACGGCTTCTTTTTCATGCTGCTCGACGAACCGGTGCGGTGGCCGGCGGGCGCCGACGGCGACGCGGTGCTGGACTACGTCTTCGCCCACGAGCGCATCACGAAGGTGAACGGCGCGATGCGAGCGCAGTACGGCGCCGCCGGGGATCAGCTCATCGGGCGGACGCCGGCTGATCTGTTCGCTCACGAGCCCGCGCACGGCAAGGCGCTCTGGCGCGCGATGCTGGACGCGGGGCGCCTGCACGTCGAGACCAGCGAGCGGAAGGTCGACGGCACGCCGATCTGGATCGAGGGCGACTACATCTGCCTCTACGACGCCGCCGGACGGATCCTCGGCCACTTCGGGATCCAACGCGACATCACCGAGCGGAAGCGCGCCGAGGAGGCCCTGCGATTCTCCGAGGACAAGTTCGCCAAGGCGTTCCAGAGCTCGCCGCTCCGGGTCAGCATCAGCACGCTGGCCGAAGGCCGCTTCGTGGAGGTGAACGACACCTTCCTCCGGGACCACGGCTTCCGCCGCGAGGAGGTGATCGGCCGGACCTCGCCCGAGCTCGGCCTCTGGGCCGAGCCGATGCACCGGAAGGCGTTCATCGACACCGTGCACCGCGAGGGCATGGTGCGCGACTACGAGTTCGCGGGTCAGCTCCGGGACGGCCGGGTCCAGATCACCTCGATCTCGGCGGAGGTGATCGACGTGGGCGGCGAGCCGTGCCTGCTCGCGGTGGCGACCGACATCACCGAGCGCAAGGATGCCGAGGAGAAGGCCCGCCGCTCCCGGGCGGAGCTGCGCGCGCTGGCGGGGCGGCTGCTGCTCGTGCGCGAGGAGGAGCGCACGGTGATCTCGCGCGAGATCCACGATGAGCTGGGCCAGGCGCTGACCGGGCTCAAGTTCGACCTGGCCTGGCTCAAGGGGCGGGTCGAGGACCGCCCCGACGTGGCCGAGCACGTGCAGTCGATCGTGGCCCGGATCGACGGGACCATCGACGCGGTGCGGCGGATCGCGACCGATCTCCGGCCCAGCGTGCTCGACCACCTCGGTCTCGTGGCCGCGATCGAGTGGCAGGCGCAGGAGTTCGAGCGGCGGACCGGCATCACCGCCGCGGTGCGCGTGACCTCGACCGGCGCGGCGATCGACGACGTGCGCGCGACCGCGCTCTTCCGGATGCTGCAGGAGACGCTCACCAACGTCGCCCGGCACGCGCAGGCCTCGCGGGTGGACATCAGCTTCACCGTCGGCACGGTCGACCTCGCCCTCGAAGTCCGGGACAATGGGCGCGGCATCGCGCCGGCGGAGGTGGCCGGCAATCGCTCGCTCGGCCTGGTGGGCCTGCGCGAGCGGGCGATCGCCTGCGGCGGCACGCTCGCGATCGAGGGCACACCCGGCCAGGGGACGAAGGTGTCGATCCGGCTGCCGCTCCAGGGCTACTCGCTGCCCGGATGGATGCCGTGATCCGCCTGCTCATCGCCGACGACCACCCGGTGGTGCGCCAGGGCCTGCGCCGCATCGTGGAGGACCACCCCGGGCTCACGGTCGTGGGCGAGGCGGTGAGCGGCGACGAGCTGCTCGCCACGCTGCCGCGGCTGCCCGCGGACGTCGTGCTGCTCGACGTCTCGATGCCGGGACCCGGGTTCCTGCAGGTGCTCGAGCGGCTCCGCGCGGAGCATCCGAGCGTGGCAGTGCTGGTCCTGAGCGTGCATCCGGAGGACCAGTACGCCGTGCGGGCGCTCCGGGCCGGCGCCGCGGGGTATCTCACCAAGGACCACTCGCCGGAGCAGCTCATCGAAGCCATTCGCAAGGTGCACCGCGGGGGCCGCTACGTGAGTGCCACGCTCGCCGAGCGGCTGGCGGCCGACCTGGCCATTCCCGGCGCCCACCAGGCGCGCCATGAGCTGTTGTCGCACCGGGAGTACGAGGTCCTCTGCCTGCTCGGCTCCGGCCGCACCGTGAAGGAGATCTCCAGCGATCTGCGGCTCAGCCCGAAGACGATCAGCACCTACCGCGCCCGATTGCTCGAGAAGATGCACGCCACCAGCAACGCCGACCTGGTCCGCTACGCCGCCCAGCACGGATTGATCCGCTGAGCCGTCCGGGCCCCGCGCCCTTCCTGTAGGTCTCCCACCGACATCGTTCTCGGCCGAAATACGGTGCGTCCCTCGGCCGCGCGCCGATGGGCCGCACGCGATCCGATTCCTAGCTTGTGCTCGCACGCTCGAACATCGCGCGTGCGACATCAGCTGAGGAGGGATCGATGCGGGTTCGCGAGCAGCGCAGTCACTTCACCCGGCGGGCAGTCGAGGACTACCCGCTCGGACATTCCCGTTCCGGAGCAGCGTCGACTGGCCGAGCAGGCGCTGATCCTCCGGCCGTTCACCGAGCGGCTCTTCCGCGACGCCGGACTGCAACTGGGGATGCAGGTGCTCGACGTCGGCTGCGGCGTCGGCGACGTGACCTGCCTGGCCGCCGAGCTGGTCGGCTCCATGGGCGGTGCGGTGGGCGTCGACTTCGCCGGATCGGTGCTGGCGACGGCGCGGAGCCGGGCGCTGGCCCGCGGCATCGACTGGGTGCGCTTCGTCGAGGGCGACGTCGCGACGCTCACGCTCGACGACCTGGAGTGTGGTCCGTTCGACGCGGTCGTGGGCCGGCTGGTGCTCATGTACCAGGCCGACGCGACCGCGGTCCTCCGCCGGCTGCGCGAGGATGGTGCGGCCGGGCGGCATCGTGGCCTTCCTCGAAGGCGTCGTGTTGCCCGCGCAGCCGTGGCCCCGTCGCCCGCTGTACGCCGACTGGGTCGGGCGCGTGCTCGAGACCTTCGACCGGAGCGGCGCGACGATCGACATGGGTCTGCGACTCCACCACGCGTTCCTCGAGGCCGGACTTCCGGCGCCGGAGACCCGGCTCGAGGGCGTGATCGTCGCCGGGGCGGACGGACAGGGCTTCCGGTGGTTCTCCGACCTGGTCCGGAGTATGGCGCCGGCGATGGAACGCTACGGCATCGCCCGAGCCGGCGAGGACGAGCTCCACACCCTCGACGAGCGGCTGATAGCCGAGGCGGCAGCCGTGCCCGGCGCAGTCTGTACGCTGGCCCTGGGCGGCGCGTGGGCGCGCCTGCCGGAGCCGGCCGCGAAGGCGTAGGACGACATACGCGGGCGCCCATCCGGCGTCCGCTCAACCCTTTCGCTCGATCACGGAGGAACAACATATGAAGTACCCATTCCACGTCCTCACCGCAGTCGCCCTGATCGCGCTGGCGGGCGCCTGCAGCGACGACGGATCCGACTCACCGGCGGCGCCACCGACCGGGCCGATCGCGACCACGATCTCCGCCAGCGGCGACATCACGGCCAAGGTGGACGAGTACCGCGCGCTGCTGGGCGATCCGCGCAACGGCGGCACAGTCGGTCCCCAGACCGTCGGCCGGCGGGAGATCAACTGGGACGGCGTGCCGGCGCAGTTCGACAACGGCGACAACCTGTTTCCGGCCGACTTCTTCAACACCAACGTCAAGCTCGGGGCCATCTTCGCGAGCGGCGGGTCCGGATTCCGGAACGACAGCACCCTGTTCGATGGGGTCAATCCGGCGTACGCCCAGCAGTTCAGCACCTTCAGCGTCAACAAGATCTTCGCGCCGGTCGGCAGCAACGTGCTGGACATGACGTTTCGGGTGGCCGGCACGACCACGCCCGCCCTGGTGAGCGGTCTGGGCGCGGTCTTCACCGACGTGGACACGCAGGGAGCGACCACGCTCGACTACTACGCGGCGGACGGCCGCCTGATCGGACACTACGCGGCGCCCGTCAGGAGCGACGCCGGCGGGCTCTCGTTCGTGGGGGTCATGTTCGATTCGCGCGCGGTCGCGCGGGTGCGATTCACCCTCGGCCAGGGCGCGTTGGGTGCGGGCGTCAACGACATCAGCGCGGGTGGGGCGGTCGATCTCGTCGCGCTCGACGACCTGATCTACGGCGAGCCGCAGCCATGAGGCGGCGCGCACCCATGGCCCGGCTCGCGGCCGTGCTCTCGCTCGCCGTGACCGGCGCGGTGGCCGCCGCCTGCTCGGGCTCGGCGGCGGCCCGCGAGGTCGCTCCGGTGCAGACCATCGACGTGCGCACCCGCGACTTTGCATTCGAGGCCCCGGATACCGTCCGCGCCGGGCTCACGCGGATCCGACTCCAGAATCGGGGCAGCGAGCTGCACCACCTGCAGCTGCTCCGGATCGGCGAGCGTCACAGCTTCGCCGAGTTCCGGGACAGCGTGGCGGCGGGTGCGCGGCTGCCCGCGTGGGCCGAGCCCGTGGGCGGGCCGAACGTGCCCGGCACGCACGGGAGCGAGGTGCTCCTGCGATTGGACCCGGGATCGTACGCGATGATCTGTCTCATCCCCTCGCCCACGGATGGGAAGTCACACTTCAGGAAAGGGATGGTCCATTCGCTGGTGGTCGTTCCATCGTCGGATCGTGGGCCCGCGGCCGAGCCCAAGGCGGACGCGCGCATCCTGCTCGCCGAGTATGCGTTCGCCGGCGCCGCGACACTGCATGCGGGCCGGCAGGTGATCCTGGTCGAGAACGCGGGCAGCCAGCCGCACGAGCTGGTGTTGTTTCGCCTCGCGGAGGGAAAGACGCCGGCCGACCTTCTGGCCTGGGCGTCACGCCTCGTCGGTCCACCGCCGGGTGAGCCCACCGGTGGCGACGACCGAGATCGCACCGGGGGGTGTGAACTACGTGGCCGTGAACCTCGAGCCCGGCGACTACGCGTTGGTCTGCTTCGTGTCTGATGCGGCGGATCACCAGTCGCATGCCAAGCACGGAATGGTCGCCCGGATCCGGGTGAGCTAGCGGTCGCTTCGTCCGCGAACGAACGATGGCGTGGCTAGAGTTCACTCATGCCACGCCATTCTGCCTTGCCGGATGCTCCGGTCGCCCAGACGGCGGCGCTGCTCGCCGTTCCCGCTCGTGCCACGATGCTGCTCACCCTCGCCGATGGCCGGCCCAGGCCCGCGGGCGAGCTCGCCCACCGTGCGAGAGTCCGCGCGCCCACCGCGAGCGCCCATCTGGCGCGCCTGGTGAGCGGCGGTTTGCTCGCGGTGGAGCGGGAGGGCAAGCACCACTACTACCGCCTGCGCGATCCCGAGCGGCTGGTCGAGCTGCTGGAGACGCTCGCCGCGCTCGCTCCGCCGCCGTGCCCCGACGGGACGGCCGCCGCCGCGTTCGCGGACAGCGCGATCCGGCGCGGGCGCACCTGCTATCGGCATCTCGCCGGCGTCCTGGGCGTCTCGATCACCGACGCGCTCGTCCGCCGCGAGTGGCTCGAGCTCGACAATCGGACGTTCGTGCTGCACCCGGCGGGCGAGCTCGGCCTGGCTCGACTCGGAGTGGACGTCGGGGGCGCGAGGGACGCACGGTCCGTGTTCGCCCGCGCGTGCCTCGACTGGAGCGAGCGGCGGTATCATCTGGCCGGCGCGCTGGGAGCCGCGCTGTGTACCCGGCTGTTCGAGGTCGGGTGGATCGAGCGAACGGACGAGCCCCGGGTCACCCGCCCGACCGCGGTCGGCCGCCGCGGGTTGCGACGCGAGCTTGGCGTCGAAGCCTGGTAACTGGAGCGTCCCCGGCACCGTCGATACGACAGAGGCCGGCCCGTGGGGGCCGGCCTCGTCATCGACGGGAGCAAGGTGCGACGTCTCAGCCAGTCACTCCAAGCTGCCGCAGCATCGTCGCCATGTCGAAGTAGTGCCGCTGGCCCTTGGCCCGATCCCCGGCGAGCTCGACGATCGCGCAGGCCCGGACCTCGATGGACTTTCCGGTCGGTGCGATCGCCCCGCTCGGTGTCTGCAACGGCCCCTTGTGCGTGCCCTTCCACGTGACCTCGAGCGCCACGGTCCCGTCGCTCGCGACGTGCGCGCTGTGGATCGTGCCCTTGGAATCGGGAAACGCCTGGGCCCAGCCCTTCCATGCCTCGATGACCGCATCGGCGCCGGTCGCCGTTCGGCCCGTGGCGACTTCGTCATAGGTGAAGTCCGGCGTGATGGTGGCCTTCGCCTTGGTCCAATCCTTGTCGTTGTAGGCGAGGAAGGGCGCCTTGGCGGCGTCGGCGAGGGCCTGCGGGGAGAGTGTGGTTGCTTGCGCCATCTTGTCCTCCTGTACGCGGGTGAGGACTCCCGGCGGGTGGACGGAGCACAGCGGACGTGCGCCGTTGGTTCCATCGGACTCGGGGGGAGAGCGCGAGCCGCGTGGCCGCGCGCGCCGCCAACATTCATCGGGGGTCCGGGAACGTCAAGTCGGCCTTACCTTCCACTAGCGGCGATGCCACTGTGACTGGCCAGTCGCCCCGACCAGCCAACGGTACACCCGGAAACCACGCACCGAGCACACATGGCCGCGCCAGACCTGCCGAGCGAGGCGCACCCACACACGACGCTGATCCACGCCGAGCCCACCGGATCGTCATCCAGCCGCCGGACCAGCTGGTGGACCATGCCGGCGGACGTGCTGAACGAGTCGGTGCGCCGGATCCGGGCGCTGGCCTGGTTGTACACGCTGGCGTACTTCCTGGCGGGCCTGTTCCCGATGCTGCTGAGCGCCGAGGGCCGCGCGTTCATGCTCGGCATGCCGAGCTACTGGATTCCAACCCTGGGCTCGATTGCCGGGGGCGCGTTGGTAGCGGCGCTGCTCTCCCACCCCCGCCTGTCCGCCGGGCTGAAGCTGCGGCTCGGCCTCGCCTTCGAGGTGCTGGCCAGTTTCGGCATCGCGGCCGCCGAGTACCACGACGTGGCTTCGCCGATGCTCATGACCAAGGACATGCTGCCGGCCGGCTTCGGCCTCTCGTGGGTGGCGCCGTGGGTCATGCTGTTCAGCGTCATCGTCCCCACCCGCCCGGCGATCACGCTCATGGCGGCCGTGCTGTCCGTCGCCACCGTTCCGCTCACCTACGCGGCCGGGATGGCGTTCGGCTCCAATCTGCGGCTCGACCCTGGGCCGTTCTTCTTCTCGCTCGTGTTCCCCTACATCATCGTGCTGATCATGGCGTACGTCGGCTCGCGTGTGGTCTATCGGCTGGGCGCCGCCGTCCGCGAGGCGCGCGAGCTGGGGAGCTATCGGCTCCGTGAGCGGCTCGGCGCGGGCGGCATGGGAGAGGTGTGGCGTGCCGAGCACCGGATGCTGGCCCGGCCCGCCGCGATCAAGCTCATCCGCCCCGAGATCCTGGGGGCCAGGGACATGGATGCGCGACAAGTGCTGGTGCGCCGGTTCGAGCAGGAGGCGCAGGCCACCGCCCTCATGCGCTCCGCCCACACCGTGGAGCTGTACGACTTCGGGGTGACCGACGACGGGACGTTCTACTATGTGATGGAGCTCTTGAACGGACTGGACCTGAGGGAGCTCGTCGCGCGCGCGGGGCCGGTGCCGGCGGAACGGGCCGTGCATCTCCTGCGCCAGATCTGCGACTCGCTGGGCGAGGCGCATGCCGCCGGCCTGATCCACCGGGACATCAAGCCCGCCAACGTCTTCGCCTGCCAGTACGGGCGGAAGCTGGATTTCGTCAAGGTGCTCGACTTCGGCCTGGTGAAGCACGACGGCCGGCGGGATGACGACGCCGACCAGCTCACCGTGGATCAGGCCGCCGGCGGCACGCCCGCGTTCATGTCGCCGGAGCAGGCGCTCGGGGATACGGGGATCGATGGTCGCAGCGATTTGTACGCCGTCGGCTGCGTGGGCTACTGGCTGCTGACGGGGACGGTGGTGTTCGAGGGCCGGACCCCGATGGAGACCATCATGATGCACGTGAATCGGGAGCCCGAGGCGCCCTCTCGCCGCACGGCGCTCCCGATTCCGCCGGACCTCGAGGCCATCGTGCTCGACTGCCTCGCCAAGAGCCCGGAAGCCAGACCCCAGACGGCCGACGAGCTGAGCCTGCGCCTGGACGGCGTTCGGCTGAGCGGCGAGTGGACGCCGGTGCGCGCCCGCGAGTGGTGGGCGAAGCACCGGCCGGGCGGCACGGCTGGCCGTCGCGCGACGTGACGGGCAGCCGGCGCGGGTGCATCGGCGTCGCTCAGCGTCGGGGCGGCTTCACCCGGCCTGGTGAGGACAGATTGTCCGGCGATGCGGTCTGGCTGCAGGACAGAACGGCCCCTGGTCGAGGGTGCATCCCGAAACTCCTGATCCTACCGCGGCTTTCGCGTTGGCCGTGTTCTTGCCCCGCCGCTCGGCAGGTCCTTTCGGAGAGCAGCGGTGCGGATCGCCCTCGTCACGGAGTACTACTTCCCCCATCTCGGCGGCGTCACCGAGCACGTCCACAACCTGGCGCTTCAATTTCAGTGGCGGGGCCACTCCGCGATCGTCGTGACGGCCAACATGGACCCACCAGCCCGCTGTCCCGACCTGGACCACGACGCGGGCGACCCACCCTTCGTCCGTCGCCTGGGCACCAGCCGGACCATCTACAGCGCCAGCTCCTTCGCGCGAGTGACGACCGGTTTGAACCTGCGGCGCCAGCTGCGCGAGCTCTTCCGCCGCGAGCGCATCGAGGTCGTCCATGTTCACGGCGGGCTCAATCCGACCCTGGGGCTGGTGGCGCCCGATGCCGCCAGGGACCTCGGCTTGCCCGTTGTCGCGACCTTCCATTCCTGGTTCGCGGGCTCGGCCCTGTGCCGCATCTTCCGCCGACCGCTGCAGCAGCGCTTGGATCAGCTCGCGGCGACGATCGCGGTAAGTCAGCCCGTCGTCGACGCCCACGCGCGGTACTTCGACGCCGACTGGGAGATCATCCCGAATGGCGTAGACGTTGAGTTCTTCCGCGCGGAGCGTCGGCCGGACACGGGGGCGGCGGGTCGGAGCCTGCTCTTTCTCGGCCGGCTCGATCCGCGCAACGGTCTGGACACCGTGATCGCGGCGATGGCGCGGGTGCATGAGCGCCGCCCCGACGTGCGCTTGACCGTGGCGGGGGATGGCCCGCTGCGTCGGGTGTACGAGCGACTGGCACGGCCACTCGGTCCGGCGGTGACCTTCGTCGGCCGGGTGAACGGGGATCGCCCCCGATACTACGGTGGCGCCGACCTCTATCTCTGTCCCACCACCCAGGCCTCGTTCGGTATCACGCTGCTCGAGGCGATGGCGTGCGGGACGCCCATGGTAGTCTCCGACATCACTGGATTCCGCGAGCTCGTCGCCGGCGGCAGCGAGGCGGTGCTGGTGAGGAGGGGCCGTCCGCGCGCGTGGGCGGACACGATCCTCGAGTTGCTCGACGACCGGCCGTGCCTCACGGCGATGAGCATCGCCGGGCGCCGCAAGGCGGAAGCCTACGCCTGGCCGCGGATCGCGGGGCAGGTGATGGGCGTCTACCGGCGGGTCATGCACTGATGCTGGCCGGGCTGCTCGGCGCCGCGGTCGGTGGGGCAGCAGTGATGGCCCACGGCCTGCTCGCGCCGAACAGCCCGGTCTTCGGCCCGGTGGTCGGCTGCGGGCCCCCGGAGCACGCACTCTATCTGACCTTCGATGACGGGCCCAATCCCCACACGACCGAGCGGATCCTGCGCACCCTCGAGGGGGAGAACGTGCCCGCGACCTTCTTCATGGTGGGGCGGCACGTGGAGCGGTTTCCCAGCCTGGCCCGCCTGGTGGCGGACGCCGGGTTCGGCATCGGTAACCACACGCACACGCATATGCGTCTCGCGCTGGCGGGGCCGAGGCGGACCGCCTGGGAGATCGGTACCGCCCACGCCGCGATCAAGGCGGCGACCGGCCTCGCCCCAGGGTGTTTCCGCGCGCCGCACGGCTACCGCAATCCGTATGTGCGGCGAGAGGTAGCTGCCTACGGTTATCGGGTGTTCGGATGGACATTCGGCGTCTGGGACACCGCCCGCCCGGGCGCCGAGGTCATCCGCCGGCGCATACGCGATGGTGCCCGACCCGGTGCGGTGCTGCTGCTGCACGACGGCGATGGGTACGATCCTGGCGGCGACCGCCGGCAGACCGCCGACGCGCTGCCCGGGATCATCGAGGACTGTCGTGGGATGGGATACGACTTCCGCTCGCTCGACGGGCTCGGCGTCGGATGAGCGGGTGGTGGCGATGGGCGCTCGGAATCGTGGTGCTGGTGGCCGGGGTGCACTACGCCGTCCGTTTTCCCTGGACGGACACGTGGAGCACGCTCGCAGCCGCGGACTGGGGATTACTCGCGGCGGCAGGCGGGGCGAATCTGCTCTCGCTCGCCTGCAAGGCGGCCGGATGGTACCTGCTGCTGAGCCGCGTCGCCCCGGCGACCATGCGAACGGCGCAAGCGGCCACCTTCGCAGGCGCCGCCGTGGGCTCGGTCGGCATCGCCATGAGCGGCGAGGCGACTCGCCTGAGGTTGGTGACCGTGTGGGACGGCGTTGGAGGCGGCGTGGCGGCGCGCTCGATCGCGGCCAGCCGGGTGGTGGAGGCGGCGGGGCTCGCCGTGTTTCTCACAGCGCTCGCGGCGAGAGTTGCCACGAGCGAGGGCGTGATCCATGGGTGGCGGCTCCTGGCGGGGGCCGCGGCGCTTGCCGCAACGGCCGCGGCCCTGCTCCGCTGGGCGCGGTGGCTTCACCCGCGAGCCATGCGGCATCGAGCCGGCCGAGGAATGGACCGTGGCTCGGCTCGCCGCCCCACTCGCCTTCGCGGTGCTCTCCTGGACACTCCAGTGGGCGACCTACCATTGGTCGATCGCCGCCACTCATGCAGCCGTCACCCCGTACGCTTCGGCGCTCGCGCTGCTGCTGTCGAACCTCGGCGGCATCTTTCGGCTCACACCGGGCAACGTGGGCATCGTGCAGGGCGCCGTCGTGCTCGGGCTCAGGCCCGCTGGTGTACCGGTCGCCCAGGCAGTCGCCGCAGGGCTCGCTCTCCAGGCGGTGCAGGTGCTACCGGTGTTGCTGATCGGGATCGTGATCCTGGGACGCCATGGCCTGCGGAGAGCGCTGGCTTGAGTCGCCCGGCGGAGCCTCGAAAGAAAAAACGGCCGACGCTGTTGCGCCGGCCGTTTACCCTCCCGCTGCCGTGCACTGCTAGCCTCCGAGGTACAGCCTCAAGTCAGCGAGTGCTCGAGTATTGATCCGCCAGTAACTGGTCTGCCGCTCTTTGCGCTTGAAGACGACCCCGGCATCGACCAGCGCATCGGCATGGTGGCAGAGGAGCGCCAGGCTGATACCGGCACTTTCGGCCAACTTCCGGCCGGTGACCTCTCCCCGGTGCTCTCGCAGGAAGTCCACCATCCGCAGGCGGGTCGGCTCCCCGAGAGCCTTGAAGACGGCGGCACGACGACTCAGCAGGGGGGCTTTGGACAGCGATGTTGCCATGGGTCAAGAGTAGTCGCAGGCATAGACGCAGTCAAATACTTAAACAACTGCTTGACTTTGACCTGCAGAACATGCAGGTTACAATCGTCGCTGCGGGCGCCTGTGACAGCCACATGGACGTACCAACCAAAGCCAAATCATGCCGACCGTCCAGCGCGCATTGTGCGCACTCGCCGACTGCTGAGTACGCCGCTTCACTTCCTCGCATCAATACTGAACCGAATGCCTAAACGAACCAGCCAGACCAGACCCGAAGATGCAATGGATGCTACGCGCCGACTGCAGGCGGAGTTTGCCGCGGCAGAAAGGCGGGCGGAAGAAGGCGCCCACGAGCACACCACGGCAGACGAGGTCCCAGGTGCTCGCGATGCGTCCCGGAACCGCTCACATCAGGATCAAAGAGATTGGGGCCGGCGGAAGCCCCCCGCCTCGGGTGCGCCGGGCAAACCCGCTGGTAAGCAGCGGCAGTCCGGCCAGAGTGGGACTGGGCAACCACGACGAAGGGGGCACTCTCGTCACGGTCGACACCAGCCCGCGACGAGGAGCGAGTCTCCCGTTCCGTGGAACAAGGACCGGCCATGAACGACACGTACAGTTGCCCGGAGTGTGGAGGAGATCGCGACGCGCTGCTGACCCCCATGACACCCGTGCCCTCGGTCAGGACGCTGCAGCCGCAGCCCGGAAGGCCCTGCACCTGCACGCAGAACAGCAGGACCTCGGGAGCTTTCGGCGAGACGCTCGGTGGCGGACAAGTCTCGAAGTAGGCCGACGACCAGGCGCGAGGAGGCACGTCTCTCGACGTGTCGACCAATCGCTCTGCGACGCTCAGAAGGTGAACGAGACCGCGTACAGCCCGGTAAAGGTCCGGATGCTCACCTCCGTCGTCCCCTGCACCCCCCCCAGCGTGGGACCGACCGCTCGCTCCGTCGTCGTTCCCCACGAAGAGGAGATGCCCAGCGAGCCTGTCAGCCTCCCGGACCCGAGTGAGATGCCGCCCGAGGCCCCGGTGAGGTCCACCGCCCGGAAGCTCGATTGCGAAGGCCCGCTCACCGGAGAGGGATCGGTGAACACCCCGGCGTGCAGCCGGAACGATGGAGAGAGGGAGAAGTTGGCACCCAGGGCGAAGCTCACGATCGAGCGTGCCCGGTTGACCACCGGCGTGAAGCTCGGATTGGTGATGGTCGGCGTCCCGACGGCGTCGGTGGTGATCCGGACGGCCAAGGAGTCGCTGGAGAGAAGGTCGTACTCGTCTTGCGCGCCGAAATAGCGGACGTCCAGCTCCACCTGGCCCTTGGAATAGCGGAAGGTCGCCCCGGCCGTTGCTCTGACGGGGATCTTATAGTCGAACTTGGCGTCGGAGTCCCGGAACGCGAGATCGTTCTCGAGGCCGGCCGCCTCGAACACGGTCTGGGAGAACTTGATCTTGCTGCCCCCGCCGATCCGGAGACCGGGGGAGGTGAGCAGCGCACCCAGCGTGAAGGCGGGCGCGAGGTCCCACTGCGCGCCGACGGTCACGAGGAGATGCTGCACGCTACCGTCGGTCGAGAACACCCGAATGGCCGTGGTGACGCCGGTCGGGAGAATCAGACGGTCGGTGATGGTCTGGTTCTGGGTGAGCTCGGTCACCCCATAGCCGACTCCCGCCCCCACCCGTATCGTCGGCGAGAGCCGGTAGCCGCCGTTCAGGCTCGGGATGATCGTCCCGAAACTCGCGGACGTGGTATAGTCGAAGGCCTCCGTGCCGCCCCCAGCCGGCAAGTTGAAGGCTCCGTCCAAGGTACTGGGCGACCAGGCCACCGGCTTGGTGTAGCCGAAGCCCAATCGCCAGCGCGGGCTCTTCGCGATCGGCGCCCCCACGACGACCCCGAAGAACCCGCCTATCGGCGAGAACCGAGTGCCCGAGCTCTTCTCCCCGATTCCGGTCAGGGTCGTCTTGGTCAATTCGTAGGCATTCGAGCTGGCATTGATGGCCGTCTTCTCGCTCGACACCAGGCCCGCCGGATTGTACCAGTTGGCCAGCGCATCGTCGGTCCGGGCCACATAGGCGCCGCCCTCGAGCGCCTCCCGCTGGCCGACGCTGACCCGGTCGTAGTTGGGCAGGATACTGCTGGGCGGAATGGTGAACTCGGATGCTTGCGCGCTCAGGGCCTGGGGCAGCAGGAAAAGCACGGACATCAGGACTGGGCCGCCCCACGCGGCTGCGACTGACCTGGCGTTCTGATCGGGTGACTGCATCGGTTGTCCCCCCTTCGAGCCTCGGCAAACCTTCACGTCTTGCGTGGGCACCTCGTAGACGAGCGCGGGCTTCATCGTGTCGATCCCCGCGACGGGCTGTCGGGGGCGCCACATGAACATGGTGAACGTCATCTTACCGTCCCGACCCCTGAGGCCCTTCGCGCGAGACAGCTTGTCAGTTTTGTGGCCTGGTAGGGACCTGGGTAGTGGACCTTGGGATAGTCCCGCCAGGGCACCTCAAGTCGAGCTTCCCAGGAGGGGATGTGCTGGAGTGGCGGTCGAACCGTGGCTCGCTCTCAGGCGGCCGAGGGCTCGACGCCGCCGCGCGGCATCGAGCCCCTTGAGCGCCCTTCCCGGTTCGCGCCTGCCGTCCTCTTGACAATGAATGTTATAACATATAATGTACAGTATGTCCTCCCGACTGCAGGCCGAGATCAAGCAGAGCAAACCGTTTCCGCGCCGGAGCAGCGAGGCGCTCCTCAGCGTGCTGCGGACGGCGGCGCGGCTCGAGCATCGCATCAACGAAATCCTGCGTCCCTTTGGGATCACCGAGCTGCAGTACAACGTGCTGCGGATCCTTCGGGGCGCCGGCGCGGAAGGGTTGTGCGGGCGCGAGATCTCGGAGCGCCTGGTCTCGCAGGTGCCGGACGTGTCGCGCCTGCTGGATCGCATGGAGGGCATGCAGCTCCTCCGGCGTGAGCGGGACGCCACCGACCGCCGGCACGTCACGGCCCGCATCACTGCCAAAGGCCTGCGCCTGCTGGACGAGACCACTCCCGAGCTCGAAGCGTTCGAGCGGGAGCACTTCGGCCACTTCGAGGCCGAGCGGCTGCAGCAGATCATCGATGGGCTGGCGGACGTCCGGGACGCCCTCTGAAACTTTCCGGACCATATTGATGTTATAACATATATGTTGTCACAGGCAGTTGAGCACAACGTTTTCCGCGAGGCTCACATGTCGTCCATGACCTATGTAACTGACGCTGCTACCCTGGGCACCGGCCTGCTGCTCGCGCGGCTGATCCTCGGCGTGCTCATGGTGGCCCACAGCGGCCAGAAGCTGTTCGGCTGGCTCGGCGGCTACGGGATCGCCGGCACCGCCGGGTTCTTCGAGCAGCTGGGCTTTCGTCCGGGCAGGCTGTTCGTCGTCACCGCCTCCCTCTCCGAGATGGTAGGCGGCCTCCTGATCGCGCTGGGTCTCTTCGGTCCGGTGGGGCCGGCCCTGGTGCTCTCGGTCATGATCGTGGCCGCGATCAGCGTGCACTGGAAGAACGGGCTCTTCGCCGGGACGAACGGCATCGAGGTGCCGCTGTTGTACGCCACCGGCGCCGTTGCGCTCGCGTTCACCGGCTACGGACCATTCTCACTCGACGCGGTGCTGGGAATCGACCATAGCTGGGCGCCGGCGTTCAAGCTGGCCGCCCTCGCCGCCGGCGTAGGGGGTGGGCTGGTGAACGTGCTGGCCCGCCGGCCCGCGGGCGTGGCAGCGACCGCCTGAAGCAGGGACGAGCGCGGCGGGTGGTGGGCTAGCCGGCCACCCGCCGAATTGTGCCGGCCCGGATTCCACCCGCCGAACCCGCCGTCAGGGTGGCGGGATCGAGTCCGACGGTGTCACCGGCCACCCACCGCCCAGCGCCTGGTAGAGCGTGACGGCGGCCGTGGCCTGCTGACCCTGGACCTGGGCGAGGGAGAGCTCGGCGCCGAACAGGCTCCGCTGGGCGTCGAGGAGATCGAGGTAGCTCGAGGCGCCCGACTGGTATCGCATCTCGGCCAGCCGGAGCGCACGACGGAGCGCGTCCACCTGGGTTTGCTGGGCAGCCACCTGGTTCCGGGCGGCGCGAACCCCCGCGAACGCATCCTCCGCCTCGCGGAGTGCGGTCAGTATCGTCTGCTCGTAGCGATAGCGCGACTGCTCCGCTCGCGCCCGCGCGACATCCACCTGCTTCCCCACCTTGCCGCCGGTAAAGAGCGGCATCGAAACGCCGCCGAGGATCTGATAGATCTCGCTGTTCTGGGTGAACAGGTCGCTCGTGTTCGCGCTGAACGTGCCGTAGTATCCGGTCGCGATGAGCTTGGGAAGGAGATCGCCCTTGGCGACGCCTACTCGTGCCGTCGCAGCGTGGAGCTGGGCCTCCGCCTCCCGCACATCCGGGCGGCGCTCGAGCAGATTCGACGGGACGTACGCCGGTATCGAGAGATGTCCCAGGACGTCGGTCAGGGGCCGCCCGCGAGTGATGGTCCCCGGATTCCGCCCCACCAGGGCTCTGAGCTGATTCTCGGTCTGGGTGACCAGCCCCTCCAGTTGTGCGACACTCGCCGCCGGGCTGGCCACTTCGGATTCGAACTGCCGGACATCCAGCTCTGAGATGAGTCCCTGATCGAACCGCCGGCGCGCGAGCCGGTACGTCTCCCGGTTCGCAGCGAGGGTTCTGCGGGAAATCTCCAACTCCAGGTCGAATTCGCGGAGCTGGAGGTACGTCGTGGCGACGTCGCCGACGAGCGTGAGGACGACCGCGCGCTGGTTCTCCCGCTGAGCCAGGAGATCGTTCCGCGCCGCCTCGGTCGAGCGCCGGATCCGACCCCAGAAATCGAGCTCCCATGACAGGTTCGCCGTGGCCTGGAGCTGGTTGTAGGTGAACAATCCAGTGCCGCCCACCACGCTCTTGGTGCGACCTCCCTGTGCATTCAGACTGATCTGAGGAAAGAAGTCGCCCTTGGCCACCCCGTATTGGGCCCGGAACTCCTCGATCGTCGCGACGGCGACCCGCACATCGCGGTTTTCCCGGAGCGCCGTCTCCACCAGTCCGCGCAGCTCCGGGTCCTGCAGCAGGTCGAACCAGACCAGGCTGCTCGTCGTGTCCGCGAGGTACGCCCCCGCGCGCGCCGAGCTGTCGACGGAGACCGACTCCGGCTGATTGGGATCGAGCCGGAGCGTGTCCCGGTTCGCCATCAGCGAGTCATAGAACGGCCGAAGCGAGTCGGCTGCCGCGTCGGTGTGACGCCAATCGGTCGGCACACCCACTTCGGGCCGCCGATAGCCGGGGCCGACGGCGCACCCCACGGCCGCACCCACCAGCATTGCCGTCGGCATCAGTCGGCCCATCTCAACGCTCGCCTTCGGAGACTGGGGTAGCCCCGGCGCCGGCCGGCACCGGTGTGACAGCCCGGCGACGAAAGAGTCCTCGCTCGCCGAGGCTGCCGATCAGATAGAAGAAGAGTGGGATGAAGAAGATCCCGATGGTGGTCGCGGCGAGCATGCCGAAGAACACGCCGGTCCCGATCGAGTGTCTGCTCTGCGCACCGGCCCCGCTGGCGATGAGCAGTGGAGCGACGCCGAGGATGAACGCAAACGACGTCATCAGGATCGGCCGGAACCGCTCGTGGGCCGCTTCCACCGCCGCCTCGCGAATGGAGCGTCCCTGCGCCCGGAGCTGGCTGGCGAACTCCACGATCAGAATGGCGTTCTTGGCCGCGAGTCCGACCACCACCAGCAGCCCGATCTGGAAGTAGACGTCGCTCGCCAGGCCGCGCAGCCACACGCCGAGGAACGCCCCGAAGGCGCCGAAGGGAACCCCGAGCAGCACGGCAAAGGGGATGGACCAGCTCTCGTACTGCGCCGCCAGCACCAGGAACACCATCACCAGGCCGAACAGGAGGACCAGGCCGCCCTGTCCACTGGCGGCGCTCTCCTGATACGACTGGCCGCTGAACGCATACCCCATCCCCCGGGGTACGAAGGCCGAGTCGGCCACCCGCCGGACCGCCGCCAGCATCTGGCCGGAGCTGAAGCCCGGCTTGGGCTGGCCGGTGACCAGAGCGGAGGTGAACCCGTTGAATCGCTGCACCAGACTGGGGCCCCCGCGAAACTCGGTGCGCGTGAGGCTGGAGATCGGAATCATGGCACTGTCCGGCCCCCGCACGTACAGCCGGCCGATGTCCTCCGGCCGCAGACGGAACCGCGCCTGGGCTTCGAGCTGCACGCGATAGGTCCGGCCATACAGGTTGAAGTCGTTGACGTAGAGCGTCGAGAGCATGGTCTGCAGCGTCTGGAACACGTCGGTCAGCGAGACCCCGAGTGCCTTGACCTTCTCCCGGTCCACGCGGACGTTGATCTGGGGCACGTTGACCCGCATGAGCGTTTGGACTCCCTGCAGCGCCGGCTGGGCGTTGGCCTGCTGGGTGTACTCGTTCACCAGCCCGGCGAACTTCCGGATGTCGTTGACACTGCGGTCCTGGAGGTTGACCTCCAGGCCCGCGGTCGTGCCCAGTCCAGGGATCTCGGGGAGGTTGAAACCGAACGCGACGGCGTCGGGGAGCGAGGAGAGAAATCCGTTGGTCGCCTGCAGCACGGCGTCGAGCTGCGCCTGCTTCGTGGTCCGCTCGTCCCACGGCTTCAGGAGCACGAACATCGACGCCGCGTTGGTCTGGTTGGTGCCGAGCACGAAGCTCAGGCCGCTGAAGTTGACCACGTAGGCCACGGCCGGCTGCTTCAGCAGGAAGTCCTCGATCCGCTGCGTGACGGCCACGGTGCGCTGGAGCGAGGCGCCGTCGGGCAGTTGGAGCACCACCCCGAAGTAGCCTTTGTCTTCGGTGGGAATGAACCCGGTCGGCACGCGGCGCGCGAGGATCACGATCAGCACCAGCATCACCGCGAAGCAGGCGATCCAGCGCGAAGGACGCGCGATGATCCCGCCCACCGAACGCACGTAGCCCCCGCTGGCCCGCCCGAAGCCGCGGTTGAACCAGCCGAACAGACGGTTCCGCGACGCGCCCTGGTCCGGCCTGAGCAGCACCGCACAGAGCGCCGGCGTAAGCGTGAGCGCCACGATGCCGGAGATCACCACCGACACGACCAGCGTGATGGCGAACTGCTTGTACATCTGGCCGGTGATCCCGCCCAGAAAGGCGACGGGGAGGAACACGGCACAGAGGGAGAGCACGATCGCCACCAGCGCGCTCGCCACCTGCCCCATGGCCCGGTCGGCGGCCACCGCAGGTGGCACTTTCTCCTCCGCCATGATCCGCTCGACGTTCTCGATGACCACGATCGCGTCGTCCACCACGATGCCGATGGCGAGCACCAGGGCGAACAGGGTGAGCAGGTTGATCTGGAAGCCGAGCACGAGCAGCCCGAAGAACGTGCCGATGATCGCGACCGGCACGGCGAGCACCGGGATCAGGGTCGTGCGCCAGCTCTGCAGGAATATGAAGACCACCAGGGTCACCAGGACCATGGCTTCGAAGAGGGTCTTTACCACCTCGTCGATCGAGGCTGTGATGAACGGCGTGGTATCGAAGGGAATGAACCAGGACACCCCTGTCGGAAAGCTCCGGGCCAATTCGTTCATCCGCGCCACGACCGCCTGCTTCACGTTGAGCGCGTTGGCGCCGGGGCGGAGGTACAACCGGATAGCGGCCGTGGGAGCGCCGTTCACCCTGCCGACCAGATCGTAGCTCTGGGATCCGAGCGTGACCTGGCCGATGTCCTTGACCCGGACCAGCGAACCATCGGACCGGGCGCGGACGATGATGTCCGCGAACTCCTGGGGCGTGGTGAGCCGGCCCATGGTCGTCACCGGCACCGTCAGTTGGTTGCCCGGCGGCGCGGGCTCCCGGCCGATCCGACCCGCCGGATTGGTGGTGTTCTGTTCCAGCACCGCTTTCTGTACATCCGACACCGTGAGCCCGAGCTGCGTCATGCGGTCCGGATCGAGGCTCAGCAGCATCGAGAACTGGAGCGAGCCGATGCCCTGCGCGTCGCCGACCCCGGGCACCCGCTTGAGCTCGTCGGTGATGTAGATCCGGGCGTAGTTGTTCAGGTAGGTGGCGTCGTAGCGGGGATCCTTCGAGCTGAGTCCGATGACCGCGAGAATGTCGGTCTGGGCCTTCGTGATGGTGATCCCCTGCCGCACGACCTCCTGGGGCAGCTGAGGTTGGGCCAGGTTGACCTGGTTCTGAACGTCCACCGCCGCGAGATCGAGGTCCCGCGACAGGTCGAAATACACCTGCAGGTTCATCGTTCCGTCGCTGGCGTTCGACGACTTGAAGTACAGCAGGCCGTCGAGCCCGGAGAGCTGTTGCTCGATCGGCGCCGCCACCGCAGTCGCGACGTCTTCCGCGGTGGCCCCCGGATACACCGCCGAGACCTGGACTGAGGGGGGAGTGATCGGCGGATACCGGTTGATCGGGAGGGTGTACAGCGCCAGCCCGCCGAGCATCACGATCACGATGGAGATGACGCCCGCGAAGATCGGGCGCCGTACGAAGAGATACCTGATCCCGGGCGTATCGCTCATCTCCGGCGCCCCGGGTCGGGGGTGGGTCGGATCGGTGGGGCCGCCGATGGAGGTGCCATGACCGTCGTGTCGCCGGGGACCTTGAGCGTGCTGTCGCTTTCGGGGTGATAGGCGGCTGGTCGCACCGGGCGACCGGCCACGACCTTCTGGACTCCATCGACGATGACCTTGTCACCGGGCTGGAGGCCGTCCTCGATGATCCACTGGACCCCCTGCCATGAGGTCGCGGTGACGTTGCGCGCGTTCACCTTGTTGCTGTCGCCGAGCAGGTAGACGAAGGGGCCAGTCAGTCCTTGCTGCACCGCGCGTTGCGGCACCAGGATCGCGTCGTTGCGCTTGAGACCGAGAAGCCGCACCCTGACGAATTGGCCCGGGAGCAGGATGTGCTGGGGATTGGGGAATTCGGCGCGGAGCTGGAGCGAGCCGGTGCTCGGTTGGAGCGCCAGGGCGATGAAGTCCAGCTTTCCCGTCTGGCGGAAGACGCTTCCGTCGGCCAGAATGGCCTGCACGTCGAGCACGCCCTTCGGCAGCACCAGGCGCTTGGCGGCAATGTCCCGCCGCCAGCGCAGCACGTCCTGGTCCGACGGGTTGAAATAGACGTAGACCGGGTCGACCTGGTCGACGGTGGTGAGTTGATCCGTCGGCCCCGCCGTGAGCGCCCCCACCTCCACCAGCGCGCGGCCCGCCCGCCCCCTGACCTCGGCGCGGACGAACGTGTCGTCGTAGTTCTTCTTCGCGGCGTCCACCGCGGCCCTGGCGTCCAGCACCGCCGCGCGCGCCTGGTCATAGTTGGCCTGGGCGTTATCGAGGTCCTGCTGCGCCACCGCCCGCTCCGCGACGAGCGGCCGGAGCCGGTTCAGCGTGCGCTCGGCATTGGCGAACTGCGCCTCGGTCTCCGCCAGCCGAGCCTTGGCGCTCTCGTAGTTGGCCTGGTAGGTGCGCGGATCGATCCGGAAGAGAACCTTCCCCTTGGGCACATCCGTGCCCTCCACATAGGGCCGCTCGACGATCACGCCCGACACCTGGGAGCGGATCTGAACGCTCTTGGAGGCCGCAGCCTGCGCCACCCACTCGTATTGCCCCGGAATGGTCTGCCGCCGGGCGGTCAGGACGGTGACCTCGGGTGGGGGTGGGGCCCCCGCGGCCGCCTTCTTCTGGCAGCTCGCGAGGAGACTGGCCAGGCTCGCGATGCCCAAGAGGGTCATTCCCGCCGACAGACTCACCCGCCGCACGGTGGTAAGGTTCACGTGTTCACTCCCGTCCACTGCCAGGACTCGATTTCGATGCCACGGGGCGGACGCTTCGATCGTGCGTAAGATGGCCTCTGAACCCAGCGACCGCCATGACACGAAAGGCCTCGACACCTTCCTCCGCGACGCAGCAGCGCCGCTATAGCGATACGATGAACTGCACGGCGCGCTCCAGGCCTGGCGTCCAGCGCGGCGACGCAGCTGACCGAGACCCGGGCCTACAAGCCCCGCAGGTCGAAAAACGACTCAGGTTCAATGGATCGAGCCGTACTACGCGGTTACGTCGATGGATAAGAGCGGGAAGGTCACGCAGAGCAGTCCATCGACTCGGTGACCACGCTGCTTGGTTCGCGGCCACCTTCGGGTGACCAAGCGGCGGGCGCGGGTGCGCGTGATCTTCGCGGTAGCAGAGCCGGTCGTCGACGATGTCACCTCACAGATGAAGGAGGCCCGCGCGTCGCAGGTGGTCGACGCGCCGCTGGTCATCGTAGCGGCGGAGTAGTATTGACGAACCCACGGAGCTCTAGGTGGGCGGGACGGCCGCCCGGCCGGCGACATCGTCGTGCGTCCTGATCGCGCCGACGAGCTCCTTGCTTCCCGCGCCCCAGCGCGAAATGGACTTGATCGCCTGGGTGAACGGGACGTTCAGCGGATGCACCCTCTCCGGGGTGAGCACGTAGACGGCACCGGCGAGTGGCGTCGGCACCGAGGGGACGAATACGGTGAAGCGTCCATCCTCAAACTCCTCGATGATGAAGGCCGGGACGAGGGCCTCCTCGAGCTCCACGAGCGCCGGTCTCCATACGTTGTCTGTGCCCTGCCCCACGAGCTGTTGGGTCAGACTCCGCACCACCGCGTAGCCCGGGATCCGCTCGAAGAGGGATGCCTCCATTCGCTCGCGGGCCGCGCGCCCGGCTCGGGTGCGGACGCCGGCGCCGACGAGAAAGCAGACCAGGAAGACGAGGATGAGCGAGAGGAGGTTCTCGGCCGGCACCCAGTCGGGGACCAATGCCGCGAACGGCTTGACCAGTCCGACCAGGGACTGCATCGCCTTCAGCAGCAACAGAACGGCGAGGTAGAGCGGCACCACGACGAGCACGCCACCCATCAATGAGGTCAGGACGAAGTTGCGGAATCGGTGCATGGGGGCCCTCCTTGAAGTCGGCTCGAGCCGCTGTCTTGGCGCTGGCGCCGGCGCCCAACTTGGCCCCCCTCGACACAGCGACGGGCCTGCACCAAGGTGCAATGTTCTTGTCCGCTGGATTGCCGCACCGTTTGGGCGATACGCCGGGAACCACGCTTCGCCCCGCGCCCGCTGGCGGACGAGGGATTCGAGCGGCGAGCAAGGCCTGCGGCGACGGAGGATCTCCACTCCACCCACTCACCCCCACACAGGCAAAGCCCGGCGCCCGCCAGGCAGCCACCGCGCTTCGAGTTTCCCTCCTGGAGTAACCACGCGGGGACTGGACTTCGCTCGCCTGGCTGAACATGTCGCCGCACTGGCATTAGTGCCCGCCGCTGCGTTCACGCTGGCTTAACGCCCCGAGGCGAGATTCGTTGCGAGTCCCTGAGCCCGCGTCGGAGCCGTCGATGAGTCTATCGAGTTCCGAGCCGTGGCGAGGGTTCTCATGTTCAGCGACAGCGGGTTGGACCCTCTCTTATCCGGAGCTTGCCATGATAGCCAGCCGCCGCTTCAGGTCCAGCCTGCCTCTCGTCGCCGCCCTCGCGTTTTTCGCGACGTCACCCGCTACCGCCCAAGGTGTCGAGTCGCCGAGGGTGCCGCTCCGGACAGCCCTGAAGGAGATCAACACCATCCGCTCGGAATACGCGGATCTCTACAACAAGAAGGACGCCGCGGCTCTCACGGCGATGTACCTACCGGATGCGGTCGTGATCCGTGGGGACGGGAGCACACTGCTGGGTCAGGGGGCGATCGGAAAGGCGTTGGGAGAGGAAGCGGCGAGTTGGAACCAGGTCACCCTCTCATCCGATACGACGCGGGTGTTCGGCAACACCGCGTGGGACGTGGGTACCATGAGTAGTGGAGGCTCGGGCAGCGAGGCGAGCGTCAGCCGCTACCTCGTTGTACTACGGCGGGGCGTGCAGACGTGGCAGATCAGCAGCGTGGCCGTGGTGCCGGAGACTCGCGTCGCTGCCACGAAGTAGGTCCTCGAACCGCTCGGGCGAGCGCGCGTGCGGACGAGGCAGCGCAGGCGCGTTTTCGTGGGGAGGCAGTCATGCACGGAAACATCACGACACTGGCCTCCCGGCTCGCGGCCGGCTGGCTGCTGACGCTCGCTCTAGTCGGCTGCTCGCACGAGAAATCGTCCTCCATTGCTTCGCTGCCGATGAAACCTGACTCCGCCGGCGAGTGGCGCACCCTCTTCGACGGGCGATCGCTGGACGTCTGGCGCGGATTCAAGCGGGCCGAGGTGCCGGCGGGGTGGCAGGTGGTGGACGGCGCACTCACCCGCGTCGGAAAGGCAGGCGACCTGATCACCCGGGACGAGTTCGACAACTTCGAGCTGGAGCTCGAGTGGAAAGTTCCCCAGGGTGGCAACAGCGGGATCATGTACCGGGTCACCGAGGACGGGGAAGAGACTTACGAGACCGGGCCCGAGATGCAGGTGCTCGACGACGCGCGCCATAAGGACGGCCAGTCGCGCCTCACCGCCGCCGGCTCCGCCTATGGGCTGTATCCCGCGCCGGCCGGGGTGGTAAAGCCGGCCGGCGAGTGGAATGCGGTGCGCATCGTGGTCCGCGGCAACCACGTCGAGCACTGGCTCAACGGCACGAAGGTTGTCGAGTACGAGCTCGGGAGTCCCGACTGGGCAGCGAAGGTCCAGGCCAGCAAGTTCAGTCGGTGGCCGGGCTACGGCCGGGCCGCCTCGGGCCACATCGCGCTCCAGGACCACGGCGACCGGGTGGCGTACCGCAACATCAAGATACGAATCCTCCCATGAGCGGCGCCGCGAGCGCTGCTCTTCCAGCCCCGCCCCGTCAGTCGTCCGGATTCCACCGGCCTCGAGCCACCGCCGGCAGGAAGGAATCCAGACCCCGCGGCGGAAAGCGCACCGTCTTCTCCTGCTCGGCGCTGAGATAGGCGCTCATGAGGACCTTCACGACGTCCAGCCCGTCCTCCAGCGTGAGGAGCGGTTCCTCCTTTCCCAGGAAGACTCGCACGAAGTGCCGGTCCTCCGCCTCGTAGCCGTACGCCGCCGCCTCATTCGCTACCACCGGCATCAACCCCATCTCGGCGTTCTGCTTCTCGACCAGATCCTCGCCGGTCTTCCCCTCCACCTCACGGCTGAAGAAGAGGTGCAGACCGGTATCGAGTGAGTTCCACGACATCGAGTACTCGGGGCCCAGCAGCTCGGCCGAGAGACGGAGACCTGCCCCCACGAAGCTCCAAGACGTGCTCGCCTCGCCGATCACACGCTGGCCGTCGGGGGTCTCGAACTCCAGTACCACGCTGGCATAGTCCTCCGCCGGACGTTTGGAATAGTCCACGGCGGCACCCATCGTGCGCCGAAGGCGCCGTGCGTATTCGGGCCGCGTCCACTTGAGGCTGGCAATGTGCCCGGTCACCCGGCGGACCCTGAGCGACGTGGTAGGCTGTCCGGGCTGGGTGAGCAGCTGGCGCACCACCAGGGCCGAATGGCACATCATGTCGTTGAGCACGCCCCCACCTTGCAGCGTGCCCTGCCAGAACCACGGCTTGTGCGGCCCCGCGTGCTCTTCCGCGGCGCGCGCCAGGTAAGGCCGGCCGGTGGCGCGCGCGCCCCGCGCCCAGATCAGCTCGCGCCCCCGCTGCACCTGGGGGGCGAAGACCTGGTTTTCCAGGTAGCCATGCCGAATCCCTGCGCGGTTCACGAGCCGCAGCACCCGCTTCGCCTCGGCGACATTCCGGGCCAGCGGCTTCTCGCAGGCCAACCCACGAAGCTCGCCCCGCCCGCGCTCGACGGCGTCGGCGATCTCCTCCACGTTCTCGATCCGGGCGTGGTTGGGTCCGCAGAGCCAGAGAGCGTCGATCCGGGAGTCCGCGACCAGGTCGGCGATCGAGCGAAAGGGGCGTGGCCTCGCCGACGTCGAGCTGCCGCGCTAGCGACGCGGCGGCCGCGGCATTGCGGGTATTGGGGCTCCAGACACCCAGCACCTCGGCGTCGCGCACCGCGGTGAACGCCTGCAGATGGAAGCCGGCGTTGAAGCCGCTTCCGATGATGCCGATCCCGAGTCTCCGCCCGCTCACGCCGTCGGCTCCGGCGGATAGCTCACGCCGAGCTTCCGGAGCGCCGCGTCGGGGCACCCGGACCACTCCGGCACGGCCACGTTGCCCTGATACTGAAGATCCCGCACGCCCACCTGGCTCGACCAGAACGCGGTGGCGACGAGGTCGCGGAGGTCGCTGAAGAACGCGGTGCCGTTCGCGAGGGCCGGCGGAGTCCTGGCCGGCCACGCGATGTCGTCGAGGATCGCGCGGCGCTGGACCGGTGCCGCGTCCGCGAAGGGCCGACCGAAGCGGCGGCCGGACTCCGCGTCGAGCCAGGCGAGGCCGCCCCGCATGGCGAGACGCATAGCGTCATCCTCCACCTCGCGCAGGGCGAAGTCGAGGTAGGCCGGAACGCCGGCCTCGCTCGCGCTGCCGGAGCGCTCGTCCGCGGGGATGATGAGGTCGGCCAGGAGCGTGACCGTGGCGAACTCGTGAGGGGTGAAGAACCGCGGCGCCTGCATCGCTGCGCTGGTGCTGTCTGCCTGGTGCGCGCCCTCGGCGCCCTTGCCGCGCGCCCGCGGACCGCACGCCGCGGCCGCCGCGGTCATTCCGAGGAGCGCGACCAGCTCGCGGCGGGTCAGGTCGCTCACAGGGCACCCGCCTTCCGCTGCCGCGCGATGTGCTCGCTCGTCCGCCAGGCGAGGGCCATGATCGTCCAGGTGGGGTTCTTGTCCGCCTGGGAGACGAACGGCCCGCCGTCGGCGACGAAGAGATTGGGCACCCCGTGCACCCGGCAGTCCGGGTCCACCACCGAGCGCGCGGGATCCTTGCCCATGCGTGTGGTCCCCAACTCGTGGATGATGCGGCCGCCCGCCGCGATCCCGTAGCCTTCCTCCTTCGTCGGCATCGGCTCGAAGGCCATGCCACCCATGTCCGCGAGCAGGGCGCGAAACGTCTGCTGCATGTGGCGCACCTGGTTCAGCTCGTGGTCGCTCCATTTCCAGTGGAAGCGCAGCACCGGGATGCCCCAGCGGTCCACGACCTCCCGGTCGATCTCGCACCGGGACCGGTCGTTCGGGATCATCTCGCCCCGCCCGGAGAAGCCGACTATGGCGCCGTAGTACCGGCGGTAATCGTCTTTCAGCTGCTTGCCGTAGCCGCCGCCGCCGGGATACTTGTGCATCTCACCCATGAACCCGTAGGACGGTTCGGCGAGGCCGCCCCAGACCTCGATGTGGTAGCCGCGGGGGAAGTCGAGCGTCCGGTTGTCCAGCCACCACGGCATGTAGACATGCGCGCCCCCGGTGCCGTCCTCGTTGTGCGGCACGTGGTCCACCATGCGGGGGATGACGGCCCACACGTCGGCGCCGGTGCTGTCGGTGAGATAGCGGCCCACGGCCCCGCCCGTATTGCCAAGCCCGTCGGGGAACCGCGACGAGCGGCTGTTGAGCAGGAGCCGCGCCGATTCGCAGGCACTCGCCGCCAGGACGACCACCCGCGCCCGGACGTGCTCGTCCGCGCCGGTCGCCTTGTTCACGTAGGAGACGCCCGTGGCCCGGCCCGCGGGGTCGAGCGTGACCTCGCGTGCCATCGCGCCGGTCACCAGGGTGAGCCGGCCCGTCTCCAGCGCAGGCTCAAGAAACACGCCGGGGCTCGAGAAGTTGGCGTTCACCCGGCAGCCGCGGTTGCACTGGCCGCAGTAGTGGCAAGCAGGACGGCCGTTGTGCGGACGGGTGAGGATCGACATCCGGCTGGGGATGCAGGGGATCCCGAGCCGGCGGCTGGCCTCCTGGACCAGGAGCTCGTAGCAGCGCGGCCGGGGTGGCGGAAGGAAGATGCCATCGGGATGGTTGCGAAGCCCCTCGTTGCTGCCGAAAAGCCCGATGAAGCGGTCCAGCCGATCGTAGTACGGCGACAGGTCGTCGTAGCCGATCGGCCAATCCTCGCCGAGCCCGTCGATGCTTCTGCGGTGGAAGTCGTCGGGGCCGAACCGAAACGAGTAGCGCCCCCAGTGGTTGGTGCGGCCGCCGAGCATCCGCGCGCGCCACCAGTGGAACTCGGTGCCCGGGCCCCGGGTATACGGCTCGCCGTCCACCTCCCAGCCGCCGATGCAGCCGTCGAACTCACCGAACGGCCTTTCCCTGGTCGCCGCGCCGCGCCGGGGCGAGTCGGCCGCGGCGATGAGCATCGCCGAGTCGCGCTCGCTGTACCACTCGGGCCCGGCCTCCAGGAGCACCACGCTGGCACCCGCCTGGGTGAGGGCATACGCGGCCATTCCGCCGCCGGCCCCGCTGCCGACGATGCAGACGTCGTAGCGCTCGCGGCGCGGTGCAACGGCAGGCGCCAGCCGGCCGGCCGGTGCGCCGGCCACGGCGAGGAATCGGCGACGCGTCATCGACATACAGCGAGCTCTTGGGGGGCGGGCTGGGGGGACCAGGAAAGTATACGGCGATAGGGTGCGAGGGGCCATCTGAACGCTCTTGGAGGCCGCAGCCTGCGCCACCCACTCGTATTGCCCCGGAATGGTCTGCCGCCGGACGGTCAGCACGGTGACCTCGGGCGCGGGTGGGGCCCCCGCGGCTGCCTTCTTCTGGCAGCTCGCGAGGAGGCTGCCAGGCTCGCGACCCCCAGGACGGTCATGCCCGCCGACAGACTCGCCCGCCGTACGGTGGTAGGATTCACGGGTTCACTCCTGTGCTCGAGCCAGACGCGGAGCCTTAGACGAGAAGCCCGCGGGCTATCACCGTGGCATTTGCCGCCCCAGGGCTCAGGCGCTTGGAGGAGCTCAAAAAGCAACTGGCGCGCATGGCGCTCAAGACATGGAGGCCGGTATGGCGATCTCTTCACCTCCTCGCGACTGGCGAACGCTCATCGCCGCGGCAAGCCTCATTACGGGTCCGCTTCTGATGGCCATCGGCGACCTCTTGCACCCGGAAGAGAGGATGGCCCCGCCAGAGCAAATTGCGATCCTTGTGAACCACGCTTCACGCTGGTACACAGCACACCTGCTCCTATTCGTCGGGATCATACTCTTCATTCCCGGTCTCCTCGCGCTCTCAGCCCTCACGGGTGCACGTAAGCCAGCCGTCGGGTATGCGGCACGTATCCTAATACTGGTGGGAACGGCAGCCCTCGCCTCGATCTTTGTGGGCGAGATGCTCGTCGGCCGGTTTGTCTTGGATGGCGCGGACCCGGCCGCGGCGACCGACCTGCTCGAGAGCATGTTCTCGGGGCCGATCCTCGCCGCCGTTGGCCCGGCAATGCTCGCGTTTTTCGTCGGCACGGCCGCCTTCGCAATTCCGCTGCTGAGAACCGGGAGCAGACTAGGCTGGGCGGCTGGAATCATCTGACTCGGCACGCTCCTTATTCTCGCCGAGATCCTCTCCGCCCAAGTCATACTCAGCCAAATCGGCAACGTTCTGGCCTTTTGCGGGAGCGCCACAGTTGCTTGGCTGATTCTTCGAGGTGCAACTGGCGAAACCGCGGAACTGACGTAGGCCAGGTTGCCTCAGGCCGAGCCCCCGAAAGAAAAAGGCCGGCGCCACTGCGCCGGCCATTGCCCCTGCTGGGGTTCGCTGCCTTGGAGGCCGGATCTCGTCGTCCTTTTCTCGCTTACATGCTCAAGCTGGCCCCGAGCTGGCACCCGATTGCGAAGCCTCCGCCCGGTCCCGGTCAGCGGGGGTCGTCCGTAGAGACCTCGCTGGTCTCCGTCGGGACGGCGCGGGCGTGTCATCGAAGACTTCCGGGATGAGGACTGCACGCGGCAGCTGGAACTCGTCGCAGACGGCCTGCCAGGTCGTGACGCCGAGCAGCGCACTGGCGATCTGCGATCGTTCCTCTGGCGAGCGGTGCGGCAGGCTGCCCCTGAGCACCTCGTCCGAGATCGTCGACTCGACAGCCTCGTGCCAGGTGGACGGCGGTTCGACGGAGTTGGTTCCATTCTCCGCCTCGACGATATATAGGCCATAGATTCGCCGACCATCTCGATGCTCCCAGGCTGCATCGAGGTGCCGGAGCATCTGATGCCGCACACGCATCCAGGCTGTGGAAGTTGTCGGAGCGGTCTCCGTTCGTTTCCCCTCTACCACGATCACGGTCTCGGCGGAATCCAGATACACATCTGGTTGACTCGGCCCCTCGAGCACGTACCAGGCGCGAGTCGGCGGGCGGCGGTCTTGCAGACTCCGTAGTGCCCCTGCGAGCGTATCGGCATCTCGGTCGACGACTCTGCGCCGGTTGGCCATCACCTCTGGCCTGCGACCCCACGCCGCAGCATCACTTGGCTCCTCCGCATTCTCCAGGAGCCATCGCAGAAGCCCTGGAGGAGCGGCCAGTTTCGCCTCCCTCGGCCACCACTTCGCCAGCCGCAGGCGGGAGGTGCCGGCCTCCGGCGTCGGTAGCTTTCGGGTGTTCGCCAGTTCAAGAAGTGCCTGGAGCCACAATCTGCCAGATGGATCCAAGCACTGCAGGCGCCCGAATACCGGCGCGACACGAGTGCGAGACGAATCAAAAATGCCCATGAGGGGCCTCCCTTGAGGCTCGAGCCGGCAGCGCGCTCAACCGGACTGCGGGAGCCGCACCGGATTGGTAGTGGGAACTGCTCCTGGTGCCTCCGAAGAATAGGCAACGTCGCGTTCGGTGGCCGGGCCTACCGGCTACCGCTCGGCACTTCGGGGACGCAGCAGTCGAGCAACTGCCGGCTCGTGAGCTGAGCACGGTCAGGGCGCGGGCGCGCCCCGCGTCGTCTTGCCATCGGGACGGTTCTGCACGTATCGCCAGCCGAAGCGCCCCTTGATGCACAGATTGCCACGGGTGATGTCGTGGTCGAGCGGCGACGTCACCTTCACGATCTCGTTGTCCTGCACGTGAAGCTCGAGGTTGCAGCCGACCCCGCAGTAGGGGCAGATCGTCGTGGTGACGTTCTGACGAGCTTCGTCCCACGTGCCTGCCTGCCGGTGGTCGTGCTCGCTCTTGAACATCAGCGCGCCGGTCGGGCACACGGCGATGCAGTTGCCGCAGTACACGCAGGCCGACTCGGGCAACTGGACGGCGAACTCGGTCGAGATTCGGGCATCGAAGCCCCGCCCTGCCACCGTGAGCGCGTAAGTGTTCTGGTAGTCCTTGCCGCAGGCTTCGACGCACTTGTAGCACAGGATGCACTTCCCGTAGTCCCGAATGTAGAGCTCATTGTCGACCTTCACCGGCTGCCCTACGGTGGCGGCGTACTCCGCTCGCGGGGGCTCGTGGTGCCCGGGGGCGTGGCTGTCCCGGACCCCGGCCGCCGCCGGCGGCGCGGGCGGTCCGTACCGCTCGGGGCGGCACTGGTACTCCTCCAGCCAGCGCGCGACGTCCGGCGTGGTCGAGAGGTCCACGGAGGAGGCCAGGAATTCGAGCACCATCTTTCGGCTGTGCCGCACTCGCTCCGACTCCGTCTTCACGACCATGCCGGGCTCGACCTTCCGCGAGCACGACGGTACCAGCACCCGGGAGCCCTCGACCTCGACCACGCACGCGCGGCAGACGTTCACCGGGTGCAGGGTCTCCAGGTAGCAGAGGGTCGGGATCTCCTTCCCTTGCGCGCTGCAGGCCTCGAGGATCGTCGTGCCTTCCGGAAACCTGCACCGGCTCGCCGTCGATATTGAGCTCGACGGCTCGACGCGGCGGCCGCAGCTGCACCAGCGGGGCCGGAGGCAGTGTCGCGGTCATCGGGTCGCTCCGTCGAAGAGGCGGAGCCGCTTGATCGCGGACTCCACGGCGCTGTAGGCGGTCTGACCCAGGCCGCAGATGGATGCATCCTTCATGGCCAATCCGATCTCCTCGAGCAACGCGAGCTCGCTCGGCACGCCGCCCCTCGGCTTCGCCACCTCGATCCGATGGAGCGCCTCCTCCTGCCGAACCGTGCCCACCCGGCACGGCACGCACTGCCCGCAGGACTCGTCCCGGAAGAACGCGGCGATCCGGCGCAGGATCGGCCGCATGTCGATGGTGTCGTCGAAGACCAGGATGACGCCCGAGCCCAGCGTGGCCTGCGCGGCTCGCGCGCCTTCGAACGTGAGCGGCATGTCGATCTCGTCCGGCCGCACGAACACACCCGCCGCGCCACCCAGCAGGATCGCCTGGAGGGTGCGGCCCGGCGGGAGCCCGCCCGCCAGGTCGAGCATCTGCCGAAGCGTGGCCCCGAAGGGCACCTCGTACACGCCCGGCCGGACGACGCAGCCCGACAGGCAGAACAGCCGTGGCCCGGCCGACGCGTCGGTCCCGATCGTGGCATAGGCGGGCCCGCCGATCCGGATGATCTCGAGCACGTTGACGAGGGTCTCGACGTTGTTGATGACGGTGGGCTTGCCGAAGACGCCGGCCTGGACGGGGAACGGAGGCTTGTTGCGGGGCTCCCCGCGAAACCCCTCGATCGAATTGAAGATCGCGGTCTCCTCCCCGCAGATGTAAGCGCCACCGCCCCGCCGGATCTCGATGTCGAAGGCGAAGCCGTGCCCCATCACGTTCTCGCCGAGGAGGCCGCGCGACCGGGCGGCGTCGATCGCGCCCTGGAGCCGCTCGGTCGCCAGCGGGTATTCGCCGCGCACGTAGATGAATCCCTGTTCGCAGCCCGTCGCGAACGCGGCGATCGTCATCGCCTCGACGAGGCTGAACGGGTCGCCTTCCATGATGACCCGGTCCTTGAACGTGCCCGGCTCGGACTCGTCGGCGTTGCAGATCAGGTAGTGCGGCCGCACCGGCTGGCGCGCGACGGCGTCCCACTTCCGGCCGGTGGGGAACGCGGCGCCGCCCCGGCCGAGGAGCTTGGCGTCGGTCACCTCGCGAATGACCCCTTCGGGGCCCAGCGCGATCGCCTGGCGGAGCGCCTCGTACCCGCCGTGTGCCCGGTAGGCGTCGAGGCTGGTCGGGTCCGCCACGTCCACCCGTCGGAGCAACCGGAGCGACGGGTCACCGGCCTGCGGCAGACGAGGGTGCGGCGCCGCGCTCGCCGCGAGATCGCCGGCGAGCACGCGCTGCGCGGCCGCCGGCGTCCAGGTTGCCGAAGAGGCGCTCCACCGGCTCCTTGCCCGCGACGGTCACCAGCGCGGCGGGCGCCTGGTCGCACAGGCCGAGGCACGGGCTCCGCAGCCAGATCGCCTCGTCGTGCCCGATCGCGACCTCATCCCCCTCGGGGCCGAGGTGCCCGGCCAGGCCGACGGCGCGCTCGAGCGCTTCACACAGCGCGTCGGCGCCCTTGCATCGGCAGGCGATGTCGTCGCACACGTGGAGCACCCGCCGAGGGCGCGGCGTAGTCGAGAGCAGGGCGTAGAACGTCGCCACCCCGTAGGCGTCGGCCGGCGGGACCGAGAGTCGCTCGCAGACGTAGTTGAGGGCGCCCTCGCTGATCCAGCCGATGGTCGATTGGACGGCCTGGAGGGCCGGAAGAAGGAGGTGCCGGCGGCCCCGAGCGGCGTGGCCGCCTGCCGCGGTGTGCGCGTCCCTCCGCTCGTCACGTGCGCCGCCATCCCACCCCGACGCGGGAGGACCGAGCAGCGCGTCCAGGGCCTCGCGCTCCTCGTCGGTCGGCCTCGCGTCCATCAGATGAAGATCCAACTACGCTCCTTTCCGCACGGCGACGGGGGCCTGCGCCCGCGGCTCGGACCGCACCGGCTCCACCCGGACAGCGCAGGCCTTGAACTCCGCCGTGCCGGACTTGGGGTCGGTCTCGTCGATGGTGAGCTGATTCACGCTGACCTCGTCCTGGAAGTGGAGCGTCATGAAGACGAGGCCGGCTCGCAGCGACCGATCGATCCGGGCCGGGGCCGCGACGCTGCCGCGGCGCGAGGTGACCCGGAGTGCGTCGCCGTTCATGACACCCATCCGCTCCGCGTCCTCCGGCGAGATGTCGACCGTCTCTCCCCGCCGAAGCGGCGAGCTGTAGCCGCCGGTCTGGACGCCGGTGTTGTAGGAATCGAGTCGCCGGCCGGTGGTGAGCAGGAAGGGGTACTCGGCGTCCGGCCGCTCCACCGGCGGGTCGTGCTCGACCACCGAGAACGGCGCCAGCGGGCCCCCGACCGGCTCCCGCCACAGGCGGCTGTGCAGGAACAGCTCCCCCGGATGATGCTCGTCGTAGCAGGGCCAGTGCAGCCCGCCCTCCCGCTCGAGGCGCTCGTAGCTCATGCCGGCGAAGTTCGGCGCCAGCCTGCGGACTTCGTTCCAGATGTCCTCGGCCGACGGATGGCCCCAGTCCAGGCCGAGCCGCTTGGCCAGCTCGGCGATGATCCAGATGTCGTCGCGCGCGTCGCCGGGCGGCTCGAGCGCCTTGCGCATCCGCTGCACCCGCCGCTCGCTGTTGGTCACGGTGCCCTCCGCCTCGCACCAGCTCGAGGACGCCGGAAGCACCACGTGCGCGAACTGCGCCGTGCGGGTCAGGAAGATGTCCTGCACCACGAGGTGGTCCAGGCCCTTGAGCAGGTGCTCGGTCCGGTGCTGGTCCGCTTCCGCCTGGGCCGGGTTTTCCCCGATGGCGTAGAGCGCCGTGATCTCGCCGTGCTCCATCCCCTCGAACATCTGGGTCACGTTCCTGCCATAGCGGGGCTCCAGGGTCACGCCCCAGGCCCGCTCGAACCGCGTCCGGATGGCGGCATCGGTGGTCCAGTCCTGGAAGCCGACCAGGCGGTTGGGGATGGCCCCCATGTCCCCGCCGCCCTGGACGTTGTTCTGGCCGCGGAGCGGGTTCACGCCCGACCCGTACTTGCCCACGTGCCCGGTGAGGAGCGCCAGGTTGATCAACGACAGGACGTTGTCCACCGCATTGTGGTGCTCGGTGATGCCGAGGGTCCAGCAGATCTCCGCCCGGTCGGCGCGGGCATAGGCATGGGCCACCTCGCGGATCACGTCGGCCGGCACCCCCGTCTCGCGCTCGGCCAGCTCGAGCGTGTACGGCTCCACGGACGCGCGATAGGCGTCGAATCCCGTGGTGGCCCGCCGGATGAAGGTGTCGTTGGCGAGCCCGCTGTGGATGATCTCGCGCGCCATCGCGTTCGACAGCGCGATGTCGGTTCCCACGTTGAGCCCGAGCCACTGGTCGGCCCATTGGGCGGACGCCGTCCGCCTCGGGTCCATGACGTAGAGCCGGGCCCCGTTGTGGATGCCTTTCAGGACATGATGGAAGAAGATGGGGTGGTTCTCCCGGGCGTTCGCGCCCCAGAGGAAGATCACGTCCGTCTCTTCCACCTCACGGTAGGAGCTGGTTCCCCCACCGACACCGAACACCGTCGCCAGACCGACGACGCTAGGAGCGTGTCACGTTCGGTTGCAGCTGTCGATGTTGTGGCTGCGGAAGCCCAGCCGGACCAGCTTCTGCGCGAGGAAGTTGACCTCGTTGCTGGCCTTCGAGCAGCTGAACGTGCCGATGGTGTCGTCGCCGGCGGCCATCGCACGGCGGAAGCCGTCCGCGGCCCGGTCGAGCGCCTCGTCCCACGTGGCTGGGCGCAGCGTGCCGCCATCCCGAACCAGCGGCTCGGTCAGACGGGTGTAGTTCATTGGCATCTGGGAGCCTCCTGAAAGTCACAGGCAACCTACTGGTCGAAGTATCGCCCTGCCCGGCCCGGGGATCAAATCGTGCGGTCTATCGGGTGATAGACAATTCGAATCATCCTGATGCCCGGGGGCGGCGGACTGTTGCCCGATCGACGGCCGGGAGGAACGTCCGCCGCACCCTCCTTTCCGACGGCGCGGTGCCTTCTTGACGCTGATCACGCCGTCCGCGTCCCAGCGAATGCCGCATGTAGCAGGCGTGGTGGCCCGCATGCCCGTGCGTCGCGTAACAGCGACGATCGTGGGTGCTGCCAGGAAGGCGCTCCCCGCAGGCAAACTTGAACTCTGGCATGGCCAGCCTCATCGGCCGTCAACCCGCACCGTCCAACCACGTCGAGAACCACGCAATTGGAGCGCGCCGCGGCCGAAGGCGCTTCCTAAAGCCCCTGGCACGTCCCGTCCGGGCGCCCTCTCTTGCGCTACCCTCCCGAGGTATCGCTCGATGAGGAGTGATCGATCACCAGGGAATCCAGGCGGAAGGCGAGAGCAGCATAGATAGAAATGGGGTGCAAACGTTCCAATCGGGCAGCTGAGGACATGCACCTTCGTCCATTACCTTCCTTCCGGGGGCCCCACCAACTTTATCCTTGGCTCAGGAGGCGCTCGCCGACGCGTCGTCACTCAACCACCCACCGCCAGCCACGAGACCACCCACATGACCGCCACAGCAAAGCCAGCCCCATCGACGCCAGCCACTTCGGCGCCGACCACATCGACGCAACCCGACTGGACGAAGCCCGCCGCCATGGCCATTCCGAAGGAGGGCTACTTCAAGCTGGAGCAAGGCAGGTATGGGCCGATCTATCCACGGACCCCGGCGTGTTACGGCTTTACTCTCATCGCGAAGATCAAGCCGGGGCAAGAGGCGGCCATCCGGGAATACGGCAACCTCATCGAGAAGACCATCGCTGGGCTGCCCAACGGCCTGGAGGTGCTGAAGCTGCACTATCTGCGGTGGGTGCTCTTCGACATCGGTAAGGAGACCTACTTCATGTATCAGGGCATCTTCGACACCGACTTCGACAAGTACACCGAGGATGCGGTGGCGCTGTTCTCGAAGTACGGCATCAATACCATCTTCGAGAAGCTGGAGGGCTTCCCGGAGGACTGGAAGACGAACACGCCGGCGTTCATCAAGTTCGTGCGGGAGCACCAGCGGCCGAGCTTCCTGGAATACGGGGAGTACCCCTACGTGAGCGCGGACGAGATCAAGAAGGCCCTGAAGCTGAAGGCGGCGTTCTCGGAGATGCTCGACCAGATGCAGTGATCCCTGGGGACGAGAGCCATGCTCGAGTTGGACGACATCCAGCACATCCTGCTGACTCGCACGCCCGCGCTGACGGGGCAGTACGAGTTCGTTTCGTTTCGGGACGCGGCGGCGGGACGAGCCTGGGTCGCCGCGCTCCTCGACAAGGTGCAGTCGGCGGCGGAGGTCGAGACGACGGTCGCCTCCAGCAAGCGATGGGTGACGCTGGCCTTCACCTGGAACGGGCTGCGCGCGCTGGGGGTAGACGAGGACTCGCTGGCCACCTTTCCCGAGGAGTTCAAGCAGGGCATGGTCGCCCGGGCGGAGATGCTGGGCGACACCGGAGTGAATCATCCCGACAACTGGGTGGGCGGACTCGCCAGCCCGAACCTGCACGCCATCGCGATCCTGTTCGCCCGCGACGCGCGCGGAGCGGGCGCGCTGCCTTTCGGAACACCAGAAGCTCCTCGCGAGGATGCCCAGGGGTCGAGCTGCTCTCGTCGCTCGATCTGGAGGCGACACCGCCCTTCGACTACGCGCACGACCACTTCGGGTGGCGCGACCGGCTGTCGCAGCCGGTCATCGAAGGAAGTGGCGACGTGCCCACGCCCGGTTCCGGCGCGCCGCTCAAGGCCGGCGAGTTCATCCTGGGCTATCCCGACGAGGACGGACCCCAGCAGCTCCTCCCGCAGCCCGAGATCCTCTCGCGCAACGGGAGCTTCCTGGCCTACCGCCGGCTGCAGGAGCACGTGGGCTCGTTTCGCGATTTCCTCGCGCAGCACGGCAAGACCGCCCGAGGAGCAGGAGCTGGTGGCGGCGAAGCTCATGGGACGCTGGCGCAGCGGAGCGCCACTGGTGCTGGCGCCGGAGAAGGACGATCCGGCGCTGGGCGCCGACATGCAGCGCAACAACGACTTCAACTACAAGGAAATGGATCCGCACGGGTACGCGATGCCGCTGGGCTCGCACTGCCGCCGGATGAACCCGCGCGATACCGCGCACAACATGAACCGCCGGCGGATGATCCGCCGGGGCGCCACCTACGGCCCGCCGCTCCCCGAGGGCGCGCCGGAAGACGGCGTCGAGCGCGGCATCGCGGCGTTCGTGATCTGCGCCAGCCTGATCCGCCAGTTCGAGTTCGCCCAGAACGTGTGGATCAACGACAAGAACTTCCACGAGCTCGGCAACGAGCGCGATCCGATCATCGGCACGCAGGACGGCACGCTCGAGTTCAAGATCCCGAAGCGGCCGATCAAGAAGCGCATCACCGGCCTGCCGGCGTTCACCACGGTCCGGGGCGGAGCCTACTTCTTCCAGCCCGGCCTCAAGGCCCTTCAATACCTCGCCGCGCTTGACGGCGGACGGGCGAGGGCGTGAGGGCGGCCCTCCCGACCTTGATCACCGCCGTCGCAGTGTCCGCGTCCGCCGCTCCCTTCGCCACCGGCGGGGCCGCCTGGGCGCAGAACCGGGGTGTCTACCCGCTCGGCATGAGCGCCACTAACTCCGGCGTCACGGCCGAGCCCGGTTTCACCTATTCGAACCTCTTCTTGTACTACTCGCGGGGCGAATCGAGGGGACCCGACGGCGAGCTGCTGGCGACGGGAAGCAATTCGGTCCTGATGGACATGAACTCGTTCGTCTGGGTGAGCCGACAGGAGATCCTGGGCGCGAGGTACTCGGCGTCCGCGACGATTCCGATTGCCAACAACTCGCTCGCATCGGATGCCAACGGGTCCATCAGCGGCGGAGGCGGCTTCGCCGACTCGTACTATCAACCCGTGATCCTGGGCTGGTTGACGGATCGCGTCGGGGTCCGCGCGATTTACGGGTTCTTGGCGCCGACCGGACGGTTCGAGGCCGGGGCGACCGACAATGTCGGCTCGGGGTACTGGACTCACGTCCTGGCATCGGGCCAGACGCTCTACCTGACGAAGGACAAGCGGACCGCGGTCTCCGCGTTCCAAATGTACGAGTTCCATACCACGCAGGACGGCACGGGCATCCGGCCGGGTCAGACCATCAGCCTGGACTACTCCGTGACACGGATGATGCCGCTCGGCGAGGACCTGACGCTGCAGGTCGGCGTCATCGGTTACGAGCAGCGGCAGACCACGGACAGGAGCGGCCCCGGGATCACTCCGGAGCAGGCCGAGGCGCGGTACGCGGTCAACGCGCTTGGTTTGGCGGGCAACCTGAGTCTCCCGGCGCGAGGTGTGGGGCTGGGCCTCAAGTACTACAAGGAGTTCTCGAACCGATCCACGTTCGAGGGCTATTCCCTACAGATCTCCGGCTCGGTCGCCTTCTGACGCCGAGCCACGGAACAGGAAACGGAGCGCGCTATGGCTGGAACCAGGCTTCCGGGGCGGACCTACAACCAGGACCACGTCCCCCGCAAATACACGCGCGGCAAGCGACGGGTGAGCATCTACTGGACGTGGAGCTACCCGTGGGAGGCTAACCGGAACACCGCTGAATTGGACAACCGCTTCTCGACCATGACCGAGGTGCGGCGGGTGGCCTGGCCGGCCTACGAGGGCACCGAGTGGGACGAGATGAACTTTCTCCAGGGCATCGCGGGCACGCTGGAGCTGTTCCATCGCTCCACGCTCGACTTCCAGAAAGCGGTCGGCGAGGTGACCGGCCATCCGGTCGCCGTGTTCCAGCGCATCGATCAAGCCGGTTACAAGCTGCCGATCGACGAGCGGATCCTGGCGGACACCGACACCCTGCTGGTCTTCGGCCTGGACCATCTCGTCTCCGAGCAGGAGGCCACGGCTGATGAGATCGCGGCCATCCGGGAGTGGCTCAAGCGGGAAGACACCTGCCTGTTGATCGGCCCGCACCACGATGTCGGCTTCACCGCCGACATGCAGCAGCGCCAGATGGAGTACCGCCATCACGGCGACGAGCTGGTCCCGCGCCAGCAGCGGTTCGGCCAGTACACCCGATCCCTGATGAAGGCGCTCGACGTGCCGGTCATGAACCAATTCGGGCTCCGGCCGGCCGTCGTCAAAGGCACCAAGCAGATCGCCCCGCTGACGATCAACAAGGACCGGGACAAGCTCGGGCTGCTCGACGGCGTTACGACCTTCAACTTCCATCTGCATCTGCCGCATTATGCGTTGACGACCGAGGATGGGTCGTCGGTGCATGTGTTGACTCGGCAGCCGGTGGACCTGGAGCGCCCGCACCCCTTCACAGCCGAGGGCAACCGGGAGTTCAACTCCTGCCTCTGGCTGCCGCCGAGGGGCACGCGCAGCGGGCACATCCTGATGGCGGACTCGACGATCTTCACCACGCTGTTCGGCGGGACGGAGAGCCTGGCGAACTTCTGGAGGAACGTGGCCAGCATGTAGCAGTGATCGCCTTGCGGCGCAGCATCCGAGTATTCCCGCACACATCTGGTACTCAGTTCTGGGGCGCAACCCACAGGCACTCCACCCGGCCAGAATTAGGCGTGGAGCGTGAGCGATCTCGGCCACCTACTCTTGGTGCTTGCGCAACTGCGAACCGGCTCGTATAACGTCTCGTATCGGATTGGACTATTGGAATTCTGTAGTCGCGGGGGGAGCGATGCCGCGCAGTGTACAGGAAGCACGAGTGCGCCGTATGGCGAGGCGTCACGGTCTTGAGTTGAAGAAAGCCGGGCGAGGAAAGCCTCGGGCTCGGGACGTCGGCCGTTACTGGTTGGTTGACGCTGCGCGTAACACTTTGGTCTTTCCCAATGCGCATGGGGGCAGCCTGGACGACTTGGAGCGTTACCTCACCCAGGCGTTCGGCCAGCCCCTGGCGCACGGCCAGCCACTTCGACGGCCATCGCAAGCTCCTGGGGTTTCCACGGCTTCTTGATCACGGCGGCGACCCCAATGCGGCGGGCTTCCTGTAGGAGGGGCGAGACCTCGTGCGGACAAGCTTGGCTGATCAGCGCCCCTGGACCTGATAGCTTTTCCGGGGCCCTGCAGTCGGGCTGGCATATACTTCTCGCAGCTTCGCAAGCAGCGCTTCTGACGTGAATGGCTTTTGCAGAAGCGGGGCCTCCGGTGGAATGAGCCCGCGACGGATCATTTCCTGGCCGGTGTACGCGCTCGTAAAGAGTACCGGCACGCCAGGCCGCTCAACGTGTCGCCGGAGCGCGGGCTGAGGCGAAGCGCCACAATTTCGGTGAAAAGGACCGACAGAAGGAGCGAGCGGGCACGACGGGGAGCACGGGAAACCGGCTCCCCGTTTCGCGTTACCCCCGCTCGGGCGACATGACGGGTGCTCAGATGCACTCCGCCGCTGCGCACCAGCAACTTGCAGCCACTTACACGGTTCGCGGTACCGCCGGGCCTAGACGTTCGTGCAATTGACCGGCCCCTTACCGGCCTTCGATTTTTTCTCTCCCGGTGGAGAGATACGTTCCAGCAGTGTTGTCGACGGTGCGGCGTGATACTCTCATCACCCGCTTCATCACCGATCGCACATGATGAGCCAGTCCGGCCTTCCCAGGCCGTGATCGACCCGGTTGGGAGGTGCTGACGCCAATGCGGTCATCCCCCGCCCGCAGGGCTCGCCGACTCGCAGCAGCCCTCCTCGCCCTTGCCGTGGTGGGTGCAGGGGTGTGGCTGGCCCTGACGGTGGGCAATCCCTTCCCTCCACATACCGTCATCATGGCGACCGGGCCGGAGGGAAGCGCCTACCATGAATTCGGCACCCGCTACCGCGAGGACCTTCGGCCAGGCGGGGATCGATCTCCGTGTGATCCGGACCGAAGGCGGGGTCGAGAACCTCGCGCGCCTGAGCGATCCAGCGTCGGGGGTGAAGGTCGCTTTCGTCGAGAGCGGACTGACGAGCCGGGAAAAGTCGCCGGATCTCGTTTCACTCGGCACAGTGTCGCTCGAGCCGCTCTGGACGTTCTTCCGAGGTCACACGCAAGGTGACGTGGCCAGGAAGCTGAAGGGCAAACGCATCTCGATCGAGCCCGAGGGCAGCGCGACGCGGGTCCTGGCTCGCCGACTGCTGGCGCTCAACGGCGTGCCCGAGACGAGCGTGGTGCTGCTCGGGCTTCCACCGGAGCAGAGCGCCAACGCGCTGTTGCGGGGGGAGATCGACGGCGTCGTGATGCTGACGTCCTGGCAATCGCCTGTGGTACGGAGGCTGCTGGTTGCCGACAGCATCGTGCTCGAGAACTATCCCCGCGCGGACGCCTATGTCGCGCTGTTCCCCAGCCTCTACAAGGTCGTGCTCCCCACCGGCGTGGCCGACCTGGCGAGGAACATCCCGCCGAAGGACGTGGCGCTGCTCGCGGTCGAGGCGAGCCTGGTGGTGCGCAAGGACCTCCACCCCGCGCTGCAGTACCTGCTCCTCCAGGCCGCCTCGGAGGTCCACGGCGGCCCGGAGATCTTCCACAAGGCCGGCCGATTCCCCGCCGCCGAGGCCGTCAACCTGCCCCTGAGCGCGCAGGCCCGGGAGTTCTACAAGTCGGGCGTGCCGTTCGTCTACCGGGTGTTCCCGTTGTGGTTGGCAGGCCTGGCGGAACGCGTGCTGATCCTGCTCGTTCCGCTATTTGTCGTGGTATACCCCGCAGCTCGGTTCCTGCCCGGCATCTACCGGTACATGATCGAGCACCGGATCTACAGTCTCTACGGCGAACTACACGCCTTGGAGGGGGAGCTGGAACAGGCCGGCCCCGGTCCCGCCCCGCGCCACCTGGTCGCAGCGCTCGAAGACTTGGCGAGGCGGGCGAACCACGTGTCCGTCCCGCTGGGCTACTCGCAGCGGCTGTTCATTCTGAAGAGCCACATTGCCCTGGCCAAGGAAGAGGTCGAGAAGCGGCGGGGGAGCGTATCGGGGGCGGCGACAGCGTGAGGTCGATCCTCGCGGCCATAGCGCTACAAGGCTGCGGCTCGATGGCGATCGTCGAGTCCCCCAATATCGAACGGCCGCAGACGGAGACGGCACCATGACTGCTCCCGGCATTCCTCCCATTCAGACGATTTTCCACCCCTCTGATTTTTCCGAAGGCAGCGAGGTCGCATTCGCGCACGCGCTCAAGATCGCGCTCGTCGCGGGGGCCGAGCTCAATGTGCTGCATGTATCGGAGGGTCGGGAGGTGGCGTGGACCGACTTTCCGCGCGTGCGCGCGATGCTCGAGCGTTGGCGGGTGCTCCCGCCCAACAGTCCTCGCAACGCGGTCGGGTCGATTGGGATCGAGGTGCGGAAGGTCGTGCTGAATGACTCCGATCCGGTCCGGGCGGCCGCGCGCTTCCTGCAAAAGCACCCGACGGATCTCGTGGTACTTGCCGCGCATGCGCACCAGGGCCGCATGCGCTGGACCCGCGACTCGATCTCGCGACCGGTTGCGCAAGCCGCGGCTGCCGCGGCGCTCTTCCTCCCCTACGGGTGCGAAGGCTTCATCTCACGCACCGATGGGAGCACGTCCCTTCGGAGCGTGCTGCTCCCGATCGACTCGGCGCCGAGCCCCCAGCGGGCGTGCGAGGTCGCGCGCCGGCTCGCCTTCGCACTCCAGTGCCCGGAGGTCACGTTCACGTTGCTCCACGTGGGTGGCCGTGGCGACATGCCCGCAGTCCATCTCGAAGAGCAGCCCGGCTGGACGGTGCGAAAGGTGACCCGGGATGGCGACGTCGTGGACACGATCCTCGCCGTTGCCGGTGACTGCGCCGCCGATCTCATAGTGATGAGCACGGCCGGGCGCCACGGCTTCCTCGATGCCCTCCTCGGCTCAACCACGGAGCGCGTGCTGCGCAGCGGGACCTACCCACTCCTCGCCATACCCGCCGACGCTGAGATGTGAGCGGCCGACGCGCTCGGTCGGACGGGGGAGTTTGGTGATGCGGTCGGACGACGCGAGCCTTCGGCGCCGCTTGATCCGGCCTCAGTCGGCATGCGACCCCAGGCGAAGCGTGTCGATCAGCGCGGGTCGAGCGTTAGCCGAGAGATCCGGCATGCCGCTAGATCCGCGCGATCGTCACCACGCCGACCACGACCATCGCCACGCCCGCCGCCCGCGCGACTCGCAGCGGGGCCGGCGCCAGCCGCTCGGCGGAGATCGCGAGCGTCACCGCCATCATCGCGACCAGGTCCATCATCCCGACCGCGAGCAGCGCCAGCATCAGGCTGCCGCAGCAGAGGCTGCACCGCACGCCCAACCTGAGGCCATGCCGCCACGCGCCCAGGGCATTGGGCGCGGGCGGGCGGCCGCGCCCCGACTCTTCGCGCCAGAGCGCCAGCTGCCGCGCCTTCCATGGGGTGAGCTGCACACCGCCCGCCACGAGAACCAGCGCGCCGGCCGCAACCGGCAGCCATTGCGCCACTTCCCCCCAGCGCAGCTCGACCGCCATGACACCAGCGCCGGCGGCGTAGGCCGCCGTACCGACGACGGCCCAGATGACGAAGTAGCCCACGCCGACCAGCGCCGTCAGTCCGTGCAGATGGATCCCGTGCGCGCCGCGCACGGACCGACGATACCGCGACACCATCGGGACCAAGGACGGCAGCATCATCGGCACCATCATCGCCATCCACATCCCCAGGTACCCGGCCGCGGCGCCGTACCAGGTCTGCCCAGGCATGGTCATCCCGGTCATCGATCAGTCCTCGTACTGGTCGTGGCGCCGGAGCCACGACATGATCTGGGTGCCTTCGTCACGCCCTTTGGGAGTGAGATCGATGTAGTTGTACGCGCCGTTCAGCAGATCGATCCCGCGTGAGTAGGCCGAGTAGGTGTGGTAGATGTCGCCGTTCCGGTCCTTGTAGAACACGCTGACACCGGGCATCTCCTCGCCGACTGGGCGGCCGGTACCGTAGTTGTAGTAGGCCGCGCCGCTCTTCGCGGCCTCCGCGTCGAACGACACCTTGAAGTCGTAGTTGAAGTCGCTCCCGCCCGCGGACACCCACTTGAAGCTCCAGCCCATCCGCTTCTTGTATGCCTCGAGCTTCGCGAGCGGCGCCCGCGAGATCGCGAGGAAGGTGATGTCGCGGTGGGCCAGATGAATGTCGATCCCGTTGAAGTTGTCGGCCCAGAACGAGCAGGCCTTGCACGCCTCGTCCCACGCTGGGTCGAACATGAGGTGGTAGACGACCAGCTGGCTGCGACCCTCGAACAGGTCGGCCAGCGTCTCCTTGCCGCGCGGCCCGTCGAAGACGTACGACTTGGTGACCTTCTCCCACGGCAGCTCGCGCCGCTGCCGGCTCAGCTCGTCCCGGAGCCGGGTGAACTCCTTTTCCTTGGCCATGAACGCCGCCCGCTCGGTGAGCCACTGCTCGTGCGGGACCACACGAGGGTTCTGGATGGGGTTGCTCTTGGTTGCCGTTGCCATACCGTCCTCCCTGGGGTTGTAGGGGGTGGCGCAACCGCGCCAGCACCCCTAATATTCTACCGTTCGGTTGACTGATATTATTCAACCAAATGGTTGAACGCAAGCCCCTCGCACCCTGGCGCAGCCATATGTTGGACCAAGTCTATGGTGCTGTTGCAGATCCGACCCGTCGCGCGATTCTGGGGATCCTGGCGGAGGGAGACGTCAACGTCGGAAGCCTGGCGGAGCGCTTCCCCATTTCGCTCAACGGGGTCTCCAAGCACGTGAAGGTCTTGGAGCGGGCCGGACTGGTCGAGCGCACCGTCCACGGCCGAGAGCACCGGCTCCGCCTCAACGCCGAGCCGCTGCGAGAGGCATCCATGTGGTTGGAGCACTACCGCACGTTCTGGGATACCCGGCTGGCGGCGCTGGAGGCGTTCCTCCTCAAGAAGGAACCCGGCGCTGGGTCGGAGCAGGCAGAACATCCTCGGGAGGATGGTCGATGACCGTGACCGATGAAGCGGCGCCGGTCCTGGTGGTGCGGCGGCAAATGGCGGTGCCGCGGGAGCGGGTGTTCGAGGCCTGGCTCGATTCGGAGAGCCTGGCGCACTGGATGCGACCGGGAAACCTCACCCACGCCACCGTCACCCTCGATCCTCGGGTCGGCGGTGGATTCCGGATCGTGATGGAGGGGCAGCCGGACGGCTGCGTCGAGCACCACGGCGAGTACTTGGCGATCGAGCCGCCGTCGTTGCTGTCGTTCACCTGGATCTCCGAGGAACACGGACTACAAGCCGACGGTCGTCACCATCGAGTTCCACGAGCGGGGCGCGGGGACCGAGCTGGTCCTCACGCATCGGCGCTTGCCGCCGAAGGAGGTCGAAGGGCACCGGAAGGGGTGGACCGACATCGTGCGCTTGCTCGACGAGGCCCTGACGCGGGGCTAGCCGAAGAAGCGCGCACTAGGCGAAAACGAAACGGCCGGCGCTGTGCGTCGGCCGTTGGCCAGCCGTTGGCCAAGGGATGGCTGGAGAGGAACGCGGCGCCGAAGCCGGCTGAGCCTAAGCTGGCCAACAGGCACCGACAGCAGCGGAGCGCCAACGTTCTACCGGACCGTCACCTCCGCTTCGACTCCGCGACCGAGTCGCGATTCGCGTCCCTCCTCCACGCGGGCTCGCCGTTCCTGGCGGAAGCCCGACTCCAATCCCTTTTGGACGAAGCCCGAGCCGCAGGCGGCCGTAGACCAACTTCGACTCTCCTGATCCAGAGGGGCGACCTCCAGGACTTGGTATGGGGTCCCGGACGAAAATTGGCGACGGCCGACAGCCGCCACCCGTGCGGCAGAGCCTTGCCTATTGCTTGACCTCCAACGCGACGATCTCGGCGTTACTCTGCGCCCCCACCCCCAGGGACCGCTGGATCTGCGAGACGGCCGGCTTCGGCGAGATGAGGAGCAGCGCTGATTCGCCGGGACCGAACATGCCGACGACCTTTTTCAAGTCCTCCTCCGACAAGCGGCTGGCCTGCGCAGCTGGCGCGTAGCCGGTGGCGGAGTCGGCAGCACTCGGCGGCGGCGCGCTCAGCCTTGCGATCGCGGTGTCGACGATCTGGCTGGCCTGCAAGGCCGCGACGGAGCCGCCGGCCTTATTGTGCCGCTGCCTTACCTCCACCTTGCCATCCTTGTCTTTGATGAGGACCGCGTAGGCTTCGACCAGGTCCTTGGCACCCTTGCTCATGTTCTTCATGGTGCTCCCGGCTCCTGTCGTGTCTTTCCAGACAGCGTAGATCATGTTGAGCGGCTCCGCCTGGGCCTGTGCCGGCAACGGGCTGGCGACCGACAGGAACGCGGCAAGTGACAGGTACCACGAGCGATAGGTGCTCATGCGCTCCTCCACACAGTGGGTAGAAGGGGGAGACCGATTGCACGCCTGGTCGAATCTAGGCAGCCGGAGCCGGGGCCAACACCCGGATGTTAGTGTAGGTGTCTGCTACCTCTCCCGCCCGGCCGGCGGCGGGTCGCCAGGACTGGTTGGCGACATCCTCCCGTCGCGCCGTGGTCTCCACGAATACCGGCCGGCGCGACGGCAGCCAGCCTCACGGCCGCCGCCCCGCGCGCCATAGCCTCGCCTATTCCTTAATGTCCACTTCGACGACCTCGGGGGTACCCTGCCCCCCCATCCCCAGGAACCGCTCCATCTCCGCGACGTTCGGCTCCGGCGAGATGAGGAGCACCGCGGATTCGCCGGGACTGAGCATGCTGACGACCTTTTTCAAATCCTTCTCCGACAAGCGGCTGGCGGGCCCACTCGCCGGCTTGTAGCCGATGGCGGAATCGGCAGCATTCGGCGGCAGCGCGCTCAGCCTTGCGATCGCGGTGTCGATGGTCTCGCTGGCCTGCATGGCCGCGGCGGAGCCGCCGGCCTTATTGTGCCGCTGCGTTACGTCCACCTTGCCAGCCGTGTCTTTGACGAGGACCGCGTAGGCTTCGACCAGGTCGTAGGTCTTCTTGTTCATCTGCTTCATGGTGTTCGCGGCTCCTCCTGTGCCTTTCCAGACAGCGTAGACCATCTTGAGCGGTGGCTCTGTTTGGGCCTGTGCCGTCAACGGGCCACCGACCGCCAGGAACGCGGCAAGTGACAGGTACAACGCGCGATAGGTGCCCATGCTCTCCTCCAAATGGAAGGTAGAAGGGGGAGCCCGACTACACGCCCCGGTTGAATCTAGGAAGAGGGAGCTGGGCCCACACCCAGATGTTAGTGCAGGTTCCTGCTAGTTCATTCCCCTGCCCGGGCCGGCGGCGGGTCGCCAGGACTGGTCGGTGAGACCGTTCCGTCGCGTCTCCAATGGACAGACTTGGTGCCCGGCCGCATCCGTTGCTTAGACCTCGACCTGCCGCAGCCCCCAACCGAATACTCGGCCTGCGGTGTCAAGGGGATGGACGTCGCGGCGGCGGGTGGGTGGCTGGATACGGGAACGCTCCAAGGCAGCCTCGCACACCGTCCCCACCGATCAACTTGATCGCCGCCCGCGACACTGGTAGGCTGTCCTTCTCGATGACTGATCATCACCCTCCCCTGAGACTGGTCCCCGTGGCTCTCGCAGCCGGCAGCGACGCTGCTGAGCTCGGCGGAGCACGCCTGTGCGCAGACTCCCGGCTCCCTCGCACCGGTGGCGGCGATCGCCCAGCCCGTGTTCCCGTCGTGGGATGCCGGCGACGTCGTGGGAGGATACGGCGCAGAGCGTCCTGGCTCGGCGGTCACACGAGAGTCGTACCAGCCAGCGCGATCTTGGGGAGCGGCCGGCGCCCAGGGTTCGAGCTTGGTCGCTCTCCCCGAGCTGCACTGGTCGTCCGATGGCATCCTCGGCGCTGTTGGTCTGGCGGGAAATGCGATCGGTCTCAGCCTGTCGGTTACTCGGCAGGCCGTGCCCGAGGAAGGGCTGGATCCCTCGAACATCAACTGGGGAATAGACAGGGACGCGATCGGCAATCCGAGCACGAGCGCGGACAAGGCGAGTGATGTGGCCGTCTTCGCGACGCTCGCCGGTCCGCCTCTCCTCGCCCTGCTGACGCAACCCGGCGTGCACGGGTTCGGAAATACCATCCGGCGGCCGTTCGTGCTCTATGGGGAATCGCTGCTGCTGGCGCAGGCGTTCACGCAGGTCCTGAAGCACGTCACCGACCGGCCGAGGCCGTTCACCTACCTGCCGGCGCCGGAGCGCCCGACGGGCTCGAGCTACGACGTCACCGCGGACGACGCCTTCCTCTCCATGCCGTCCGGCCACGCCGCGACCACCTTCGCCGCCGCCTCGTATGCGGCGACGGATAACCTGCTGTCCCGTCCCGATGCCGGAACGAAGGAGCACGTGGCGATCGCCGCGATCGGAGGCCTGCTCGCCGGATTCACGTCCAACACGCGCAACAAGGCCGACCAGCATTTCCCCTCGGACATGCTGGTGGGCAGTCTCATCGGCACGGCCAGCGGTGTGTCCGTACCTCTCCTTCATAGCTACGTCTTCCCCGGCGGCGGGCGAGCGCCCCATCCCGGAGGCCACGCGTGGCTGGTGACGGCCGCCGGATATGTGCTCGGGACGGGCGCTGGGATCGGGCTCTCCAGCCTGGCCTTCTAAGCTTCATCGAGCGGCTCGGCAGTCCGTGGCGCAATCCCGCAGCCAGTCTCTCGAACGACGATCTCCCCCATCATGCCGACGAGTCCGAAGAAGCCGTGAAGCGCTCGCTACGCCTCACACCCGCACCACGATCTTCCCGACGCTCTGCCGCGACTCCATGAATCGATGGGCCTCCCCCATGTCCTCGAAGGCGAAGGTCCTCCCTACCACCGGCCGGATTCCGTGCGTCGCCACGAACGCCATCAGGTCTTCCCAGACCCGCGCGAGCCGCGGCGGGTCGGCAAGCAGGTAGCCGATGTGCGTCGCCATGAGGCCGTGCGATGCCGGCGCGAGGGATCGGATGTCGGCCCTGGGGAGATCGCGCCAGGTGCGGAGCCAGGAGAGCGGGTTCCACCACCGCAGGCTGAGGCTTGCGAACCCGGCGACCACCACCCGGCCGAACGGAGCGAGGACCGGCCAAACCGCGCGGTAGACCTCGCCGCCAACCAGCTCCAGCACCACGTCGAAGCGGTCGCGCCCGGCAGCCGCTCGAAGTCGCTCCTCGAAGTCGGCGCGGCGGTAGTTCACGGCCGACTCGGCACCGAGCGCGCGGATCGTCTCGAGCTTGGCGTCGCTCCCGGCCAGTCCCGCCGTGGCACAGCCGAAGCGGGTGGCGATCTGCACGGCCGCGGTGCCGACGCCCCCGCCAGCGGCGGTGACGAGGACTCGGTCGGTTGGGCGGAGCCGTGCCACCTCCATGAGCGCGACCCACGCCGTCAGGTAGTTCACCGCAATCGCGGCGTTCTCCTCGGTCGAAAAGCCGGCGATGGCGGGCAACGCCTGGCGCGCCGGCACCACGATCTTCTCCGCATACGCCCCGTGCTGCGCGCCGACGATGACCCGCTCGCCGATCGCCCGTTGCTCGGCGCCGGGTCCGAGCAGCTCGATATTGCCTGTCGCCTCCATGCCGGGCGTGTACGGGATCAGCGGCGCCCAGCCGTACAGCCCCTTGCGGGAGAGGATCTCGGCGAAGTTCACGCCGATCGCCTCGACCCGCACCCGGACCTCTCCCGGACCGGGCGTCGGGTCGGGAACAGTGCGAACGCGCAGCACGTCGGGCCCGCCGTGCCGGTCGAGGACGATCGCCCTCACCCTGCCTCGCACGTAGAGGGACTTGCCGTAGTGCCTCCTTCGAGGGCGAGACCGATAGGTGATCGCCCACCGGGCGCCGCGATCCTCAGGCGGTTGGCGGCCTTCATTGCCCCTCCTGGGGCCGAGCCGAAGGCCACCGGTGGTGAACCAAGACTCTCCTGATCCTCGCCCAGATGTCGAAGTTGGCCTACCTTCCATCATACTGCGACCCCCCACCCGTCGGGCGACAGCGATGTCACACCTCCAGCGACATACTGAGCAAGGCGCCAGGCCTCGTCCTGAGCCAGCCACCTCTCGACGCGCGCCTCTCCGACAGTGTTGGCGGCGCCGACGCGGCTTCACGCTGGCTCGAACCATGGGCGATCGCCAGGGCCGGATGTGACCGCCTCCGAGAGAATCCGGGTCTTTCACCTCTGCGACAAGTTCGGTATCCGGGGCGCCCTGACGCACGGAGTGTCCCGGCTGTTCACCTGGTGGCTGCCCCGATTCGACGCCCGCTTCGAGGTCCGTCTAGTGGGCCTCCGAGCCCACGACGAGGCGTCGGAGTACCTCAGGCGTCGCGGCCTGGATCCGATCTGCCTCGGTCGGGGCCCGTTCAGTCCGGCCGTTGCAACGGACCTACTGCGCCTGGTGCGGCGGGACCGCCCTCATGTCCTCCACGCGCACGGCTACGCCGAGCTCCAACTTCGCCAGGATCGTCAGCATGCTGACCGGCGTGCGGACGATCGTGCACGAGCATGCGACGTTCCCCAGCATACCTGCGTACCAGCGATCGGTCGACTGGCTGCTGGCGGGGCGCACCGACCTTGGCATCGCGGTCTCGGAGTCTACCAAGGCCTTCATGGTGAGTCGCCGGCATCTTCCTCCCGACCGTATCCGAGTGTTGTTCAACGGTGCGCCGCTCGAGGAGTTCCGGCTCCCGCCGGCCGAGCGGGTGTGTGCCGAGCGCGCCCGTCTGGGACTGCGCCCGGGCGAGCCTGTCGTCGGCACGGTCGGGCGGCTCGACGCGCAAAAGGGCATCACCTATTTCCTCAGGGCAGCGGCTCTGGTGCTCCGGCACCGGCCGGACGTGCGATTCGTGATCGCGGGCGACGGACCTCTCCTGGCACAGTACGAAACGGAGGCCCACGCCCTCGGTATCGCCGACCGAACGGTGTTCGCCGGGTTTTGTGAGGACGTTCCCCTGGTGCAATCCGTTCTCGACGTGCAGGTCTTCGCGTCCCTGTGGGAAGGCACGCCTCTCACGGTGTTCGAAGCCATGGCCATGCGCCGACCCATCGTCTCCACCACGGTGGACGGGCTCGGCGAGGTGCTGCGCCACGGCGAGAACGCGCTGCTGGTTTCTCCCTGCGATGTGGTCGGGCTCGCCACGGGTGTGCTCGAGTTGCTGCAGCGACCGACGCTTGCCGCCGAGCTTGCTGCGCGGGCGGGGACCGACAGCCGCCGCTTCGACGTGCGGCGCACGGTCGAAGAGCTCCAGGAGCTCTACGAGGAGCTGGTGGACAGGCGCCGGTGACTTCCTCGCACCCAAGCACGCCGCAGGTGCTCTATGTCGGCAGCTGGGGCCGCAGCGGTAGCACCCTCCTGGACCTCGCCCTCGGGCAGATTCCCGGGTTCGTCTCCGTCGGGGAGCTGCGCTATCTCTGGGAACGCGGCCTTGCCGAGCGCCAGCTCTGCGGATGCGGGCACCCGGTGCCGGAATGCCCCTTCTGGGGCGCAGTCCTGGAAGAAGCTTTCGGGGGCGTCGGTCAGGTGGACATGGGGGAGGTGCTCTCGCTCTGGCAGAGAGTGGATCGGCTGGCTCTCGTCCCTGTGTTGTTCGCTCCGTGGCGCCATCCGGCACTGGAGGCGGACCTGCGCGCGTTCCGGAAGGTGCTCGCCCGGGTGTACCGAGCCGTGGCGACGGTCTCCGGGGCCGCGAAGGTAGTGGACTCCTCGAAGTACGCGGCCTACGGCCTGCTCCTGGCCGGGGTTCCTCACCTGGAGCTGCTGGTGCTCCACCTCGTCCGGGATAGCCGGGCGGTTGCCTACTCCTGGCGGGGTCGCAAACTGATGCCGGAGGTCACCACGGAGACGCGCTACATGCCGGTGAAGCGGCCCTGGCGAAGCGCCGTCTTCTGGGAGCTCGAGAACCTGGCTCTCGAGCTGCTCCGGCGGGCATCACAGCGATCCGTGAGGCTACGATTCGATGACCTAACGAGCGACCCGTGTCGTTCCCTGGGCGCCGCTCTGGCGGCGCTCGGGATCGAGGCGGATCTCGGCTTCCTGCAGCAGCGCGCACTGCACTTAGGTCCGAATCACACCGTAGCCGGCAATCCCGTTCGATTCCGGCGCGGCGATGTCGCCATCGAGGCGGACCTCGAATGGCGCAGCCGTCTCGAGACGGGCCCCCGGCGGATCGTCACGGCGCTCACTTGGCCGCTCCTGCTCCGGTACGGCTTCCCCCTACGAGCCCGCGCTTGACGTCCCTTGCGCGCGCCATCGACCATGCTGCGGGTGATAGAATCTCCGGCAAAACTCGCCAGGCGACTGTGGCGGGGTGTTGGAGCAGGGCTAGCAGAGACGGGAGCACCGGCCGCGGACACGAAAAGGCCGGGTCCACGGCGTGCGACGTCCCGGTCCGTTGGTCGTGCCGGACCGGCGTTTTGTCACAGCTGTGAGAGCGGCCTGGTTTCGGGGGCGGTACAACCGAGTCGCGACGTCGTCCTCGATTTGTGAAGCCTGACCGAGATTCGATTGAGGGAAAGGTCAAATGCCGACGAGCTCGTCTCGGAGGCCGAGCTTCAGCCCGACGGCGCGAGAGCCCTGGCGAGTTGCGCCGCGACCCGAGTGTTATTCGTCAGCAGGGCGAGATTTGCCCGGACGCTCGCACCCTCGCTCAGTGCCCTGAGACGATCCTCCAGGATCGCCTCGGCGCCGCGCACACGACGGCGAATAGGAATGCGCGACAGGGCCATCAAATCCGCCGACGTCACCGCTGGTGCCGGCATCGCGATGAACACCGCCGATACCGCCTGTCACAAAGACTCTGATTCCCTTGGCGTGCGCGGCAAACATGGAGGCAGCAACGGTGGTCGCGCCGGGCCGGCCAGCCGCGACGGTGGCGGCCAGGTTACTGAGGTTGACCTTGACGATGTCGGAAGCCGTCGCGAGCTCGTTCAGTTCGGCATGGGTGAGTCCAAGACGGATGGCCCCCCTCAGAATTCCGACCGTGGCGGGGATGGCGCCGCCTTGCCGATTTCATGTTCGAGCGCACCTGTGGCGCCGACCCCGTCGGGATGTGGCAACCCGTGCGTGACCACCGTGGTTTCGAGCGCGACGACAGGGCGACCTCCGGCGATGGCATCGGCGATCTCGTCGGCGCAGACGTACAGGGCCCTCACGCTCCCGCCCCCGCGGCGGAAAACCGGCGGATCCGCGCATCGGCATCGGTCCGCGTCGCCTCGAGCAACGAGGCCGCTCCCAGAGCCTCGATGGCAAAGCTCGCACTGACGACGCCTCGGTCGAGGCAGGCGTCTACGGGAAGCCCCTCGAGGTGCGCGGAGATAAAGCCGGCCGCAAAGGCATCGCCGGCGCCAGTGGGATCGGTGACCTTCGACGCTCGGCCGCGCCAGCGATGGAAGCAGTCTTCGCGGGCGTCGTAGAGAATGCCGCCTCTCGCCGCCTGCTTGAACACGATGAACCTGAGGCGACCGGCTGCCAGTCGGGGCAGAGCGCGCTCGGGGTCGACGTCAGCGCCTTCGAGCAGCAACTCGTCCTCGCTCGGGAAGAACGCGTCGGCGTCGGCCAGGGCTCGCCGCCAGTCGTCGAGCGTCTCCTCGGTAATCGGCAGATGCGGGTCGATCGACACGAATCGATTCGGTTTGATCGTCAGAGACGCCAGCACTCGGCACTGCACCGCCAACGGCATCGGGGCGAGGTGGAATGCGGGCGCCGAGTGCCAGGTGTGTGGGATGTGCTCGGGTCCCGGCGACACTTGCTCGTGCGTCGGGCAACCGAGGCGATGGATCAAGCGTCGCACGTGGCCCTCGTAGAGGAGCCAGGTGCGCACGCCGGGTCCGCCGAGCCGATGTATGCCGGTCAGGTCGACTCGGCGCTGTTCCAGTGCGGCCAGCATGGTGACGGGGTAGTCCGTGCCGACCAGGCTGACACACCCCACGCGCGTCCCCCATAGCGCCGCGCCCAAAGCCCCGTACATGATGGCGCCGCCAGGTTGACCCATCCGCGTGCTACCGTCGGGAAACACAAGGTCGTCGACGAGAAGATTCCCGAGAAGCACGAGGGAGGGCGTAACGGCCTCTACGTCAACCGAGCGAAAGCGCGGGCCATCGACTCCACCGCCGCGCGATCCAAAGGATTGCTCCAGATCCCTTCCCGCTTCAGCGACGACCCCACGATGAATCCGTGCGCGTCGGCCAGGCGCGCCAGGTTTTGGACCGAGACGCCCGAACCAACCATCACCGGAAGGCGCACGGCTCGCACGGTGTCGCGCACGTCATCGGGCGAGGCCTCTTCGCCGCTCGCCGGACCTGTCACAATGACGCCGTCCGCGAGAAAGAGCTCGGCGGCCCTGGCTGTCTCGACCAGCGACACATCGCTGGTAATGGCGTGCGCGCTGTGCTTCTTCTTGATGTCGGCAAACACCAACACGCGATCGGCGCCGATCGCGCGGCGGTAGCGCAGCACCTCACCCGCGCACGACTCGATGACACCCTCGTCGGCCACGTGCGCAAAGACGAAACCCTCCACGCGGACGAACTCCGCGCCGCAAGCGAGGGCAATGGCCAGGGCCTCGCGATTCGCGGCGGCCAGCACCTGAATGCCGAGCACCAGGCCGGTCTCGCGTTTGACTTCGCGCGCCAGCGCAGTCATGGCGGCGGTGATCTCCGGGCCGACGCCGCTCTTCAGGTATGGGCGGTCGTGCATGTTCTCGAGGGCCAGCGCGGTGAACCCCGCGTCACGATAGATCCGTGCTTCGGCGACCGTATGTTCGATCAGCCTGTCGATGGAATGACACGCCGCCGGCGTTCCTGGAAGAGCGCCGACGTGCAGCATCCCGACGAGCGCCCGAGGCCCGCCGAAGCGCTCACGAAAGGTTGAGAGAGGATCCATCACTCCTGCCGGTGCCGGTCCCACGGCGAATCAGCCCTTGATGACCCACGTGCCTACGTCCTGTCAATGTGACGTTGTCTTGCTGAAGCGCCAGGGGCCCAGGCACGCTTGCGGGGCCGGTCAAAGATCACTCAGGTGTTCACCCCCGCCTTGGCGAAGGCCGTGTCGGCCCCCGGACAGAAGCCCGGTTCGTGGTCAGGGTAATGTCGCCCTGCCCTCCAGCGACGTAGACCTTCCCATTGATGGCCCCGGCCCCGGGCGACCCGCCCCCCGTCGGCATGTCGGGCAGTATCCGCCACGCGCGGGTGGCAGGGTTGTACACCTCCGCCCAGACCACGGGTCCATTCCCGCTGTGGCCACCCATCACATAGAGCAGCCCGTTGAGCCCGGTCGCAGCCGCCGAGTGGCGCAACGTGCCGGTCTGAGACGCCGGTGACAGCGTACAAGCTCAGGGAGAGTGGCCCCGAATGCTTGGTCCCACCCGACCGTCCCCACGCCCACCCGGCCAGCAGCGTCCTTGCGCCTGCAACCGAGGACGAGCGACGCATGCCCGCGTCTCGCGCAGGACCTTCTGGGCCGACGCGGGATTGAAAGGAGGTGTCGGTCGTTGATCTGCGAATTGTCTGTGAGGCGGGGGAAGGGGCCGAACGACAGACGGCGGGGGCTTAGCGGCCGGTTCAGCTAGGGCACGCACATCCGGCGCCCGCTCCCCGTGCAGGCCATGTGAACGTCAATATCCGTGGCTCCACGCGAGTCCCAGGGAGAAGGTCACGTAGGATTGGTCGTCGACACTGCCGGCAGCAAGCGCGTAGTTGTAGCGACTATTCAGCACCGCGGCCACGTTCGGCCTGACAGGAATAGCAATGCCGGCTTCAGGCGCGAACCCGAAATGCCAGTTGGTCTCCTCGATCGCGTAGAGACCGACCTCCAGACGGTGCGTCATGATGTACGTGCCGACATTGGCGGCAAGGTAAGGTCGAGCGTGGCCCTCGGTGCCGAAGAAGTACGACGCGTTTGCCAGGATCGGCCACGAATTCACATAGCGGAACTGATCCCCGCTGAGATCGACCCCGAAGGCGGAGACGACCTCGTCGGTCTGCTGGTCGAAGACCTGCCAACCGGCGCTGAGGCCCACCGTCAGGTTCGGCTTTACCTGTCGCTTGAAATCCACACCGATGCCGCGCCACGCGACGTTGTCCGTAAAATCCTTGGTGTTGGACAAGGGCACAGCTGGCTGATACGTCAGCGCCCACCACGTCTGCGCCTCTGCGGAGCCGACATCGAGTGCCGCGAACAGCAAGACAAACGCCATGAGCCCTCGGATCCCTTGCATGGTGCCTGCTCCTCTAGGGCCTGCCCAAGTAGGGTGACTGGGAGAAGGCGCGGTCGACCGCCTGGTCGATGCGGGACGGTGCGTCAGCCGATGAGCCTTCGAGCAGTCCGCGGAGCGCCGCCACCCAAATGGCAGGTATCTGCATGCCTACCGGATCCGAGCGCCGTATGTCCCACATGTCGATCACGATCGTTCCCACATCGTACTGGGTCGCGGTAACAACCGGATACCCGACACCCCAACCGGGGCCGTAGCAGCATGGCCAGCCGTACCATCCCCAGTACCCCCACCACGGGTACGTCACGTAGACGTCCGTATTTCTTACGGCGATCCCCTTGACCAGCACCACCACGTCGGGCGGATTGTTGGCGTCGAAAGTCGGAAGCCGGGTGTAACCGATAGCGGCCAGGTGCGACGCTACCCCGTCGAGTATTAGCTGATCATAGGCGTGGTTGAAGGGAAGGGCGGTGGCGACGCTCTCTGGCGGTACGATTGCGACTACCGAGTCCGGCATGACGAAGGTCTGAATGGTACCGAAGTCGACCGAGTCCTCATGGGTCGTCGCAACGACGTCCAGCTCCGCAACGCTGGTCGGCTCGCCGGGATAGCAGGCCGCTCCTAGGGCCGAGAGTGCGGTGAGACCGAGGAAGATCGGACCATAGGCCAGTGCGTGCTTCACAGGTCCTCCCTACCCCGATTGAAGGTGGTGGACAAAAATGGCAGGCCCAGAACCGCAGGCCACTGCACTAAAGTCTATGCCTCTCGGCCGTAAGGCACGCCGGACCCTCACGTTGGTTGTGCCGGACTGCCCACCCAGGACCGAGCTCCGGCTTGGGGATATTCAAGCGGACCGTATACCATCCAGGTAGCTTGGGAGCACATCTCGGTGGAGGCGCTCATGAAACACTTCTTGACCTTAGCGCTGGTGGGTCTGGTGCCGGTGCTGCTGTACGGCCAGGAGCACGCTCGGTCAGCCGCACACTGGAGTTACGAGGGAAGCTCCGGGCCTCAACGCTGGGGCGATCTCGAGCCGGCGTACTCGGCCTGCAAGACCGGTACACATCAGTCTCCTATCGACATTCGCAATCCCGAACGCGCCAATCTGCCGAAGCTCAGCTTCGACTATCGTCCGGTCCCGCTCAAGCTCATCAACAACGGCCACACGATTCAAGTCGACTACGCACCGGGCAGCTTTATCACTCTGGACAAGCACAAGTACCAGCTCGTCCAATTCCACTTCCATCATCCGAGCGAAGAGCAGATCGAAGGGCACGCGTACGACATGGTGGCGCATCTCGTGCACAAGGACCCGGCGGGGCATCTGGCCGTCGTGGCTGTGTTGCTGCAGCAGGGTCCGGCCAATCCACTGATCCAGACCTTGTGGGATCATCTGTCGAAACAGGTCGGACACGAGCGGATCGTCGCCAATGTGCAGGTGAGCGTCGCCGACCTTCTGCCGAAACACACAGGTTACTATGCGTTCGAGGGCTCGCTGACCACCCCGCCCTGTACGGAAGGGGTCCGGTGGCTGGTCCTGAGCGATCCGGTGGGGATCTCGCCCTCGGAGCTGCACACTTTCACCGCGATCTACCCCAATAACGCTCGGCCCATTCAGGCGGTGAACGGCAGGATCGTCAAAGAGAGCGAGTAGGCTGCCAGGTGTCGCCGACGCGAACTCCGGCAACTCGCTCACTGACTCACACAGAAACTCACACCCCGCAGATAGGCGATGGTGCCAGGCGAAGCGCCTTGATGATTATCGGCCGGCAACCAAGCGGTCGAAACGAGGGCTGCCTGGAGGATGGGGGCCTTCCGCCGACTACCGCTCACGGAGGACGAGTTTGCGCGGTTCGCCTGGAACGTGAGGCCACATCTTCCTTACGGGGCTGCCGCATCAGAGGTCGCCGTTCACGCACCGCTTCGCCAGCTCCCTGTACTGCCGCACGCTGAAGGCGATCGGGTTGCCGCCGGCCGAGGGATCCTTGATCGCCATCGCCGCCACCTCGTCGAGCCGGTTCGTGTCGATCCCTATGTCCGAGAGCCGGTCGGGAATCCCGATCTCTTTCCGCAGCGCCACTACCCACTTGAGGAAGCCGCTGAAGCCGCCCTTGATGCCGAGATAGGCGGCGGCGCGCTCGATCTCCCGCTCGATCTTCCGCCGGTTCGCCTTCACCACGTACGGCATGATGATGCCGTTGAGCATCCCGTGATGCGCGTCGTACAGGCCGCCGAACGGGTGGGACAGCGCGTGGATGGCACCGAGCCCGCGCTGGAAGGCCGTGGCACCCATAGTGGACGCCATCAGCATGTGCCCGCGTGCGTCGATGTCCGTGCCCTTCCTCACGGCCCGCGCGAGGTTCTCCTTCACCAGCCGCAGGCCTTCGAGGGCGACACCCGCCGCGAGCGGGTGATAGAAGGGTGCGCAATACGACTCGATGCAGTGGGCCATCGCATCCATCCCCGTCGCTGCCGTCAGCTTCGGCGGCAGGCCGACGGTAAGCTCCGGATCGAGGATCGCCACCCTGGGCATGATCGCCGGATGGAAGATGATCTTCTTCTCCTGGGTCTCCGGATGGGTGACGACTCCGGCGCGACCGACTTCCGAGCCGGTGCCCGCCGTGGTCGGGACGGCGATGATAGGGGCGATCTTCGAGGCGTCGGCCCTGGTCCACCAGTCGTCCACGTCCTCCAGCTCGAACAGCGAAACGCCCTGGCCGTGCATCAAGGCCACCAGCTTGCCCACGTCGAGCCCCGAGCCTCCGCCGAAGGCGACCACGCCATCGTGGTCGCCCGCCAGGTAGGCCCGCACGCCCGCGATCACGTTGGCCTCGACGGGATTGGAGCGGACGTCGGAGAAGACCGCGATCCCGAAGCCGGCCCGCTTCACGTCGTCCACGACCTTCTCGACCATCGGCATCGCCGCGAGCCCGGGATCTGTCACGAAGAGCGGACGGGTGATGCCGTTCGCCTTGCAGTGGTCGGCGAGCTCCCTGACGCGGCCCGCGCCGAACTTGATGGCCGTCGGGTAGTTCAGGTTGCGGCTGGGAATCGTCATGCCCTGGTTCTCAGGTGATAGCTCTTGGGCCGGGTCAGCGCCTCGTAGCCCACCGTAGAGAGCGTCGCGCCTCGGCCGGTGTCCTTGACCCCGGTCCAGGTGAGCGCCGGATCGAGATAGTCGCAGCGGTTCATGAACACGGTGCCGGTCTGGATCTCGTCGCCGATGGCCCGGGCGGCATCCACGTCCTGGGTCCAGATTGCTGCCGTCAGTCCGTAGGGCGAATCGTTCATCAGCTCCAACGCCTCCTCGTCGCCCGACACCTTCATGATGCCGACCACGGGACCGAAGCTCTCGTCCATCATCACGCTCATGCGATGCGTGACCGACGTGAGTACCTGCGGCGCCATGTAGGGCGTGCGCGGCTTGTCCATGGGGAACGCTCTGGGATCGATATGGGCCTTCGCCCCGGCCCGCACCGCGGACGCGATCTGCCTCCGGACGGATGCCGCCGCCTCCGCTCTGACCATCGGACCCAGCGTCGTCTCCGGGTCCAGCGGTGAACCGAGCACGTACTTCTTCGTGAGATCCACGAAGCCGTCGAGAAAGTCGTACCAGACTTTCTTGTGGACGTAGATGCGCTCGATGCCGCAGCAGCTCTGCCCGGAGTTGAAGAAGGCCCCGTCCACCAGGTTCTCGATCGCGTGGGCCATGTCGGCGTCCGGCCGCACGTAGGCGGGGTCCTTCCCTCCGAGTTCCAGGCCCACGTTGATGAAGCGCCCCGCCGAGGCTTCCTCGATCGCCCTGCCACCCGCCACCGAGCCGGTGAAGCACACCATGTTCGCATGGCCGCTGGCGATGATATCCGCGGTCTGCTCGTGATCGAGCACGAGGTGCTGGAACACGCCCTTCGGGAGCTCCGCCCGGTCGAAGGCCTGCTGGAAGCGCTCGGCTACCAGCAGGGTCGAGGCCGCATGCTTCAGGACCACAGCGTTGCCCGCCATCAGCCCGGGGATGATCGAGTTGACGGCCGTGAGATAGGGATAGTTCCACGGTGCAATCGTGAAGACGACGCCGAGCGGATCGCGCTTCACGTAGCGCACGAAGCCCTCCTTCGGACCCGGATCGAGGTTCGACAGCGCCTCCTCGGCGATCGCGATCATGTACCTGGCGCGCTCCTCGAACCCACGCAGCTCGCCGGCGCCATAGCGCACCGGCCGGCCCATCTGCCACGCCAGCTCCGGCACGATCTCCTCCGTCATGGCGATCATCGCATCCACCGCCGCCGAGCAATACGCGGCCCGCTCGGCGATCGGCAGCCGTTTCCACTGCTCCTGCGACGCGTGCGCCGCCGCGAACGCGGCGGCGATCTTCTTCTTGCTGGCGACTCGCCGGCTGGCGTACAGCCGGCCGTCCACCGGCGAGACGCACTCGATCGTTTCAGCCATGACTCCCTCGTGACGCACTCTTAGTAGCGCTCGAAGCCGCGCTTGAGCTCGAGATCGGTGATGCGCCGGTCGAACTCGAACTGCTCCCACTCGGCCGTGTGTACGTAGTGGTCGATGACGTCGTCGCCCATCGCCGAGCGCAGGAACTTGGACCCGTCGAGCAGCGCCGCCGCTTCCCGCAGGGTCTTGGGGATCTCGCGGACCTTCTTCGACGGATCGTAAGCGTCGCCCGAGAAGGCGGGCTCGAGCTTCATCTTCTTCTCCACGCCGTCGAGTCCTGCGGCGATCAGTGCCGCGAAGGCCAGGTAGGGATTGAGGTCCGCGCCGCCGATGCGGCATTCGACGCGGATGGCCTTGGTACCGGCGCCGCACACCCGATAGCCCGCCGTCCGATTGTCGAAGCTCCAGACAGCGCGCGTCGGGGCAAAGGTGCCCGCCATGAAGCGCTTGTAGGAATTGATGTAGGGCGCCAGGAAGTAGGTGATCTCGCGGGCGTGCTCCAGTTGACCGGCGAGGTACTGCTTCATCGTCGCCGACATGCCGTGGTCGCCCGCCTCGTCGAAGAAGAGCGGCGACTTGCCGTCCTTGGACCACAACGACTGGTGGACGTGGCAGGAGCTGCCGGCCATGCCGTAGTCCCACTTGGCCATGAAGGTGATGGCCTTGCCCAGACCATACGCGATTTCCTTGGCGCCGTTCTTGATGATGGCGTGCCGGTCCGCCATCTCCAGCGCCTCCGCATACCTGACATTGATCTCCTCCTGGCCCGGGCCCCACTCGCCCTTGGAATTCTCGACCGGGATGCCGGCGCCTTGCAGGCCGTTGCGGAGGGCCCGCATCACGACCTCGTCCTTCGTCGTCTGCAGGATGTGATAGTCCTCGATGTAGTGCCCGGCCGTCTTGAGGTTGCGGTAGCCCTTCTGGTGGGCGCTCTCGTAGCTGTCGTCGAAGAGGAAGAACTCGAGCTCCGACGCCACATAGGCCTTGAGCTTCATGGCCTCGAGGCGCCGGAGCTGCTTCTTGAGCATCGCTCGCGGCGAGTGGGGTACGTCCTCGTGGTGATGATCGACCACGTCGCAGATCACGAGTGCGGTGCCGGGGAGCCAGGGGACACGCCGCAGCGTCGCCATGTCGGGCTTGAGGGTGAAGTCTCCGTAGCCCAGTTCCCAGCTCGCGGCCTTGTATCCGGGCACCGGCTCCATCTCGATGTCGACGCCGAGGAGATAGTTGCAGCCGTGCGTCTCCTCGTGCCCGCTGTCGGCGAAGTACTCCGCATGGAAGCGCTTGCCGACGAGCCGGCCCTGCAGGTCCACCATGGCGGCGATGACTGTGTCGATCGTGTCCGCTGCGATCTCCCGCTTCAGCTCCTCGTAGGTCAACATTCCGGCGGCCATCCGACCTCCCCGTTGTCTAATGCGCGTCTGCCCGCGTGAGCGAAGCGGGCAGCCGCTCGGCCCACTCGTGTTCGGTCGGCCCGCGTGAGTTCCCAGTTGCCCGGAATATGGGTCATCTCGCTGATCTTCGGCATGGCGCCGGATTAGTACCCTCGGCCGAGCGTAGCCGCGCAGTGTGAGTTCACGACTAAGAAGGAACTCGCACAGGGCGGCAAATAGGGAAAGCGCCGCCACCGAGAAATCCGATGCGGCGCTTCAGTTGCCCCTCCTGGGCTCGAGCCGCAGGCGACCAGAGGTCAACCAGGACCCTCCTGGTCCGGAGGGGCCGCCTGTCAGCGGCCGAAATTACTGGATCAGATGCTCGACTTTGCCGTCCTTTGCTCACTCAGATGTCGAGGTTTGCCGACACACTTCAATCCTGGAACCTGGCTTCGACTCCGCCGGTGCCACACGAGGCGAATTGCAGATTATCCGCCGGCGATCAATCGTTCGAAGCGCGGGTTGCCCCGGAGCGGGGCGAAGGTGGGATCGATCTTGAGCCAGCCGGGCGAGAGGTAATACGGGATCTTGAGCAACGGCTTCCAGCTGGTCGAGCGCCTGCTCGGGCTCGCCCACGAAGAGGTAGATCCGGACGAGCTGGTGCTGGTTATAGGCCCCGAGCGAAAGCATCCCGGCTGACCGGCACCAGCGCCACGCCCTGCTCCCCTTCCTGAATCGCCTCGGCCTTCCGGCCCAGGTACGCGAGCGCCAGGCCCCGGATGACATGCCGCTGGCCATCCTCCGGGGTGGCCCGGAGCTGCTCCGCCAAGGCGAGCTGAGCGGAGTCGGCATACACCTTCGCCTTCGCCCGATCCTTCCGCAGCCAATACGTCTGCGCGCGCACGATGCTCCAGGTCCCGCGATCGTTATCGAAGGCACTCGGCGGAAGCGTGAGGAGCTGCTGCTGCTGGGCGTCGTCCAGCACCCAGTAGAGATCCTGAAAGTTGCCGAAGAACACGAGCAACTCGGCCGGGTCGACGGTCGGGCAGGGCGGCACGGACGACGGCTCGGGCGCCCGCGAGATCGCCCTGGGCGAGCGGCACGGTCGCCCGCTCCTCGATCATGATGAGGTTGGCCGGAGCGAGCGCGAGTCCGCGCTCCAGCGGCGACTTGTGCCTCGGGATAGCGGCGCAGCCAGAGCAGCGCGCGGACAGTGCGCCGGGCAGTGTTGACCGAGCGAGGATCGAGCGTCGGCCGCCCGCGTGAGATGCTGAAGCGCCGCCTCCCAGCGGCCCAGGCTCTGCTCGGCCAGGGCCGCGCTCACGAGCAAATCGACGTTGGTGGACGCTAGTTTGAGCCCCGCCTCGAAGGCCGCGAGCGCCTGGCGGTTATCGAGCATCACAACCCGGTAATAGTCCCCCAGTGCCAGCTGCCCTTCGGGCCGGTCAGGCCCGAGCGCCTGCGCCCGGTTCGCCGCGTCACGGGCCTGCGCCGGCCAGCTCGGGTGTCGGCGTACCGTTGAAATACAGGTTCGCGCGCGCACGCGCGAGCTGGGTCCAGGCCGGCACGAATCCCGGAGTCCAGGGCGACCGCCTGCTGGTAGAAGCCGATTGCCCGGCGCACGACTCGCGGGATCCACCGATGCCATGGCCTGCGAGGCGGCCTCGCCTTTGAGATAGGCATCGTAGGCCGCCAGGTTCGCGGTCGGCTTGGCTGCGAGCTCGTGGCGCACGCTGTCGCCCAGCGCCGCGTTGAGCGCACTAGCCACTTTCGTCGCGATATCCGCCTGCACCTGGAAGACGTCCGTGAGTGATGCATCAAACGGTTGCTGCCATTTGGTGGTCGGCGCGGCCCCGGGCTCGACCCGGATGAGCTCGGGGCTCACCCGCACCCGGCTTGGAGCGCCCGGCGCCTTCTCCCACTGCACGGTGGCGGTGAGCAGGTAATCGGCTCCGAGCTCGCGGGCGATCTGCTGCGGCGCCTTGGCGGTGCGGCGGTATTCGTTCGAGCTGGCCCGCGCAATCACCGCGAGTCCCGAAACCTGCGAGAGCTTCCCGCGCACCTCGTTCGTGATCCCATCGGCGAAGTAGGCGTCGGCCGAGTCGCCCAGGTTCTCGAACGGAAGCACGGCGAGCCGCTTGGGGCCTGGGCTGTCGTCCGCCCCGGGATGCGCGCGTCGCCAGGCGAAGAGCACGCCGAGCCCGACGAGAAGGCCGAGGACGAGTGTGACCGCGGCAAGCGGCACGCGCCGGCCAGCTGAGGGGGTGGGCTGCGGTGTCGTCACCCGTGTGGGAGCGGTGGCACCCGCCACGGAGGCGGGCTCAGGAGCCGTCGCCAGGACTGGACTGGTAGCGGCAGCCGCGCCGAGCGCTCGCGCGAAGCCCTCCACCGTCTCGAACCGGTCGGCAGCCACCGGCGCCAGCGCGCGTGACACCGCGGCGTCCACGTGCTCGGGTACACTCGGCCGCGCCTGTCGCACCCGAGGCACCTCGCCGCTGAACCGCTTCGCGATGATCGCCTGCGCCGTGGGGCCGGTGAAGGGCGGTTCGCCGGCCAGCATCTCGTACAGCACGGCCCCGAGGGAATAGACGTCGGTCCGTGCGTCGAGCCCCTTGTCGCCCGCCGCCTGCTCGGGGCTCATGTAGGCCGGAGTCCCGACCGCCAGCCCGGTCTGGGTCAGGCGATCGTCCGCCCCCGCCAGGGCCCGCGCGATGCCGAAGTCGGCGACGAGGGTGCTGCCGTCGCTCGTGAGCATCAGGTTCTCGGGCTTGATGTCCCGGTGGATCACGCCGTGCCGGTGGGCGTACTCGAGGGCCCGGGCGGCCTCGGTCGCGATCCGAAGGGCGGCGTCCACCGGGAGCTGGCGCTCGCGCCGGAGCCGGTCGCGGAGACTCTCGCCCTCGACGTACGGCATGGTGAACCAGAGCTGGCCGGCGGCCTCGCCCGAGTCGTGGACCGTCAGGATGTGCGGGTGCTGCAGCCGGGCGGCGAGCTTGATCTCGCGCTGGAAGCGCTCGGGGCCGAGCGTGCGCGCGAGATCGGGGTGCAGCACCTTGAGCGCGACCGGCCGGTCGTGCCGCAGGTCCTGGGCGAGGAAGACGGTGGCCATGCCGCCCCGCCCGAGCTCGCGCTCGAGGGTGTACGATGTGGCAAGCGCCGTCTGCAGCTGCATCCGGAGGTCTGTCACCGCGCTCGATGTGTTGAGGGTACGCGTAATGTACCCGGGCGGCGGCGGGTGGACCAGCACGGCTGAGTTCGGCTGCGGAGCTCGAGCCGAAGGCCGAACCTTAAGAAAAAGCCCACCGTTGTTCACGGTGGGCATTGCCCCTCCTGGGCTCGAACCGAAGGCCACCGAATCAGTACAGACCCTTGAGCAGGCCCGCAACGTTAGGCCCGCTTACCTGCTTGACGTATTCGGTGACTGTCGGCACCAAGTGCTTGGCGGTCTCGGGTGGAATCTGCAGCTTGGCCATGTCTGCGTTCAACTTGTCCATGTTGGCCGCCTCGCTCGCGGCCTTGTCCGTGGCGGCAGAATCAGCCGGAGCTCCCGCCGCGGCTGCGGGACCGACGCCGGCGGCCGTTGCTGCCGACAAATAGTTGTCCGCTCCCGGAATCGCGCTCGTGAGCTTCGTGAAGTCTTCGGGCGACAGCTGCTGCTGCGCCGTGCCGAGCATGCTGCCGATGGCGGCGTTGGCTTGGACTTCCGAGATGCCGAGCTTCCTGGTGACCGTGGTGGTGAGCCCCGCGGGTGTAACGAGATCTGGCTGGGGGGCTGCTGCGGCTCCGCCGCTGGCGGATTTACAGGAGGTCAGGGGGAGCGCGGCGGCTAGGAGGAGAGTGCAGGCTATCCGGGACATGGGGATCTCCTGATGCTGGGTGGTGGGCGTCGACCCCCTCAATACTGCACCTTGTGCCGAATCGTGACATTGGACCTTGGTCTGGCTTACGGACTTGCGATAATCTTGTCCGGACGCGCCGGGGCGCCCTCCCCATCGACGGGAGCCTATCGTCCCACTCCCGTCAGCTCGCGGGCGACGTTGAACAGCGCGGAGACACCCAAGGACACCGTCGTACCCATCGCGACCCCGCCGGCGTTCTGGCCGGGCTCCCACGCCATCCGGGCAAAGCTCCCGGCGTAGGCTCCGGCGAAGCGCGGCACCGAGAGCGCTCGGCTCCCGTCGTCACGCCGATCGGTGAAGGTCTCGAGCAGGGCGTGGGCAACCCGTGGGCCGAATCCGTGGCAATCGCAAGGCTGGTAGGCGGTGTTGCGGTGCATCAGCGCTGCCAACCCGTGGCGAACGCTGACGGTCACCACCACCTGCCCCTCCCGGGAGGCGATCTCTCGCGCCAGTCCTCCAGCGCCATCGTTCCATGGGCTTGGCCTCCCGAGGAGGCTGCCGGCCAATCCGCCGCCGATGGTGCCGATCACCGTGCCACGGCTGGCGACGCCCAGATCGTGCAGGTAGTTGGTGAGCCGGACCTTGTCCGGGGTAACCTGAATGGACTGCTGCTGCTGCCGGACCCCGTTTCCTGCAGCCGATGGAGCCTGGGCAGCCGCCCGACCGGCAACGGCCGTTAGGGTCACTGCGGTCATGCAGCATCGAGCTGCACCGCGCCGAATTGCTTGAATCCGAGGGTCCGTCAAGTGGCACCTTCTTGGGGAACGACCGTACTGGGTCGAGGAATCTCGCCGGAGAGCGCGGTTCAGAGCAAGCCGTCTGTTGGTCCCCTTAACCGCTCACAATACTCCAAGGTTCCCGCAGGTTGCCAACTTTATTGCTGAAGTTTGCTCTGGGCAACTCGCAGCATCGCACCTAGAAACCGAATGCTATGCCCGCCTGAACCAGCGTTCCCTCCTTAGAGGAAGCCACACCAATCGATAGGGCATTATTACGGTCGAGGAAGCCGAGCCAGACCCCGCCGCCGCCACCGCTGTGCCAGCCACCGGGTGACTCCCCCTCCACATAGACGCGCCCAGTCGCGATATCACCGTAGATGCCCCACACGGCCGGAAGCGCCAGAAATGCCGGCCCGAAGGTCAACCGGAGCTGCGCTCCGCCGTACAGGCTGGCATCGCCAGCAAACCGGTTCGAGTGATACCCCGGCAGCGTCGACACACCGCCAAGGAAGGCTGACTCGAAAAAGGGGAACGTGCCCCAGACCTTCCGGCCACCGGCGCGGAGCGCGAGGGTCGGGGTCAACGCCACCGGCGCCGACACGAACGCGTCGGCCCGGACCTCGCCCGCGCCGTAGGTGCTCGGGACATCCCACAGGGCCGGTTCGACCTCACCGGCGGCAGCGAGATGGATGCCATGCAGCGGATTGACCGGCCGATCCCGGGTATCGAGCTCGAAAGCGAGCTGACCGCCTACTTGCCCGAAGTTCTGCCCGCCGAGCAGGGTGTCCTGGATCGGCGCGATGAAGCGTCCGGCATTGTCGCCCGTGTGCGTGTACCGAGCCAACGGCCCGATGCTCACTTGCGAGTGATGGCCGATCGGCAACACGAAGGCAGGCTCGAGCACATACCGCTGCTGCCTGACGCGGTAGAAGTCGCTGTTTCCCTGGTTGGGCGTGTCGTTGCCCAAGCCGTAGTAGTGAAGGACGTCGATGCCCGAGGCCCGCAGGTGCACACGCCAGAAATGCGAGGTGTTCTCGGGGTGAAACTCGCCGTCGAGGTCCGCGCGGACCGACTGCGCGCCGGTGGAGTAGCCGAACCGGGCCCGGATCTCGGACGCGAACGGGACGCGACGGAAGCCGTATTCGGTGCGCAAGAAGCCGGCGCCGATGAAGAGCCCCAGGTCGTTGCTCACCACGAGCCACGGGATCGGCCGCCGCCACGTGCCCCATTCACGAGGCGGGTACCGGTTGGTGTCACTCCCCACCCACTCGTCGTGATGCTTCGTGTTGATCGTAACATGGCGAGTGCCCTCGGCGGTGTTGCGCCCGCGGTCGTCATAGTAGTGCACGCCGCCGCTCCGGGTCGAGTCCACGAACCGGTCATCCCCCACCCCACCGATCACGCGCAGCCGGATCTCGGGCGTGTCGGCGCCGCGCACGATGACCTGGTCGTCGCCGCCCCACATCATCAGGCGGATCTCGTGGGTCTCCTGGTCGTCGAACCGGCGCTGGAAGTACGGATCCGACGCGTCGTGCGCGCGGATGGCGACATCGACGTGATGTGGATCAACGCGGGTGACCTCCGCCACCTCGGCGGCATCCGTCGCGCGGATCTCGACCTCCCCGGCGAGGAAGGCGTAGTAGCTCAGCGCCTCGCCCACGAGCCCGTCCCGCCGGCTGCGCAGCACCCGCGCGAGCCGCTCGCCGCCGACCGCGTACATCTCCTCGGGCATGAGCCGCGCCGCGGCGTCGATCGTCGAGTCGGTGAGCTCGGCTTGGAGCGCGGTCGCCACTGAATCCCAAGTGGCCCGGTCCAGCCCGGTCAGGAACCGCCGGTCGACCTCCCGGGCGTGCCAGTTGAGCCGGTAGTGCTTGGGGTACGTGGGCTCGAACGTCACGAGCGGTGGGTAATAGAGTCGGGCCAGATCGAGGGCCAGGCCGTCGAGCTGCACGAAGGCCTCGTCGTGGTCGCGCGAGATCGGCCGCCACAGGGTCGGGTGACCCTTCCCAAACGCGGCCCACCGGAACTGGTCCCGGTGCCGGTCGCGATCGCCCATGAAGATGTCCATGAGCCGCGCAGCGAGAAACGCGCGCTCGTCGACCTGGTCCTTCGGGCTGGCATCGATCCGGCGAAAGAGCCCGGTCGGCGAGATCACTCGTCGCGGCCCACCGGTGCTGTCCTCCACTTCCGCGGTCCCCTCGGGCCGTTCCTCGATCAGACCCAGCACGCCTTTGAACTCCGACTGGAACTGGCCGAGGGCCGGATCGTCGGGCATCAGGGCGAGGGTCTGCGGCTCGGCCAGGACACCTGTGGCCGTCAGCAAGCCGTTCGCGACGAGCGGCGCGGCGGGAAACGATGCGCTCACCCCATCCTGCAGCGATTTCGCGTAGGCCGAGCCACGGAGCTCCGGGACCAGCGACGCCGTCGGATCCTTAACCACTGCACGGAACTGGTATTCATGGCCGTTCGCGCCCGAGAATCGGAGCGACTTGGTCTGACTGCCCGTATGCGCCGAGACCGGGACCAGCCCCCCGGCGTAGCGATGAAGATCGAGCACGGGCACCTGTATCCGTGTCGCCCAGAGATCCCGGTAGTGCCGTCCGGCGAGCGCCGCGCTCAATCCGCCTTTGGCGTACTGCGATCCGGGCGCAAGGACGGCGAGGCTGTCCGCCCAGCTCGGGAGCCCTGCCGCGGGCTGAGGCGTTTGGGCTCCGAGCGTGGAGGCACCGAGCGAGACCAACACCAGAGCAACGGCGATCGGCGCATGTGTTCGGTTGAGATCCCGGTTCATGGCACGACTCCCTTCATTTCGCATCAACGCGCGGGAACTGGCGAGACGTCTCGCGTTGACCTGCATGCGATCTCGGCACGCTCGCTGCTCGGTCTGGTCTACCTGATCCTCTTTGGTTCCCTCGTGGCCTTCTCGGCGTACACGTGGCTTCTCGAACGAGGTTCGGCGACGCTGGTGGCGACGCATACCTACGTCAATCCGGTCATTGCCGTGTTCCTGGGTTGGCTGTTCGCAGGCGAGCGGCTGACGGCGCGCATCCTCGGAGCAACGGCCCTGATCCTTGTTGCGGTCGTCCTTCTCAAGTCTGAGTCGTCACGACGGGAATCGGAGACCGTATCGGTGTAGCGAGTATCGGAGTCGCCGAGAGGCTGTACCGGTTCTACCCAATCGTTCGCCACTCCTGCCGACCCAGCCGCGAAGTGCCCGCCTTTGTCGAGAAGGGCGCAGGAAGACGCGGCCGCCAGTTTGTCGAGCGTCATGGGGGAGCCTGCTTGCCCGGCGAGTTGAACGTCACCGTTTGCCCGGTGAAGACGTTCCCTTCGGGGTCCACCACCTCGATCAGCACCTTGTGCTGGCCACGCGGCATGCCGACCAGGATGACGGTGTTGCTCTGACCGTAATCCGCCCACTGCCAGGGCAGGTCGTCGACTGTAATGTGCAGATGGCCGACCCGCGGGGACACGTCGCGTGCGGCCGCCCCGCCCACGGGCAGGATGCGCAGGTTCTCCACCCGGTATGGGATGAATGCGACGCCCTGGGCCAGCGGGCCGGGAAGCGGCGGTTCCACGATCAGCCTGGGCGCGGGCTCGTCGTCGATGGGCACAACCGTGCTCTGGGGCAAAGCGTCGGTCGTGATCCCGGCGCCTGGGTCTGCGGCCAGAGTGTCGTTGAGCGGGTTCATTTGCATTTCTCTCCTTTGAAGAGTCGCCTCGGCGCTGGTCGGCGCCGCGGGGGGTATCATTCTAGCTAGGCGGCGGATGACGAGTACGTCCGACCCGCCATCCACCGCACGACCCTTTGAGCTACCGCAACGACTTGAGCCCTGCGCGCAGTTCTTCCACCAAGTGCTTCGGCTGCTCCCACGCTGCAAAGTGCCCACCCTTATCGAGCCGGTTGTAGTGGATGAGCTTGGGATACGCCCGTTCGGCCCAACTGCGCGGAGCTGCATCGATCTCGTCAGGAAACACGCTCACGGCTACCGGGATGGAGACGCCTTTCGGTTCGAAGAACGGCAACTTGTTTTCCCAGTAGAGACGTCCCGCAGAGATCCCCGTGGTCGTCAACCAGGAGAGCGTGATGTTGTCGAGGACATCGTCTCGGGTGATAGCGCCATAGGGCGTGCCATCGACGAAGAGGCGCGAGATAGCCTGGTAACTCAGCAGGTCGTGGTCGATCATCCAGGCCGCCAGGCCGACGGGTGAATCCGCAATTCCGTAAAGCGTCTGTGGACGGAGTCCCATCTGGAGGGCGTAGGCCACTTCTTTCGCAAACCAGGCTTTCAGCTTCTCGTACCGCTGTCTTTCCTCGTCGGATAGACCGGATGGCGCCGGGCCGCCGGACACGATGGCCTTCCACACGTCGGCTGGAACAGCGCCAGGCATATTGGTGTGAATACCGATCAATTCCGGAGCGCCTTCTACCGCCATCATGTCAACCACAACCCCACCCCAATCGCCGCCTTGGGCGACAAAGCGCTTGTACCCGAGCCGCTTCATCAGCACGATCCAGGCACGTGCGATACGCACGGGGTCCCAGCCGGTCGTGGTCGGCTTGCCTGAGAATCCGTAGCCCGGCATGTTCGGAATCACTACATGGAAAGCGTCCGATGCCTTGCCGCCATGCGCCGTGGGATTGGTCAGGGGCTCGATGATCTTCAGCTGCTCGATGACCGAGCCGGGCCATCCGTGCGAGACGATGAGCGGCAACGCGTCTTCGTGCTTCGAACGAACGTGAATGAAATGAATGTCGACCCCATCGATCTCGGTGATGAACTGCGGTAGCGCGTTCAGCCTCGCCTCGACCCTGCGCCAGTCGTACTCTGTCGCCCAATAGCGCGCGAGTTCCTGCATCGTCGCGAGCTGCACGCCTTGCGATGCATCCGTTTCCCGGTCAGGCCACCTTGTCGCCTCTATGCGCCTGCGCAATTCGGTAAGGTCCGCGTCCCGAACTTTCACCTGAAACGGACGAATCGCATTCTTGTCAACTGCCCGCTCGCTGCGTTGTTGGATAGTGCTGGTCGCAGTCATGGTCTCCTCCTTGTGAGTTCCTTGCGAGTCTCGTCTTCTCCGTCTTCTCCATCCCTTCGCTGCGCTCAGGGCGCAGGCTCTTCCCTAGTGCAGTGATCTGAACGCCGCGCGGAGCTCGCTCGCAAACAGCTTCGGCTGCTCCCACGCCGCAAAGTGGCCGCCTTTGACGACCCTGTTGTAATGGATGAGCTTGGGATACGCTCGCTCGGTCCAGCTCCGCGGAGCCTCATACTGCTCGCCGGGGAAGACGGTCACCGCTACCGGAATGGACACGCCCTTGGCGTTGAAAAAGCCACCCTTGTATTCCCAATAGAGACGAGACGAAGAAACCCCGGTGTTCGTCAGCCAGTAGAGCGTGATGTTGTCGAGGATCTCGTCACGGGTCAGTTCGCCCGTGGCGCTCGTGGTCCGAGTGAGCGCCGAGACGACGGTCGCGGCAGGCTGGCCGTCGGCATCGTTGTGGTCGAGAAGCCAGGCGGCCAACCCGACGGGTGAATCCGCGATGCCGTACAAGGTTTGCGGGCGCGCCGCCATGTACCTGGCGTAGTCGACTTGCTTGAACGTTCGTACCAGCTGGTCGTAGGCGCGTCGTTCCTCGGCTGAAAGACCGGATGGCGGGGGGCCTCCGGCCTGGAGAGCCTTGTCGACGTCGGCTGGGACGGTGGCAGGCATGTTGGTGTGGATGGCGAGCAATCCCGCGGGTGCCTGCAAGCCCATCTGGTCGACGACAAAAGCACCCCAGTCGCCGCCCTGGGCGACGTAGCGGGTGTAGCCGAGGCGCTTCATCAGCTCTGCCCACGCTCGGCCCATGCGCTCGGGGCCCCAGCCGGTGCTGGTCGGCTTGCCTGAATACCCGTAGCCCGGCATCGACGGAATCACCACATCGAATGCGTCGGCTGCGCTTCCCCCATGTGCCGTGGGATTGGTCAGTGGGTCGATGACCTTCAATTGCTCGATGATCGAGCCGGGCCATCCGTGGTTGATGATGAGGGGCAACGCGTTCTTCTGTTTCGACCGCACGTGAATGAAATGAATATCCAGCCCATCGATTGTGGTCGTGAACTGGGGCAACGCATTCAGCTTCGCTTCCACCTTCCGCCAGTCGTAGTCCGTCGCCCAATAGCGCGCGAGCTCCTGCGTCATCGCCAGCGGCACGCCTTGCGACTGGTCGGTCACGGTTTCCTTCTCGGGCCACTGCGTCGCGAGAATTCTCCGGCGCAGGTCAGCTAGTGCCTTCTCGGGTACGTTGACGCGGAAGGGCCGAATGGTGCTGTCCTTGGCCACCGCGGGCGGCGCTTGGGCGACGTGGGTCATCGTGATCGGCGGAGTCTGGGCGTGGCAGGGCACCGCGAGCAGGGCCAGACCGGCGGCGCTCGCGGCTGCTGCGAAGTCAAAGGCGGTCATCTAGAAGTCCTGGCGAAAGACAGGGTTCCCAATCTCGCCAGCCGCCGTGAGGCGTCAAGTATACGATGGCACCGGGCAGAGTGTCGGAGAGTCGGAGAGTCTACGGCAACTTCACTCCAACCCACTGCCTCTCCGACTCTCCGCCTACACCCACAGGTCGTTCACCGCGCCTCACACCTGCACCACGACCTTCCCCACGCCCCGCCGCGATTCCATGAGTCGATTCGCCTCGAGTCGATGCGCCTCCCCCATGTCCTCGAAGGCGAAGGTCGCCTCCCCGGCAGTAGCTCAGACCAGAGAGACCAGAGCTACTTCGGCGTGGCCGGGGCCTGGCTCCCGCGCACCCGCTCGCGGTCCTCCTGCCGCGCCTCTTCCTCCATCTGGGCCAGCCGGTACGCCACATAATACCTGTAGATGTTGGCCACATAGGTCACCGTCTCCGCACCGATGCGCCGGGCTGCGATCAGTTCGACGTTGTTGCGCCAGATGTTGGGGTCGAGCCCCTGGCTCGCCGCTTCCGCCCGGAGCCGTCTGACTCGGCCGGGGCCGGCGTTGTACGCGGCGAGCGCGAGCAGTGTCTGATTCAGGGGAGTGATCGAGTCGCTCGCGAAATGTTGGTCGATCAGTGACCGGATGAACTTGACGCCACCGTGAATGTTGGGCTCGAGCTGATTGATGTCACCGACGCCGAGGCCCTCTCCGGTCGCAGGCATGATCTGCATCACACCCACGGCGCCCACCGGGCTGCGCGCGCTCTGCTTCAGCCTGGACTCCTGGTATCCCTGGGCCGTCATGAGCAGATAGTCGAGTGAGTACCGGTCGCTGTACTTGCGGAACAGGTCCACCACCTGCAGGTACCGCTTGGTAGCTTCGGCCGACCGGGCATCCCTCAGGAAGCGCGTGGAACCCGTGTACTTCTTGATGAGCTGGTTGCCCAACAGCGTGCCCTGGCCGTGTCCTTTCGCAAACTCGTCGATCTCCTGCTTCAGCTTGGGGCTGCCCCGCCGAATCAGCCAGCCGACGTCGCCGCCCTCGTTGACGGCCACCTCCTCGTGCACGCGCAGGTCCGGCAGGATCTTGCTCCAGAGGAGGGCGGCGTAGCGATCCACGACGCTGATACCGATCAGCCCGGCATTGACCATCTCCAGCAGATCGTCATCCGCAAGGTCCTCCGGCGCCGCCTCGAGCTTGATCGGCGCCTTGCCCTCGCTCGCAAACCGTGCGTTGAGCTGCTCCAGGTGACTCCAATAACTGGAGGACCGCCGCACCACGACATACTGGCCCGCGAGGTCGTCGAGGCTGCTCACCACGGGCGACTCCGGCCCTGTGACCACCAGCTCCTTCACGCCGCGGAAGAACGGCCCACCCCCGTCCACCTTGGCCATGCGCTCGGGGGTCAGCGTGAGGATGCCGGCGGCCAGGTCACCGCGGCCCGCCAGGAGGTCGGGGATGAGGGCGTCGCGTGAAGTGGGAATGAAGACCAGGTAGGTGTTCACGTGCCGCTTGGTCGGGTACTTCTTGTTGATCCACCCCTCGAACGCCCGGACCAGCTCGTACTCGACACCGCTCGGGCGGCCCCGATCGATCCAATATTGGGTTCGGGTGGGTGTGATCAGGACGCGGATGACCCGCCGGGCGATCATGCTGTCGAGATCGCCGGTCCACGCTTCGGCGAGCGGTCCGACGAACGGTGCCAGCTCGGCGGGTAGCGCGTGGGACGCGCTCGAGTCGGGAAACGGCGACGTGGTGCCGGCGGCTGAGTCAGGAGGGCCGTTCACGGCGGTCGCCACCGAGTCGCCGGACGGCGAGGAGGTTGGCCGCTGGGCATCGCCGGGTGACGCACGGCACGCGCACACCAGCCCTATGGCCACAAGAGTGCCGAGCGGGCGCCTGAGCATGGCCAAAGATCTCACACCGCCTCTGCCCTCGCTACCTAGACCATCAGATAGGGGAGTGAAGGAAGAACCGCGATGGTGCCGATATCACCGCCTACCGGCACTCAACGTGCCGCCTACCGGCACCCAACGTTGGGTAATGGGGCTAGAAAGTAAGCGACATTCAGTAGAGCCCCGTGAACGTATGAATGCTCACGTTGGTTGTGCCGGACTGCCCACCCAGGGAGGGCACGACCTCCTGCTGGGTCGTCGTCCCCCACGAGACAAGACGCAGGGGCGCTAACGTGGCCAAGGAGAGTGGCCTTGGCCCCTCGCGCTAATGTTGCTGACGCACCGTCCCGAGCAGTTGCGTAAGGAGGGTGGCCAGCTCGTCCGGATCGAACGGCTTGGAGAGGAACGGCTGGGCTGTCGTCAGGGCATGCGGGCTGCAGCCTGAGATGAAAATGACCAGAGGGGGTTTGGGGAGCGCACGGATACGCTTGGCCAGTCCCAGGCCATCCAGGTTTGGCATCCGAATATCCGTTACTACCGCATCGACCGCTTCCCCACCGTTCTGCAATAACTCCCAACCCTCAAGGCCATCCCCGGCGAGCAGGACATGGAAACCCCGGTCCTCTAGGTCGCGTGCGATGACTTTGCGCAGCTCGCCATCATCATCCACAAAGAGGATACGATGCACGCGGTTCGACGACATGGCGGAACTGACTCTCTGTTTGGAGGGGGTAAGACGGATGGGGGGCCACCAGCGGAGGCACTCACATCGTAGGAACCAAAATGGCCTGCACTAGACAAGAATTGCTGGAGCGAACGGCATCCTGTTCGTTCGCCAAAAGGATTGTACCGCAACAAGTTACACCGGGCGTCAAGACTCGCGACATACGGCGATTGTAGGTGAAATCATTGCATTTTGCGAACACTCCAGCTTGCGCGAACCATGTCAGTCAGAGACGTGTGGTAATGCTCTCGCACCTGTCCACCAGGCTCGATGACCCACACGCGAAAGCCCTCCTGGCCTTGGTGAGCGAGAGCCAGCATGTAGCCGGTCACGTGCACCACGGCGTAGGGCGGGAATATCAAACTCTCGCGGCGCGCCTGGCGAATCACGTCCGTGGAATCGGTCCCGCTGTAGACAGCAACCAGGGGGCCGGCGACGTAGCAAGCGTCGTCGTTCGGGTCGGGGAGCAGATGTCGCACGGCGAACAGGTGTCTTCGCTGGCCAGCCTTATAGACGAGTTGCGCCATGCAGTCACCTCCACCAGCTGCCACGCTGGTTGCTAGGTGTCGAGGTGGATGTGTCCTCGCAAAAAACCAACTCTACTGTCCCTCCCTCGCCGTCGAAATAGCCGACGGCGTCGAGGGTTGAAGCACCTACCCGGTCCCCGGCCTTGGAAGCGGACGATCGTCCGTCGGAGCCTGAGCTAGCGCGATGAGGCACCGAAAGGATGGCCGTCTGCTCGCGTTCTTCGTGCTCCCGGCTACGTGCTGATGCTCGTGACCAGCCTCTGGATGGTCAGCATCTCCTGGCCGCTGACGACAAGGGTGGGTGCAGGAAGCGGTGGCGCTGTGGCCGGTGGGGGTTGCTGTACTGGCTGGTTTCCGGGTGGTGCTGGGAAGGCAACTGCGTATGCTCGACACCGACGGGCCTGGTTCCCGCTCGTATCAACGAGTGTCATTCGTGGGACGTGCCCTGGGCAGGGCTGGGCCTAGTCGGGATCTTCATCCTCTACCTGATGGTGTTTAAGCCCCGCAGCATGATCGCCCACGAGGATTGCTTGGGTTAGACCTAGGGAGCCGCCGAGCGGCTGGTTCCCTGGAGAAACTGTAGGAGAAGCGGTAGCAGCGGGCGCAGAAACGAAAAGGTCCGACCCACCGAAGTGGTATCGGACCTTCGAGTTGCCCCTCCTGGGCTCGAACCAGGACTCTCCTGATCCAGAGTCCTCTCGCCCAGGCAGACATTTCGGACAACTTGTTGGGATTCGGCCACTTTCCGAGCATCGGCGCCCGGATTCCTGCCGTAGTTTGCCCGCTCGTGCCCGGAGAAACTACGGCAAAACTACGGCAGTCCTGGTTCGGCATGCCGGCTGGGATGTTGTCGGGCGCACCGGTCCCGCTCGGGTCCGGTCGGCTCGTAGCACGGCGCTGGTAAGGAGCAGGCCAAGGGATGTCGGATAACGCATGGGAGACTTCCGCTATCGACTTCAGGTCGCGGCTCAGTGAGTGCTGCAAGCTTTTCTCTAAGCCCTGTAAAGCGGTTCTACTCTAGAACGGGCAGTTCCCCGGTGCCGGGGTCACGTCGATGCGAAAGTCTGCCGGGGCAATCCCTGGCGGACCGAACAGGACCGTTACGTCCTGTGCCAGCTGGTCTGTCTCGTTCCGGCCGATGTGGGCGTGCTCGCCGAGGTCCAGGTAGGCCTCGCCTGAATCCACCACGATCGGGGTGCAGGTCGGGTCATCCGCTTCGTAAAAGTTCACCGTGCCCTTGACGACCTGGATAAAGACGGGGCCGGGATGCCGGTGCCATCCTGTGAACGACCCTGGAGCGTAGGTGAACGTTCGAACGGCGATATCCAAGCCATCCTTGGCCTTGAGCTCGACGTGCCATTTGTCTGTGATGCGCTTGACTTTGTCAATGTCGAACGTGGCTTGGCCAAGGTCCGTCCGCGTTACTCCCGAGCCCACGGTGAACTGCGGGGCGAGCGGAACCGAGGCTGCGGGCGCGGCGGGCTCGCTCGAGCACCCGATGAGGGACGAGAACAGCAGCAAGACAGGTAGCCGTGACATGGGACACCTTCCGGTACAAGGGTGGTTCTCCAACTGCCTCGAGCTCTTCTGCCGCACGCCCCCTGGCTTCGGCTCCTGCTTGCCAGGGCGCCGTGACGGCGTAGGTTAGGGGAGTCTGCGCGAGCCGCGTCACCCGAACGTCCCCTCACTGTCACCCCCCGGGTGACGTCCTGCCCGCCGCACCTCTGGTATGATCGAACTCCGAACGCTGGGCAGCCTGGAGCTGACCTCAGCTGACAGCGACGCCGTCGCTTCCGTTCTCGCTCAGCCCCGACGCGCTGCTCTCCTGTGCTATCTCGCGATCGCCGTACCCCGCGGCTTCCATCGTCGTGATACCCTGTTTGCCCTCTTTTGGCCCGAGGACGATGCTGAGCAGGCCCGGCATGCTCTCCGGCAGTCGGTCTATTTCCTGCGCCGGGCGCTGGGCTCGAAGACGATCGTGTCACGTGGCGACGGCGAGCTGGCCCTCGCGTCCGAGCAGGTCCGCTGTGATGTCTGGGAGTTGGACGCCGCGGTGGACCAGGGGCGACCGGCTGATGCACTTGCCCTCTATCGAGGCGAGCTGCTCGCCGGCTTTCACATCTCAGCCGCCCCGGATTTCGAGCGCTGGCTGGACGAGGAGCGCAGCCGGGTAAGGCAGCGAGCGGCTGAGGCGGGCTGGGCGCTGGCGGCGGCGCGGGAGCGCGAGGGCGATTGCGCCGGTGCAGAAGAGGCGGCGGGCCGTGCAGCTGCTCTCTCTCCAACCGACGAGACTGCACTTCGTCGTCTGCTTCTCCTGCTGGAGCGTCTGGGTGACCGGGCAGCCGCCGTGCGCGCCTACGAAGACTTCGCCTGGAAGCTGCAAGGGGAGTACGAGCTGGAGCCGTCGGCCGAGACGCGGGCATTGGTGGAGAGAATCCGTGCTGAGCCCGGAGAGAATCAGGCAACCGCACTGAGCAAGCAGAATGGGCTTCCTCGCGCAACTGGGGACGGGAACTCCAAGGCTCGCATGGCGGTAGCGGGGTACTCGACCGGCCGCCGGGTTGGTGCTGCAGACCTACTGCGCGAGTCTGAGTTCGGATCCCGTGGCCTCCTTACCGAGCGGACACCCGCCTCCTTGCCATCCCGAGCACGCCGGCCGGCGGCGATTGTCGCCGGAGCGATAGTCATGCTGCTTCTGCTCGGGCTGGCAGGGCTCTATCTCCGGACCCCGGCTCGCGACCGCGACCTCCGCGCTCTTCCACCGCCCGTCGACGAGGCGGCGCCTGCTGTCGCAGTGCTGCCCTTCGCCGTACAGGATGGCGCGTTGGCGAGCTGGCGCGAGGGGCTGGTGGACTTGATCTCGATCGACTTGACGGGCGTCGCTGGCCTCCGCTCGGTCGACAGCCGAACGCTGCTCGCGCGGTGGCGCGAACGGGTGAGGGGCGCGGACATCCCGGAGCTCGCGACGGCGATGGACGTGGCGGAGCGCGCCGGCGCTCGCTACGCCGTGGTGGGTAGCCTCATCGCCAACGGACCCGACCTCATTCTCACCGCCGGCCTGCATCAGGTCGCGGGCCGCCGGATGCTCGGCACCGCCAGGTCCCAGGCCCCCGCCGACAGCATCTTTACCCTGGTGGATCGGCTGACGTTGGAGATCCTGCGGCTGATCCTCAGCGGCGAGGCGCGCGAGCTGCCCCGGATCGATCTGGCTCGAATCAGCACAGGCTCGCTACCGGCGCTGAAGTCCTACCTGGAAGGCGAGGTGTTCTTCCGGAGGTCTCAATTCCAGAGCGCGGCGGAGGCCTACGCGAGGGCTGTGGATGCTGACTCCAACTTCGTCCTCGCCCGGTACCGCCTCGGATTGTCGAGGTGGTGGGTCGGGGGACCTCCGACTGTGCCCGATCCCTTCGACGCCGAGGTGGGACCAGTCGCCGATCGGCTGCCGCCGCACGAGGCGGCCATCTTCCGTGCGAGTCGGCTCAGGGCGCGGGACGTACGGGCCGCGCGCGAGCTGCTGGAGAGGGAGGCGCGCCGCAATCCCGACGACGCGGAGACCTGGCACGAGCTCGGAGAGCTCTATCACCACAGCGGTGCGCAGGCGCTGGCTCCGCCCGAGGCGGCGGATCGAGCGTTCGCCAGGGCGATCGAGCTCGATTCGACCTTCACCCTGCCCTACATCCATCGCATCGACCACGCGATCAGCGCGGGGAACGCGACCGGCGCCGCCCGACTGCTCGGCACGTTCAGCCGGCTCGCGCCGGAGAGTCCCTACGTGGCCAGGTATCGCCTAGTGACCGGGTTCGCGCTCGGTGATTCGGCCGCGCACTCCAGGGCCGAGGCCGCGCTGGACACGCTGAACACCCACGACCTGATCTGGCTGGGTGACCAGCTCCAGGGGCAGCGCTGCTGCTGGGAGCTGGCGGAGCGGGTGCTGCGAAAGGCGCGGGAGCGCGGCGACGAGCTCCGGCCGAACGCGACGAGGGAGCTGTTCTGGGTCAGTCTGGCCCAGGGCAAAGCCCGCGAGGCACTCGGATGGGTGGCGGACCCGTTCATGCCCGAGGAGCACAGGAGTCGGATGCTGTATGTGCTCGACGAGCTCGGTGTCCCGGTCCCTGATGCGCGGCTCGACGCCGCGCTCACCCTCGACCCGGCCGACAGTGTAGATGCCGTCCGGCTCTTCTATGTCGGTTCCTACGCGGCAAGCCGAGCACGAGGCCAGGTGCTGCGGAGTGTGCTGGAGCGGCTCCAGTCCTTCGAGCAGCGTCACCGCGCCACGGGGAATTCGTCCGAAGCCGGCTTCACAGAGGCAGTGCGGCAGGCACTCGAAGGATACGCGGCGTGGCGCCGAGGACGGCGAGACGACGCTCTGCGACTGCTCGAGCGCTCGCAACCGCGGGTCGTCGGCGATTGGCCGCGGGGGGTCGTCAACACTCGCCTCCGCTGGTGGCTCGGCCGGCTGCTCATGGAGATGGGCCGGCCTCAGCAGGCGCTCCTGTACTTCGAGACGTTGACCAGCTCCTCGCTTCCCGCCGACTACGAGCGCGGCCGGATCTACGACCAGCTCGGGGAGTTCGACCGGGCACGTGAGGCCTATGCGCTCTTCCTCGCCCCACGGCAGCAGGCCGACCCCGTGTTCCAGCCGATGATTCATAATGCCCGGGCGGCGCTCCAGCGGCTCGCGGTAGCGGCGCTTGAGTGAGCACCAGACAGAGAGGAGAAGCCCGGCAACCACTCTCCTGATCCAGAGTCCTCTCGTCCAGGGCCGCTCCTCGCAACCTCTTCACGGAATGCACCGAGGCGCCGGGGCCGGCGGCACTACGGCGCTCGCCCTTCCTCGGCGAGGTCCTCACGCCGGGCCGGATATACGACAGCGAGAACATCGACTGGCTCGTCGCCGACGGGCACACACGCCTAATAACAGGCTATCAGTGGGGTTTCAGAACTCTTGTTAATACCTGGTTTCGACGTGAATTGTTGGACGCACAGTCGGCCCACTTACCGCCGGGGGCGTTCGGTAGTGACACCGCGGGATACTATCTCTGGCAAGCCCAGGTCCGTTTGTACGGAGACCATCCGGAGACCGCGCGAGTGTTCTTCGACTCGGCCCGGGTGATGCTAGAAGCCTCGACGCCAAGCAAGAGCGCGTCCGCTTGCCAGCCGGCGGGCTGGCTCTAAGGGAACGTAAAGGACGACTGATCAACCTTGGCGGAGAGCGGGATGTGTCCTGGTCGCCGCTTCACTACCGCTTTGGCTGACCCGGCGGGTTGTCGCTCTTGAACACGTCGCGATTCTTCGCGGTGTACGACTGCCAGTCGGGCGGGACCTCCTCCTCGGTGAAGATCGCCGTCACTGGGCATTCGGGCACGCAAGCACCGCAATCGATACATTCGTCGGGGTGGATATAGAGCTGGTCTTCGCCCTCGTAGATGCAATCCACCGGACACACGTCGACGCAAGACCGGTCTTTGACCCCAACACAGGGTTCGGCGATCACGTAGGTCATGGGCTGCTCCTCTGGGATCTCTTACCCAGCGGACACGCTTTCAGCGCGTGTCCCGGCGCTGCGCTCGTTTACGGACGGCTCGCTCGGCGAGGAGCTGTTCGACGCGCGTCCACAGCTCGGGCCGGATGCTGTCGGCCAACTCGATGTTCAACTTGCCGAGCATCACAGCGATGGCGCCCGTGTCGAGCCCGGCGATCCGCGCTTCCTCGATCACCGCCGCGAAGTGGATGCGGGCCTCACGGATCATTCGCCCGAACAGCGCGGAGCCGTCAGGGCGGTCGCCCAAGGCCAGCGCCAGGAGATAGAGGTCGCGCGCGCCGTCCAGCCGTTGCGCTAAGTAGTCCCGGGTCTCAGGCGGGAGTTCCCTCGACAGATGAGGCGTCGGCGCAGTCATGACGTGCTCCTTCCCGTGGGCTGCTCGTCGCGTATCACAGAGGCACCGGCCGGGGCCGAGAGCCCGGTGCTGCGCGCTACAGTGACAAATATAGAGCTACAGCACCGGAGTGCGACGCCGGTCAGCAGGTCACATGCAGGATGGCATTCGTGTCGGGAGGCTGGCCCTTCAGTAGCTCGATGGCACGTGCCGTCGGCACAATGACCAGCTCGACCTTGCGGCGCTGGGCTTCATGCTTCACCTGGTCCATCACCGGCAGAGCACCCATGCCCGTACCGATGACAAGCCGGCGACAACTCCAAGGTATCTGCTCCTCGAGGGACAAAGGTGTATGGCCAAAGACGTCGCGGAACTTCTTCGAGGGCTTCTTCTCTCGTTTGGTGACTTTGCCACGGTCGATCACCACGTCGTTTCTATACGCAATGCCATCGATCCGAATGGATCCGAAGGAGAATGACTCACGCGTTGGCACACTGCCACAGCACACAAAACGAAAATCAGCGGGGTTGCTTACGAGTGTAAGCGCGCCCGCTGACTCAAGTTGCCCCTCCTGGGCTCGAACCAGGACTCTCCTGATCCAGAGTCACTCTCCGGCTGATCAGCCGAGTTTGCTGCTGTTCGCTTGTGCGTTTCCCAGTAACGACCTCCGTCACTCACCCGTTTGGCTGGGCGCGGCTGAGTTTCGCTGCCTTTGGGCCAGTTGGCACACAAGCGGCACACAGAATCGAGGATCCCACCAGGCCTCGGCTGGACACGCCGCCGTCCCCGAGCAGCAGCCCGCCTGGTTGCAAGCGGCCGCGAGTTCCTCCTCCTGAGAGGCGCATTCCGGTCGGGCTCCTCCCATCCACCGGTACAACTGCGTATACTCCATGCCCCCACTGTCGGGCACTGCCAACGATTCCTGCCTCCTCCAACGAAAAGCAGCGGCCATTACGGCTGGCCGTGATCTCGCACGACGCATCCTAGACGGACCGGTGCAGGAGTGTTCCGTCGCGGACTTGTCCTGAGGCTAAGGCCCGGCCCGCGCTGTCGTTAGACCGCGCACTGATCGGGTATTACAAGGGAAGGCCTGTGTTCATCGAGCCGATGGTCACCAAGGCGATGCTGATGGAGAAGAAGTGGTTCGACTTCCCGATCCCGGAGGTCCCGGGGCTGGCGGGCGGGCACGCGACCAGGTTCCACGCGGAGTACGACGCCTCACATTCGGCGTACCGGTTCATCTTCTCCGGGTTCAGCCCCGCCGCCTGAGCGGTGACGAGCGGAAAGTGCGGCTCCACGGGAAACGGGTCATCGCTCCCCAGATTCTCATGTAAAGACTGCCGGCAGGGTGTGGGGAGGCGCTTCACACTGCAGGCATAGCACCTCCCGCCCATACAGCTGACCGGAACTGCCACATGGCCCCGAGCCCGGGGGGCCTATCCTGAGCACTCCTCGAGGAGGGTCCGTGAAGAATCGCTGGCTCATCGCGCTCTCGGCCGTCGGCATTCACATCTCCATCGGATCGGTGTACGCCTGGAGCGTCTTCAACCTGCCACTCGAGAATGCGTTCGGCTGGACCAAGGGCGACGTGGCCATCACCTTCAGCCTCGCCATCTTTTTCCTGGGAATGTCGGCTGCCGTCATGGGGCGCTTCGTCGAGCGCCGCGGACCGCGCGCCTCGGGCACGGTCGCGGCCGCCTTCTGGGGTACCGGGCTCCTGGTCGCCAGCCTCGGCGTGAAGCTGGGCGTGATCCAGGTGCTGTGGCTGGGATACGGGATCCTGGGCGGCATGGGACTCGGCATCGGCTACATCACGCCGGTCTCGACCCTGGTGAAGTGGTTTCCCGACCGCCGGGGTCTAGCCACCGGGCTGGCTATCATGGGCTTCGGCTTCGGGGCCGCCATCGGAGGTCCGGTCTACAACTACATCATGTCCCGGGTGGCCGCCGGGCAGCTTGGCCTCTCCGAGTCCACCTATAGCCACGGCGTCGCGAACTACAACGCCGCGAAAAACATCCTGAAGGATATGCACCTCCACGATTCGTCCACGGCGGCGATCGTGCTCCCGGAATTCTTGAGCATGGTGCGCGATGGACGGAGCAAGGAGGTCCTGGCTTCGCTGCCCGAGAAGCAGGCCCGGGACGCGGCCGGCACGCTGGCCGCGCTCCAGAGCGCCCAGGCCGATCCGGGGCTGGCGCCGTTCTGGGCGTCGGCGGGCACGGCGCCCTTCCGGAGCGCCATTGCGGCCGGCATCTCGGCGGCCTTCTTCTTCGCCGGGATCGCCTATCTCCTCATCATGCTCGTGGCCGCCCGCTACATCGAGCGCCCGCCTCCGGGCTGGATGCCGGAGAGGATGAAAGCGGACGTGGACGCCGGCAAGCGCAAGGTCATTCCCGACCTCACCCAGCTCACGGCCAACGCCGCGGTCCGGCGAGCCCCGTTCTACGGCCTCTGGGTCATGATGTTCATCAACATCTCGTGTGGCATCGGCATCATCTACACGGCGTCCCCGCTGGCGCAGGAAAGCATCGGCCTGACGCCCGCCCAAGCGGCTGGCGTGGTCGGGCTCATGTCCATCTTCAACGGCCTCGGCCGCCTCGGCTGGGCGTCGCTGTCCGATTACCTGGGCCGTCCGAGCACCTATACCGCCTTCTTCATCATCCAGATCGTCGCGTTCTGGGTGCTGCCCGACATCACCAGCGTCATCCTGTTCCAGATCGTGCTCTACCTGATCCTGACCTGCTACGGCGGCGGGTTTGCCGCTCTCCCGGCGTATATCGGCGATCTGTTCGGCACCAAGGAGCTGGGCGCCGTCCATGGCTACGTCTTGAGCGCCTGGGGTCTGGCCGGCGTCACCGGCCCGCAGCTGGTGGCCCGCCTGTATCAGGCCACGGGCTCCTACGAAGCCGTCCTGCACGTGTTCTCGGTGGTGTTCGTGGTGGCGCTCGTCGTGAGCATCATGATGACCATCCACGTCATCAACGCGCGCAATCGGATGACGACGGCGACGATCTTCTCGTTCGACGGCGCGGACTTCATACGGATCCAGACCACGTTGCTCACCGCCGAGGGCAAGCCCGCCCTCAACACGAAGCTCGATCGCGAGTCGGCCAGCTATCAGGCCCTGGTGCAGAACTACTCGTATCGGGGAGAGGCCACCATCTTCGGCCGGCAATACGACACCTACTACGCGCCCCTCACCAACATGCAGGGCAAGCTCGACGGGGCGGTCTTCGTCGGAAACCAGAAATGACCGTCGCGCCGCCTCGGCCTGCGCCCGCTAAGTAGGCAAAGCGCGGTGGCTGCCACGCAGCCACCGCGCCTCGAGTTGCCCCTCCTGGGCTCGAACCAGGACTCTCCTGATCCAGAGTCACTCTCCGGCTGATCGGCCGAGTTCGCCACTGTACGTTTCCTTGTTGCCCAGCAGTGACTTACGCGAATGCCGAGTTTGGCTGAGTGCGGTCCAGGTTGATCCCTTTTCGCCCAGTTGGCACACAAGCGGCACACAGAATCGCTGCTCGAGGGTATCGTCGCCAAGCGGCTGGCCGATCCCTACGCCCGACACCGTTGGTCAAATCCAAGAGTCGGCCTCAGCGTGGTGAGCGAACTCGCAAGAAGGCTGCCCGCCGACGCAAGACCAGGGTAGTCGTCCTCGCAGAGGGGGGCCGTGCAGCGAGCGCCGTCCGCTTGACGACTCAAGTGCCGGCACCTACCGTAACTCTACACCTCGACAAAGGCACGCCCAGCTAGACGCCGGGGCCGCAAGGCCACGGGTCACGTCGCTTTCCGACGCCATGAAGGACCCACGACCGAGCTGGTGACCAGGTGCAGTGACGCTTTGGAACCGTCTCTCATCGGTGTGATGACATGACACACGTGCGCCATGCAGCCGACTTGAGGGCCCTCAGCCGGCTTCACGAGACGGCCAGCCTTTGCGCACGGGATGGCGTCGAGTCGAAGGTCTGTCTGACAGCGGTGCTGGCAGCGGCCATCGAGCTCACCGGCGCATCCAAGGGTAACATCCAGGTGCTTGACGAATCCGGTGCGCTGAAGATCCTGGTGCACCGTGGTTTCGACGTGCCCTTCCTGGAGTTCTTTGGGCAGGTGGACGGGGCGACGGTCGCCGCCTGTGGCACGGCGCTACAGCGCGTCAGCCGCGTCCTGGTACCCGACGTCGTCACGAGCGGGGTGTTCGAGGGCACCCCCGCGCTGCGCGTGCTCCTGGACGCGGGTGTGCGCGCCGTCCAATCCACGCCGCTGGTCAGCAGTAAGGGGCGAGTGCTGGGCATGATCTCGACTCATTTCGACGCCCCCCACGAGGTAGGCGAGCGGGAACTGCGCCTTCTGGACCTGCTCGCCCGGCAGGCTGCCGATCTCCTCGAGCGAGTGCGCAGTGAAGACGCGTTGCTCCACACCGCCGATGATCTCCTGCAGACGTTAAACACAGCGGCGATCGGGCTCACCCGGTGCAGCCGGGACCTGCGCTACGTGACGGCGAATCTCGCCTACGCTCGGATAATGAATGTCCCGCTGGAAGAGATTCTCGGCCGGCCCATCGTGGACGTACTCGGTGTGGACGCTTTCGAGCGGATCCGTCCATACATCGAACGCGTCCTGGCCGGAGAACAAGTCGAGTACGACGTCGAGCTCCCACGACGCGGGGCGGTGCCACGATCTACCTTCACGTGACGTACGCGCCGTGGACGGAGCGTGGGGCCGTGACCGGCTGGGTGGCCTCCGTGTCTGACGTGACGGAGCGTTGGCGTGCAGAGCAAGCCCTACGCGAGAGTGAGGCCCGCAATCAGGATCTCCTCCGAGCCATTCCTGACCTGATGTTCCTGCAGGACAAGGATGGTGTCTACCTCGACTTTCACGCGAGAAATGTCAGCGATTTGTTGGTGCCGCCGGCACAATTTCTCGGCAAGAACATGCGAGACGTCCTCCCACGCGATCTGGCCGAGCGTATCGCCACCTGCTTCCAGCAGGCGGCGGGATCAACGAACCTTGCGTGATGGAGTACGCCCTGCAGCTCGACCAGCAGATGCGCCACTTCGAGGCACGCATTATTCGAGGCCAGCAGGACACGTTCTTGAGCATCGTGCGCGACATTACCGAGCGGAAGCTCGCCGAGGAATCGTTACATCGCGCACAGACGGAGCTCGCGCTGGCCACACGGCGACTGACCATGGGAGCACTGGCCGCGTCCATCGCTCATGAGATCAGCCAGCCCTTGACCGCGATTATCAGCAACGCGAACGCCGGTCTGCGCCTCGAGGAGGTCAGCTCGAGGATTGAGCGACCTTCGAGGACGTGGTCAAGGGCCACAGCCAGGTGATACCAGACTCGAGCCCACTTCGGAGCGTCCTCCACGCACGAGTCTCGATCTGAACCAGGTGATCCTGAACGTGGTTGCGGTAGTACGTCACGAGATCTCTAGGACCGGTCGTTCTATCCACCCACCTGGCTGATGGCTGCCGCGGTCCAGCGACGACAGCTTCAGCGCAAGTGATGCTCAACCTGACCATGAACGGGCTTGAGGCCATGGCATGGGGTACACGGCCGGCCCCGTGAACTCGTGATCAGGTCGCGCAAGTTACCTTCTGGCGAGGTGGTAGTCAGTGTGAGTGACTCAGGCGTGGGGTTCGACCCGGGAGACGGAGAGCGGCTGTTCGATGCATTCTTTACTACCAAGCCTACCGGCATGGGAATGGGGCTGTCCGTCAGCCGCTCGATAGTCCGCAGTCTCGGCGGTGAGCTGTGGGCTGCGCCCAACACGCCGTACGGGTCAACGTTCCACTTCAGGCTGCCCACGAGCCATGGTGCGGATGCAGGCCAGAAGGCTACAGGTCCTCCGGGGCGTCCAGACGTGACCCCGCTTGAGGCAGTGCTCCGGCGAGACCGCGCCGTGACCGCGGCGGCACTGGTAGCCGTCGCTGCGCTGGCGTGGGCCTTGGTGGTGCGCTTGGCCCCCAGCACGGTCAGCGCCGGCATGGCGATGCCCGGAATGTCTGGCATGGAAGCAGGTGCCGCACTCGGGATACCGTGGCTGACTGGAATGTGGGCCGTAATGATGGTGGCCATGATGCTGCCATCGGCGACACCGACCATCCTGATGTTCGGCAATGTGACGCGCCGGCGACAGATCGAAGGACGTCCCGCGGTGCCGGTCGCGGTTTTCACGGTCGGCTACCTGGCGGTGTGGGCCTTCTATGCCATGATCGCGGCGGTGGCGACGTGGGAACTGCATCGCCTCGCGCTTCTCTCACCATCGATGGCCGCCGCGAGTCCCGCGCTGGCTGGTGGACTCCTGATCGCGGCGGGGGTGTATCAGTGGCTGCCGATCAAGGGTGCTTGCCTATCACATTGCCGCTCGCCGCTTCACTTCTTCTCGACGGGGTGGCGAGAGGGCGTACGCGGTGCGGTCGCCATGGGCGTGAGGCACGGCCGCTACTGTGTCGGCTGCTGCTGGCTGCTCATGGCGCTCCTGTTCGTGGCCGGCGTCATGAACCTCCTCTGGGTTTCATTCCTGGCGGGGCTCGTACTGCTTGAGAAGCTGCTCCCGCGGGGAGACTGGATCGGTCGCGTGGTCGGCTTGGCCCTGGTAGTCTGGGGGGTGTGGGTGATAAGCGGCCGGTACCTTTAGATCCATAACCGGCACTCAGCTCCGTACCTCAAGACGTGCTTCAACTCCGAGGGCCGTATGGAGGCCCTCACACGGAGACACCTCAAGGAGCTTAGTCGATCGCTGCCCAGCCCTACCGCGATTCTGGACATCGCGGGTATAATTACCGCCCCCCAGAAAAATCACCCACCATCAGAACCGATCATGTACGCTGGCCTGGAGACGCACGTCAGGCGGCTGCTCAGGGACGAGACGCTGCTCGTGACCAAGTACGGCGGTAGCACGCTCAACGACGAGCTGAAGCTGATCGCGGAGATCGAAGACACCATCCCGCCGTTGCAGGAGTGACCATGGCGCTGTGCAACGCGCAGACCCGGATGATGGCTGAGTACCAGCAGCACAAGCTCGACGCCATCAATCACCCCACCGTATGACGGGCGAAGAGGCCCGCCTGGAGGAGGCTGTGCGCGGTGTGATTGAGCAGTACGACCGGGGGGCGCTGTCGGCGGATCGGGAGGCGGCGGCGGAGGCGGTCGAGCGACTGCGGGAAGCGTTCTGGTGGTGGGAGAGCCAGCGAACGGACCCCTCGAAAACGGGCTAATCCTGGTCCTACCTGTGGTCCTACCGCCCCCAAAACAGCGAAGCGGCGAGAGGCTCTAAAGCCCCTCGCCGCTTTCAGTTGCCCCTCCTGGGCTCGAACCAGGACTCTCCTGATCCAGAGTCAGGCGTGTTGCCAGTTACACCAAGGGGCAGTACTGCCTTCAATTGTCATGGAGCTGAGGGGGATCGAACCCCTGACCTCTGCAGTGCGATTGCAGCGCTCTCCCAGCTGAGCTACAGCCCCAGGGATCCGTCCCGCGAGGCCGTAAAGCTAGCCAGCGGGGGAAGTTCCGTCAACGCTCGGCGCGGTGGGCCCGCGGGCCTCGGTGTACCGGTTTAATGGGCGGCCCCGCATGAACTTACCAGAGCGCTCCACGGACCATCACGGCACGGCTCGCCGGTTCCGGGGTATAGTTGATCCATGGATTTGACCAGCGGCAATCCGCTCTGGCCGATGGTCAACGGCCTTCCCGCCACCTACCCCCGCCTGCACCAGAATCTCCGCTGCGACGTCGCCGTGATCGGCGGCGGGATCACGGGCGCGCTCGTCGCCCATCGGTTCGCGCGCGAGGGCATCCACACCGTGCTGCTCGAGGCCGGCGAGATCGCGCACGGCAGCACCGCGGCCACCACGGCACTCATCCAGTACGAGATCGACACCCACCTCGTCGACCTGATCGACCGGGTCGGGCGCGATCACGCGGTGCGGAGCTATCGACTGTGCCTGGACGCGGTGCGCGGCATCGGCGACCTGGCCAGCGACGGCTGCGCCTGGCGGGAGACCCGGAGCCTCTACCTCGCGAGCCACAAGGTGGACGCCGACGTCCTCGCGCGAGAACACCGCGCCCGCCGGGATGCCGGCATCGACGTGCAGCTGCTGGATGAGAGCGACATCCGCGATCGATTCTCCTTCTCCCGGCCGGCGGCGCTCCTCTCGCCCGTCGCCGGTGAGCTCGACGCGTTCCGGCTGACCCACAAGCTGCTGGCGCAGGCGAAGCAGGCCGGCCTCGACGTCTACGACCGCACCCGTGTCACCGGCTACTCCGCCCATCGGCGCGGCGTCGACCTCCGCACCGACGGCGGGGCCCGTGTTCGTGCGCGCCGGGTCGTGTTCGCCACCGGCTACGAGACGCCCGAGTTCCTCGACCGGACGATCGTGCGCCTTCACAGCACGTTCGCGCTCGCCACGGCGCCGATGTCGAGCTTCGACGGCTGGGGCGAGGACCGCTGCCTCATCTGGGAGACCGCGCGGCCGTACTTCTACGCCCGAACGACGGCCGACGGCCGAGCCCTGATGGGCGGGGCGGACCGGCCGTTCGCGACCGCCCACAATCGGCGGCAGCTCCTGACCCGCCAGACCCGGCGCATCGCGGACCGTTTCGCCAAGCTCTTCCCCGATCTGCGTTGGGACGTTGACTGGCGGTGGGGAGGCACCTTCGGCGAGACCCGGGATGGGCTGCCGTACATCGGCTCGGTCCCGCAGTTCCGGCACGGGTACTTTGCCCTCGGCTACGGCGGAAACGGCATCACCTTCAGCTGGATCGCGGCTAACATCTTGGTCGATCGTTTCCTCGACCGACCGAATCCGGACGCGGAGCTGTTCCGGTTCGATCGCTGAGCAGGGTGGCCGACAAAAAAGAGGACACGCCTTGGCGGCGTGCCCCCCTGGGTCAGTCTGGCGACGATGATCAGCCGCCCACGAGCTTCCCGAGTCGTTTGATCCGCTTGCCGGCCGCCTTGCGCGGACCCGACAGCTTCTTGCCGACCCGTGCCCCGGCGCTCCGCGCGAGCGCCGTGGCCTTCTTCCCCGCCGACTTGCCGGCCGCGCGCGCCTTCTTTCGCACGACCCCTTCAAGCTCGGCGGCCTTCCGACGCACCCGCGGATCCGCTGCAGCCTTGCGGACCGCCTTCTCGACCATGCTGCTCGCCGCGAGCGCTGCCACGGCCTTCGTCAACCGCTTCGTCGTGCCCGCCATCGATGGGCCTCCGGTCTGAGGACATGCCAATCTGGCGCGCCGCGGCGCCGGTCGCCGTAAGGCCCGTCACCGCGGTATTGTTTAGAGAGACCGGAGCCCCTGAGCCACCCTGCTCGCCACGCTCGATCGAACGCCCGCCGACCCCTCCAGGCCGGACGCGACGCCCTCGGGCGCGATGCCTTGGGCTCGGCGCCCTAGAGGCCGGGAAGGTGAGGTGCCGGCGTCCGCGTCGGGCACGGCGCGGACGCCTGGTTCCAACACCGGAGCCCAGCGGTCAATTCCCGATGCAGGCCGCGGCGACGGGACGGGTGGTCCGAAGGGAGCGTCAGTGCCCCTACTTCTGCGCGATCACCGGTCAGTACGGCACTGCAGCGACCGAAGGACCGCTCGTCCCGTCGCCGCGGCCGGGACGCCTGACATTGGCCGTAGGTTGGCGGAGGTCATAACGACGGGCACACGCCAAGGAGATTGACGATGCGCGGGTCACGAATGGTATCGGTCAGTATGCTGGTGGCGGTCGCCGGTGCTTGCGCGGCGCAGGAGCACGAGCACCGCGAGACGTCCGTCGCAACCTCGGACTCCTCGGCGGGGGACCGCACGCCGCTGTACGACAACCTGGGCAGCTACCACATGGCGGTTGCCACCCGGGCGCCCCTGGCGCAGCAGTACTTCGATCAGGGGCTGCGTCTCACCTACGGGTTCAACCACGACGAGGCTATCAAGGCGTTCCGCGAAGGGGCGCGACAGGACTCGACCTGCGCGATGTGCTGGTGGGGAATCGCCTACGCCCTCGGGCCCAACATCAACGCGCCGATGGATACCGCGGCGGTGACGCCGGCCTGGGAAGCGCTCCAGCAGGCGGTCAAGTTCGCGCCGCTGGCCGGGCCTAAGGATCAGGCGTACATCCGGGCGCTCCAGTCGCGCTACACGTCCGATCCCGCGGCCAACCGCGCCACGCTCGACTCCGCCTGGTCGAAGGCGATCGGCGAGGTGGCCCGGCGTTTCCCCAAGGACGACGATGCCGCGACGCTCTACGCCGAGTCCCTCATGGACCTGCGGCCGTGGAACTACTGGAGCAACGCGGGCAAGCCGCGCGCGCCGAGCACGGTCGAGACCGTCGCCGTGCTCGAGCGGATCGTGAAGCGGCGCCTCGACCATCCCGGCGCCTGCCACTTCTACATCCACGCGATCGAGGCGTCCACCTTCGCCGCCCGCGCGGTACCTTGCGCCGAACGCTTGGGCAGCTTGGTCCCCGGGGCCGGCCACCTGGTGCATATGCCGACGCATGTCTACATGCGACTGGGGCGGTGGGACGACGCGGTGGAGCACAACACGCACGCCGTGCACGTGGACCAGGCGTACCTCGACGCGCGCCATCCGACGGGGGTCTATCCCATCGGCTACGTCCCCCACAACTACCACGTGATGTGGGAGGCGCTCAACATGCTCGGCCGGAGTGAAGAGGCGTTGACGGCCGCGCGCACGATCGTGGAGAAGGTGCCGGCCGACGTCGTCCGCGCGATCCCGCCGTTCGAGTATTACTCGCCGGTGGTGCTATTCACGCTCGCGCGGTTCTCCCGCTGGGACGATGCGCTCAAGGAGCCCGCCCCGCCGTCGGATCTGCGCTACACCACGGGCGTCTGGCACTACGTCCGCGGCCTGGCATACGCCGCGAAGGGGCAGCTCGATTCCGCGGCGGTGGAGCGCGACAGCGTGGCGGCGCTGGCGGCGAGGATCCCACCCGAGATGACGGCGAACCTCAACTCGGAGCGTGCGCTGCTCCAGATTGCCGGCCATCATCTGACCGGCGACATCGCGGCCCGGCAACGGCGGACCGACGAGGCGGTGCGGGCGATGCGCGCCGGGATCGCGATCGAGGACGAGCTCACCTACGACGAGCCGTCCGCCTGGGCGCTGCCGCTGCGCCAGCAGCTGGGGGCGGTGCTGCTGACCGCCGGCCGTCCGAAGGAGGCCGAGCAGGCCTACCGAGAGGACCTGGTGCGGTACCCGAACAACGGCTGGGCGCTCCACGGCCTCGCGCAAGCGCTCACCGCGCAAGGGCGAACCAAGGAGGCCGCCGCCGCGAACGAGCGGTTCGAGAAGGCGTGGTCGAGGGCGGACGTGAAGCCGCTGGCGGGGACGTTCTAGGACGGGCGGCGTTCTGCCGCGCGAACCCTCGTCGTCTCTTAGAGTAGTGTGAGCCGTTACTGGTACTGTACGTAGAGCGGTGAGGGCCACAGGCCGATCACCTGGGCCGGGGTCATCATCGGCTTGTCGTTCTTGAAGAACAGCTTGAACCCGGTGTACTGCACCGGCTGCTGGACCACGAACCATTTGTAAGCGGTCTTCTTGTGCCAGGGCGCGCCGTAGCCGTCCATGTCGATCACGACCTGCACCCGGGGATCCAGGGTGATCTGCTCGTGGTTGGTGAGCATCCCCTTGGTGAAGCGGTGGACGACGAGCACCTTCGGCGGCAGCTTCTTGCGCTCGACGATATCGGCCAGCAACCGCACCGCATGGTTGACGTCCGCGGCGTCCATGGTCCCCATGCGCCGGCCCGGCACCCCGCCATTCTTCATCGCGAACTCGGGATCGAGGGCCAGGTGCACGTACGGCCGCTCGAGGTACTTGACCAGCCGTGGCAGCTCGGCCGAAACGCTGCTCCACCCCGTCTGCACGTCCAGGAAGACGATCCAGCCGCGCTCTTCGGCCCAGCCCAGCACCTGCTCGATCACCGCGTCCGAATGGCGCAGGCGATAGCCCCCGTCCGGTCCCGGCTTCCCTTGTGCCACCGTGACGATCAGGTGCAGCGCCGGCATCACCTTCCGGCCGGGCTCGGCCTTGGCCCACTCCGTGGCCGTGCGCTCGAGCTTGGGCAGCATCTCGCTGGGCGGGAGCTGGCCCAGAATCCCCATCCGCGTGGACTTCGAGTTGCCGTAGAAGGCAACGATGCGATGCTCCGGCAGCAACGACCCGGGCAGCGGCTCCGGGCCCTTGACCGGCCACAGCGCGGAGTCGGCCGCCGACAGCTGGTATTTGACCTCCTTCACGGCCGCCTTGGGCGCGGCCTTCTTGCGGGCGGTGGCGCCCGGAGGCTTCCCGGCAGCCGAGGTATCGGCGAGCGCGGAGCCCGCCGCCGCCGCGTGCACGGAATCAGCGCGCACGGAATCAGCGCGCACGGAATCAGCGCGCACGGAATCAGCGCGCACGGAATCAGCCCGGGCCGAATCCGCGGCCAACTTCGCGCGGACGAGGCGAGGGTCGGGTTCGATCAGGATCGGGTGCGGTACCCATGTGTCGGCGGCCGCGCTGTCCTTCGCCGGATCGGGCGACGGGGCCGCGCCCTCGATGGAGCGCGTGGTCGCGGGCTGTGAGTCGGCCTGGGAGAGGCAACCGCTCACGCCGGCCCCCGCGAGGAGGGCGAGCGTGATCAGTGCGGTCGAACGGACGAGGGCGAATCTCATGAGGACGGAATCTACCATGTACTCCAAGGTCGTTCGGATGCGACGAGCCCCCCAGGCGAGCGCGCCTGGAGGGCTCGGGGCGCCCCGTAGTCAGCTCAGTTGACGACGCACGAGGCCGCAGTACGTGACTTCGCCACCCTCGCGATCGAATCGAGCGCCTGACGGATGCCCGTCTGGTTGAGGTAGCCGGCATCGTACTTCCAGCCGACCAGGGCGCAGACCGTCGTGCCTTTGGCGAGCGCCGTGCCGACCTGCTTGATCTGGCTGGCGGTCATCGCCGCCGTGCCCCCGCCCGCCGCCTCGAGGAAGTTCGCGCCGACGATGAGGCCTAGCCCTTCGGCCTTCGCCGCCGCCGCCTCGTTGGCGACGAACGTCTTGGCGTCGCCGCGACGCGTGTTGTACTGCGCCCAGCCCGCGTCGAGATAGGTCCAGTGGAAACTCGCGCCGGCCAGGACGGTCGGGGCGGCGCGCACGGTCGTGGTGAGCCCCGGCCACACCGACTTGCTGTACCGCGCCATCTCTTCGACCGTCTCCCACGAGATCGCCCGGCCGCCCCAGCAGGACGCGCAGTTGGGCTGATCGACCAGGATAGTGCGCGTACATGGTCTTGTTCGACACGAACGAGGCGAGCGAGAGACTCCGGTACGCATCGACCTGCGCCTTCCATTTCGTGAGGCTGAACGTGCCGTCGGCGTTCTTGGAGCCGGCGGACGTGGTCAGACTGACCACGATCCGCAGCCCCGCGTCCTCGGCGCGGTTGAGCTGCGCCACGATCCGGGACGGGTCCGCACGATAGAGCGCGCCGGTCCAGCGCGAGGTGTACTCGTCGAGCGGCGCCTGGAACATCCCGAACGGCAGCGGATGGTCCACCGAGGGGGATGGGGGCGGCGGCGGCGGAGGCGTCGCGGGGTCGAGCCGGCGGCGCTGGCCGCGCAAGTCTTGAAGGTGTGGCTCTCCGCCCGATCGCGCAGGTAGTCCATCGCGTCCTTCATCGCGCTGGTCGACAGGTAGCCGCCGTCGTATTTCCAGCTGACGAAGGCGCACGGATAGGAGCTGCTCAGGATCGCCGAACCCCACGACTTCACCTGGCTCGCGGTCATCTCCGACTTGTTGACTCCGCCCTTGAGCAGGTTGAGCCCGATCACGAGGCCGAGGCCCTGCCGTTTGGCCGAAGCCACATTGTCCGCGATGAAGACGTTGGGGTCGCCTTTACGCTCGACGTACTGCGCCCAGGCGGCATCGAGGTAGCTGTAGGGCGCCCACTTCTCCAGGTAGTCCGGGTAGGTGCGGACGATGGTCGGAAGGCCGGGCCACCTGGCCTTGCTGTAGCGCGCCATCTCCTCGAGCGTCGTACCCGAGATGGGCTGGCCATTCCAGTTGGCCGGATCGTTCGGCTCGTCGATCAGGTAGTGGCCGATCAGCGTGCCGTCCTTGATGTAGGCGTCGAAATTGACGTCGTCGTAGCGGTCGATGCGCGCCTTCCACTTGGTCAGGCTGAAGTGGCCGTCGGCATCCTTGTAGAGGAAGTCCGGACCGGCCATCATGAGCACGACCTTCCCGCCGCGCGACTTGATGTCGCTCAGATCCCGATTGAGATACTGGGGATAGATGTTCCGCAAGGCGCCGTTGAACCGGGGACCGAACGCCTCGTTCGGCTGCGCGGTGACCCCGATCGGCATGCCGCCGGCGTAGGCCGTCGCGAAGGACGGGCCATCGACCGGTGTCATCGGCTGGGGGTTGGAGTCGGTTCCCTCGGTGGGGGCCAGAGTGTTGCCGCTGTCGCACGCGCCGAGCGCGACGACGAGGGCTGCGAACACGGGCGCTCGAAGCCGAGCGATTCGGCGAGACAGCTTGAAGGTGTAGGTCATGTCTGGACGCTCTCGAGCGAGGGTACGAGTCTGAACTGCGAGCGAGTAGTTGGGGGGAGCCGGACCGGGAAGGGCCCTGCCGAGGGCATCGCACAGGCAAGACATGGGCCCATATCGTCAACTGGGCCGAAATGGCCTCCAGTCGGCAGAAATGGGCCCGCTGGAGCGTCTTACGCGGCAAACTCGGCCGGTATTGGGGACTAGCAGTGCAGTCGGTTGCACTCGTTTGGCCGGCGGCGCCGAGCTCGCCAAGCTGGCCCTGCGAGAGTTCTTGCGCTTTGGCAGAGCGCCGCGGACGGGTGAGCGACGGCTTCGGGTGGCGTCTACGAGGTTCAGCGGGCGCCGGGGGGATGGACTACTACTCCCATCCGCGCGAGCTGGCGGTCCTGAGCCCGCGAGAGGGTAACCAGGGAGATGATGGCTCCGATCAGCGCGAGCTGCATGTCCCACTGCGTGTCCCACACGTCGCCCTGGGTCCCCAGGAAATCCGTGGCCGCGCCGCCAGCCAAGAGCGCAGTCCAGAACTCGATCAGCTCATAGAGCGCGCTGAAGGCGAGGCAGAAGCAGCCCACGAAGAAGGGCAGCCATCGACTGCCGGCCAGGGGGGAGCGGCGGATGAGGATCTCGCGCGCCAGCATCGCCGGAATGAAGCCCTGGGCGAAGTGGCCGATGCGATCGTAGTGGTTCCGGACGAAGCCGAATGCGTGCTCCATCCAGAAGCCGAGCGGCACCTGGGCGTAGGTGTAGTGGCCGCCGAGCATGAGGATGAGGCAGTGCAGCCAGATCAAGGTGTAAGTGAGGGGCGTCAGGCGGAGCGACGGATACAGCCAGATCAGCACGGGCACGCCGATCAGGATGGGCGCGACCTCGAGCCACCAGGTGAAGTAGTCGTGCGGGTGGATGGCGGACAGCGCCAGCAGGAGCACCATGCTCGCGAGCAGGCCGAGCTCGTACCTCGAGGGCTTGGGGCGCATTCGGGCTCCGGTGTGGTCGGCTGGTGGAGTTTCGACGACGGCTCGGTGCTCGGCCGCTCCGGCGGTCCGCCTCCTATCTACTCCGCGAACGGGACGTCCACCACCATGCCATCACGCGCCACCATCGTCTCGGGGAACACCGCGCGCGCTTCGGCCAGAAGCTCCGGCGCGTCGCGGTTGTAGCGCGGGCTGATATGGGTCAGCACGAGCCGCCGTACGCCGGCCTCGAGCGCGACGCGTGCGGCCTCGGCCGCGGTCGAGTGCCCGGTCTCGATCGCCCGCTCGGCCTCGTCGCCGCCGAACGTGGCTTCATGGATGAGCAGGTCGGCGCCGCGCGCGGCCTCGAGCAGCGGCAGGTAGGGCCGAGTGTCGCCCGAATAAACCACGGTGCGCCCGGCGCGCGGGGCCCCGACGAGGTCCTCCGGTCCGACCGTGCGGCCGTCCTCCAGCCTCACCGTCTCCCCCTTATGGAGCCGGCCCCAGAGCGGACCCTCGGGCACGCCCAGCTCGCGCGCCCGCTCCGGGTGGAAACGGCCCAGCCGGGTGTGCTCGGCCAGCGCGTAGCCCACCGTGTCGGCGCGATGCTCGGTCGGGAAGATCACGATGTCGTACTCCTGTCTCGCGAGCCGGTCGCCCGCCTGGATTTCGACGATCTCGACCGGAAACTTGTTGCGCTCGATACCGAGGCTCAGCGCTGCGCCGAGGACTCGCGCCGCGCCGCGAGGGCCGTAGAGGGTGACCGGGGCCGTGCGGTCCTGCAGTCCCATCGTCCGGATCAGTCCGGTGATGCCGAGCATGTGGTCGGCGTGGAAGTGGGTGAAGAAGACGTCGGTGAACGAGAACCCCACGCCGTAGCGCATCATCTGTCGCTGGGTGCCTTCTCCGCAATCGAACAGCAGCGTCTCGCCCTCGCGCTGCATGGCCAGGCCCGCAACGTTGCGGTCCACCGTCGGGCAGGCAGCCCCGGTGCCGAGAAAAGTCACGGAAAGCATGCGCGGAAGGTAGGTGGGAAAGGGCGGACGGGCGAGCAGGCGGTCAGGCGGTCAGGCGGTCGCGCAGTCAGATAGTCGGGCGCAGGCGGGGGCGGGGCTCGCAGAGGGAGCGTCAGTGCCCCCGCCTCGTCGCGATCACCGACTGCGCCCGCACTGCAGCGACCGCCGCGAGCTCCGCCCCCGCCGGAGCCGCGCACCCCGACCACCCTAGAAGATCTTGACGGTCACCGGCACCTTGCCCGGGTGCTTCTGCAGCTCGTCCAGCAGCCGCCGCATGGACTGCGAGACTTCCCGCAGGTCCGTGTAGAGCCCGCTGTCCGTCGCGAACTTCCCGATCGTGCCCCGCCCGCTGCTCACCCCGGCCAGCACCGTGTCCAGCCGCGCGCCCGTGGTCGCGAGCTGCGCGGTCATCGCAGCCAGGTTGCCCGTGAGGGTATCGGCTCGGCCAAGCGTCCGGGCCAGAGCCGGATTCGCGAGGGTGCTGTCCAGCCGGCTCGAGAGGGACCGGAACGACGCTGCCGTCTGCGTCAGCTCCGCCATCGGACCCGACCGGCTGTCGCTCAGCACCGCCATCGTCTTCTGCGTCGCCTTGAGCGTCGCCTGCAGCGCCTCGAGCGTGGCGTAGAGCTGATCGGCCGTGCGCTGGTTCACGACGGTCTGCGCGCCCAGCAGCACGCTGTCGGCGCGATCGGCCAGCGTCAGCGCGCGGCCGCTCAGGCCGAGATCCTGGCTGCCCACGATCACCCGTCCCGGCGGCAGCCGCTGCGGGCTCTGCCCGGGGTCGAGGTCGATGGCGTAGTCGCCCACCAGCGTCACCGACACGATCTTGGGCGAGGCATCGATCCGGGGCTGGATCTTGGGCGGGAGGCTGGCCACCACGAGCACCTTCCCGACGTCGACGAACTCGATCGATTCAACCTTCCCCACGTTCACGCCCGACACCCGCACCGGGGACGCGCGCTTGAGCCCGCTCACGTTGGGGAACTGCATCCGCACGCTGTTGCCCGACGACACCCGTCGCCCGCTGAGCCACATCGTGCCGAAGATGAACACGAGGATGGCCACGATGACGATCGAGCCGACGGTCACTTCCCGGACGCGCAGATCCATAGAGGCTCAGGCCGCGAAGGAGGGGTTGTCGAAGTCGCGCTCGAGGAACTCCCGAACCTTCTCGTTCGTCGAGGCCAGGAACTCCTGGGGGGTGCCCTGCATGACGATCCTGCCGTCGCTCAGGAGCGCGAGCCGGTCCGCCACCCGGAACGCGCCGCGGACGTCGTGCGTCACCATCACGCTCGTCACGCCCAGCTCGTCGTCCAGCCGCTGCACCAGACTGTCGATGATGTCGGCGTTGACCGGGTCGAGGCCCGACGTAGGCTCGTCGTAGAGCAGGTACTTGGGGCTGCCCGCGATCGCCCGCGCGATGCCGACGCGCTTGCGCATGCCGCCGGAGAGCTGCGCCGGGAACTTGTCGATCGTGTCCGGCGGCAGGTTCACCAGCTTGACGCACCCGGCCACCCGCTCCTGGACATAGGCCTCGTCGTTGAACTTGTCCTGGTCGATGATGCCGAGGCGGACGTTCTCCAGCACGTTCATCGAGTCGAAGAGCGCGCCGTTCTGGAAGACGTAGCCGATCTGCGACCGGAGCTCGCTCAGCGCCTTGCGGTTGAGCCGGTTGACGTCCTTGCCGTCGACGATGATCGTGCCCTGGTCGGGATGGATCAGTCCGATGATGTGCTTGAGCAGGACGCTCTTCCCCGTGCCCGACGGCCCGAGCAGCGCGACCGTCTCGCCCTCGCGCACCTCGAAGTCGACGCCGTTGAGCACCGTCTGTTTGCCGAACCGCTTGACCACGCCGTGCAGCTCGATCATCGGCGCGGGCTCACTGGTTGAGCAGCAGGCGGGTGAGGACGGTGTCCAGCACGAGGATCAGCACCGAGCTGGTCACGACGGCGGTGGTCGTGCTCTTGCCCACGCCTTCGGCGCCCTGCTGGGTGTTGAATCCCATGTAGCACGAGATGATCGTGATCGAGCCGGCGAAGAAGAACGCCTTGATCACCGAGTACCATGCGTCCCACGGGCGCCAGTAGTACTGCGCGCCGTAGATAAAGTCGGCGTCGGTGACCGGGAGGACCGCCTTGACCGAGACCCACCCGGAGAGGATCCCCGACAGGTTGGCCAGGATGGTGAGCGCCGGGATCATGATCAGCCCGGCGAGCACCCGGGGGATGACGAGGTGCGAGGCGGGCGAGCGCCCCAGGCTCTCGAGCGCGTCGATCTGCTCGGTGACCCGCATCGTGCCCAGCTCCGCGGCGTAGCGCGCGCCGATGCGGCCGGCCAGGATGAGCGCGGTGAGCACCGGGCCCAGCTCGAGGATGATCGAGCTGACGACCAGCGTGCCCGACCACGTAGTAGGGGATACTGCCGGTGAACTGATAGCCGGTCTGGAGCGCCGTCACCGCGCCCGCGAAGGCGGAGATGAGGAGGACGATGAACAGGCTGCCCGCGCCGATGTTCCACGCCTCCACCATCATCCGCGGCCACCAGATGCGCACCTCGGCGAGCCCGCGGACCATGTCCACCACGAAAAACGTGAGGCGGCCGACCTGCCCCGCCCCCTCGAGGACCCAGCGTCCGGTGATCTGGCGGATGTCGAGCGTGGTGGAGTCGGCCATAGGCCCTTTATCTTGACCCCCCATGCCGCGTAAGTCTACCCCTCGTTCCGCCCATCCCGACGCGCATCCTGGAGCGGCGCGGCGCGGGCGTGAGCTGCCTCACGCGGCCGACTTCCGCCGCCGCCTGCTCCGGTGGTTCCGCCGCCACGGGCGCGATCTGCCGTGGCGGCGCACCCGCGATCCGTACCACGTGCTCGTCTCCGAGTTCATGCTGCAGCAGACCCAGGTCTCGCGGGTCGAGGCCTACTACCACCGGTTTCTCGCGCAGTATCCGACCGTCGAAGCCCTGGCCGGCGCGGAGCCGTCCACGGTACGGGAGAGCTGGGCGGGGCTGGGATACTATCGGCGGGCCGCCAACCTGCACCGGCTGGCGCGCACGGTGCTGGCGGAGCACGCGGGCGTGATTCCCTCGGATCCGGCGGAGCTCGTGCGCCTGCCCGGCGTCGGACGCTACACCGCCGGGGCCGTGGCCAGCTTCGCGTTCGAGCGCCCCACGCCGGCGATCGACACCAACGTCGCCCGCGTCCTCCGGCGCGCCTTCCACCCCGCGCTCGCGGGTCGGGGCGCGGACCGCACCCTGTGGGCGACCGGTGCCGCGGTAGGCCCGCGCCGGCGCGGCCCGGCGGCCTGGGCGTTCAACCAGGCGATCATGGAGCTCGGCGCCCTCATCTGTACCGCCCGGGTCGCGCGGTGCGGCGACTGCCCCGTGCGGCCCGCGTGCGCCACCGGACGGCGCACCGGCGCGCGTGAAATGCGCACCCGCGACGGTTGATGCCGGGTTGCGCCCGCCGGCGCAGTATCCGGCATGCGGCGCATGTTCTACGTCTACATCCTGGCCAGCGAATCGCGCGACCTCTTCGTCGGCATCACGAACAACCTGATCGGCCGCATGATGGAGCACCGCCACGGGCGCGATCCCTACCGCCGCGTGTTCCACCAAGCCGACGCGCGGCTGGTGCACGTGGAGGCCGCCGGCGCCGCGCGCGACGCGATGCTGCGCGAGAAGCAGTTGAAGGGCTGGACCCGCCGCCGGAAGATCCGGCTGATCGAGAAGACCAATCCGACCTGGGAAGATCTGGCCGCCCACTGGCGCTGAGCGGCCGACGATGAGGCCAAGGGAGAGAACGCGGAAGAGGAGGGACCGTTCGAACGGCGCGCGCAGGGCAGCTCCGCTCGGGACGCCCATGGAGACGCCGGCTATGAGGGGTATCTCACCAGGGCACCCGCTACCAGCGCCGCGAGCGCCAGCGCGCCCGACACGGACGCCACGATCCGCTGGCGCTGCCGGAGCTCATCGAAATAGCCCGCGCCCTGCCCCGTCGGATCGAGGCGCGCCAGCTTGGCGGCGGTGGGCAGTCCGATGAGCAGCACAAGCAGGGCGCCCAGGAGCCCGGCGCCCTGCATCACCATGAGCCACACGTTGAACCCCACCAGCTCGCCCATCCGACCGGACACCGAGAAGGTCAGGATCAGGCCGGACAGCACGACCAGCAAGGCGCCCGGCGCGATGATCGCCTTGTGGGCCGCAGCCTGCGAGCGGGCGATGGCGCCGAGACCCTCGCGTCCTTCGCGTTTCGCGGCGATCCCCGCCACCATCGCCGCGAGGCCGCCGCCCAGCCACATGGTGAAGCCGAGCAGGTGCAGGAACAGCCAGAAGCGGATCATCAGGATCTCGCGGACAGGATGGCCCCGTCGATCGGCTGGCGGCCCGCGAATCCGGATTCGATCTCGTGCCAGTGGCTGATGCGGTCCTCGCCCAGCCGCCAGCAGAGGAAGATGGGGCGGTCGTCCCGCAGCGAATAGAAGTCCACCAGCCCCGCCTCGAAGCCCTTGAACACGCAGCCCACCGCTTCGAGCTCGTGGAGGTACCGGTTGATCGTTTCGGCGTGGACGGTGACAGTGTCGCGGGCCGCGATCAGCTCCTGGGTCTCACCCCAATCGGCCCGCGCGCCGCCGGTCAGGATCTCGAAACGGCCGACCGCGGCGCGCCAGGCTGGATACTCGGCCGTGAGGTCCTGCACGATCCGCCGCACCAGCGGTAGCGTGCGCTCGGCTTCCTCCAGGGTGAACAGCTTGAACTCGGGCATGGCTAGCGCATTACCCCCATACGATCTCCACGCCCGGCACCTGCTCGGGGTGGCTGATGAACCCGATGACGCAGCCGTCGCCGTCCACGACCGTGATCGTCGGCCGCAGGTGCGACTCATTGGGATCGAGGTCCATCCGAACCTTGTATCCGGTGAGCTCCTGGTCCGCCCGCACGACCGGCGAGTTGGTGCGCATCAGCGCGTCCGACCGCGTATGCCACGGGTGCTTGCCTTCCGCCAGGCACCGGGTGACGAGGTCCCGATCGCTGAGCGTGCCCAGGAAGCGGCGCGTGCGATGGTCGTCCACGACGGGGACGACGGAGATGTTGCGCGTCCTGAGCATGATCGCCACTTCGCTGGCCATCGCGCCGGCCACCGCGACGTGGGGATCCCCGACCATCGCTTCCGAAGCTCTCATGTGGCTCAATTTGCTGTGAACGGGGTGGTGGTCAAGTGCGCGCGCGCGGCCTGATAGCCGTCCTCCGCGTATTGCCGCATCCGCTCGACCTGGAAGGTCGCGTTCCGCTCGATCCGGGGCCGGACGTAGGCCAGCGAGGGACGCGCCGGGTTCGCGCGCCAGGCCGCGAGCTGGGCCGCTGTGTGGGCCGCCATCAGGATGCCGACGGCCTCGTCGTGCGCGCGCACCGCGGGCGGCATCGCGGACGCCTCGCCCGGCGTGATGTCGAGCCCGGGGCCCACATCCACCGCGACCACGGGCTCCATGGCCACCCGCGCCGCCGACTCGAGCGGCAGCACGCCCCGGAGTCCGCCGTCGCCGCAGCGGCGGCCGACCAGCGAGACGGGGGGGAAGTACAGAGGGAGCGCGCAGGTGGCGCACAGCACGTCCACCAGCGGCGCGTCGAAGCCGCCCGCGCCGAGCAGCAACAGCTCGCCCGTGTCCAGGTCGACGACGGAGACCGTGAGCGGCACCCGCAACTCGCCGAAGCGCCGCGCGGGCACCAGTGCCTCGACCGCCCGGCGGAACGGCGCCGGCCGGAGCAGCGAGCGGGCGAACAGCCCGAGCACGGGGGCCACCGGGTCCCGCACGATGCCCCGGCGCCCGACCAGCGTCAGCCGCTCCAGCAGCACCGACGCCGCCACCCCGGCCGCGAGTCCCGCCGCGATCACCGCGCCCATCGAGGTCGCCACGTAGCGGGCGGGGGCGAGTCCATGCTCCTCCAGCGCCCGCATGGCGCCGAGATGCGCCGCCGTCTTGGCGCCGCCGCCGCTCAGCACGACCGTCACCCCGCGCGGGATCACGTCGACCGCTTGCTCAGCCGGTGCGCCTCCGCTCGCGCATAGCGCGCCCGCTCCTCGTCGGTCTCCGGCACGAGCCGCGGCACCCGCGTCGGCTTCCCATGATCGTCGATCGCCACGAAGACCACGTGAGCCGAGTGGGTGTGACGGCGCTCTCCCGTGCTCACCGTTTCCGCGTAGACCTCGACCGAGATGTCCATCGAGGTGTTGCCCACGAAGTCGACCCTCGCCTCGCACGTCACCAGCGATCCGACCGGGATCCGCTCCCGGAAGTCGACCCGGTCGATGCTCGCGGTGACGGCCCGGCTGCCCGCGTGCCTGATCGCCGCCACAGCCGCGGCCTGGTCCACCATCGCCATCAGGTTCCCACCGAACAGGTCGCCGAGGACGTTCTGCATGTGCGGCATGACGATGGTGGTGATCGTGCCGACGGAGTGGGACATGGGGCGGGACGTCGGGGGGCGCCATTTGAGATTCTCCTAGCGACTGAGAGACGGAGAGGAGAACGGAGTTCCCCTTCCCTCCGTCTCCTCAATAGTCCACGGGCCTCAAATAGTACTCCCCGATCGCCGTCGCGCTCAGCATGGCGACCGTGGGGAGCCGCCGCTTCCAGTGCGTGGAGTCCAGGCGGGTCCGAACCAGGGCGATCTCCTCCTCGCTGAAGCCGAGCGTAGCGATCTCGGGCGCGCGGTAGCCCAGCAGAATCCAGTGGAGGATCGCGTCGGCCCGCGGATAGCTGATGCCGAAGTCGCCCTCGTCGGTCTGTCCCGTGATGAGATCGGCGCTCGCCGGCTTGGAGACGATCACGTCGGGCACGCCGAGGTGGCGCGCCAGCGCCCAGACCTGGGTCTTGAAGAGGTCGCCGATCGGGTTCACCGGCGGCGAGTCGTCCGCGTGCCAGGTGAAGTAGCCGAACAGTCGCTCGGTCTTGTTGCCCGTGCCCAGCGGCAGCGCCCGCTCGGCTGCGCTCACGTCGAACAGCGTGATCATGCGGGCGCGGGCCATGATGTTGCCCAGGCGGCCGGGCGTCGGCCGCGCGGGCAGCGCCCCCGCGAGACCATCCACGGCCGCGCTGATGTCCACGGTCATCTCGCGGATGCGGAGGGCGTCCACCACGAGCTGCGCGTGGGCCAGGCTTTCCGGGCTCGACGTCCGGTACGGCATGCGGATACCGATCACGTTGTCGGCGCCGACCGCCTCCGCGGCCAGGTACGCCACCAGCGAGCTGTCCACGCCGCCCGAGAGCCCGATCACCACCCGCTCGAATCCGCGGCGCCGCTGCACTTCGTCGCGGATGAACTCGACCAGCCACCGCCGGGTCAGCTCGGCATCGATCGCGAGCGGATCGCGCGAAGGATTCGCGCGCATGGCCGCTGGGGCTAATGCCGCAGGCGCGGCCGCCACCGGCGTCGGTGTCCCTGACGCCGTCGCGGGAGCGCCCGGAGCGCCCGGCTTGCCGCCTCGCCGCGCGTCGTGCAGCGAGCCGAGCAGGTGCGGCAGCCGCATCTCCAGGTCGGCGAGCAGCGGCAGGTCGGTGCGGGCCCGGGTGATCTCCTCGAAGTCGAGCGTCGCCTGAACCACGGCCTCATCGAACACCGGGCCTTCGGCCAACACGTCGCCGCGCGGCCCCGCTACCAGGCTCCCGCCCGGAAAGGCCTTGCCTCCCTCGAAACCCACCAGCTGTGCGAGCGCCACGTACACGCCGTGCTCGCCCGCCATGTCCTGGACGATCCGACTCCAACGCGACAGGCTCGCCGGACGGCCGGGGGCGTCCTCCGTCCCGCTGATGCCGCGGGCCGGGCTCGCGCTGGGAATGATGATGAGCTGCGCCCCGCCCAGCGCCGCCAGCATCGGGGTGAAGGAGTGCCAGGCATCCTCACAGATCAGCAGAGCAGCGCGGCCCCACCGGGTATCGAACGACTGCACCGACCGGCCCGCTTCGACGAACCGCTCCTCGTCGAACACGCCGTAGGTCGGGAGGAACACTTTCCGGTGCACGTGCCGGACGCCCGCGTCGGGGCCGCCGAGCGTGGCATAGAGGCCGGAGTTGAACAACCGGTTCTGGTGCACCTCGTAGAATCCGAGGGCGACGTCGAGCGGCGGGGCCTTCGCGTCGCGGTGCTGGCAGGAGAGGTCGTGGAACAGCTGTTCGGCGCTGAGGGCCAGGTCGCGCACGCCGCCCTCGAGGAAATAGCCGGTGAGGGCGGTCTCGGGCGCCACGATCAGCTCGGGCGGCTCCGCCGCCGCCGCGGCCTGGCGGAAGACCTCGCCGAGCCGGCCGAGGTTCTCCTTGTAGGCACCCTTGCGGGGCCGCAGCTGAGCGATGGCAAGGCGGAGCACCAGCGAAATGTATACCTTCCACCATGCTCTGGTATATCGCAGTCGGAAGCGCGATCGGCGGCGTCAGCCGCTACCTGTTCGGTGGTGTCATCCAGCGCCTGGCCGGGGGCACGTTCCCGGTCGGCACCCTGGTCGTGAACATCACCGGTTCCTTCCTCCTTGGCGCGATCCTTCGCTACGCGATCGACACCCCGACCCTCACGCCGGAGCTCCGCGCCCTGCTCACCGTCGGGTTCTGCGGCGGTTACACCACGTTCTCCACCTTCAGCTACGAGACCGTCGCCTTGATGGAAGACGGCGAATGGAGCCGCGCTACCGTCTATCTCGCGCTCAGCGTCGGCCTCTCCATCGCCGCGACCCTGCTCGGACTCATTGCTTCCCGGGAGCTGGTCGCGATGCGAGCGAGGCTCTAGGATGCACGGCTTGGCCGGCGAGCGCACGCTGATGCGGATCCACATCGGCGAGCGCGACAAGTTCCACGGCAAGCCGCTCTACGAGGCGATCGTGCTGCTGCTGCGCGAGCGCGGCTTCGCCGGCGCCACCGTCCTCCGCGGCATCATGGGGTTCGGCGCCAGCGCGGGCATCCACAGCGAGAAGGTGCTCCGCCTGTCGCTCGATCTGCCGCTGATCGTCGAATGCGTGGAGACGGCGGAGAAGATCGACGCCATCCTCCCCGAGCTCGACGCCATGATCGGCGGCGGCCTCATCACGCTCGAGCGCGCCAACGTCGTCATCTATCGAAACGACCGATCACGGGAAGCCCAGCGATGACGACGCCAGTCCAGGCGCTGAGCGGGGTCGCGAACGCCTGCCAGCTGCTCCCGACCGTGACTACCGGCGGACAGCCGACGGCCGCTCATCTGGCGGCATTCAAGGCCGCCGGCGGCGGCATCGTACTCGACCTCCGCGATCCGATGGAGCCCCGCCCGCTCGATGAGCCTTCCGCGGTCGCGGCCGCGGGGCTCGAGTACGTCAATGTGCCGGTCGGCGCCGGAGCGCTCGACGACGCCACCCTCGAGCGCATCCTCGGCGTCCTGCGCCAGGCCGGCGACCGTCAGGTCTTCGTGCACTGCGGCAGCGGGAGCCGGGTCGGCGGCGCGCTGATACCCTTTCTCATGCTGGACCAGGGGTTCGAGGAGGAGGATGCCGTGGCCCAGGCGATGCGCGTGGGTCTCCGCAGCGCCGAGCTGATGGAATGGGGTCTGGACTACGCCCGGCGACATCGGCCGGGCTGAGAGTGGCGGCGAGCCGGGCACCAAAGGCGAAGGGGGCATGCTGAACGCATGCCCCCTGCGACTACCCGCTCGCGAAGATCCTACTGCCGCCTGCCCCCACCCCCGCGGTTTCCACCGCCGCCACCCCCGCCCCCACGGTCGCCACCACCACCACCTCCACCACTCCAGCCACCGCCACCACTCCAGCCACCGCCACTCCAGCCACCTCCGCCACTCCCACCGCCCCGGGACGAACCCCCGTCCGACCGCGCCGGCGGAGAGTAGCTCCCGCGGTCGCCGCCCCGATCGCTCGAGCGCGGCTCGGAGCGTACCGGCTCCGCCCGTCTGGGCTCGCCGCGCGGCTCCGACCGAGGATCGGCCGCGCGCGCGTCGCCGGAGCCCCCGTCGCCGCCGCGGACCTCCTGCGGACGCTCCACGGCCCGGCGCGGCGCGTCGTCCGAGCGGCTCAGCGGACGCACCTCGGTCGGCAGGTTCCCGCGATCACTGAGCTCACGACTCTCGGGCACGACACTCCGGCGCGGCAGGTTCCCGCGATCACTGAGCTCACGACTCTCGGGCACGACGCTCCGCCGCTCCTCGGGCTCCCGTGCCCGTCGCGCTTCGATGTTCGGTCGGGTCAGCCGGCTGTCGACGCGATCGCGCCGTCGCTCGGGCGCGCGGTGGGCCGTCGTGCCGCCGGCCGACGTCGTCGTGGTGCGGCGCTCGACGGCCGGACGCACCTCGTCGGTCGGCCGAACGTCGGTCGCACGCCGGGTCGGGCTCGCGTTGATTGGCTCCCGCCCGCGCACAGTGGGCGGCAGGTACACCGTGTTCACGGAGCGAGCCAGGCTGTACCGGCGGTCCCGGTACCCGACCGCGATGCCGTCGCCGGGCCGGAACCGGTAAGGCGTATAAGGCTGATAGTGATTGGGGTAGTACCCGCCGTAGCCGTGGCCGTAGCCGTAGCCGTAGCCGTACGGGTAGTTGTAGTACGGGTAGTTGTAATACGGATACGCGTAGCCGGGATAGCCGTACACCGGCCGGTAGTAGTACGGACGGTAATAGTACGGGGCGTAGAAGAACGGATCGTAGAACGGATTGTACGACGCGTAGAACGGATCGTAGTAGGAACGCCGATAATACGGGTAGCCGAAGAAGAGGCCGACCGAGAGGCTGAAAGGCGAGCCGTAGTAGGAACGGCCGCACCCGTAGTACGAATAGCCGCAGCCGTAGGACGAACCGTATCCGTAGTACGAACCGTATCCGTCGCTGTAGTCGCTGGCGTAGACGACCCGCTCGATCACGTCATACGTCAGGATGTCGTAGTCGAAGCTGCCGTCCGCCATCCGGCGGACGAGCTCGTTCAACTCCTGCTCCGGCTCCGCCGAAAGCCGCTGGGGCGCGAGCTGGTGGTAGTCCCAGTGATCGCCGAGCACGAACGGATCGAACCGTAACGGCTCGTGGGACACCGCGGCGTAGACCGTGCCGCGTCCCTTGCCGTCATCGGCGGTGAAGGCTTCGCGCCCACCGCGACCGTGGATCTCGTACTTGCGGCCGCCACGGGCGAAGTTGTCGTCCTTCGGATCGACGGGGAACAGCACGCGGAGATGCCCGTCAGGATCGACGTGGAGGACGATCAGGTAGCCGTCCTCGCGCGTCCTGATCTGCACCTTGGCTTGCTCGCCCTGGAGGAGATACCGGTCGTTGCTGATCCAGATCTGGATCGCGGGGTCATCACCGCCGGCTGTCTGCCCGGCTCGCACCGCGTCGCCAGCGGGCGTCGCGAGCAGGGAGAGTGGAAGGAGTAGGGCCGTTAACATGGCGCCTCCCGAGAACTGCGCTGTTCCATCGTGGAAGATCACTGCCGACACCGGGTTGCGGCCCGCACTGAGCCGCCCGCCTTCTCCTGCCAGCCCCGTGCCACATGGTACTCACTTGATTTTACAACAGTTACATCCGGCGCCCGGTTCCCGAATGTCCACTTTGAGGGGACATTGTCCCCTCTCGTACGCCGGCTAGGGCTTGCTCGTCTCCATCCCGCCGTTCCAACGGTGCCAGTACATCCGCATCTCGGTGATCAAGCCGCCGCCGGTCTCGCAGAAGATCGCGCCGCGAGCGTCCACCCACTCGCCCGTCCGCTTCCGTCGAAAGACGGACTTGAACTCGGTCGAAAACCAGGGCCCCGCCGCGTAGATCTCCCCTGAAGAGAAGCTGATCTCCGACTGGCTGTAGGGGACGTCGAGCCACCAGCGCCGCACCGCCTCGGCTCCCCGGATGGGGTCCGAGAACGGGGTCTCGACAAAAATTGCATCCGGCGCGAACACCGACGCCAGCAGGTCGATGTCGGGCTTGGCCCACCCGTTCCCGAAGGTGTCAATCAGCGACCGCCCCAACGCCCGCGTATCTTGCCCACCTGCCCCGGGCGGAAGTTCTTCGATCGCCATGTTCCCCAACATACAGCTTTCCCCGGCACTCCGCGCCGTGATCGCGGCCGCACTTACGGCCTGCGCGGCTCGGCGGTGAGCCTCGCCAGCGCATCACGGGCTTCCTGAACCCGACCCTGCAGGGGTGGGTCCGCCTTGTCCCACAATTTCACGAAGCGCCCGTACGCATACGCAGCAGAATCCCGCTCCCCCGCCGCCTCCCACGCCCGGCCCAGCGCGAGGTAGGTGAGCGGCGGCAGGTAGCTGGTCTCGTCGTCGAACGCGTAGCGCAGCCAACGGATGCCTTCGCGGCGGGTGTCCGGTCGGGACGACAACGCGAGCGCGAGCTGGAAGCGCAGGAACGCCGACATCGCGGGGCCGCTCGGACCGGAAACTTCGGCGATGCCTTGCCTGAGCTGTTGAATTCCGGCGGTCGTGTCGCCCGCCACCAGCGACGCCCATCCGCCCGTCGCCGTCAGCAGACCGTGCATCGTCGTCCCGATGGTGTCGCCCAGTGCGAAACCGGCCTGCACTTCCCGCCGCGCATCCGGCACGTCGCCCCGGCTCAAATCGAAGAAGGCCCGGCCGTATTGCTTGAGCGCGCTCGGCGGGACGGTCGCCATGATGCGTTGCAGCCGGTCGCCACCATAGGTCGGCGGCGCCAGCCCGAGCCCGATCGGCCCGGCGATGGCACCCGCGCCCGGACCGGGCGTGATCGCATTGAGCGAATCGACGAGCGGCAGTGCCTCCTCGAGGCGGCCCAACCCGACGGTGGCATAGGTCCGCACCATCAGCGCGCGAAGCTGGAACTCGGGCGTCTTGGGTCCGGCGCGCGCCGCCCAGCGAAACAGGTCGAGGACACTGTCGGACGTGGCATCCGGGCGGCGATAGATGGACCCCAGCGCCATGGCCGGCACGGTGCCATAGCGCTGGCCCATCGCGTTGGCGAACACCGTATCCGCCGGCCGCGGTCCCCAGACGATCGCGGCGGAGACGTCCTCCGCGTGCCGGTGCGCCTCGGGCGCATAGCGGTCGAAGATCCGGCGCGATCGGTAATACTGGTCTCTATCGCGGAACAGCACGGCGAGGTTGAGCTGGTGAATGACCGCGGGCACCAGCGACGAGTCCGCCCGCAGCACGTGATCGAAGACCGCGATGATCGAATCGGCGCTGGTCGGCGCGAGGGCGCGGAGATGGAAGAGCGCCTCGCCGTAGAGATACCAGCCCTCCAGGTCGTCGGGGTACTCCGTGACGAACGCCTTGAGTGAGTCGATCGCCCTCACCTGCCCGTCATCGAAGGCGCGATAGGCGTTGAGCAGCCGGCGGTCGCGCGGCGGCAGGCGGTCGGCGAACCGGACGCCCGCCGCCGCCGCCGCCACCGACTGCTTGCTCCCGTATCCCCCGGTCCAGCCATACACCAGGGCCCGTCGCAGGTGCGCGAGGGCGAAGGTCGAGTCGACTTCGGTCGCGCGGGTGTAGGCGGTGAGCGCCGAGTCGAAGGCGAGGCGGCGGTAGGCCTGTTCACCCTCGAGGTAGGCGCGCAAGGCGGCCAGCGAGTCGGTCGTGAGCGACGCGATCTGCAAATTCGGAACCGGCTCGCGCGAGCGCCACACGTCGCGCAACAGCGTAACGCTGAGGCGGTCCACCAACCCCAGCACGCTGTCGGCAGGGCCGTCCACCTGTGCCCGCCCCAGCCGCTCGCCCGCGACCGAGTAGAGGTCGGCCGCGAGCCTGACCCGGTTGCCGGTCGAGACCGCGCTGCCCAGCACGACGCTCCCCGCGTCGAGCTTCCGGCCGATCGCCAGTGCCTGCTTTACGTCGAGCCCGCTCTTGCTGCCTTCCGCGGACCATTCGCGCAGCACCGCCCGCGGCTCGACGGTCCGGATGCCGCCGACGCCCTGGAGGTTGGTCGACAGCAGGTCCACCATGCCCTCGCCGAGCACGTCGACTCCGGGACCGGAGGCGTTGAACGGTAGGATGGCGATGGTCTCGGCAGCGGGCGCGACCGCGGGGCCTCGGGCCCTGGTGCCGAGCCAGGCGCCGCCCACCGCCGCGGCCAGCGCGATGCCGAACGCGCCCGCGACGAGCCAGCGGCGGCTTGGCAGGGCGCCCGAGCGCCCGGCCCGGAGCGCGGCCGCGAACGCCGCCATGTCGGGGAACCGCTCGGCGGGGTCGGCCGCCAGCGCCCGGGTCACCACACGCTCGAGCTCGGCCGGCACATCGCCGCGCAGCTTGGCGGCGCGCGGTCGCGGCGCGGTCATGCTCTGGGCGATCACCGATTGCGGGGTCGGCCCGACGAACGGCGGCGTGCCCGTCAGCATCTCGTACAACACACAGCCGAGGCTGTACTGATCGGCCCTCGCGTCGACGACGTCGGCGCCGGTGGCCTGCTCCGGACTCATGTATTGCGGCGTGCCCACGGCGAACCCGACCCGGGTGAGCTGGGGCATCGTACCGGCCGTCGAGCTCGCGGCGGCGCCGCGCTCGAGCGCCTTGGCAACGCCGAAGTCGGCGACGACCGCGTGGCTTCCGCCCGCCGCACCTCGGTCGCGCGACGGGTGTCCGGTCAGCAGGATGTTCTCGGGCTTGATGTCCCGGTGCACCACGCCCTCAGCGTGGGCGTAGCCCAGCGCGTCCGCGATCTCGCCGGCGAGAGTGACGGCGTCGTCGATGGGCAGCCGGCCCTCGCGCTGAAGGCGCTGCCGCAGCGACTCGCCCTCGACGAACGGCATCACGAACCAGGGAACCGCCGACGGCGTCCCCTCGTCCACCGCGCCGCTGTCGAAGACCGGGAGGATGTTCGGATGCTGCAGGCGGGCGGCGACTTCGATCTCGCGCAGGAATCGGTCGATGCCGAGCGCGCCGGCCAGCTCGGGGCGAACGACCTTGAGCGCGACCGACCGGTTGTGGCGAACGTCGTGCGCGCGATAGACGATCGCCATCCCACCCGCGCCGGCCTCCCCTTCGAGGACATAGCGGGCACCGAGTGCCGCGCGCAGCCGGTCGAGAATCTCGGTCATGGGAGAGGGAATCTATCGGGTGCGATAAGTCTCGAAGAAGCCCGAACCGGAGTCGCTGACTTCCGTGCCGGCCAGGCGCCCGTGAAGGGTGAACCGTCCCCGCATCTGGAAGAACAGTCGCCGGAACGACGACGCGCTCATCTCCGTCGCCAGGGCATGGTCTATCTCCGCCGTGAGCGTGACGCTGTCCCTCCCGCGGGTACCGACGAGACTGAACCGCGCGGGCGCCATGGCACCGGGCTCCCCCGCCGCGCCCCTGGCGCCCTCGTACGCGATCCCACCGAAACGCAGCACCTGCCGGACGCCGAGGGAGTCCACCAATGCCAGAAAGAACGGCGACGTCACGGCGCCCGAACCGGCCGCGGCGCGATCCGGACCATAGACGCCGCCGTACAACAGACTGAGCTCGGCGCCGCGGGCCGCGCCCCACTCCCAGGTCACATCGCGCCATACGCCCCAGTTGTGATCGTGATAGGCGGGGACGTCGGTGAGCCGACGGCAGCTCCCGGCGGCGCAGACCGTCCCGCTGGCCGACGCCGCGAGACCGGGGACGACGTACCCGGAGAGGAAATCGTCCTCGCGCAGCTCCACCGGAGGAAAGTACCGATGCGGCAGTGGGCGAAGGTCGAGGTCGAGCCGGACGTCCCCGCTGCTTCCCGCTGCCACCGCATGCAGGTGATAGACGCCGTCACGCTGGCGCACGGTGCTCGGCCCGATGGCGAGGTCGGCGCGCGTCGTGTCCAGGTGGACGCCGGCGGCGGGCACGTCGGCCGTGAACCGGTCATACCGGCCGTCAGGACGGCGATGCGTCACCAGCAGACGGCCGCCCCAGCGGGCGTCCGCCCCGGGCCGCGAGACACTGAGGCCGCCGCCCACGAGATAGGTGAGATACCACCACTCGTCGGGGCTCGTCGTCAGGTTGAAGTAGTGCCACTCCCCCCAGGTGCTGTCCGCGACGCGGGGGATGTGGAATCGGTCCAGCTCGTCGTAGAGCTGCTGGGTCGTCGGCGCCATGTAGGCGGAATCGGCGGGCGAGTCCTCCCAGCGCCCTTGCCGCAGGTCGAGCCCCGTCCCGAGCGCGGCGGCCCGGCTCGGGATCTCGCCGCCGGCGCGCACCGGCATCGGCCGGCAAGGGCCGGATTGCCTGCACAGGTACAGCAGCTTCCCTTCGATGGCGGGCGCCACGGTCTCGACGAGCCCGGCATTGCGGGGACCGCCGATGATCTGGCGCGTGAGGTAGCGCGCCCGGTCGATGCCGAAGAACATCCCGCCGAGGCCGCCCGTCCGCATCGCCTCGACGTCGATGCCCTGCGGCAGGACGGTGATCTGCCCTCCGCCGACCAGGGAAGCGTCGCGGCTCTGGTCGAGCATCGCCTCGCCGACCGACAACAGGACCACCATCACCCCCACACCCAGGGAGAAGCCCAGCAGGAGGAAGAGCGACCGGAGCTTCCGGACCCGGAGATGGCGGAACGCCAGCGTGAGGAGCATCAGTCGCGGATGGTGCCGTCGAGCATGTGGATGATCCGGCCCGCCTCGGCGGCGAGACGATCGTCGTGAGTCACGACGACGAGGGTCGTGCCGTCGCCGTTGAGTCGCCGGAAGAGCTCGAGAATCTCGTGGCCGGTGGCCGCGTCGAGCTCACCGGTCGGCTCGTCGGCGAGGAGAACGGCCGGCCGGTTGGCGAGCGCGCGAGCGATGGCCACCCGCTGCATCTCACCGCCGGAGAGCTGCGTGGCGCGATGCCCGGCGCGGTGCCCCAGGCCGACGTAGGCGAGCAGCTCGCGCGCCCGCGACCGCCGCTCGGCTCGCGCGACGCCGGCCTCGGCCATCGGCAGCTCGACGTTCTCGCTCGCCGTCAGGACGGGGAGCAGATGAAACCGCTGAAAGATGAAGCCGAGCCTGGTCAGGCGAAGCCGCGTCAGGTCTCGGTCCGAGAGGCTGTCGAGCCGCGTACCGAGGACTTCGACCACCCCGGCGGACGGCGTGTCGATGCCGCCGAGCAGCTGGAGCAGGGTGGACTTGCCGCTGCCGGAGGGGCCGACGATCGCCACGTAGTCGCCCGCGTCCACTCGCAGCGATACCCCTCGCAGCGCGTGCACCGCCTCGCCGTTCATCGGGTAGTCCTTGCGCAGCTCGCGGGCGAGGAGCGGCGGTGTCATGTCGCCTCCGCGCGCAGGGTGGCCGCGATCGGCGCCCGCGAAGCCAGCCACGCCGGATACAGGCCGGCGAGCGACCCCGTGACCAAGAGCACCAGCGCCGCAAACGACAGCGTGTCCGCGCGGGGGACAAAGAAAGAGAACGCGGCGGGGAGCCCCGGGAAGCTGGTGAGAATCGCGTCGAGGTAGCGCGCGGTGCCCAGGCCCAGCACGATGCCGAGCGCCGAGCCGACGATGGTGAGCGCGGTGCCCTCGGCCAGCACCTGCTGCACGATCGTGGCGCGGCTCACGCCGATGGCCCGCAGCGTGGCGATCTCACCCAGGCGCTCGTTCACCGTAATGGTGAGGAGCGTGCCGATCAGCAGCACGGTCACGACGAGGCTCATGCTGCCCAGGATGAACGACAGCTGCCGGAAATAGACCAGCCGGGCGCGAAACTGGGCGGCGAGGTCGGCGACGCTGTTCACCTCGACCTGGGGAAAGTCGCGCCGGAGCCTGGCGGCCAGGGCGGGCACGGCCGAGTCCTCACGCGCCTTGACGAGGATGATCGAGGCGCGATCGCTCGACGGCAGCCGGGCGAGCCGCTGCATCAGCGGCAGGACCGTGCCGACGGACGGCTGGCCGCGATAGTCGTACAGCCACCGGACCATGCCGCGGACCGCGAGCCGCCGCCCCACGGATGCGGTCACCACCTGCGGATCCAGCCGCCCGACCAGGATCACGCTGTCGCCGACGGAGGCCCCGAGCAAGCGCGCCGCGTTCTCGCTGAGCAGCACGCCGGTAGTGTCCCCGGGGGTGAGATCGCGTCCGGTCTCGAGCTGATACAGGGACTGCGCCTCAGGCTCAACGCCATAGCCGAACAGAGTGACCAGGGAGTCGGGCGTCCGGCCGTAGAGCGACGTGCCGATCATCGCGCCCGCCGCGGCCACGGCCGGATCGCGCCGGAGCGCCGCCACGATGGACGACGCCCCGGTCATGGAGGCCTCGGTATCGAAGGGGAGCGTGCCCTTCGGCGTGAGCCGCATCTGGAACCCGCGGCTCAGCAGGAGGTCCGAGAACGATTTGTCGATTCCTCCACTCAGCATGACCATGTCCAGCAGCATCGCGGCCGCGACGGCGATGCCGGCGAGCGTGAGCGCCGTCCGCAGCCGCTGCCGGCGCAGGCGCTTGAGGCCCCATGCGATGCCCCTCACCCGCGACCCCAGAGCACCATCGGCCGGGTGTGCACCAACCGCCACGCGGCGGCCGCCCCCGCGGCCAGCCCCAGCACGAGCGAGAGGGCGACGCTGAACAGCACGATGTCGGGTGTGATCAGCGAGAACACGAGCGCGGTATCGAAGTAGCGCCGGTAGTACGCGTTGGTGGCCGCACCGGCGAGCATGGCGAGCACGGTGCCGACCGCCGAGCCGACGACGGCGATGAGCGCGGCCTCGAGGAGCAGCGCGCCGAAGATCGTCCGGCGACGAACGCCGACGAACCGCATCACGGCCGCGTCCACCCGCCGCTCCTCGACCTTGAGCAGCATGATGCACAGAAGGAAGACGGCGCTGGCGACGATGGTGATGACCGCGATGGCCCGGTGAAAGCGGCTCACCACGAGAAAGGTCTGCGAGGACTGCGACGCGATGGCGGCGGAAGAGTACGCCTGGTACCCGAACGCGTTCTGCTCGAGCGCCGTCACGGCGCTGTCGACCGGGACGCCCGGCACGAGGCCGACGCCGATGCGGTCCACGCGGTCGGGCGTCCCGAGCAGCGTGGCCAGATCGGGCAGGTGCAGGCGCACGTGGCGCTCGTCCCTGGTGATCTGGGCCGGATCGGGGCGCGGCTCGTAGATGGCCCCGACGGTGGCGCGAGCGTCCACCGAATCGGGCCTCGTTCCGAGCCGGATGGTATCGCCGACATGCAGGCCGAGCTCGTCGGCGAGACGCCGCTCGACCGCGACCGCCGGAACCTGGGGGCCGGCAGAACGCCCCCCGCCGATGGCCAGGAGCGAAGCACCCAGGATGCAGACGAAGCGTGTCATGAGCCGTTCACCACCAACATGGGATCCAGGAGCCGCACGGCCTGTCTACCCATGAATGCGCAGGGAGTTCGTGGTGCCGCTGATGAAGAGGAACGGGGTCGGGGGGCGAACGCTAGCGGCGGAACGGATGCTCGAAGCTGAGGTAGAGGAACAGGCCATCCTGGCCGTCGGCATCGGCCAGGCCGACCGTGTAGGCGACGCCGGGCACAATCTGCAGCCCGCTGTCGAAGTTGAAGGCCCACCGGATCCCTGGATTCAGCAGGACCAGCTCGGAGCGGCTCCCCTGCCCCGGCCCGACGACGTCCTCGATGCTGAGCCACAGGAGCTCGAACATGAGGTTGAACGTCGGGCGCAGCAGCCAGATAGCGCTCCCGCCGAGAAAGGTGTTCACGGTTTCGGCGCTCTCGCCGGCCGGGTTCTTCATGGCAGGGATGTAGGTGAGTCCGGCATTGGCGTGCAGCGCCAGTGCCGAGACGGGTCGGATGCTGAGCGGCAGGTTGGCCTGAAAGCCCACACCGCCAGCGCCCCGGCCGCGCCCCTCGCTGCCCGTGGGCAGGATCAGGCTGGCGCGGGGGGCCAGGTGGAGGCCGTCGCCCCCATCGCCCACGAGCTGGTAGCGGTAGTTGAGCAGGATGTCGCCGAGGCCGGTGCCGGTGGTGGCATCGTGCAGCACCGGCACGCTGTAGCTCAGTTGATTCCTCATCCCGTGGAGCGGCCATTCCTGGGCGAAGGAGTAGGCCCAAGCCCCTCCGCCGTCGGGCCGGACGAAGGTATTGATGTGCTGGACGACGCCCGCCTCCTGGTTGTACGCCTCCTCGATGAGGAAGCTGTTGTCGGCGATGGGCTCGGGCTCGCCGGACTCCTGCGCGGCCAGCGAGCTCGCTCCGAGCGCCGCGAGCAGCACGGCGCCGCGGAGGATCACGCGACCCACTGGCGAAACGTGCCGACCAGCAGCCAGACGTTGAGCCCCATGATGACCAGCGCCACCGTCCACGCGACGCCCGCCAGCAGCGGCGAGTTGACGAAGCTGCCCATCTTGCGGCGCTGGCTGGTGAAGTACACCAGCGGCACGACCGCGAAGGAGAGCTGAAGGCTCAGAATCACCTGGCTCAGGATGAGCAGCGAGCCCGCCCCCCGCTCGCCGTACATCGCGGTCACGATCACGGCAGGCACGATCGCGATCAGACGGGTGATGAGGCGGCGGAGCCACGCCGGCAGCCGGATGTTGAGAAACCCTTCCATCACGATCTGTCCGGCCAGCGTGCCGGTGATGGTGGAGTTCTGTCCCGAGGCCAGCAGCGCCACGGCGAACAGGGTGCTCGCCAGAGTCGTCCCGAGCAGCGGCGTCAGCAGCCGATACGCATCACCGATGTCGGCTACCTCCTGGTGGCCGGTCTGGTTGAACGTGGCGGCGGCCAGGATCAGGATGGCCGCGTTGATGAAGAACGCGAACAGCAGCGCCACGGTCGAGTCGAGCGTCGCAAACGTGATGGCCTCCCGCTTCGACGCGTCGTCGGGCAGCACCTTCCGGGTCTGCACGATCGAGCTGTGCAGATACAGGTTGTGGGGCATGACCGTGGCGCCCAGGATGCCGATCGCGATGTAGAGCATTGCGGGATTGCTCACGATCTCGGGCCGGGGCATCAGGCCCGACAGCACCTCGGCGATGGCCGGGCGTGCCATGGCGAGCTCGACCGCGAAGCACACGCCGATCGTCACCACGAGCGCGATGACGAACGCCTCGAGCCAGCGGAAACCCTTGTTCTGCAGCAGCAGGATCAACAGCACGTCGAAGGCCGTCAGGCAGACGCCCCAGATCAGGGGAATGCCGAACAGCAGGTTGAGCGCGATCGCCGAGCCGATCACTTCCGCGAGGTCGCAGGCGGCGATGGCGATCTCGCACAGAACCCAGAGCACGAAGCTCGTGGGACGGGAGTAATGGTCGCGGCAGGCCTGTGCCAGGTCCCGGCCGGTGACGATCCCGAGCTTGAGGGCGAGTGCCTGCAGCAGGATCGCCATCAGGTTCGAGATCAGGATCACGCTCAGCAGGGTGTAGCCGAAGCGCGAGCCGCCGGCGAGGTCGGTGGCCCAGTTGCCCGGGTCCATGTAGCCGACCGCGACCATGTACCCCGGACCGGCGAAGGCGAGCGCCTTGCGCCAGAACGACACCCCGCGAGGGATGTGGATGGTGTGGTGCGACTCGGGGAGGCTCGGCAGCGTGCGCGGATAGCGCCAACCGCTGAGCTGTTCGACCGGACCGGTGCTGGCGGCGCTCACCGGATGTCCTCCGACGCGCAGAGCACCACCTGCGCGAGCTCGGATCCGATCACATGACGGACGCCCGCGGCCTCCACCGTGACCGGCCCGCCGAAGGGCTGGCGGTCGACGAGGGTGAGGGTGACACCCGGCACGAGGCCAAGCGCCGCCAGATACCGAAGCCGCTCCGGGTCGCCCTCGGCGACCCGCCGAATCTCGACCGTGCGGCCCACGGCGACCTCGTGCAGGGCCGTGCAGGCCAGCTCGTGGATGGAGCCATCGGCCTCCGGAATGGGATCGCCATGGGGATCCACGGACGGATGGCCCAGGGCGGCGGCCATCCGCTCCACCAGCGTATCGGACACGGCGTGCTCGAGGCGCTCCGCCTCCGCGTGCACCGTATCCCAGCCGTAGGCCAGGAACTCGACCAGGTAAGCCTCGATCAGTCGGTGGCGCCGCACCATGCGGAGTGCCGCGCGACGTCCGGCGTCGGTCAGCTGGACACCCTTGTAGGGGATGTGCTCCAGCAGGCCAAGCTCAGACAGGCGCTTCACCATGCCGCTCACGGACGGGGCAGAAAGGTCGAGCAGGTGCGCGATCTCGCTGGTGGACGCGGGACGGCCCTCGGGGCTGAGCCGATAGATCGCCTTGAGATAGTCCTCCCCCGAGCGGGTCAGCATTTCCCGGTCTGCAGTTGCGCTCATGCTAATCTCTATGTTAGGTCTGGCTAATAGTTGGGTGAGGGCGGACGAATGTCAAGGCCGCCTCAGGGGACGCCGCCGCAACTGTCAGCCTTACGCGCGGAGCTGCTCGAGCAAGCCGGTGAGGATCCGCTCGGTCATGCCCCACACGATCGTCTCTTCGAGCCGATAGGCGGGCACTTCGCGCGGAGCGCCGCGGACGTCGAGCCGGGCGGAGTGATAGGTCTCGGGGTCGAGCAGGTGGTCGAGGGGGACCCAACGCACATCGGCCACTTCGGGATTGGGCGTGAGCGGCGGGCGGTCGGGGAGGGAGAAGACGAACGGCCTGACGGCGATGGGAGGGAGAACGGCTATTCGGGGCACGACGTCGTCGAGGCTGCCGAGGAGCTGGTGGCGCTCGAGCCGGAGTCCTACCTCCTCGAGCGTTTCGCGTACTGCCGTGGCCAGGAGATCGGAGTCGCCGGGCTCGCGGCGGCCGCCAGGCAGCGCCATGTGGCCCGACCATGGGTCACCGGGGCGCTCCGCGCGACGGATGACCAGCACCGCGTCCGGGGAGGGCACCAGCACCACCGATACCGCCGCCCAGATGAGGGCGGGATCGTCCCCGCCTGTCGCCGGCCGGTGCGCAGCAAGCCTCTGTGCCAGCCGGGACAGCCGGCGGTTCAGTGGCTGTGGGAGTGACATCCGCCGCCGCAGCACCCGCCGCCGGGCGGCGGGCCGAGGCGGCTGAAATCGGCGGGCTTCCCGCCGGCCGCCGGTCGGGCGGTCAGCGACATCAGCCGCTCGAGCTTTCGGCCCTTACAGCTCGGACAGGCCACCCTGGTGTCCGAGCGGACCAGCTGGTCGAACTCGGCGTCGCACGCGGCGCAGCGGTAGGAATAGATGGGCATGCCGGAGATTGGCCGCGCGAGGGCGAGTGGTCAAGGTGCGGTCGCGTCGGCGAGCGAGACCAGCCGGGCGCTCTCCTCCCAGAGCCGCTGCTGCAGCTCCTCGTCGTAGGATGCCGGCGACGAGCGGCCCTCGCGCCGGCCCACGAAGTACCGCCCCGTCACGCCGGCCACCTCCGGCGAAGCGGCGAGGTAGACGATGGCCTCCGAGCCCTGATCGGGGCTGTCCCCCATGGTCGTCCCGACGGCACCGCCGAGGCCCGGCACGTTCATATAGTCGGCCAGCAGCTGGGTCGCGATCACGCCCGGATGCAGGCAGTTCGCCGTCACGCCGAGCGTGCGGGTGCGGCGAGCGAGCTCGTAGGTGAACAGGACATTGGCCAGCTTGGTCCGGCCGTACACGCGCACCGGATCGTACCGCCGCTCGCTCTGGAGGTCGGCGAAGTCGATCCTCCCGCCCTGGTGCGCGCCCGACGACACGCTCACGACGCGGGCGGGTGCGCCTGCCGCGAGCGGGTCGAGCAGCAGGTTGGTGAGCAGGAAGTACGCGAGATGATTCACCGCGAGCTGCATTTCCAGCCCGTCCACGGTGACCTCGCGGGCTCGGGGGATGACGCCGGCGTTGTTGATCAGCACGTGGAGCCGCGGGTAGCGAGCGCGGATCGCTTCGGCGGCCTCGCGCACCGATCGCTGGGACGAGAGGTCGGCGACGACGACGTCCGGGCGGGGCACGCCGCCGGGGCGCGCGAGGTCGCTCGCCACCCGCTCCCCATCCTCCCACCGGCGGCAGACGAGCACCAGCGTGGCGCCCAGCTCAGCCAAGCCCTCGACGGTGGCGCGTCCGATGCCCCGGGTGGCCCCGGTGACGACGCATACGCGACCGGTCATGTTGGCCGGGCGGCCGCGTGCCATCACCGGAGCTCCGAGGCAAAGAAGGCCAGCGTCTCGTCCGTCGCCTGCTCCAGCTCCGGGGTGGCGCCGCCCCACGGGTGGGCGGCGCCGAAGGTGTGTCCGGCTCCGGCGATGGGCAGGAACCTGGTCCGTGCCGGCGGCGCGGCCGCCGCCAGCCGCTCGCCTTCCAGCAGCGCCACCGACTCGTCCTGGCTTCCGTGCACGATGAGCCAGGGCACCGCGATTCGCGCCGCGGCCGCCTCGATGTCGAGGGCGGCGGCGTTTTGCTCGATATCGTCGAGGATGTCGGGGTAGTGGGGGAGGACCTGCCCGGTCCGCGCGTTCTTCACCGAGGAGATGCCGGCCTTTCGCCAAGCGGCCCGCTGCGGCTCCGGCCACCGCTCGACCGTCGAGATGGCGGCCCACGTAGCGAGCGCCTTCACCCGTTCGTCGCCCGCCGCGAACAGCACCGACATGCCTCCGCCCCGCGAATGCCCCAGCAGCCCGATTCCCGTCGGCGGAGCGACGCCCAACTCGCCCCCCGTCAGGGCGTCCACCACCCGGCGCAGGTCTTGCAACTCGGCGGAAAAGGTGTTGTGGCCGAAGCGCTCGGGGAAGACGAACTCGCCCGAGTCGTCCACGCCGCTCCCGCTCAGATTGAAGGTGACGGCGGAGAAGCCCGCCCGCGCCAGACGGTCGGCGAGCTGCGGCCATAACCCCCAGTCCTTGAATCCCTTGAACCCATGCACCACCACCACGGCCGGCCGGGGGGTGGTCCGACCGCCGGCGCGTACGTCGATCAGGAGCTCTCCGAGCACGCCGGGTTCACGATGACGGGTCAGCGTGGGTGTGGCCATGCCGTAAGCTAACAACAGGTGTTGCGAGGGCCGGCAACGGCAGCCCTAGCTCACCGCCGGTTCCAGCAGCTCCACCGCGCCCGCATCCGCATCGAACCGCGCGCGAACGCCCAGCGGCAAGGTCCACTGGTCGTCGATGTGGCCGACCGGCAAACCGTAGGCGGCGGGAATGCGCAGGGGCCGGCAGTAATGCGCGAGCACCTCGTCCACGCCGAGTGCCCCATCGTTCATGTGGCGCTTGAGCCCGGTGAACCGTCCGGCGATCACGCCGCGGAGCCGCGCGAGGGCGCCGACCATGCGAAGGTGGGCGAGCATCCGGTCGACGCGGTAGAGGTCCTCGTTGACGTCCTCGAGCACCAGCAGCGCCCCGTCGAGGTCGGGGAAGTAGGCCGACCCGATGAGGCACTGCAGCAGGGTGAGGTTGCCGCCCGCGAGCTGCCCCTCGGCGACACCGCCGCAGATCGTGACGATGCGGTTCTGCTGCGGCAACAACACGTCGCTCGGTATCGGCAGCGGTTCGAGCGCGCCGCCCGGCCCCGGCTCGGCGAGCACCTTCGAGAAGTGGCGGCGGCTGAAGGCCGGCATCTCCGCGCGCGCGGTCGGCGCATGGAACGCGACCAGCCCGGCCCGCCGGATGACGCCGGCGAGCAATGCGGTGATGTCCGAGTAGCCGATTACCGGACGCGGGTGGCGGGCGAGCGCCTCGAAGTCCACGCCGTCGAGGATGCGAGTGACGCCGTACCCGCCGCGGAGGCACCAGACGGCGTCGATCGAGTCGTCGCGAAAGGCGCCGTTCAGATCGGCCAAGCGATCCTCGTCGGTCCCGGAGAAATAGCCGTAGTGACCGGCGGCGTGCGGCGCAACGACGGGTTCGTAATCCAGCGCACGGCAGAGCAGCTCGGCGCGGGTTATATCATCTCGTTCCAGCAGGGGTCCGGCCGGCGCCACGAGCGCAATTCGACTGCCGCGCGCGAGCCGAGGCGGGCGGACGAGCGGTTTTGACCCCATCAACGCTCCGCGGTTAGATTGTCGCAACCTTCGCCAAGGGGGAACGCGTAAGTGCGTGCTTCACAGCCCGCGTTGCTCGCCGCCGGCCGTGTCATCGCCGAACTGCGGGATCAGATGGTCGTCCAGTGGGCGGACTGGCTCGGTGACCGCATCACCTCCGCTCCCACGATACCGCGTCCTCTCGTCGAGCGGGAGTTCCGCATCCTCCTCGACATCATCAGTGAAATGGTCGGTCCGCTCCGGCGTGAGGTCGGCGCCGTCTGGCTCCATGCGTGCGAGCACTACGGCCGCATGGCCGCCGCGCGCGGACTGGCCGCCGGCGAGGTGGTCGAAGAGCTGCAATTCCTCCGCGAGCTGCTCATCCGCAACCTGGCGCCGGTGCTGGCCGCGATGCGCGCCCGGCAGGGCATGGCCATCATGCTCCGGCTCAACCGGGTCATCGACAAGGGCATCGCCGTGTCGGTGGTGGGATATACCGACGCCCTCGTCGCCACGCTCTTCGCGCAGAACGGCGTGCCCGCGTTCATCACCGAGTACGACGTCGCGGAGGTGGAACGGCAGCTCCACGCGATCGAGCGGCAGCTGGCGGCCCTGAGCAAGGGGCAGACGCGCTAGCCGATCCCCCCGCGATGGCGCTCGCTGAGCTGCTGGCGGCCCTGCCCTGGCTCGCGCCCTACGCGGGACTGCTTCGTCTCGCGCGCACGCAACCCAACCTGAGCGACATCCCCCCGGTCGACGGTCCGCCCGTCGTCGTCATCATCCCCGCCCGGAACGAGGCCCTGGGGATCGAAGCCGTCGTGCGCTCGATCCTCGACTCGGTCTATCGCCCGTTTGAGCTCATCGTAGTCGACGACCGCTCGACGGATGAGACGGCGTCCGTCGTGGAGCGTCTCGCGGCCCACGAGCCGCGGCTCCGGCTGGTCCGCGGCGCCCCACTCCCGGACGGATGGTACGGCAAGCCGTGGGCGTGCGCCCAGGGCGCTGAGCACGCCGGTGGCATCCTCCTGCTCTTCACCGACGCCGACACCCGGCACGAGCCCGAGCTGCTAGGGCGCGCGGTCGCGGCGCTGCAACGCGAGCGGGCCGACCTGGTGACGGTGTCGCCACACCAGCGCTGTGTGACGTTTTGGGAACGGGTCATCACGCCACAGATCTGGCTGCTGCTGGGGATCCGGTATCATCCCCGCCGGGTGAACCAGGCGCGCCGCGAGCGCGACGTCATCGCGAACGGGCAGTTCATCCTGACGACTCGCGAGGCCTATGCCGCGGTCGGCACCCACGCGGCGGTGCGCCACGAAGTGGCGGAGGACCTGGCGCTCGCCCAGGCGTACGTGCGGCACGGCCGGCGCCTGCATTTCGCGTTCGCCGAGCGATTGATGGAAACCCGGATGTATCAGAACCTCTCGCAGCTCGTCGAAGGGTGGTCCAAGAACATCTACCTCGGCGGGCGGCGCTCCTTCCCCGACGAGCCGATCCTGCAGGCACTGGTGCCGGCCATGCTCGCGGCCGCGCTGGCGTTCTGGCTCATTCCACCGGCGCTGCTGTTGCTCGCGTTCCTGGGGGTGAATCTGGGCTGGCTGGTCCCGCCGGCGCTCGCCGCCACCGCCCTGTCGGCGGGCTTCTGGATGCTCATGTCGTATGGGATGCGGATTCCGGTAGGCTACGGCCTGCTCTATCCGCTGGGGGCGATCATGACGCTCTACATCGGCGCCAGGTCGACCTGGCGAGGCGGCCGCCGGGTAGAGTGGCGCGGCCGCACCTACGGCACCGAGGCGCGATCGCCCTAGCTGCCGGCCAGCCGGTCCGCCACGACCTGCTGGGCCGGAATGCTTCCTCCCAGCACCCGTCCGGCAGAATCCACTTTGAGATGGAACTCGACGCTCCCGATCGCGACGGCCAGCGAATCGGCGCCGAGCGGCGAGACCTTCGCCTCGACCGTCTGGCCACCACCCAGATTGAACAAGGGAACCTGGCCTGCCGGGGACGTAGCCGCACGCGCCCGCCGGATGCCTTGCTCGAGCAGGGCGAACGACAGGTTGAGATAGGGTACCGCGCCTCGACCGGTCCCGAACACCCTCGTCTGCAGTCCCGTCCCGCTGACATCGTCCACCGCCGCGCTGTCCTCCTTAAAGATCACGCGGGCGCGGTGGACCACTTTCGACTTCGTCCCCCCGGTGTCCTGACCCTCCCGGACCGTCACCTGAATGAGCGGCACGGACGCGTCCGGGGCGACGACCGCCTGATAGGCCTGCAGCGTCCGCTTCGCATTCCGGATAGCCAGCGTGCCGCTCAGCGAGGTGGCCGTGCGGGTGAACCGCTCGGTGGCGACCGTATCCCCCGCGTGGCGAATGACGAAGGTGCCGCTGTCGGCCTGGGCGGCAAGGCGTCCGGGGGCAATCGACGCGGTGAGCGCCAACAAGCCCGGCAGCAGTAGTCGGATCGGGAGTCTCATAGCGAGGAGGATAAGAGCCCCGGCGCAACCCGTCCAGCCGCCGGTGAGCCCGGCGCCAAGGCGCGGCGAAATGATGGCGTGGCTGCTGGGCGCCGCTCCTATCGTCCGCGCGACTCTCGGCCGGGAGCACGGCGTGGACCTCACCGCCCAACTCGGGCGCCTCCGTTCGATCGAAGACGTGAGCCGTCTGATGGCCAGCCTCGGGCACGAGCCCCTGCTCGAGGCCGTGCCGGAGCTCATCGCGCGGCGCGGGGGCGAGGCCTCGGACACGGCATTCGCCGTCGCCCGCGCGGGCGACTTCCCCTGGTTCGCCGTCGCGGGATCGGGGTCGGATCGACTCGCGCGCCGGCTCGCGCGGCGGCTCGCCGTGCGAGGGCGAGTCGCCGGTGTGCTCGGACTGGACGCCGAGGAACGGACGCTCGTCGTCGCGATCGCCGTCGACGGCGTGCCGTCGCTCGAGCTCGCGCTCGACGCGCCGGCCTTTGCGACGGTCTCCTGCCTGGCGCGGCTCGCGGGCACCGGTCCGGGCGGCGCGCTGGCCTACGCGGCGCGAGCCGCCGATGCCCTGAGCGGCGAGGCGGTGGGGCACCGTTTCTTCCGCGAGTTCAAGGCGACGCTCGACCGCATGGCCGACGGAATGCCCACAGCGCTCCGCGGCGATGATCGCCGAAGCCTTGCCCTCCTGCAGCTCACCCGCGTGCTGTTTCTCTACTTCGTCCAGGCGAAGGGATGGCTCGCGGGACGCGATCGCTTCCTCTCCGAACAGGTCGATCGCTGCCTCGCGGGGGGCCGCCAACTTCATCGCGACCTGCTGCGCCCGCTCTTCTTCGGAACCCTCAACCGTGCGCCGGCCGACCGGACCCGGGGGGCGGCGGGGTTCGGCTCCATCCCGTTCCTCAACGGCGGGCTGTTCGAGCCGCATCCCCTCGAGCGGCATCTCCGGGGCGACATTCCCAACGCGCTGTGGCGCGAGGCCTTCGACCGGCTGTTCGAGCGGTTCCACTTCGTGGTGACGGAGCAGGGTGGCGGAGGAATCGCCCCGGACATGCTCGGGCGCGTGTTCGAGGGCGTGATGGCGCCGGACGTCCGCCGGGCCTCGGGCACGTATTACACGCCGGCCGCGCTGGTCCGCTCGATGATCGACTCGGCGCTCGTCGCGCTCGCGGCGGGCCGCCTCGGGTGCGACGAGAGCGCGGCCGAACGCCGGCTGCGCGACCGCGATCCCGCCATCGTGTCCGTGTTGACCGAGCTGTCGCTGCTCGACCCGGCGGTCGGCTCCGGCGCCTTTCTCCTGGGGGCGCTGGATCGGCTCGCCTCACTCACGGCGCCGGACGGCCGGCCCACGCCGTCCGATCGTCGCCGGATCCTCCAGCGCAATCTGTTCGGGGTGGACCGGAGCGCGGCGGCCGTGCGCTTGACCGAGCTCCGCCTCTGGCTCGCCGTCATCGCAGACGACGGAGCGGATCGGCCGGAGCGGGTCGAGCCCTTGCCCAACCTCGATTGCCTCGTCCGCCAGGGTGACAGTCTGTTCGAGCCGGTGGGCGGCGTCCGGCTGCCGACGGCCGACCCCGCCCTCGCCGACGCCGTCGCGGGCCTCCGGCAGCGGTTGGTCTCGGCGACGGGGCCGGCGAAGCGGGAGCTCGCGCGCGCGCTCCGGCTGGCGGAATGCCGGGCGGCCGAGGCATCGCTTCGCGCGGGTGAAGCGGACGCACGAGCCCGCGTCGCCGAATGCGTTCTCGCGGCGAGGTGCCGGAACCTATTCGGCGAGCGGCGGGGAATGGATCGCGAGCTCGCGGCACAGCTCACCCAGGCGCGCGCGGACCTCCGGGCGCTGCGCGGGGCGCGGCGCACCCTGACGCGGGACCGGGAGCTGCCCTGGTTTCACTACCAGAGCCACTTCGCGGACGTATTCGCGACCGGCGGTTTCGATCTCGTCGTCGGCAATCCCCCATGGCTGCGGGCGGAGCAGATCCCGGCGGAGATGCGGCAGCGACTGGCAGGCCGCTACCGATGGTGGCGACGCTCGGGCACGGCGTACGGCAATCGCCCGGACCTGGCCGTGGCCTTCCTCGAGCGGGCCGTCGAGCTCGCGGCCCCGGGGGCCGTGGTGGCGATGCTGGTGCCCGCGAAACTGGCGACGGCCGGTTACGGCGCCGCGGCCCGCCACGCGCTGGCGGCGTCGACCACGTTGATCCACGTCGTCGATCTCACCGGGCAGCCCGACGCGGCGTTCGACGCGACCGTCTATCCGCTCGCCGTGGTCGCGCGGAAAGCATCGCCGTGCGAAGGCCATCGCGTGCGCACGACCCTGCCACCGTCCTCGTCCAGCGGCATGCCTCAATCCGGTCTGCGCGGCGGCGGGCCATGGGTGCTGACCGCGGATCGCGCCGTCGAGCGTCCTCCGCCGGCTCGCGCGCGAGCATCCCTCGCTGGCCGAACGGTTCACCTGCCACCTAGGCGTCAAGACCGGCGCCAACCACGTGTTTCTCGATCCGTCCGGCGACGTCGAGCCAGCGTTGCTCCGTTGGGCGGTGCGCGGCCGGGACGTCCGGCCGTTCACGGTGCGCGAGCGAGCGCGCCTCCTCTGGACCCATGGCGCCGACGGTGCGCCGCTTCCCAGACTCCCTCCGCGGGCCGCCGCCCACCTCGCTCCATACGCGCAAGCCTTGCGAGCTCGCGCGGACTACGCGGGCGGTCTGCCGTGGACACTCTTCCGGACGCACGCGGCCACCCGCGCCCATCGGGTCGTGTGGCCGGACCTCGCGCGACGGCTCACCGCATGCGCCCTCACCGGCCCACGCGCCGCGCGGAGGGTTCCGCTCAATACCTGCTACGTCGCGCCGACCCGGACCGCCGAAACGGCGGAACGCGTGGCCGCGTGGCTCAACTCGACCTGGATTCGCGCGGTGGCGTTGAGCGGCGCCGTTCCCGCCGCGAGTGGATTCCATCGCTTCTCCGCGACGACCGTCGGCCGGCTCCCACTTCCAGCCGAGGTCACGGCCGATCCCGAGCTCTCCGCTATCGCGCGCGCCGGCCGCCGGGGCGCGGCCGTGCAGGAGGCCCTCGATGACATCGCTGCCCGGCACCTCGGTCTCACCAGATCGGAGCGTGCCGAGTTGGGCCGGCTGGTGGTTGGCGGCGCCACGAATCGTCGCTGAATCGCTCGCGACCGTCCCCGATCCGATCAGGACCAGTCTCCGCGCCGGCCCGCCGGCCGGGAGCGCGGCGGTGGCGCGCTCGCTCGCGCGCAGCCTAGCACCCGCGGAGAAACCCGAAACGGCACCGAGCTGGCTGCTGCCGGGCCAGGCGAGACGCTTCCGCCGAGCACTGGCCGCGATCGAGCGCTACGGCGGCGCGCTCCTGGCCGATCCGGTGGGGAGCGGCAAGACGTACGTCGCGCTCGCGGTCGCGGCCGCGATGGGCAGAGCGCGGCCGACCGCGTGCCTGGTTCCCGCCGCGCTCGCAGACCAGTGGCGCGGCATCGCCGCCCGGCTTGGCGTGCCGGTGGAAGTCGGCACCCACGAGCAGGCGAGCCGTGGACGGCTGCCGACCATCGCCCGCGGGATCGTGCTGATCGACGAGAGCCATCACTTTCGGAACCCGAAGACCCGGCGCTACCTGCACGTCGCGCCCTGGCTCGCGGGGCGGCCGCTGCTGCTGCTCACCGCGACGCCGATCGTCAACCGGCTGGACGATCTGGCGCATCAGCTGCTGCTCGGCGTGCGCGACGACGTGCTGGTCGCGGAAGGCGTGCTCTCGATCCGAAGCGCGGTGGCGTCGGGCGTCCGGCTGGACGCGATGGGCCGGATCGTCCTCGAAGACACGGCCGAGATCGGGCCCCGCCCCGAGCGCTCGACTTCCTTCGTCGTCGCCACGAACGAAGAACAGGCATCGGCTGCTCGCGCGCTCGCCCTACTCGCCCAACTCGAGCTCTCCGTCCACCCTCCGACGGCCGCCCTCGTCCGCGGCGTTCTCTGCCGGGCCTTGGCATCGAGCCCGGCCGCGGTGGCAGGGGCGCTACGGCGCTACCGGCAGCTCCTGCTGCACGCGCGCGACGCGCGCCGGGCCGGACGTCGGTTGACGCGCGCGGAGCTCCGCTTGTTCACGGGAGCCGGAGAGGACCAGCTCGTGCTGTGGGAGCTGCTTGCGGACGGCAACGGGGACGGTGACCTCGCCCTGGACGACCTGGACCGCCTGGCCGACGTCCTCGCCCAAGTGACCGGCGATGCGGCCGTGACCGATCCCAAGGCCGACAGACTCCACCGACTGATCTCGGACGGACGCCCGACGCTCGTGTTCGTGACGCACCGGGAGACCGTGCGCTACCTGCGCGACCGTCTCTGCCCGCCGCCGGTCGCGTGGTGCAATGGAGACCGCGCGGGTCTCGGCCACGTACCTGCACCCAGAAGCGTGGTATTGGGATGGTTTCGGGACGATCGGATCGTGGCCGGCCCGCAGTGTCTCGTGGTGACCGACGTGGCTGCGGAGGGGCTGGACCTTCGCCGGGCGGCTCGGGTTGTTCATTACGATCTACCGTGGACGCCGATGCGGCTGGAGCAGCGCGAAGGCCGGGCAGTGCGTCTGGGCTCCGCCCGACCGGCGGTTGACGTGGTTCGGTTCGAGCCGCCGCCAGCGCTCGATGCCGCGCTCGAGTCGGGGTCGAGGCTGACTCGAAAGGCCGCCCTACCCGGTCGCGCCGGGTTGGGCGTCGATGGCCTACGACACTGGCGATGGCGGGCGGCGCTAGCGGACCGGGTCGGAGACGGACCTTCTGTTCCGGGCACGGCGGCCGTGAAGCTGACGCAGCGAGAGAGCCTCGGCGCCGGTCTGCTCGCGGGGTTCGACCTGCGAGCCACGCGCTGCGGCAGGGAGGAGCGAATCGCCGCGGTGGTCGGCTGGCTCGATCCAGCCGGGCGCTGGATGGAAGACGAGTCCAGCGTGTCGCGGGCCCTGCTGGCGGCGTTGCGGGCCGACAGCCGGGCCTCGGTGGATGCCGTGCGCGTCGCTGCGGCGCTCGACCGGCTCGTCTCGCCGATCCGCGCGCGGCTCTCGGGCGCCGGCGCCCGGCGCTGGAGCACGGCCGAGCCCGACCCTGCCGCTCGGCGGCTCGCCGTCCGGATCGGACGGAGCGTCCGCGAAGCGGCGCGACGCCGTGACGGCGTCCTCCTCAATCGACTCGAGCGCGCGCTCGCATTCGTGGCCGGCGGTCACACGGCGGGTGAGACCCTGCTGGTGCGTCGCATGTCGGAGGCGGAGCCGGGGGAGCTCGCCAACGCGCTCGTCAGATTCCCATCGCCGACGGCGCGGTGGGAGGCGATCGAAGTACGGGTGACTGGTCTGGTGCTGTTCGAGCGGGAGTCGGCGGAAGTCGGCGTCACAACCCCAGGATGATCCGCCCGCCGGCCATACCGGCCGTGCCGCGGAGCTCGAGTGCTCGGGGTCGAGAATGCGAAGCGGAGCCGGGCTTCACGAACCGTGGCTTCGCCCATCCCATCTCAGGGCTCCAGCGACTGCGGATCCAGCCGGCGGGTGCCGGAGTCGCTCCACTCATCCATCGCGAGATGCCACAGATGCCAGGCCTCCTCGACGGCCGCCTGGCGGGTCTCCGGTCGCGCGGCCTCGGCATCGCGGCGGCCACTATAGATGATCGCGGCCATGATCGCCACGAGTTCGGTCGGTTGCATCGCTGAGCATACGGAGTCGCCAGCGCACGCGCAACTGGCCGCCGACGCGGCTACGTTTGGATCATGAACGCCTGCAGACCGTGCTGTTCGACCTCGACGGCACCCTGATCGATTCCGTCCGGCTGATCCTCGACAGCTACCATCACACGCTCGCGGCGCACGGCCTGCCGCCCAGAACCGACGAGGACTGGCTGCAGGGCGTCGGCACGCCGCTCACGGTGCAGCTCGCCGAGTGGGGGCACGATCCCGCCACCCTCAACGCGCTGATCGCGACGTACCGCGAGTACAACCTGGCCAACCACGACCGGATGGTCACCGTGTACCCCGGCGTCGTCGCCGCGGTCGAGGCCATCCGGGCCGCGGGCATGCGCACCGGCCTGGTGACGAGCAAGAATCGCCATGGCGCGCTGCGCGGGCTCACGCTGGCCAAGCTGGAGCGGATGATGGATGTGCTGGTGTGCGCCGACGAAGTGACCCGGCCCAAGCCCGATCCCGAGCCGGTGGCGAAGGCGATGACGCTGTTGAGCGCCGACGCCGGCACCACGGTGTACGTGGGCGACAGCATCCACGACATGATCTCGGGCCGCGCGGCGGGCGTCCGCACGGCCGCGGCGCTGTGGGGACCGTTCGGCCGAGCCCACCTGGAGGGCGCGACCCCCGACTACTGGCTCGAGACGCCCGCCGACCTGTTGGCGCTCATCCCTCGCTGAGCGGCGGGGCAGCCCGCCGCTAGCCGTCGAGAATCTCCCGCGTCCGCCGGGTGAGTTGCTCGATGGTGAAGGGCTTCTCCATGAAGCCCGTGCCGGCCGGCATGATCCCGTCGACCGTCACGGCGCGCTCGCTGTACCCCGACATGAAGAGCACCTTGAGCGACGGCTGCCGCGCGCGGAGTCGCTCGACCAGCTCACGTCCGCCCATCTCGGGCATGACCAGGTCGGTCAGCACGAGGTCGATGGGGTGGTCACCGGACTCGACGATGCGGAGCGCGTCCGCGCCGTGGCGCGCCTCGATGACGGTGTATCCCTGGCGCTCGAGCAGTCGCCGGGCCGACGCCCGAACGGCCGCCTCGTCCTCGACCAGGAGCAGCGTCTCGGTCCCGCTGGGCAGGCTGCGGCGGTCCGGCTGTCCGGGACGGGCGGCGCCCGCGCCCGCGCCCGCATGTCGGGGCAGGAAGATCGTGAACGTGGCACCTTGTCCCGGCGCGCTCTCGACGGCGATGTGCCCGCCGCTCTGCTCGACGATGCCGTAGACGGTCGAGAGACCGAGTCCGGTTCCCTTGCCCGCCGCCTTGGTGGTGAAGAACGGCTCGAAGATCCGGGCCTGCGTCGGAACATCCATGCCGGCGCCGGTGTCGCTCACCGACAGCGTCACGTACGCCCCGGGACGGACTCCGTTGCCGCGGGCCCCGTCCGCCGCCTGGAGCTGCAGATTGGCCGTCGCGATCGTGACCCGCCCACCCGCCGGAATCGCGTCCCGCGCATTCACGACCAGGTTGACCAGCACCTGCTCGAGCTGACCGGGGTCGGCCAGCACGTGGCCGAGCGCGGGATCGAGGTCCATGTCGAGCGACACGTCGGCGCCGAGCAGGCGGCGGAGCATCGAGTCGACCTCGCTCACCACGCCGTTGAGCGACAGCACGCGAGGCTGGAGCACCTGCCGGCGGCTGAACGCGAGCAGCTGGCGAGTGAGGCCGGCGGCGCGCTCGCCGGCGTGGCGGATCTGCTCGAGGTCGGCGCGGATCGGATCGCTGAGCCGGAGCTCCTGGAGCACGAGGTCGGCGTAGCTCAGGATGCCGGTGAGCAGGTTGTTGAAGTCGTGGGCGATGCCGCCGGCCAGCTGCCCCACGGCCTCCATCTTCTGCGCGTGCCGCAGCTGCTCCTCGCTCCGGCGCAGCGCTTCCTGCGCCGCGCGCTGATCGCTGATGTCCTGGTTGACCAGGATCGCGCCGAGAATCGAGCCATCGAGGCTCCGCAGCGGCACGGCGGAGTTGAGGATGGTCTTCTGGACGCCGTCGAAGCTCTCGATGTGCACGATCTCGTTGAGCGAGGTCTCGCCCTTGAGGATGGCGCGCGCCGCGGCCCAGTCCTGGGGTGCGATCGCCTCGCCGGTATCGGCCCACCAGCCACGATATTCGCCGAAGCCCTCGATCCCGGTGTATCGCGCGCCGCCCCAGATGGCCCGGCCGGCCGGGTTGCCGAACATGATCCGCCCATCGCGCTCCAGCACCCAGACGCCCACCGGCAGCGTGTCGAGCACCTGCTCGAGCAGCTGCATGCCGCGGGCGAGCGCCTGCTGGCTCCGGTCGCGCTCGATGGCGATCTCGGCCAGGTGGCTCGCCTTCTCCACCAGCCGGCGGTCGACCTCCTCCGGCGCCCGCGGCTCCCGGTAGTACACCTCGAGCGTCCCGAGCAGTACGCCGTCGGTGGCGAAGAGCGGGGTGGACCACGCCGCGCGGATCCCCTGTTCGAGCAGCGGACCGCGCCAGGCGGCGGCTCCGACGTCGCCCGCGAGGTCGCTGATGACCACGGACTCGCGCCGGAGTGCCGCGACAGCGCTGAGGCCGGCATCCGATTCGATCGGCACTTCGGCGAGCGCCGCCCGCAGCTCCGCCGGCAGGCTCGGGCCGGCGGCAAGCCGGAGCGTCCGGGCCGAGGGATCGATGACCAGGATCGTCGCCGTGAGCGCACTCCCGTGGGACTCGGCGAACCGCGCGACGCGCTCCAGCACCGCGTCGAGATCGAGCCCCACCGCGATCTGCTCGAGCAGCCGACTCTGTCCGCGGGCGAGCAGATCCGCCCGCGTCCGCTCGGTGGTGTCGTCCAGCGCGCCGATCATGCGCACCGCGTCGCCGGCCTCATCACGAACGATGGCCCCGCGATCCTGCACGTGCGCGTAGCTGCCGTCGGCCCGGCGGAAGCGGTACGCGTCGGCCCAGGCCGTGGCACCCCGGGCGATGGCCGCGTGGATGCCGCTCACGACGCGCTCGCGGTCGTCGGCGTGGAGGCGCTCGTACCACCAGGCGGCCGAAAGGCCCGCCGGCGTCCGCGGGTACCCGAAGCCGCCGTCCTCCGGCTCGCTCCACACGAGTCGATCGGTGAGCAGATCCCAATCCCAGACCGCGTGACGGGAGGCCTCGGCGGCGATCCGGTAGCGCTCTTCGCGACCGCGGAGCTCCTGCTCAGCCTGCTTTCGGTCGGTGATGTCCTGCATCGCGACGTGGAACCGGTCCAGCGTGCCGTCCTCATCGGGGACGGCGGTGACGGTCGAGACGACCCACACCGTTTCGCCACCATCCCGGATCAGTCGCTTCTCCGAGGCGTAGCTGGAGCATTCCCCGGCCTGGAGGAGGCGGATCCCCTCGGCGTCGGCCCCTCGATCCAGGGGATGCGTCAGGGCGTCGGCCGGGCAGTCCGTGAGCGCTTCCGGACTCGTCCCGACGAGCTCGGCCAGGGCCGGATTGACCCGGAGCCAGCGGCCGTCGGCGCGGATCAGGCCCATCGGGAGCGCGGATACGTCGAAGACGCCGGCCGCCGGGTCGCGCACCGGCGGTTTGACCGGCGGCGGCGGGATCTGGACGCCGGGGAGGCGGGGCCGCGGGGCGCGGATCTCGATCTCGGTCACGACCGACGCGGCGAGGTCCTCGAGCAGCGCGATGTCCCTCGGCGACCAGAGGCGCGGGAGAGCGTCGATCACGCAGAGCGCGCCCACCGTGGAGCCGTCCGAGACCGTGAGGGGCACCCCCGCGTAAGCGATCCAGCTCAGCTCACGAATCGCGGGATTGGTGCGCACGACCGGGTGGCGTCGCGCATCCTCGACCACCAGCGGCGCCCCCGACGCGATCACGTGACGGCAGAAGGAATAGGACAGCGGGGTGCCGCGGCGGCTGGCCCATGGCTCCGGCAGACCCAGGGCGCTCTTGAAGAACACCCGGTCGTCGTCCGCCAGGGTGACGAGCGCCACCGGCGCACCCAAGAGCCGGGCCGCGAGACGCGTCAGCCGGTCGAAGGCCTCCTCGGGGGGACTGTCGAGCAGGCGGGCAGCGGATACCAGGGTCATGGTCGCCGGAAGCTGAAAGGAGGCGGACCGGGGGAATCTGGACGGGAATACCGTGGCGTCAAGGAAGCGGACCCCGGCTGTGCGTCGCGGCGGGACGGGTTATCTTCCCGGCCGTCCGTTACCTGGATGTTACAGTGCGCCTTCTGCCCAGAGATGAAAAGTTCTTCGATCTGTTCACCGCCGTCGCCACGTTCACCGTGGAGGCGTCCCGGCTGCAGCAGGACCTGCTGCGCGCCGAGAGCAACCGGCGCGGGGTGATCGTCGATCAGATCAAGCGGCTCGAGCACCAGGCCGACCAGGTCACCCACGACGTGGTGAGCCGGCTGGACCGGGTGTTCATCACCCCGCTCGACCGCGAGGATATCCACGAGCTGGCCTCGCGCCTGGACGACGTGATGGACCTGATCGACGGCACGTCCCGCCGGCTGCTCATCTTCCACGCCGGCGCGGCCCCGGACGGCGCCATGCTCATCGCGGACGTGATCGCGAGGGCCACCGTGCAACTGCAGGTGGCCGTGGCGGCGCTCGAGAAGAATACCGGGCGGACGGTGCTCGACGCGTGCGTCCAGGTGAAACGGCTCGAGGAGGAGGGCGACTCGCTGTATCACCAGTGGGTGGGCCGCCTGTTCGAGGGGCACCCGGACGCCCTCCAGGTCATCAAGTGGAAAGAGATCTACGATAACCTCGAGAAGACGCTGGACTACATCGAGGACGCCGGCAACGTGCTCGAATCGATCTCCATCAAGCACGCCTGAGCATGACGAGCGATGTAGTCTACGTCCTGGCGATCGTGGCCGTCGCGCTGATCTTCGATTTCATCAACGGGTTCCACGACAGCGCCAACTCGATCGCCACCGTGGTCTCGACCCGCGTGCTGTCGCCGGGCGTGGCAGTCGTCTGGGCCGCGGTGTTCAACTTCGCCGCGGCGTTCGTGGTCGGCACCGCGGTGGCCAAGACGATCGGCAAGGGACTGATCGAGCCGTCGGTCGTCGATCCCCACCTCATCCTCAGTGCCCTCGTCGGCGCGATCGTCTGGAACCTCCTCACCTGGTACGTCGGCCTGCCGAGCTCGTCGAGCCACGCGCTGATGGGCGGGCTGGGCGGCGCGGCTATCGCCAAGGCCGGCTTCCCCGCCCTGCAGCTCGCGGGCTGGGTGAAGCCGATCCTGTTCATCTTCCTGTCGCCGCTCCTGGGCATGGCGCTGGCGCTCGGGCTCACCGTGGCACTGTCGTGGCTGCTCAAGAGCGCGCGGCCCGGCCCGGTCGACCGGGTGTTTCGCCGGCTGCAGCTCGTGTCCGCCGCCCTCTACTCATTGAGCCACGGCGCCAACGACGCGCAGAAGACGATGGGCATCATCGTGGGGTTGCTGGTGTCGGCCCAGGCGCTGTTCGCCCACGAGACCGGGTGGCTCCGCCATCTGCACGTGCCCAACGCGGACCGGATACCGTTCTGGGTCGAGATGGCCGCCTACACGGCCATCGGTCTCGGCACGGCGCTCGGCGGATGGCGGATCGTGAAGACGATGGGTAGCCGGATCACCAAGCTCCGGCCGTTCGGCGGCTTCTGCGCCGAGACGGCGGGCGGGATCTCCATCCTGATCGCCTCGCAGCTCGGCGTGCCGGTGAGCACGACGCATACCATCACCGGCGCGATCGTGGGAGTCGGGGCGGCGCAGCGGGTGTCGGCGGTGCGGTGGGGGGTGGCGACGCGGATCGTGTGGGCGTGGATCCTGACGATCCCGATGAGCGCCGCGATGGCGGCTACGGCGTACCTGGCGCTGAGGAAGTAGATCGAGCTTGGCCGCTTCGGTGGGGGCCCAGGCGCTCAAGAATAGATCGAGCGCCACGGCTGCGGCGGGGGTGGAGCTCGCTCCGGTCGCTGCAGTGCTGTCGCATCCCGTCATCGCGGGCACCTCGGGGCACTGACGCTCCCTCCGCGAGCCCCACCCTCGCCTCCGCCCACAGCTCCTCTCAGTACGACCGCCCCCGACCGGCTGACCGCCCTGCCGCCCTTCCTCACGCCGCCCTGGTCTCGCCCCGCGCGTCCACGGCCTCCTGATAGTCCTGGAGCAGCCGATCGTAGACCGTGTCCCAGTCACGTGCGCGGGCGGTAGCGAGCGCCCCGGCGGCCAGGCGGCGTCGGAGCCCAGCGTCGGTGAGCAAGCGCCGCAGGCCGTCGGTGATGGCGGAGGTACTCTCGGGCTCGACCAGCCAGGCGTTGCCGCCATGGACGGCGAACTCGAGCACGCCGCCGGACGCCGCCACGAGCGATGGGAGCCCGGAGGACATGGCCTCCAACAACGAGTTGCCGAACGTCTCGCTGGCCGATGGGAAGGCGAACACGTCGGCGGACGCGTAGGCGGTCGACAACGCTTCGCCCTGGAGCAGGCCCGAGACGAACACCCCAGGGAGCTCGCGGCGCCGGATCTCTTCCTCCAGGGGACCGCGACCCACCAGGACGAGCTTGGCCGCCCCGCGCTCCGGCGCGAGGGTCTCCCAGGCCTCGAGCAGCAAGCCGAGATTCTTCTCCCGCGCGATCCGCCCGATATAGGTCACCAGAAGGTCGTCGGGACCGACGCCGAACGCCGCCCGATAGGCCGCGCTCCGGAAGCCCGGCGAGAACACCCGTGGATCGACGCCGCGACTCCAGATGCCCGTGTGCATGACGCCGTGCGTATGCACCGACTCCTCATAGATCCGTGACGGACAGAGCACGCGGTGCGCCTGGCCGTAGAACCAGCGGAGGTAGTGCCACCCGGCGCGCAGCGCCCAGGTGACCCCATAGCGGGCCGCGTACTGGTCGTAGTCGGTGTGGGCCGACGCGATGATCGGGATGCCCAACTGCCTGGCCGCCTTGACGCCGACGATGCCGAGCGAGAACTCGGTGGCCACGTGGACGATGTCCGGGCGGAAGGCCTGGAGGTCTTCCACTACCTCCTTGAGCCGCGGAAACGCCCACTGCACGTCGGGATAGAGGAACAGCGGAACGCTGGGCGAGCGGTGCACCTCCGGCCGGTCAGGGCTTCCCGCGGGCAGGCTATAGGTCGCGCTGTACACCCGCACCTGGTGCCCGCGCGCCTCGAGGGCCTCGGTCAGCCGGAGCAGGGTCACCCCGACCCCGCTCACCATCGGCCAGTACACCTCGGAAAACAGGGCGATCCGCATGGCTTCAACCCTAGATCGGACCGGTCCGGGCGACAAGGCCGGGCGCCACAGGGATGCGAAAACCGTCAGACGCCGCGCGGGGCGGCTCCGTTAGCGGGCTGCCCGTTTCCCGCCGCTATACATTCCCTGCATGCGCGTCCGAGAGCCGGTCAACGCCTGGTCCCACTTCATCGGCCTCATCCTCGCCACGGCGCGGGACCGTCCTGCTGCTGCGACTCGCGCGCGGGCCGGCGGAGACGGTCGCGTTCGCGGTCTACGGCGGCTCGCTGGTGCTGCTCTACGCCGCGAGCACCGTCTATCACGCGCTGCCGCTCCCGCCCGAGCGGCTCCGGCCGCTCCGGACGCTCGATCACATCGCCATCTACTTCCTGATCGCCGGCACCTACACGCCCGTGGCGGTGGTCACCCTGCACGGTCCGTCCGGGTGGGCGCTGCTGGCGGCCGCCTGGGCGATCGCGGTGGCCGGCATTCCGTTCAAGATCTGGTGGCTCGACGCGCCGATCTGGCTCTCGACCGGGATCTATCTGGCGATGGGCTACATGGCGCTGCTGGCCGCGGCGCCGCTGGCGGCGGCGGTGTCGGTCGGCGGGCTGATGTGGCTGGTGGCCGGCGGGTGTGGCCTACACGATCGGGCGCCATCATCTTCAGCCGCGAGCGACCGGATCCGTTCCCGGGCGTCTTCGGGCACCACGAGATCTGGCACCTGTTCGTGCTGGTCGGGAGCGGGTGCCACTTCGCCTTCGTCCTGCTGCACGTGGCCCAGGCGTGATCCCGGTCAGCGCCGCCTAGGGCGCCGGACGCGCTACGGTCTCGGCGCGGCTTCGAAGGGCTGGCCCGGCGCTCGGGCGATGCCGACGCAGATGAATCGGGGAGGTGCTCTACGACCGTGAGCGATGTCGTGCTGAGCGGACCCCGCGTCCCGGGGACGAGCGGGTCCTCACCCCGGAGGCCCTGGCGCTGGTCGCGCAGCTCACCCGGCGGTTCGCCCCGGAGCGCGACCGGCTCCTCGCGCTCCGCCATGAGCGCCAGCGTCGCTTCGACGCCGGCGAGCTCCCCGGCCTTCTGCCCGAGACGGCGGAGGTACGCCGGAGCGACTGGACCGTTGCCGCCGCTCCCGCCGACCTCGATGACCGACGGGTGGAGATCACCGGCCCGGCGGAGCCGAAGATGATGATCAACGCCCTCAACTCGGGGGCGCGGGTCTTCATGGCGGACTTCGAGGACGCGCTCTCGCCGCCGTGGACCAACGTCATCGGGGGCCAGGTGAGCTGCATGGACGCGGTGCGTCGCACGCTCGCGTACACCAGCCCCGAGGGAAAGCCCTACCGGCTGGGCGAGCAGCTCGCCACGCTGGTCGTCCGGCCGCGCGGCTGGCACCTGGAGGAAGTCAACGCGCAGGTCGACGGTCGCCCGGTGCCGGCGAGCCTGTTCGACTTCGCCCTCTACCTCCACCACAACGCGCGTGAGCTGCTCAATCGAGGCAGCGGCCCCTACTTCTACCTGCCCAAGCTGGAGAGCCACCTCGAGGCGCGGCTGTGGAACGCGGTGTTCGAGGAGGCGCAGCGGATCGTGGGCGTGCCGCAAGGAACCATCCGAGCCACCGTCCTGATCGAGACGATCGTGGCCGCCTTCGAGATGGACGAGATCCTGTACGAGCTCCGCCCGCACGCCGCCGGACTCAACGCCGGCCGCTGGGACTACATCTTCAGCGTGATCAAGAAATTCGGGCGGCGCCCGGAGTTCGTGCTGCCCGATCGCGTGCAGGTGACGATGGGCGTCCCCTTCATGCGGGCCTACGTGGAGCAGTTGGTACGGACCTGTCACCGCCGGGGCGCCCACGCGATCGGAGGGATGGCCGCCTTCATCCCGTCGCGGCGCGACGAGGAGGTGAACCGCACGGCGCTGGCCCGCGTGCGGGAGGACAAGGGCGTGGAGGCCGACCTCGGCTTCGACGGCGCGTGGGTGGCGCATCCGGATCTGGTGCCCGTCGTGGCGGAGGTCTTCGGCGCGCGGCTGGGCGACCGGCCGAACCAGAAGCACCGGCCGCCGGGTGACCCGGTCGACCCGTCGCGCCTGCTCGACGTCCGCGTGCCGGGAGGCCGCGTGACTCAGGCCGGCGTCCACGGCAACGTCAGCGTCGGCCTTCAGTACCTCGAGGCCTGGCTCCGCGGCTCGGGGGCGGTCGCCATCAACAACCTGATGGAGGACACGGCCACGGCGGAGATCGCCCGGGCGCAGCTCTGGCAGTGGATCCACCACGGCACCGCCGACGAGACGGGACGCCCCATCACGCTCGCCCGGGTGCGCGCGTGGCTGGAGGAGGAACTGGCAGCCCGCGCGACGACGGCCGGCAGGTGGCGCGACGCGGCCCAGCTCCTCGACGGCCTGGTCGCGGCCGAGGCGTTTCCGGAGTTCCTGACGCTGGCCGCCTATAAACGACTCGAGGGGTGAGGCGAACCTCACCCCTCGAGCGGGGAGACTGGGGCGGCTGGGGTCGAACCAGCAACCTCCCGGTTAACAGCCGGGCGCTCTGCCGATTGAGCTACACCCCAAAGCATGTGATTCGGGGACAGTCACTCTACTCGCGAGGCGAGGGGCGGGTCAAGGCCGTGGCGCGGGCGCATCCGACGCTCGCTCACTTGACCCGTCGTGCGGCACCACGTAGCGTAGCGAAACTTCGGGTGCGCGATGCCCGCCGCATGACCGGCTCCCACTCGGTGACCGGCCCTGCAAGGAGTTTCCCTCCATGACCCGTTCCGTCACGCTCACCGTCAACGGCTCGGCGCGGAGCGCGCAGGTCGAAGCCCGATCTCTCCTCGTGCACGTGCTCCGGGACGACCTGAACCTCACCGGCACGCACGTCGGCTGCGACACCAGCCAGTGCGGGGCCTGTACCGTGCTCATCGACGGCCGGGCGGTGAAGAGCTGCACGGTGCTCGCCGTGCAGGCCGAGGGCCAGGAGATCACCACGATCGAGGGGCTGGGGTCGGCGGACGCCCTGCACCCGCTGCAGCAGGCCTTCTGGGAAAAGCACGGGCTCCAGTGCGGCTTCTGCACCCCGGGCATGATCATGACCGCGGTCGATCTCCTCGCGAGCCACCCCGATCCGAGTGAGGCCGAGATCCGCCACGCCATCGAAGGCAACTATTGCCGCTGCACGGGTTACCAGAACATCGTGGCCGCCATTCAGTCGGCCGCCGCGACGCTGCGCCGCGCCGCGCCGTCCGGCATCAGCGCCTGAGGAGGGGTCCATGCCCACGCTGTTCGGCTCCGCCATCAAGCGCCGCGAGGATCCCCGGCTCATCACCGGCGCCGCCACCTACGTCGACGACGTCAAGCTGCCCGGCCTCACCTACGCCGCGATTCACCGCAGTCCCTACGCCCACGCCAAGATCACCAGGGTCGACGTGGACGCGGCGCGCAAGGCGCCCGGCGTGATCGCCGTCTTCACCGGCGCCGACATCAAGGACAAGGTGACGCCCGTCCCCTGCGCCTGGAACCCGCCCAACTGCGATCTCAAGGTGCCGCCCCATCCGTTGCTCGCGCACGATCGGGTGCGCTACGTCGGCGATGGCGTCGCGATGGTCGTGGCCGAGACCCGCGCCGCGGCGCGCGACGCGATCGACCTGATCGACGTGGACTACGACACGCTCCAGGGCGGCGTGGACCCGGAGAAGATGGCCCAGCCGGGCGCGCCGCAGCTGCACGACGAGGTGCCCAACAACATCGCTTTCACCTGGGTAGTGGCCGGCGGTGACGCGGAGCAGGCGTTCAAGTCGGCCGAAGTGACCGTGCAGACAGCGCATCGTGCAGCAGCGACTGCTCCCCACCGCGATGGAGCCGCGCGCGGCCGTCGCCAGCTACAACAAGGGCACGGGCCAGCTCACGCTCTGGGCCACCAGCCAGAACCCACACATCCATCGGTTCCTCTGCTCGGTGATGCTGCGGCTTCCCGAGCATCGGATCCGGGTCATCGCGCCCGAGGTCGGCGGCGGGTTCGGCAGCAAGATCCCGGCGTATCCCGACGAGGCGCTGGTGAGCTTCGCCGCGATGCAGCTCGGCCGACCGGTGAAGTGGACAGAAGATCGCTCGGAGAACTACAAGGTCACGATCCACGGCCGCGATCACATCCAGCACGTCGAGATGTGCGGTACGAAGGACGGCCGGATCACCGGGCTTCGCACGAAGGTGTACGCCGGGCTCGGCGCGTACGCCTCCACCGCGGGGCCGGGCATCCCGACGATTCTCCACGGCCTCGTGTACTCGGGCGTCTACCAGATCCCGAACATCCTCGGCACGATCCACGGCGTCTATACCTCGGGCGCGCCGGTGGACGCCTACCGCGGCGCCGGCCGGCCCGAAGCGACGCTCCTGGTCGAGCGACTGGTCGACCTCTACGCCCGCAAGATCGGCATGGACCCCGTGGAAGTCCGGCGGAAGAACTTCATTCCGAAGGACAAGTTCCCGTACGCCGTCGCCACGGGGCTGATCTACGATTCGGGAAACTACGAGCCGCGCGCTCGACAAGGCGCTCAACATCCTCGACTACCAGGCTTTCCGCCGGCAGCAGGCGGAGGAGCGCACGAAGGGCCGCTACCTGGGCGTCGGCGTGATCAGCTACATCGAGATCTGCGGCCTCGGCCCGTCCCAGGTGGCGGGCGCCGTGGGCTTCGGCGGCGGGCTGTACGACTCGGCCATCGTCCGGGTGTACCCCACCGGCGTGGTGCGGGTCTACATCGGCGCGAGCCCCCACGGCCAGGGCGAGGAGACCACCTTCGCCCAGATCGTCGCGGAGGAATTCGGCTATCCGGTGGAGAACGTCGAGATCGTGCACGGAGACACCGAGACGACGCCACAGGGGTGGGGCACCTACGGCAGTCGCTCGACGGCGGTGTGCGGCTCGGCGGTGAAGGTGGCGAGCCAGCGGGTGAAGGAGAAGGCGAAGAAGATCGCCGCCCACCTGCTCGAAGCGAACGAGCAGGACATCGAGTGGAAGGACGACGCCTTCCGCGTGCGCGGGTCGTCCGACCAGGCCAAGACGTTCGCGGAAGTGGCGCTCATGGCCAACGTCGCCTGGAACATGCCGCCCGGCGTCGAGCCCGGACTCGAGGCGTCGGCCTTCTTCGACCCCAGCAACTTCGTCTTCCCCTTCGGCACCCACGTCTGCACCGTCGAAGTGGACGTCGAGACCGGCGAGGTGAAGATCCTGCGGTACATCGCGGTGGACGACTGCGGCCCGCACATCAACCCCATGATCGTCGAGGGACAGATCCACGGCGGCGTCATCCAGGGCCTCGGCGAGGGGTTGCAGGAGATCGCGATCTACGACGACGAGGGCCAGCTCATCACCGGCACCATGATGGACTACGCGGTGCCGCGCGCGAGCCAGATGCCGCGCCTGGAGCTGGATCACACCGTCACCCCGTCGCCGGTCAACCCGCTCGGGGTCAAGGGCTGCGGCGAGGCCGGCACCATCGGCTCGGCGGCGTGTCTGGTGAACGCCGTCTGCGATGCGCTCGCCCCGCTCGGCATCGTCCACATCGACAAGCCGCTGACGCCCGCCCGCGTCTGGGCCGCGATCCAGGCGGCCAAGGCGACGGGCAGCCCGCGGGAAGGAGAACCTCCCGTGATCCCGACCGCCTTCGACTACGTGCGCGCCGGCTCGCTGCGCGAGGCGCTCAGCGTGCTGGCGCAGGGCGACGGCACCAAGGTGCTCGCCGGCGGTCACAGCCTGCTGCCGGTGATGAAGTTCCGTCTTGCCCAGCCGCCGAAGCTGCTGGACATCGCCGGCCTGGCCGAGCTGCGGGGCGTGGAGGAGTACCGGAAGGGCGCGCGGATCGGGGCGACGACCACCTACCGCGACCTGCTCGAGAGCGAGCTGCTGCGCGAGCGGTTTCCGCTCATCGGCGAATGCACCAGGAACATCGGCGACCTCCAGGTCCGGAACCGCGGCACGATCGGCGGCAGCCTGGCCCACGCCGATCCGGCGTCCGACATGCCGTCGGTCATGCTCGCGCTCGACGCGACCTTCAACGTCCGCTCGAAGCGCGCGCGCCGGGCGGTCAAGGCGCGAGAGTTCTTCCAGGGGCCGTTCGTTACCGCGCTCGCGGACGACGAGCTGCTGCTGGACATCGTGCTGCCGGCGCTCCCCCGCGGCGCGGGCACGGCGTACGCGAGCCAGAACCAGGCCGCCTCAGGGTACGCGCTCGCCGGCGCCGCGGCGGTCGTGGCCCGGACGCGCAAGACCGTCAGTCACGCCGTCGTCGCCCTGACCGGCGTGGGCGAGATGTCGCAGCTGGTCGCGGCCACCGACCAGCTCATAGGTACCAAGGCCGAGCCGGACGTGCTTGCCCGGGTCGCGGCGGCGTCGGTCGATGGCATCGAGGTCCAGGGTGACATCCACGCGCCCGCGGAGTATCGCCGCCACCTCGCCCAAGTGATCGTCCGGCGCGCGCTGGAGCTGGCGCTCGCCCGGGCGAAATAGGCCGCTGCCAGATCCCGCTGGGCGCGTAGCGGCGGTCGTGCTGGCCGCCGGCCGCGCCCGGCGATACGGGAGCCCCAAGCTGCTGGCGCCGCTCGGCGGGCGGCCGCTCGCGGGCTACGCCCTCGAGGCGATTCGCCAGGCGGGGGCGGTCGGCGTTGTGGATGACGCCGTCGTGGTGATCGCGGCCGGCGACGCGGCGCTGGCCGATCTGGCCCGGCGAGCGGGGACGAGAACGGTGGTGAACGACGCGCCGGACCGGGGGCTCTCGAGCTCGCTCCGGCTGGGGCTGGCGGCGCTCAGCGAGGAGGTGGGCGCCGCCATCGTTCTGCTGGCGGATCAGCCGCTGGTCCGGGTCGAGGTGCTCGCCATCCTCGTCGCCGCGTGGCGTGGCGGGCTCGGCCTCCTGCTCCGGCCGCGCTACGCCGAGGCGCCGCAGGAGCCAGGACACCCGGTCCTGGCGGACCGATCGCTCTGGCCGCTCGCGGACACCCTCGCCGGCGACAGCGGTTTCGGCGGCCTCCTGCCCGCCGGCTCCCCGGGCGTCGTGGTAATCGAGGTCCCCGGCGGGAACCCCGACGTCGATACGCCCGACGATCTCACTACCCTCGAAGGATCCTCGTCATGAAGCTGGACTTCTCCGGTGCCCCCGAGATCACCGCCTCGCCCCAGACGGTGTGGCAGAAGCTGCTCGATCCGGAATTCGTCGCCGCGTCCGCGCCGGGGGTGGAATCGGTGGAGCGCGTGGACCCGACCCACTTCAAGGTCATCTCCGGATTGGGCGTCGGCGCCGTGAGGGTCAGGTTCACACTCGACGTCGAGCTGTTCGACATCGTCGAGGGCGAGCGCCTCACGATGCGCGCACGCGGCAAGGCGCCCGGCTCGGCCGTGGACGTGGTGTCGGCCCTGCAGGTGGAGGACGCGGGCAACGGCCACACTCGGCTCAACTGGTCCGCGACCAGCGACATCAGCGGCACCGTCGCAAGCGTCGGCGCGCGGCTGCTCGAGGGTACCGCCCGCCGGCTGACCGAGCAGTTCTGGACCGACTTCGCTCAGCGCGTCAGCGCCGGCTGACGCCGACGATGCAGACCCGGCGCCGATCTGGTCCTGCCCCGCCTCCTGACCGGCGAAGCGCTTGCCGGCACTGAGCTTGCAGACCTGGCCCATGGGGCGCGCTGGGCGGGAAATGCGATTCGGGCTCCCGGCCTACGCGCGGGATCTCCCGTCGCCCGACTCGACCGTTCACGGGTCGGGCCGGCGCAATTCACTCTGGATTCACGGTGTGCAGCTACTATCGTCTCCGACATCCGGCACCCACCCGACCAGGAGCGAAACCATGTCCGATCAGAAGCCGATCCGTCTGGAGCTTACCGAAGAGCAGAAGGCCCAGGTCAAGGCCGCGACGGGTAAGGACGCCCGTGCCATCGAGTTGAACGTCGAGGAACTCGAGCAGCGGATCGCCCCGAGCCAGGTCTGGCCAGCAAGTAACCAGCGCCTCCTTGTCGGTGCGAAGCGCCCCTCCGCCGTACGCCGGCGGAGGGGCGCTTCCTCTTGGCTGAGCCGCCGTGCGATCGCACGTGGCTCGGGCGATATTGGAGGATCTTCGACCCGGTGCACCTCGCCAGTGCCAGATCTCGCCGACATCGACACCGTCCAGTCCGCCTTCGCCGATCAGGGCTACGTGGCGGACCGCGATCTGGCGACCGCGGTCTTCCTCTCGCTGGCGCTGGGCCGCCCCCTGCTGCTCGAGGGTGAGGCGGGCGTCGGAAAGACGGAGGTCGCCCGAACGCTGTCCGCCGTGCTCGGGGCCCAGCTCATCCGGCTCCAGTGCTACGAAGGGCTGGACGTCAACACCGCGGTGTACGAGTGGGACTACCCGCGCCAGATGCTCGAGATCCGGCTGCTCGAGGCCCGCGGCGAGGCCAAGTCGGCCGCCACCCGGGATATCTTCGCCGAGGAGTTCCTGATCCGGCGGCCCCTGCTCCAGGCCCTGGAGTCGCGCGCGGCCGAGCCACCGGTGCTGCTGATCGACGAGGTGGATCGCGCGGACGAAGAGTTCGAGGCCTTTCTGCTCGAGCTGCTGAGCGACTTCGCGGTGAGCATTCCGGAGATCGGCACCATCCGCGCGGAGCGCCCGCCGCGCGTCATCCTCACGAGCAACCGCACGCGCGAAGTACACGACGCGCTCAAGCGGCGCTGCCTCTACCACTGGATCGACTATCCCTCGGCGCAGCGCGAGCTGGCGATTCTCGGGGCGCGCCTTCCGCAGGTGCCCGAGTCGCTGGCGTGCGAGGTGGTGGCGTTCGTGCAGCGCCTCCGGACCGCCGATCTCACGAAGGCGCCCGGCATCGCCGAGACCCTGGACTGGGCTGCCGCGTTGCTGGCCCTGGGCGCGCGGCATCTCGATGCGACCCAGATCGAGCAGACGCTCGGCGTGCTGCTCAAGTATCAGGAGGACGTGGGGACGATGAGGGCGGGCGGTGCGCGGACGCTGCTGGACGAGTCGCGCGTGGTCGGACGCTAGGGCTCGACGACGAGGATCTCCAGGAGCGTTCGCCCATGCACCCCCTTGTCCACCCGGCCGAGATGCACGCCCGCCAGCGACGCGGCGCCCGCATCGGCGCCGAGATCCTCCAGCCGATGAGTCGTGCCGACGCCGACGACAGCCATGCCGGCGGCCCGGGCCGCCTGGATCCCGGCGGGTGCGTCCTCGACCACCAGGCAGTCGGACGGCACGACGCCGAGGCCGCGAGCGGCGAGCAGATAGGCATCCGGCATCGGCTTGCCTCGCGTGACATCCTCGGCGCAGACGAGAACCGGTGGCAGGGGCAGCCCCGCGTGCCGGAGCCTGGCCGTCGCGGTGATTCTGGGACCCGAAGTGGCTACGGCCCAGGTGCCCTCCGGCAAGGCGCCAAGCATCCTGGCGGCACCTGCCAGCGGCCGGATCGCCTTGGGATCCGGATCCTCGGTCGGGAGGAAGGCCTTCACCTCGGCCTCGGCGTCGAGATGGGGTGCGGCGATCCGGATCGTCTCCAACGCGCGGCGGCCGTGGCACACGCGGAGGAAGGGCTCGGGATGAAGGCCCCGAGCGCTCGCCCAGCGGCGCCATTGCTGCTCGACGTAGGCGGTCGAGTCCACGAGGACGCCGTCCAGGTCGAACAGGATCGCGGAGCATTCGAAGCGTTTCATGTCAGCCAATAATGTTTCGCAAGATTCGGTCCCGTTAGACCCGCCGCCCGATCCGGTACGCGAAGTCGACACCCCATTCGGCGCGGCGTCCGGTCTCGGGCGAGGTCCTGCTCGCCAACGTGGTCCGCTTCGGGCGGCTGCTCCGCCGGGCGGGCCTCGACGTGGAGAGCGGCCAGACGGCCACGTTCGCACGATCGCTTACCCTTCTGGGATTCGGCCGGCGGGCCGATGTCCGAGCCGCGGGTCGTGCCATCTTCGTACGTCGGCGGGAGGAGGCTCGGCTCTACGAGGCGGCGTTTGACCTCTTCTGGAGACGCTCCGGACCGGCCGGCGCCAGCGACCGGCTGCCCCGCCTTCGCCAGGACGAGCGGCGGGAGCGGCCGGCGGATCCCGCCGCGGCTGAGACCGCGGGCGACGAGGCCGACCCGCTGGCCTCGGTCCGCCCCGGCGGCGCCAGCCTGACTGAGACGCTGCGTACGGCCGACTTCGCGGGGCTGAGCGCGGCGGAGGCGCGGGATGCGATGGCGATGCTGGAGTCGCTGCGACCCCGACTGCCGGTGCGCCGGGCCCGGCGGAACCGCCTCGGACGCAGCGGGCACCGACCGGCGGCCCGGGCGATGCTTCGGCGCGCCCTGAGCACCGGCGGCGAGGCGCTTCGCTGGCGCTGGCTTCGACGCACCGTGCGGCCGCGTCCCATGGTCCTGGTGTGCGACATCAGCGGCAGCATGGAGCGGTACAGCCGGTTCATGCTTCGGTTCGCCCACGCGCTCCAGCGGAGCGGCGCACCCCTCGAGGTGTTCGTGTTCGGCACGCGCCTTACGCGGATCACCCGGCAGCTCCGGACGCGCAGCCCCGACGCCGCACTCAGGCGCGTCGCGGAGAAGGTGGTGGACTGGAGCGGCGGGACCCGGATCGGCGAATGCCTTCACCAGCTCAATCGGCGGTGGGTGAGGCGCACCATCCGGAGCGGCGCGATCGTGCTGCTGGTCTCCGACGGGTGGGAGCGCGGAGACCCCGCCCTGCTGGCCCGCGAGATGGGCACGCTCCGACGGTCGTGCCACCGGCTCCTGTGGATCGACCCGCTCGCCGCCCGCCCGGGCTTCGAGCCGGCGACGGTCGGCCTGCAGGCCGCGCTGCCCTACGTGGACGAGCTGGTGCCGGCGGCCAGTGTGTCGTCGCTGGAGGACCTCGCCCGGCGACTGGGAGCGATGTGAAGCACTGAGCCCGATGCAAGGAAGCCCCTATGCGTGACCTCCTCTCCGAGTACGACCGCCTCGCCGCCCTCGGGCGGCCGGTCGGTCGTGCGGTCGTGACCAGCGTGTGGGGCTCGGCGCCGCGCCCCGAAGGTTCGTCGATGCTCGCCACCGCCGACGGCACCATGGCCGGGTCGGTGTCCGGCGGGTGCGTGGAAGGGGCGACGGCCAGCGAGATCGCCGATGCGATCGGGCGGGGCACGCCGAAGCTGGTCACCTTCGGTGTGACCCACGAGCGCGCGTGGGAGGTCGGCCTCGCGTGCGGCGGCACGATCAAGGTGTTCGTCGAGCCGACCGTGCGTCCGGAGGTGCTTACGGCCGCGCGCGGACCCGGCGGGGACGTGGTGGCCACGCTGGTCGACGGACCGGCGGCCGGTCGCTCGGTCATCGTGCGCGAGGACGGCCGGGTGGAGGGCAGCATGGGGCACGGCCTCGCGGACGGCGCGATCCGCGACGCCGCGCTCGCGGCGCTGGGGCACGAGGCAAGCACGACGAGAAGCGTCGAGACCGAGCACGGTCCGGCCAATCTGTTCCTGGAGGTGTTCCCACGCCAGCCGCGCCTGGTCGTCTTCGGTGGCGTCCACATCGCGGTGGCACTGGTCCCGCTGGCGCGATCGCTCGGCTATCGCACGATCGTCGCCGACGGCAGGCCGGCGTTCCTCACCCGCGAGCGCTTCCCCGACGCGGACGAGCTGATCCTCGCGTGGCCCGAGGAAGCGTTTCAGCGAATCGGTCTGGACCGCGGCGAGCTACGTCTGCATCCTGTCCCACGATCCCAAGTTCGACGAGCCGGCCCTGGACCTCGCGCTTCGCTCCCCGGCGAGATACGTCGGCGCGATCGGATCGCGGAAGACGCAGGCATCCCGTCGCGAGCGGCTCAGTGCCGCGGGATTCGACGAGGAGACCATTGCCCGGGTGCACGGGCCCATCGGCCTGGACCTGGGCGGGCGCCAGCCCGCGGAGACGGCCCTGGCGATTCTGGCGGAAATGACGGCGGTGCGGTACGGCGGCTCGGTCGCGCGGGGCGCCCGGGCGGATTGAGTCGCTACTCGTCGCAGGCCGGGACGGCCGGCTGGTCCGGCACCCGCCCCTCGACGTCGGTCGCGGGCCGCTGTGACACCGGCCCGAGCCAGATGACGCAGCTCTTGCCCGGCCGGGAGACGTGCGTGGCACGGGCCGACCAGGAGTCGTCGTCGGCGCTGAGGATGGTGATCTTCACCCCGCGGTGCCACAGGTACTGAAGCGCGAACGGCTCGGTCCGCTTCGAGTAGGCACCCTGCTGGGCGAACCAGGTGTCCTGGGATCGCACCAGGTTGCGGAGGTCAACCTTCATCTGCACCGTCGGCTCGACCGCGTCCAGCGCGCTGCCGGTGTCGGGCAGTGCTGCCGGCGCCTCGGCGGCCGCGGGCGTGGGGCTCGCCGGCGGCGGTGACGCGGCCCGCTTCGGCGCCCGGGTACCGTCGCACACCGGCACGCCTTCGGCGCCCGTCCGCAACTGACGCAACGTGGTCGGAGCCCCATGACCCCGGCCCACGTAGATCACGCAGTCCTGCCCCGGAATCCCCGCGTGGGTGCCGCTCGCGGCCCATCCCAGCCGGGAGACCCAGAGAAAGCGGAACTGCGTCTCCCGATCCGGCTTGAATCCGACGCGCGACAGGTCCTCGGTGTAGACCCCGTTCTCCGCGTAGTAGGTCTCCTCCGCCACCACGAGACGCCGCAGGCCGCGCCGGATCTGCTCGAACCTAGGGCCCTCGAGCGCCGGGTCGACCGTGATTGTCCGCTTCGGCGCGCGGTTGGGCTTGGCGGCTGTGGCCGTGGTGGACTGTGAGTCGCCCGAAGTCGTCTTGGCCGGCGGGGCCGGCAGTCGGAGGCTGTCGCAGGCGGCTCCCATGAGCAGGGAGGCCGATGCCAGGAGCGCGATCGATGAGGTCCAGCGCATGGACAACCCCGGCCCTCGCGACGGCCCGCGGCCGGTTCCAGATCCTCGACGCGGGGCCGCGGTGGGATCGGAACCGGGTACGGGCCGCCGCTGGGGGCGGAAAATGTGGTCCAGCAGGAAGTTACCGGGCACCTTCGGACCGCGATCCGACCGGTGAGGTCGAAGTCGTTCGTCAGATCCTATCGCGCGGTCGCGGGTCGCGCCAGTCGCCCTCCTGCATCCAACGTGCCTATCCTCGGACCCGCAGGTCGAGATCTTCGCTCACGATCTCGCGGGTCACCGGCAGGGGTCCCGAGGTGCGGGGCGCCTCACTGAGGCCGGCGCGCTCCAACACATCCGCGGTCAGGACGTCTACCGCCTCCGACTGCTCCGCTCCCCGGGCGGAGGAGACTGCCAGGTCGAGCCAGGACAGCGCCTCCGCATGCGCATAGCGGGCCGTCGCCGCTTGCGCGGCGAGCAGCGCGTAGCGATAGGCCAGCTCCCGTTCCCCGCCCCGATCCGCGTGGAGGGCGACCTGGCCGGCGGCATCGGCCGCCTCCTCGGGGCTCAGCGCCACCTCGAGGGCCAGCGCGAGGGAGCGATGAATCTCCTGACGGCGCGAGGCGGTGAGGCTGTCGCGCACCATGTGCGCGATCACCGGGTGGATGCATCGGTAGGCGCCGCCCTCCTCCACCGCGAGGTGCCGGTCCACGAGGGCGTCGCCCTGGGCGGCAGCATGCAGCCGCGAGATCCCGTGCACGTGGGAGAGCACGTCGGGGCGACAGCTCCCACCGACCGCGAGGGTGATCAACACCTCGCGCAAATCGTCCGACAGCCGGTCGACCCGCTCGGCGATCGCATCCTGCACCGTGCGCGAGACCGGCACTTCCCGCCCGGCGACGACCGCGTCGGGGGCGAACATCCACTCGCCCGTCGCCTCGTCCCGCACCAGCACGCCCTGGGCGAACATGGTCTTGAGCACCTCGATGAGATAGAACGGATTGCCGGCGGTGATCCGGTGCAGCCGCGCGGCGAACCGCCGGCCGCCGTTGGGCGCGCTGAGGTGGCCCATCTCGCGGAGCAGCAGCAGCACTTCCCCTTCCGTGAGCGCGCCCACCGTGACGATGTCGGCGTGCGACTTGGCCCGCCACACCCGGCAGAGCCGCGACGCCGGCGCATCGCGCTCTACCTCGCCGGGCGTGAGCACGCCGATCCAGAGGAGGGGGGTGCGCTCGAGCCGGCGGGTGAGGAAGCGGAGGAGCTGGCAGCTGTCTTCGTCGCACCATTGCAGGTCGTCGATCGCTATGACGACCGGCCGCTCCACGGCGAGCGCCGCCAGCAGCTGCGCCACGCCCTCGAACAGTCGCCACCCCTCGCCCGGCTCCGCCTCCGCCGGAGAGAGCGCCGGGAATCGGTCGCGAACCTCGGGCACCACGCGTGCCACCTCGGCGAGCCATTCGGGAGACGTGCCGGAGAGTCCCGGCGCGGCCAGCGCGTCGCGGAGCGCCTCGACGACCGGCTCGTAGGGAATCCCGGCGCGGTGGTCGTAGCTTCGGCCGCGCAACACGGTGCCGCCGTCGGCGACCACCCAGCGGAGGAACTCGTCCGTGAGCCGGGACTTGCCGACGCCGGATTCGCCCTCGACCAGGAGGATCTGCCCGTGGCCCCGCCTCGCCCGCTTCCACGCGGACCGCATGGGCTTCCACTGCGCGTCCCGGCCGACGAGGCTCGACTCGAAGGTGGGAGCGTGCACGTACCACTCGTCGGTGATGATGGGCGGCGCATCGGGGGCGCTCCGATCGGATTCGACCCGGCGGACCAGCGCCTCGAGCGCGCGGCTCGGCTCGCGGCCCGTCTCCTTTCGAAGCAGGTCACGGTACTCGGCGTACCGGCTCAAAGCGGCGCCACGGTGGCCTCCCAGGTAGCGCGCCTCGACGGCCAGTTGAGCCGCCTCATCCGCGATCGGATCGGAGGCCAGCCACCGATCGGCCAGATCGACGGCCTCGCGCCAGCGCCACTGCGCCATCGCCTCGCGCGCGGCCCGGCCCAGGACATCGTGATACTGGCGGAGCAACCCACCGCGGGCGGCAGCGACCCATTCGTCGAAGAGCGGGGCCCTCCGTACCGAGAACCCTTCCAGGAAGCGGGGAATGTCGAACGCGGCGGCCTGCACCGGCGCCTGGTCGAGAAGCGCGCGAAACGCGGTGACGTCGCAGTCGAGAGGAGCGGCGAGCTGGACCACGGTCCGGTCGGCCCGGATCGCGTCGCCGAGCGTGTCCCGCAGGTGCTTGAGGGCCTGCCGCAGGGAGGCACGTGCCTCGACTTCGGGCGACTCCCCCCAGAGAAGGCCGGCCAGCGCCTCACGGCTCTGCGGCCGACGCTCGAGCTGGAGATACGCCAGGAGGGCCAGGGCCTTGGCGCCGAGCGGGGGCGTGACCGGGTTCCCCTCGCTCGTGGCGAGGACCGGCGCGCCCAGCAGGGTGAGGACGAAAGCGGGCATTCAGGCCCAGGTGAGTTTCAGGATGAACGTACCTGGTCCCAACAGGAAGGGCAAGTGCCAATCACGATGTTTTCACGGTACCCCTGTAGCTTCGTCGCCGTGGATTCGCTCCCGGGTGCCTGGTACCCATCTCGCCCTTCTCCGAAACGAGAGCTATCATGAGCAAGCACGACGAGCAGTCGAAGACCCGGACCCCCGAACAGCAGCCGAAGAAGCCGGTCCCGTCCAAGGACATCGAGCTTGATGTGCAGGAGCTCGAAGAGAAGATCGCGCCGGTCAAGATCTACTAGTCGCGATCGTCCTTCCGCGGCGCTCCACCCGGGCGCCGCGCACCGGGCTCCGGCCTTCCGTCTTGGGGAATGCCGGAGCTCGTCGTTCACATCGAACTTCATCAGCCAACAATGAGCGCTCCCGCGACGTCGACCGACGAACTCCGCGAGGAAGTCGAGCGTCTGCGCCTGCTCCGGTCGATCGGCCTGGAGCTGAGCGCCTCGCTCGATTTCGACGAGCTGCTGCCCAAGGTCTTCGATCGCGTCGTCGCGGCGCTCGGCGCCGAAGGCGGGTCGATCTGGATCGCGGACGGTGATGTGCTCCGTTGCCGGATCGCCGTGGGCGGCCGGGGCGACCCGCTGGTCGGCGCGGAGGTCCCCTTGGGAAGCGGCTTCGTCGGCGACGTGGCCCAGCGCCAGCGGACCACAATGGTCACTCCCGCCGTGGACGACCCTCGCTTCGACCCCGACCTCTCCTCCCAGACGGTCGCGCAGAACGTGATGGCCACGGCGATGGTCGCGAGTGGCGTCACCGTCGGCGCGATCCAGGTCACGAACAAGACCACGGGCGACGGCATCTTCGACGAGCGGGATCGCGACCTGCTCGAGGGACTGGCGGCAACCGCGGCGATCGCCCTGCGGAACGCGCAGCTCCACGCAGCCGAGAAGCGGGCCGGCGACCTCGCCGTGCTGCTCGACATCAGCCGCGAGATCACCGCGACGCTCGACCTCGACCGGGTGCTCCATTCGGTCGTCAACCTGGCGTCACGGGCCCTGACGTTCGACCGCGCCGCCGTGGCGCTGTACGAGAAGGGGCACTGCGACGTCCGCGCGGTGGCGGGCGAGGAGACGGTCGATCCGAAGGACCCCAAGCTGCAGGACCTGGTCGCGCGGGCGGAGTGGGCGGCCGGCCGGGGCGAGACGCTCTACCTGGTCGAGCGCGTGGCGCCCGGATCGGACGCCGAGCGGATGTTCGTCACGATCTTCGGGCAGGACCTCGAGACCGATGCCGTCGAGAGCGGCCTCTATCTGCCGCTCAAGGACGAAGAAGGCGTGCTGGGCGTCCTCGTGTTCGAATCGGGCGCGGTGGACTTCGCCACTCCCACCCAGCGGGAGGTGGCGTCGATCCTGGCCAACCAGACCGCGGTCGCGCTCCGGAACGCGCAGCTCTACCACCAGGTCCCGATGGTGGACGCATTCGGCGCCCTCGCGGCGAAGCGCCAGGCGTTGCGAGCGATTCCGAAACGCCGGGTGCAGATCTACGCCGCCATCGCCATGCTGGCGCTCGCGGCGCTGGTGCTGTTCCGCTGGCCACTGCGGGTGCCCGGCGAGCACGCGGTCTTCCGGGCCGCGTCCTACACCCCGGTACGGGCGATGGTGGCGGGCGTCGTCGAGCGGGTCCCGGTGACCGAAGGCGCGCTGGTGGCCCGGGGCACGCCGGTCGGCTATCTCCGCGCGACGGGCCTCCGCGCCGACCGCGAGGCCACCGTCGCCGAGGCCGCCGCCGCCGACCGGGGGGCGGCACTGGCGGCGAGCCGGGGCGACGCCTCGGAGGAGCGGCTGCACCGGATTCGGGCCGACGCGCTGCGGCGCGAGGTGGCGCTGCTGGACGAGGAGGTCGAGCTCACGACCGTCCGCGCGCCCGCCGGCGGCATCGTGCTCACCCCGCGCGTGCAGGAGCTGGTGGGCCGGTCGCTCGAGGAGGGCGATCTCCTGCTCACGCTCGGACGCACCGACTCCCTGGAGCTCGAGTTCGACGTGGCCCAGCGCGACATCGGCCGGGTGCGGCCCGGGCAGGAAGTGCGGCTCCGCGTCGACGCCATGCCGCAGCGGACCTTCGTCGGCCAAGTGCTCTCGGTGGCACCGGCACCAGCCGACAGTACGGCGGATGTCGTCTTTCCCGTCCGGGCGATGGTGGCCAACCCCGAAGGTGTGCTCAAGCCGAGCATGGCGGCGTACGTCCGCGTGCTCACCGATCCCGCCTCGGCGGCCACCCGGCTCTTCCGCGGGCCGGCGCGCTGGGTGCGTCTCCTCTGGTGGAGGATGTGGTCGTGACCCGCTCAGCCCTTGCGCTCGCGCTCCTGCTCGCGGCCTGTGGCGGCGACGGCGGGCGACAGGATCGACACCGCGAGCTCGCTCGCCGCCACCGCCGCGAGTCCTGGCGGCGCCCTCGCCACCGCCGAGAGTGTGACCGTGGACCGCCCCCTCTCGCTGCCCTCCCAGCTCTACGTCGAGCATGACGCCGCCGTGCTGGCGCGGTCGACCGGCGTGGTGGAGGCGATCCTGGCCGACATCGGGACGAGCGTGGCCGCGGGCCAGCCGCTCGCCCGCCTGGAGAGCACCGATCAGGAGATCGCGCTGGCCCAGGCCCGCGAGCAGGCCGACAACGCGGTCCAGCGGGTCGAGCGCCAGCGTGCGCTTGCCACGGCCGGAGTCGTCACGCGGGCCGACTCGGAGCAGGTCGAGTTCGAGCACCGTTCGGCCGACCTCGCGCTCCGGAAAGCGCAGCGCGACTACGACCTCACCCGGATCGTGGCCCCGTTCGCGGGGGTGGTGACCTCGAGGATGACCCGGGTCCAGCGGCTGGTGAATCCGGGCGACTCGCTGTTCCGCATCACCGCGCTCGCGCCGGTGCTCGCGGCGGTGCGCGTGCCGGAAGCCGCCGCCGCCGGGCTCCGGGTGGGCGCGCCGGCCAGGGTGCTCACCGCCGGCGGCGTGAGCGCGTCCGGCCGGATCGTCCGCGCGTCGCCCGTGCTGGACGCGGCCAGCGGCACGCGCGAGATCGTGATCCAGCTCGCGCCGGGCGCGCGGGTCACGCCCGGGAGCAGCGCGACCGTGCAGCTCGGTGCGGAGCGGCGCCGGGTGGTCGGCATCCCGCGGGCGGCGGTGGGCCGCGACGGCTACGCCCTCGTGTGGGACGACAACCGCACGACGCTTCGCGCCGTTACCCTCGGCGGCGATCTGGACAGCGGCAGGGTAGAGGTGATCAGCGGGATCGCCGCGGGCGAAAAGGTGGCGCGAGCCGAGCCGTGAGCCAGGCACCGAAGCTTCGGGACGACCTCACGCTGGTCGAGCAGACCTACCGGGGCGAGCAGAGCTACATCGTGAAGGACCCGAAGTCGCGGAAGTATTTCCGGTTCCGGCCGGTCGAGGTCAACGTCATCCAGCGGTTCGACGGCATCCGGACCGCAGCCGAGGTGGCGGCGGCGCTCGCCGAGGACGGTCTGCGGGTGTCGGCCGCCGCGGTCGAGGGCTTCGCCACCAAGCTCAAGGGGATGGGCCTGCTGGAGCGCACCGTCGGCGAGCGGTCGGTGCTGATGATGGAACGGCTCAGGGCGCAGCGGCGCCAGCGGCTCGGTGGGTCTGGTGCCCAGAGCGACATCTTCCGCATCCGCTGGTCGATGGGCGATCCGGATCAGTTCATGAACCGGACCATGCCCTACCTGCGGTGGATGTTCACCCGCGGCTTCCTCGTCGCCTCGGTCCTCCTCTTCGCGATCTACTTCCTCGTCATCGCGGCCAAGTGGACGGACTTCGCGGGCGCGTTCAGCGATCTCTACCACTTCCGCTACTCCGCCTGGGAGCTGTTCGTCTTCTGGTGCACTGGCACCGTGATCATCGTGATCCACGAGCTCGGGCACGGCTACACCTGCAAGTACTTCGGCGGCGAGGTGCACGAGATCGGCGCGATGCTGCTGTACTTCGAGCCGGCCTTCTTCTGCAACGTGAACGATTCCTGGACGTTTCCCGAGCTCAAGGCGCGGCTCTGGGTCACGGCCGCCGGCTCGTGGATTCAGCTCGTCGCGGCGGGACTGGCCGCGATCGTCTGGTGGGCGGCGACGCCCGACAGCCTGATCTCCCACATCGCGCTCAGCGCGATGATCATCGGCGGCGTGACGACGGTCGTCGTCAACGCCAATCCGCTGATCCCGCTCGACGGCTACTTCGCGCTGAGCGACTATCTGGAGGTACCCAACCTCCGCCAACGCGCCTTCGGACACCTCGCCTGGCTGGTCAAGGCACGGGTGCTCGGACTGGACGTACCGGCCCCTCCCGCCGACGAACGGGAACAGCGGATCTTCCTGATCTACAGCCTGCTCGCCGCCTGGTACATCGCCTCGATCATGCTGCTGGTGGGCGGCACCGTGTACGGCTGGCTGGACCGGGCGCTCGGGCTCCTGGGCGGCGCGCTCTTCCTGCTGGGCGTCTGGCTGCTCTCGCGAAGCGCGCTCCGCACCCTGGGGCAGACCCTGGCTGCCTCGGCGCGCGAACTGCGGGCCCGGGCGGGGGCGCGCCGCCTGCGGGATCGCGCGCTCGTGGTCGCGGTCGTTCTTCTCGTGGTCGGCGCGATCATCCCGCGGCCGATCACGGTGACTGGTCCCTTCGTGGTGGCGCCGGCGCTGTCGGTCGCGCTGACCGCCCCGGACAGCGGGCTGGTGGGGCGGGTCTACGTGCGGGAGGGAACGCGGGTCGAGGCGGGGATGCCGCTGCTCCAGGTGCGCGACCTCGACCTCGAGCGCGCCGTCCTCGCGACCGCGCGCCGGGCGGACTCGCTGGCTGCGCGAGTGTCGCAGGCCCGGGCCGCCGACCGGTCGGCGGAGGTGGCCCGGTTGGAGGCCGAGCGCGCCACCGACGCCGCCCGGCTCGACGGGATGACCGCGACCCAGCGCGACCTCACCCTCAGGGCCCTGGTTCCCGGCATCGTGGTCAGCCACCGGCCCGAGCAGCTCATCGGGCAGTGGGTGGACCTGGGCGCACGACTGATCGAGCTGGGGGAGCCGGACTCGGTCGAGCTCCGGATCGGACTGACCGGCGCGGGCGCGACCCGAGTCAAGCCCGGCCAACCCGTGCGGCTGGTGTTCCATGCCGACGCCGGCTCACTCGCCGCGCGGGTCACCGGCGTCGCCATGACCGGCACGTCGCGGGCAGGCGCGGTCGAGGCGCGGGTCGGCATGCGGGGCTCGCCCCGCTGGCGCCCGGGCATGACCGGCGAGGCGAGCGTCACCCTCCGGCGGTCGAACCTGTGGGGCGCGATCTGGTGGGGGGTGAGGAAGCGGGTGCGCACGGATTTGCTGTTGTAGACGCACCGGGCTCGGACTCCTCGTTCGCTGCGCCAACCCCACCCGGCACCTGCCCGCCCATCCGACACCCCCCAGCCCTCTGCCCCACCACGACTTGCGCGATGGCGAGAGTTTCAGCAACCTTGGGTCGTCCCCCACAAGGAGCGGCGCATTCGTCGCGACATGCTGGCGCTCGTGCGGCAGGCGTTCGAGGGACACTACGAGATCGAGCGCGAGATCGGCAAAGGCGGGAACGCCCGCATCTTCCTGGCCCGGCGGCCGGGAGGCGAGCCTGTCGCGCTCAAGATCCTGCACCCCGAGCTCCTGGTCAGCGTAGCCGCCGACCGGTTCCTCCGCGAGATCAAGCTGGCCTCCCAGCTCGACCATCCCCATATCGCCCATCTGCTTGACTCGGGCGAGCGGGACTGGCTGGTCTACTACGTCATGACCTATGTCGAGGGCGCCACCCTGCGCGACTTGGTGGCCCAGCGGGGACGGCTCTCCGTGGCCGACACGCTGCGCGTGGCCGACGACCTGCTCGATGCCCTGGAGCATGCCCACGGCCACGGGATCATCCACCGGGACGTCAAGCCCGATAACGTCGTCATCTCACCCAACGGCGCCGTGCTGCTCGACTTCGGCATCGCGCGGGCGGTGTGGGCGTCGGGCAGCGACCGGCTCACCCGCTCGGGCATCGCCGTCGGCACGTCCACCTACATGAGCCCGGAGCAGATCACCGCCCTCCAGGAGATCGACCTTCGAAGCGACCTCTACTCCCTCGCCTGCGTGCTGTTCGAGTGCCTGGCCGGGCAGCCGCCGTTCATCCACAAGAACGAGGCGGTGGTCCTGCAGATGCACCTCACGCAACCTGCGCCCGACCTCCGGACCCTTCGCCCGGAGATTCCGACCGAGCTGGCTACCAGCCTCGGCCGCGCCTTGGCGAAAACCCCGGGTGAGCGCTGGCAAACAGCGGCAGAAATGCGGGAGGCTCTGGCCGCGGTGACGGTGGGCTAGGCCCACCCCCGAGAACGCGCGCCGCGCGGCAGCCGGCGGCCATGACACCGCCCACACCAGCTGCTGACCGCTACGCACCAGGCCCGTTTATTCTTCTGTTCAGCTTCCCCTCCTCGAGGCGCCTTAGTGGACGACCTGTTTGACCGACTGCGATCCGCGTTGGGGGATCGGTACGCGCTCGAGGGTCGGGTCGGCGAAGGTGGCATGGCGGTCGTCTACAAGGCGACAGACCTCAAGCACGAGCGCACGGTCGCCATCAAGGTGCTGCGCCAGGAGCTGTCGGTCTCGCTGGGCGCCGACCGCTTTCTCCGCGAGATTCGGGTCGCCGCCAACCTCCAGCACCCCAACATCCTAGGGTTGTACGACTCGGGCGAGGCCGAAGGGCTGCTCTACTACGTCATGCCGTTCGTCGAAGGCGAATCCCTCCGCGACCGGCTGAACAAGGAGCAGCAACTGCCCCTCGGCGACGCCCTGCAGATCGCGCGCGAGGCGGCCGAGGCGCTCCAGTACGCCCACGAGCACAAGATCGTTCACCGGGACATCAAGCCCGAGAACATTCTGCTGCTCGGTGGACATGCGCTGGTGGCGGATTTCGGCATCGCGCGGGCCGTGAGCCAGGCCGGCGGCGAGAAGCTGACTCAGACGGGTATGGCGGTCGGCACCCCGCATTACATGAGCCCCGAGCAGTCGCTGGGCAGCGAGCACGTCGATGCCCGGAGCGACATCTACAGCCTCGGGTGCGTGCTCTACGAAGTGCTCATCGGCCAGCCGCCGTTCACCGGCCCGAACTCGATGGCGATCATGGCGCGGCACTCGATGGAAGTCGTGCCGAGCCTGCAGGTCGTGCGCGCCTCGATCCCGGACGAGGTCGAAGACGCGGTCATGCAGGCGCTCGAGAAGACGCCGGCGGACCGCTTTCAGACGATGAAGGAATTCGCCGAGCGGCTCTCGGAGGCGGAGGCCGAAGCGGCGATGGCGCGGACGGCGCAGCGGCGGGCGTCGACGGCGGCGCGGCGGGTCTCACGGACGACCGGTGCGGTGCCTAAGCGGAAGACGGGGGAGGTCGAACGCCGTCGAAAGGGCTGGACGGGGCGCGAAGTTCTGGTCGATGGTGGCGGGTGGCGTCCTCCTGCTCGCCGGGATCGGCTTCGGCGGCTACAAGATGATGCACCGTGGCGGCGCGGACGCCGCGAGTGACGACAGCGGGGGCCTCGACGCGAACCACATCGCCGTGTTGTACTTCGAGCCGCGGGGCGGCTCGGACTCGGTCGGCTATCTCGCGGACGGCATCACGGAGGCCTTGATCCACGAGATCGCCCAGGTGCCCCAACTGCAGGTGATCTCGCGCAACGGCGTGCTGCCCTACAAGAAATCCGCGGTCGCGCCGGACAGCATCGGTCGTGCACTCAAGGTGGGAACCCTGGTGCAGGGTACGGTCACCCAGGCGGGCAACCGGCTGCGCGTCGACGTGTCGCTGATCAACGCCGGCTCGGGCAAGGAGCTGGGCAGCAAGGTGCTGGAGCGGCCCCGCGAGGAAATCTTCGCCCTGCAGGACGACCTCGCGAAGGAAGTCTCCGTGTTCCTCCGGCAGCAGCTCGGCGCGGAGATCACCCTCCGTGAGGCCCGGCAGGCCACGACGAGCACGAAGGCGTGGGAGCTCCTGCAGCGCGGCGAACAGGCCTCCAAGGATTTCGATCCCCTGCTGGCGGCGGGCGATAGCGGCGCGGCAGGGCGGAAGCTTCTCGAAGCGGACTCGATCCTGGGGCTGGCCGAAGCCGCCGATCCGGCCTGGACCGCCCCGGCCATCCAACGCGGCTGGCTGGCGTACCGCCAGACCGATCTCATTCCAGGTTTCGATCGCACCCGCTACTCGAAATGGCTGGACATCGGGCTCAAGCATGCCGGTCGAGCGCTGACGCTCAAGCCCAACGATCCGGACGGCCTCGAGCTTCGGGGGACGCTCCAGTACTGGCGCTACCTGCTCAACCTGGAGCCGGATCACAACGCTGCGGCCAAGCTCCTAGCGGACTCCGAGAAGGACCTCCGGGGCGCGGTGGAAGGCAATCCCAATGCGGCGGTCGCCTGGAGCTGGCTGAGCTATCTGCTGTACAACGCGTCGCGCACAGCCGAAGGGAAGCTTGCCGCCCTGAAATCCTACGAGGCCGACCCTTACCTCTCCACGGCCCGCACGACGCTGTGGCGACTGTTCCAAACATCGTTCGACCTGGAAGACGCCGACGAATCCCGGCGCTGGTGCTCGGAAGGACAGCGGCGGTTCCCGGAGTCCTACCGGTTTACCGAATGCCAGATCTGGCTCTTTGGCCTGCCGAACACGCCCCCGGACGTTCCGAAAATGTGGCAGCTCCAGGATCAGTATCTCAAACAGCGTCCCGCGGCCGGGCCGGAATTCAGCAAGCGGTACGGTGAGATGCTCATCGCCATAGGCCTGGCACGAGCAGGGCTAGGGCGACAGCGCCAGGCACGTCGCGGAGCGTGCTCGCGGAGACGCGACGGTCGATCCTACCAGAGAGTTGGCACCCCTCGAAGCGAACGCCCGGGTGATCCTGGGTGACAAGGACGAGGCGATCCGGCTCCTGACCACGTACCTGGCTGCCAATCCGCAGGCCAGGGCGGCCATGGCGAAGGGCGAGACCTGGTGGCTCAAGGACCTTCGGAGCGATCCGCGCTGGCGCTCGCTCGTGGGTTTGCCGGCCACAGGCTCGTGACCACACAAACTGTGGAGATTACGCAACACCTCGCGGTAAGGCGTTGGTAGCATGTTCGGCCGGGCAATCCTGGAAGCCGTTACGTGAAAAGCAGGTTGCAAGTCCGTGAATTTGCCAGATGACCCCATCGACAAAGGGCGCATTTGGTGCTATCTCTATCCCGCTGGATGAGCAACCGCTCATTTGCACAGCGCCCCAAAAATCCAGGAGCACCTATGGCTCGCCCGCTTAGCAGCGTCGCCGCACTGGTTGCGGCAGTGGCGTTTGCTGCCGCCTGCAGCGACGACTCGCCCACGCTGTCCCCGTCGGACGGGCCGTCGTTCGTCGTGACGTCGCCGAACGCCTGTACCTTCAACGGCAATCCCAGCCTCAACAAAGCCATCGGTGACTATTTCACGGTCGACGCCGAAAAGAGCACCGCGAACACCTACGCCACGGCCATTCAGACGGCGTACAATACCGCGCCGGCGCCCAACTTCACCGCGGCCCGCGGGCCCGGCTTCGACCTCTTGAAGTTCGTCGGCCAGGTGGGGCGCGCCGGTCACGGGTCGTCGACGACCAACGGTGCGGCGGTCATCCGCCAGACGCTCCAGTGCATGTACAACGTGCCGGCGGCGACGGGCGTGGGCGGAGGCATTCGAGGGGTGGCCGACGGCCGAACAGTTCAATTTCAAGAGCGCGCTCGAGTTCGCCGACGGCGGAGCGTTCTTCGTTCGGGGCGACGCGGGCAAGGACGACGAAACGGCACCGGTCGTGGCCCAACTGTCCGGATCCGGATTTGAAACGGCGGAGGCCGGCAACGTCTCGGTCCTGGCAACGGCGAGTGGTGGCAGCTGGTCGACGACCCTGGACGAGCGGGTGCTGATCTACGGCAACCTCTTCCGGACGGCGCCGGACGGCCGCGCCCACGGGCTACGACTGGAAGTTCATCCCCCGCAGCGCGACGTTCGATCCGAACGGGGTCGTGGCGCTGTGTCCCGGCTTGGGCATCGACGTCGGCGACGCGGGTATGATCATCCAGGCCGGGGTGGGCGTACTGAACTTCATCGACGCGAGCACCTTGTGCGAGTCGTCCGGTGGTCGCGCTACAGGGCCGTTCGCTGCTGCAGCGGATGTCTCGCTTTGCCGTGCGAGCACTGAGTCCGGAGCCGGCCTATGCCGCCGCGTCGTTGCGCCTGGCGACCGGAGGCGGGCTGGGCGGAGCCAAGGGCGACGTGTTCTCAGCGACGCCGGTCACCAACGTCACCCTCGAATGGCTCCAGAAGCCTCCGTCCGTAATGAGAGCTCGGCCAGAGCTACACGGCCATCGCCGGCGCGTCGACGCTGGTGAATGGGGTCAAGACCTACGTCAACGGTACGTGCCTGTTCATCACGGGAACGAACAACAACGGGACGGGCACGGCGTTGAACGGCTCCAAGGAGTGCGGGACACCTTCGAGCACCCAGGTGAGCGCGGCCACGACGTTCCTGACGCCGCCGAAGCAGACGCCCGGCTTTGCCACCCTCATTATCACTCCCACCAAGGCGGGTGGCCTGAACCTGACGCTCTCCGCTGTCGCGCTGGTCAGCCTGGGCGGGGTCAACGGCAACAATACGCTGGTCGCCAAGACCAATGTGAAGCCCTGAGCCGCGACGAACCAATCTGAGGACTCAAAGGGAGGCTCATACGAGCCTCCCTTTGACTTTTCATCAACGCGCCGTCGTCGCCGGCACTGCCTTCATCACCGCCCGGATATCGTCCGCCCAGCCCGCCGCGTCGTCCGGCGGCACGAAGGACCAGCTCTCCGCCGACTTGCCGCCGCCCGCGCTGATCCGCACGCGATCGCCGTCCCGCCGCACCTGCACGAAGCGGCGCGTGCGCGGCGTGATCTCGAGGCCGAGCTTCTCGTTCTTATGGATGATCACGCTCTGCCTGGTCACGATGATCGAGGCCTTGCGGTCCTCCCACCCGGCGTCGCGCCGTCCTGCGTCGTGGGTATAGCGGAACATGAGGTCGTCCGCCCGGCGGACGATGCCTTCCGAGTCGAGGCGCTGCTGCTGGGCCGCGGTGAGCGCGCCAGTTTTCTCCTGGCACGCCAGGGCGCCGAGTCCCAGCGCGCACGCTGACGACCGCGATCGCCGCCCACTGGGACCAGCCCCTCGTGCATCGCATTCCCATCTCCCTTATCCGCTGGTGAGCTTCCGCACGTCGCCCAGCACCCGGCGCTGAGCCGCGCCGTCCCGCACGGCGAGAAAGATGGTGTCGTCGCCCGCGATCGTGCCGACGACGTCCGGCCATGCGAGCCGATCGAGCGCGACCGCGACGCGGTTCGCCTCGCCGGGCGGAGTGTGGAGCACCACCAGCGCCTCGCCCGCGGGCTCGACGGTCAGCACCCCGTCGGCGATGCGGCGCTCATCGGGATCCGCCGGGGCGCGCACCGAGCTTGGCCGCCGGTAGGCCCCGTCCACCTTGATCAGGTGGAGCGCGGCGATGTCCCGGCTGACCGATGACTGGGTCACCTCCCAGCCTTCCGTCGCGAGCGCCTCCGCGAGCTCGTCCTGGGTGCGCACCGCGCGCGTGCTGATGAGCTCGAGGATCTTGAGGTGGCGCTTCCGGCGGTCGGCGGTCATTTCCCGGAGGCTCGGCTCGACGGCCGGGCTGGCCGGCGGGTGGGGCGGCCGGAGAGGCGGGACATGGCGCGGTCGAACCGTCGCCGCTCGCGCAGCTGCCATGCCCGCGCCCGCCGCACGCGAGCGCGCGCGTGGCCGAGGCCGAGGTTGCCGAGGCCGCCGGTCGATGCGCGCCGGGCGAGCAGCTGGGCTCGGCGTTGGCGGGGGAAAGCGCTGGCCATCCCGGAGCGCCGCCGCGACCTCGCGGTAGGCGGTCCGGAACGGGCGACCGGCTTCGACCCGCCGCATCACCTCGTCGGTGGCCAGCGTGCCGCCCTCCAGCGTGGCCGCACAGCGCGCGCGATCGACGCCGAGCCGCGGCACGGCGTGGGCAACCACCGTGAGCATCGCCTCGGCGCGGTCGAGCCCGCGCATGAGCGGCTCCTTGAGGAGCTGGAAGTCGCGCTGGTAGCCGCCCGCCAGCTTGCCCTTGATCTGGAGCAGGGCGACCAGATCCCCCTCGAGGGCCGCGGCGCGCGCGCGGGTAAGCTCGAACAGGTCGGGATTCCGCTTGTGCGGCATGATGCTCGAGCCGGTCGCGAGCTCGGCGGGAAGCAGCAGGTAGCCGAACTCCTCCGCGCTGAACAGGATCACGTCCTGCGACAGCCTCGCCAGCTCGTGCCCGAGCTGGGTGCACCAGAACAGCGCCGCCGCTTCCAGCTTCCCTCGCCCGCCTTGAACCTTGGCCACGTTGTGGTCGAGGCCTGCGAACCCGAGCGCGCGCGCCGAGGCCTCGCGCTTGAGCGGAAGCGGAACGCCGTAGCCGGCCGCGCTGCCCAGGGGCGAGCGATCCACCTGGGACCAGAGGCCCGTCAGCGACTCGAGCGTATCGAGCACGCCCTCGGCGTACGCGCCGGCCCACAGGCCGACGGACGAGGGCATCGCCCGGCGCTGGTGGGTGTAGCCGGGCCACAGCACGGCGCGGTGGCGCGTGGCGAACGCCAGCAGCGCCTCGGTGAGCCCCAGTGCATGGCCGTGCAGCGTGAGCAGTCGGTCCTTCAGGAAGAGTCGCAGATCGGTGGCGACCTGATCGTTGCGGGAGCGGCCGGTGTGCAATCGCTCTCCCAGACCGGGCAGCCGGCGGGTGAGCCATGCCTCGACCGCGGTGTGCACGTCCTCCTGCGCCGGCGATACGCGGAGCCGTTCCGCGTCCACCGCGGCCAGCGCCGCGCGCAGGCCCGCGCGAAGGCGAGCATGCTCGCGGGGCCCCAGCAACCTCGACGCGCGCAGGCCCTCGATGTGGCCGAGACTGCCGAGCACGTCCCACCGGAGCAGGCGGGCATCCCACGGCCGGTCGTCGCCCGCGGTGTAGGCGAACATGAGATCGTCCGGCGCCGCGGCCGGGGACCAGAGCGTCGCGGCCTTCGGGCTCACGCGTCCCTCGGCGTCAGATACGCGCGCGCCAGCCCGGTGTAGAACGCCCGCGCCGCCGACACCTCGGGCAGGTCCACGTACTCGTCAGGGGTGTGCGATCGTCGGCTGGTGCCCGGCCCGCACTTGATGGCGTCGGTGTGTCGCAGGAAGACCCAGTCCGAACACGTCGGGCTGCCGAACGTGCGCGCCTCGGGCCGGAGCCGCTGGGCCATCGCCAGCAGGCGCGAGCCGGCCGGGGTCTCGCACGGCACCAGCCGCTGCGAGGTCACCACGACGTTGGATGCGAGCGCCTGGCGAAGCACGTCGGCCACCTCGTCGTGGGTCCAGTCGGGCGTGCTGCGGATGTCCAGGATCGCCTTGGCGACGGGAGGCGTCACGTTGCGGCTCACGCCCGCGTCGAGCATCGTCGGCGTGGCCGTGGTGTGGCCGAGGACGGGATGCGACCGCTCGGTGAAGAGTCCGTCGAGCTTGAGCAGGTCCCGCGCGAGCACCAGCGCCGCGTTCCGGAACTCGCCGTCCGCCGCCGCGTAGCCGGCGTGGCGCTGATCGCCTTCGGCGAGGAGGTCCACCATCATGAGCCCACGCTGCGCGACGGCGAAGTCGAGATTGGTGGGCTCGCCGACCACGGCCGCGTCGATCGCGCCCGCGGCCTCGACCGCGCGCTCCATGGTGGTGTGCTTGGTCTCCTCGCCGTAGCCGAGCAGCACCAGCAGGCGTCCGCTGGCCGGACCGCCGCTGTCGGCCAGGTCCTTCGCGGCACAGAGCATCGCCGCCACCGACGCCTTGGCGTCGCCGGAGCCGCGGCCGTACAGGCGGGTGCCTTCCACCGACGGGCGTGAACGGGTCGCGGGTCCAGCCCTTCCCCGGCGGCACGACGTCGAGATGCGAGACCAGGGCGAGCGTGGGTCCCGTCCGTCCGTGCCCGCACGCTCGACCCGGACCGCCAGGTCGTCACGCGTCGCCGCGAGGCCCCAGCCCCGGGCGGTGTCCTCCACGAAGCGCGCGAGCGCCTCCTCCTCCCCGCTCACGGACGGAATGGCGACCATGCGCTGGAGCAGGTCGATCTCATCCGGCAAGATCCACCCCCAGATACGTCGCCTTCTCCTTCCGCCCGACGATCATGGTACCGCAGCCGGCGCCGGTGAAGACCTCGAGCAGCAGCGCATCGGGCGCGCGGCCGTCGATGATGTGCGTCCGCTCCACGCCGCCGGTGGCCGCGCGGATGCACGCCTCCACCTTTGGCCGCATCCCGCCGGCAAGCACGCCGCTCGCCATCAGCCCGGCCAGGTCGTCCGGGTCGGCGAAGGTGACGAGCGTCGACGGGTCGGTGCGGTCGCGCAGGACGCCCGGCGCGCCGGTGAGGAAGATCAGCTTCTGCGCCCGCAGCGCCACCGCCAGCGACTCCGCGACCGTGTCGGCGTTGACGTTGAACACCTCGCCGTCCTCCCCGCCCGCGAGGCTCGCGACCACGGGGACGAATCGCGCCTCCATCAGCGTGACCAGCACGCGCGGGTCCACCCGGTCGATGTCGCCGACATGCCCGTAGTCCACCTTGATCGTGGCGCCGGCGTCGTCCACGACCTGCACCGGCGGGCGCCGGTGCGCGGTGATCAAGTCGGCGTCGACGCCGCTCAGGCCCACGGCCTGGACCCGGTGCTCGCGCAGCGCGGCCAGGAGGTCCACGTTGAGCTGGCCGGCGTAGACCATCTTCGCGACCTCGAGCGCCGAGTCGTCCGTCACCCGGCGCCCCGCCACCATGCGCGGCTCCACGCCGAGGCGCCGGCTCAGGCTCGAGGCCTGGGGGCCCCCGCCGTGCACCACGACCAGGCGGATGCTGAGCGACGACAGCAGCGCGAGCTGCGCGGTCACGTGGTCGAGCGTCTCCGGCTCGCCCACGACGTCGCCGCCGAGCTTCACGACGAAGACCTGGTCCCGGTACGCCCGCACGTAGCGCAGCGCGCCCTTGAGGCCCGCGATGCCCTTGGTGGTGTCGATGGTCACGATGCTCTCCGAGTCTGGCCCGCGGCTCAGCGCTGTCCGATCAGCTCCAGCAGCAGCGCCCGCTGCGCGTGCAGCCGGTTCTCCGCCTGGTCCACCACGACCGAGTTCGGCCCGTCCAGGACCGCGTCATCGATCTCGACGTTCCGCCGGACCGGCAGGCAGTGCATCACGATGCCCTTCCCGCCGCGGGTGGACTTCACCCGGCCCGGCGTGAGGCGCCAATCGCGGAGCCCCGCGCGCAGCGCCTTCTCCTCCTGCGGCGCGCCGTACAGCTTCACCGATCCCCACGACTTCACGTAGACCGCGTCCGCGCCGACGGTCGCCTCGTCCGGGTCGTCGATGATATGGACGAACTCGCCGCCGTGCTGCTGCGCCAGTCGACGGATGAGCGCGGTGTCCTCCGGATCCAGCTCGTATCCCGGCGGCCGGGCGATGACGATCTCCATGCCCAGCGAGGCGGCGGCGAGCGCGGCGCTCACCGGCACGGCCGTAGGCAGCGCCTTGGGGTGCCAGGCCCAGGTCAGCACGAAGCGCTTGCCGGCGGTCTCGCCCAGCTTCTCCCGCAGGGTCATCGCGTCGGCCAGCGCCTGGCAGGGGTGCCGCCGCGCGCTCTCGAAGTTGATGACCGGCTTCTCGCAGTACTTGGCGAAGTTGCGGATGATGCCGTCCTCCCGCGCGACGGCCCAGTCGCTGCCGCGCGGAAAGCTCCGGACCCCGAGCGCGTCGGCGTAGCGGCCCAGCACGCGCGCCGCGTCGATGATATGCTCGACCGTGTCGCCGTCCATGACCGCCCCCGGCTCGGTCTCGAGCGACCAGCTGCCCTTGCCCGGCTCCAGCACCACGCCGTGGCCGCCGTGCAGGAACATCGCGGTCTCGAAGCTCGTCCGGGTCCGGAGGCTCGGGTCCATGAACACCATGGCGAGCACTTTCCGCTCGAGTCCGCCGGTGACCTCGCCTCGCTTGATCCGGGCCGCGAGTGCCAGCAGCTCGTCGACCGCGTCGGCGCTCCAGTCCTCGAGCGCCAGGAAGTCGCGCTTGGTCACGCCAGCACCTCCTCGAGGCCGGCCAGCAGCAGGTCGGCTTCCGCGTGGCTGAACGACAACGGGGGCAGCAACCGGAGCACCTCGGGATCGGTGGCCGTGCCCGTCAGGATGCGGCGGCCGAAGAGCGCGCGCTGCACTTCGGCCGCCGGCCGGCCAAGGTGCAGGCCGAGCAGCAACCCTCGGCCGGACACCGTTCGGACGCCGAGGGAGCGGGCACCGGTCGCCAGGTGCTCCCCCACGGCCACCGCGTTGGCGATCAGCCCCTCGCGCTCGATCACCCCGATGTTGGCCAGGGCGGCGGCGCACGGCACCGGCCCGCCGCCGAAGGTGCTGCCGAGATCGCCCAGGACGAGCGTGTCGGTGAGCAAGGGGCTCGCGACGACCGCGCCGATGGGCAAGCCGCCGGCCAGACCCTTCGCGAACGTCAGTGCGTCCGGGGTCACGCCGACCGCCTCGGCCGCGCTGAACGCCCCGCAGCGTCCGACGCCGCACTGCACCTCGTCGAACAGGAGGACGGCACCGCGCTCATCGCATAGGCGCCGGGCCGCGGCGAGGAACTCGAGCGAACAGTCGCGCGCGCCGGCAAACCCCTGCACCGGCTCGACCAGCACCGCGGCGACGTCGTCGCCCACCGCCGCGTCGAGAGCCGCCACGTCGTCGAAGGGGACCTTCCGGCTCAGAGGGACGCCGGCGCGGCGCGCCGCTTCCTCGTAGCGGGGTCCGTCGGTGCAGGCGAGTGTCGCGGCCGTACGCCCGTGCCAGCCGCCCCGCACCGAGACGATCGTCTGTCGCCCAGTGTGGCGCCGGGCCAGGTGAAGCGCGTTCTCGTTGGCTTCCGCGCCGGAGTTGCAGAAGAACACCCGACCCAGCGGATCCGGACACAGCTCCGCCAGCTTCTCGGCAAGGCTCTCCCGCTGGGGCAGCGGCACGGCCGTGGAGTAGAACAGGAGCTGCGCCGCCTGCTCGGCGATGGCCCGCACGACGTCGGGATGGCTGTGCCCGGTAGAGGCGACCGCGTGACCGCCATAGGCATCGAGCCACTCGGCGCCGTCTTCGTCCACCAGCCAGGAGCCGTGGCCCCGCATCGGCCGGACGGGCATCGAGGAATACACCGGCAGGAGCGCGGGGATGACGTCGTGGGCGTTCAGCATGGATAGATCCCCGCGGCGGTGAGTCCGGCGCGCTCCTCCAGCCCCAGGGCCAGATTCATCGCCTGGATCGCCTGGCCGCCGGCCCCTTTGACCAGGTTGTCGATCGCCACCGTCACCTGGATCTCCTCGCCGTTATCGCTCTCGGTGGCATGGATCAAAGCGTAATTGGTACCCACCGCGTGGGTGAGCTCGGGCGGCGCATCCAGCACGCGGACGAACGGACGGTGCGCGTACGCCTCGCGGTACCAGCGGGCCGCGGTGGTCCCGGGCTCGCCGCCTCGGATGGCGATCTGCCGGGGCACGAACGCATGCAGCGTGAGATAGATGCCGCGCACGAACGGGCCCGAGTGGGTCATCAGCCGGGCGGTCGCGTCGGGGCGGCCGACCCATTCCCGCCAGGACTGGAGCACTTCCGCCTCGTGGCGATGCCCGAGCACGGAGTAGGCGAAGACGTTGTGCGCGCGCATCGGGTGGTGGGTCGTCGGGCGTGGCTGCACGCCGGCGCCGCTCGACCCGGTGATGGCGAACAGCGACGGCGTGACATCGAGTCCCGCCCACGCCAGCGGATAGAGCGCGAGCTGTGCCGCCGTGGCGAAGCAGCCGGGCGCCGCGATCGCGCTCGCGCCGCGGAGGCCACAGCCCGCCACGTCCGCGAGCCCGTAGGTGAAGCGGGACAGCAGCTCTGGGGCGGAGTGCGGCCCGTAGAACCGCTGGTAGAGCTCGGGGTCGCGCACCCGGAAATCCGCGGCGAGATCCACGACCAGCTCCGGGCCCGCGTCGAAGACCTCGCCGGCGACGCGCGACGATTCCCCGTGCTCGAGGCACAGGAAGACGACGTCGCGCCCGCGCGCGACCTCGCCCGGCGTCGCGCCGGAGAACCGCGCATCCGAGAGCGCGGCCAAGCCCGGATGCACCTCCGCGATGGGTTTGCCGGCCTGGCTCCGGCTGGTCGCCACGCATTCGGCGACCTCCGGATGCTGCAGCAGGAGGCGCAGGAGCTCGCCGCCCACGTATCCGGCGGCGCCGACGACCGCGACCTTCATGAGAAGAGGACGGAGAGGACGGAGAGGACGGAGACGACGGAAAGGGAAATGCCGCTGCCAACGGGTTTGTCCGTCTCCGTCGTCTCCGTCCTCTCCGTCCATTCTGAGATCGCCTTTCGCACCACAGCCAGCAGTCCACCGGCGTCCCGCCGGGCGTTGTGGGCCGGGAGCCCCAGGCCGGTCGTGATGTACACCTGGCCCACCTCGTTGTCGGTGGCGGGCCCGGTGATCGCGGTGATGGGGAGATCGAACTCCCGCTGCATCAGCTCCGCCGCGCCCCAGCAGGCGACGGGATCGGGAGCCGCCATCACGTAGGCCGCCCCGACGCGCATGAGCTCGGCGTCCCGGAGGATGTCCTGCACCCCGTACTCGCCGAGGATCCCGTCGCCCAGCTCGGCCACGACCACGTCCGGCTTGGCCGCCGCAAGCCGGTTGAAGATGCCCTTGGCCGTGGTGACGGTGACGCCGGCGTGCGTGCTCGCGATGCCCACGTCGTTGAACGTGAGCGCGGCAACCGCACCGGCGTCGAGCATCGACAGCGCGTCGCGCATGAGCGAGACGCCGGTGAGCTTGGCCGCGGCGACGCGGAGCCCGCCACGCGCGAGGCCGCGGACGAGCTCGGTGGCCGCCACGGTCTTCCCGGCGTTCATGCAGGTTCCCGCGACGTACACCACGGGGATCCGGCTCTCCAGCGTGTCCGCCGGCGGCACGGCCCGGTCGCGGATGTGGGCGGGCCGCCCGATCCGGTCCCCGAGCTCGGGAAAGGCGAGGATCGCCCCGAGCACCTCGGCCTTGAACGGCGGGCCGATGTCCGGATTCACCGACGTACAGCGACCGAGAATCCCGCCGAGATTGAGCACCTCGATCGTGTCGCCGACCGCGATGTGCGGCGGCACCACGCCGGCGTAGCCGCGGAGGGCGCGCCGGGTGCCGAGCACGCCGGCCAGCACGTCGCCGGCCCGGAGCGACAGCATGCGGCCCGTGGTGTCCTCGATGGTGTTGTAGGTCGACTTGTCCTCGAGGATACGCACGGCCAGCACGTACCCCTCCGCCGCGACGATCTCGTCGCCCACGATCACTTCGGGCGGGAGGGCCGCGTTCCGGGTGGAGCTGCTGATGCGGTCGAGCCGGACCCGGCTGGTGACGACCATGTCGGTTCCTTTCTTCCTGGTCATGGACGTGCTCCCAACGCCGCCCGCGCCGCCAGCAGCGACGGCACCGCGGACACGCGCGCGAACGCCCGGGCCTCGTCGCCGGTCCAGAGGCGGTTCTCCTCGCCGTAGGTGGCGACGGTGGTGTCCATCATGGAGTGTGGGCTCCGCGTGCCGACGACCTGGAACCGGCCGGGCGCCAGGCGGACGCGGGTGTCGCCGGTCACGCGCCCCTGCGAGCTCGTGATCAGCGCCTCGATGTCGCGCAGCGACGGATCGAAGTACTGCCCCTCGTGCAGCCGGTCGCCGTAGAACCGGCCGAGCTGGTCCTTCCAGAACGTCTGCCACTTGGTGAGCACCAGCTTCTCGAGCTCGCGATGCGCCCCGATCAGCAGCAGCGCCGCGCCGGCCTCGAAGCCGATCCGGCCCTTGATGCCGAGGGCGGTCTCGCCCACGTGGATGCTGCGGCCGATGCCGTAGGCCTCGCACAGTTCGCCCAGGCGGGCGACGAGCGGGGGACCGGCCGACGGCTCGCCATCGAGCGCGACCGGGAGGCCCCGCTCCCACTCCAGCACGATCTCGCGCGCCGCAGGCGCGTCGGCCGGCGGATCGACCAGCTCGGCTGGCGGCCCAGCCCAGGTATCGTGGGTCCAGCCGCCGCCCCAGGTGGTGCCCCAGAGGCCGCGATTGATGGAATAGGCACCGGCCTTCGCAGGCACCGGCAGTCCCCGCTGCTCGAGATAGGCGATCGCCTGCTCGCGCTTGATGGCGAGATCGCGGATCGGGGTGACGATCTCGAGGTCGGGCGCGAGCACGCGCAGGGCGACGTCGAAGCGGACCTGATCGTTGCCCGCGCCGGTGGATCCATGGGCGACCGCGCGGGCACCGAGCTTCCGCGCCGTCTCGACCGCCGACAGCGCCTGCTGGGTCCGCTCGGCCGCCACGCTCAAGGGGTAGACCTCTCCCCGGAGAACGTTGCCCTGAATCAGGAACCGGACGAACCGGTCGTAGACCTGCTCGCGGGCGTCGATCTCATGGTGCGACGCGGCGCCGACGGCCTCCGCCTGGCGGCGGACGGCGGCGCGCTCCTCGGCGGTGGAGCCGCCGGTGTCGACGTAGACGGTGTGGACCGTCCACCCGTCCTCCGCGAGGCGGGGGACGCAAAAGGAGGTATCCAACCCGCCGGAGAAGGCGAGCGCCAGCGTGCCGCGGGAGTGCATAATGCATAAACATGCAACATTCGCCGCCCCGCGCAAGCCCCCCGCGACCAGCGGCGCGGGCGGCGGGACGCAGTCGCGGGACTCCGCCGGATCAAAGAGGTCGTTGCGCTGACTCTGCACCGCCGCGAGCATTGGGGTCCGGGGTCGGGAGTACGGCCACGATTCTCGTTTGCAGCTGACGAACCGTCCGTTAGGCGACAGAATCAAGGTTTCGGGGAACCGCCTATGAATGCCTTGTGCTTGGACGCCGGGCCACGGGCCCGTGGATCGGGTGTGCCTCGGCCAGGTCTATGAAGCCGCACATAAGCCCGACCGAGATCCGGGTCGGTGTGATTGGCTTCGGCTACGCCACGAAGACGTTTCACGTGCCGCTGCTTCGAGCCACCGCCGGCTTTCAACTCACCGCGGTAGCTTCGACTCGCCCGGCAGAGGCGCGGGCCGCGCTGCCGGGCGTTGACATCGTGTCCGACCCCGTGGCCATGGCGACGCACCCCGGCATCGACCTGATCGTCATCGCTACCCCGAACGAGACGCACGCTCCGCTCGCGGAACTCGCATTGCGTGCGGGGCGGCATGTCGTGGTGGACAAGCCGTTCACCATCACCGCCGCCGCCGCGCGACACCTGGGCGAGGTGGCTCGGCAGAGTGACACACTGCTCTCCGTGTTCCACAATCGACGGTGGGACAGCGACTTTCTCACCGTACAGGACCTGATGCGCCGCGGAGTCCTGGGGCGGGTGGTGCTATGTGAGTCCCGGCTCGATCGGTTTAGACCGCAGATTCGCGACCGATGGCGCGAAGGCTCCGGTCCAGGCTCGGGGCTGCTGTACGATCTCGGCCCGCACCTGATCGACCAGACGTTGGTGCTGTTCGGGATCCCGGACACCGTGCAGGCTACGCTCGCCAAGCAACGCTCGGGCGCGCAAGCCGTCGACTACATCCACCTCGTGCTGCGCTACGAGGAGCGGATCGTCGTCACGCTGCAGGCGGGCATGCTCGTCTCCGGCGGCAGCGCGCGTTTCACGCTCCACGGCGATCGCGCCAGTGTGGTCAAGCAGAAACCTGACGTTCAGGAGGATCAGCTCCGGGCGGGTGTCCTGCCGGGTGCGCCGGGCTGGGGCGTGGATCCGGACGATGCAGTGCTATCTGACGGCGTGACCGGCGAGACGCGAGCGCTCAAGGCGGTACCCGGCGATCAGCGTGGATATTACGCCGCGCTGCGTGAGGCGGTCCACGGACACGCGTCCAACCCGGTGTCACCCGCGCAGGGAGCGACGGTGATAGCCGTCATCGAAGCGGCGTTGCGGGCCGAGGCCGAGGGCCGGCGCGTCGCCCCCGATCTACGGGACGATGAGCGGGCGGCGTGGTCATGACCCCGAGCCACTGCTTGATTAGGCGCGGGTGACGACGGGGGTCGGGTGACTCCGTTGGCGCGCTGGTAGTCGAAGCAGCCTTAGGGCCGTGGTGGTGCCCCCGGACCCGGTCCGTCGCGCGGCGGTCCTCCCGGCATCGGCCTGTCTGGTCCTCCCGGCGGGGGCGGTCCACCGCGGCCGCCCTCGCGCTGCATCGCGTCGAACTTGGCGCGTTGCGCGGTGTCGAGCACCGACCGCACGTCGATCGCCGTGGAGTCGAGGATTGACCTCAGGCGGAGCCCCGGCCCCCGCCAGAAGGTGTCGATCTGCGCGCGCCGCGCGGCGAAGATGCTGTCCACCGACGCGCGCTGCGTCGGCGTGAGCCCGAGCCGGTTCCACGTCTCACGGGTCGGCGGCGGCGGTCCATGCCGCGGCCCGTGGTGTCCCGGGCCTGGGCCGTGACCCAGGAGCCAGCCCGCCGCGGCGCCCGCCACGAACGTGAGTAGAAGGGCCGAGACGGCCGCCACGCGCACGCGGGTCGCGCTCACTGGGTCGACCCCAGCCCGATGGCCTGGGCGAGATCGTCGTCCGACGGCGCGCTCTGCTCCATGATCCACGACGCGTTCACCGCGGAGGCCGCCACGATCCGCTCGATCCCCGACGCGGCGAGACTCGAGTCGGTCGAGGCGCCTGACGAGCGGCCGAGTCCGACCACGGCGAACAGCGCCGCGGCGGCCGCGATCAGCGCAGGCCACGCCGCGCGCGCCAGCGTCCGCTGCAAGCCCTCGCGCTCGGCCCGGCGGGCGAGCTCGTGCGTCGCGGCGGCTTCGATCCGGGCGGCGAGCGCGTCGAAGCGCCCAGCCCCAAGCCGAAGCGGAGTCAGGTCGACGGGCGGCTCGTCGCTGATCGGAAGCTCGGGATCATCGATCGACATCAGATCCTCCACGCAGCTCGCCGCTGAGGCGGGCCCGCAGGTCGCGTCGAGCCCAGAAGAGGTGGGCGCGCACGGTCCCGACCGCCAGGCCCAGGTGGGCCGCGATCTCGGGATGATTCCATCCGTCCAGGTCGTGCAGCAGGAGCACCTCCCTCCGGACGTCGGTGAGAGTGGCGACGGCCGCCGCGAGATGCGAGCGCACGTCGGCCCGCTCGGCCGAGCGGAGCGGGGAGGGCTCCCCGGACCTGGCGTCACTGCCCGGCGCCGCCGCCGTCTCCAGCGGCTCGGCCGCGCGAACCTGCTGGCGCCGGCGGAGATCGATCGCACGGTTGCGGACGATCGTCAGCAGCCAGGGGCGGAATTTTTCCTCGGGACGGCAGCTCTCCAGGCGCTCGAGCGCGGTCACGAACGCATCCTGGCAGACGTCGTCCGCGTCGTCGGCATCGCGCGCGACGGCGAGCGCGGCGGTGTGGGCCGCGCGCAGGTGGCGGCGCACAAGCTGCCCGAACGCGTCGCGGTCGCCCTCGCGCGCTCGTCGCACGAGGGCCGCGTCCTCAGCAGCGGCGCCCGGTTCATCGGCCAGCGGCAGGGAACCTCAGCGCTGGTCGGCATCGCTCAGACGTTCTGCAGCGCGATGTTGAACGTCGCCGCGTAGCCGTCGGACGTCGCCGACACGTCGAGCACCAGCTGGGAGCCGCCCTGTCCGTAGATGCCATCGTTCGCGTTCCGGGTGTTGCGCTGTCCCTTGGCCGCGTACGGCTGCTGCGCGTGGACCTGATCGGTCAGCGTATCGTCGAAGAAGAGCTGCGAAGTGAACTCGTAGGCCGACGTCGAGGATGCCGACGAGCGGATCTTGAAGTGGATGTGCACCGCGCGGCCCGAGTACCAGCCGGGATAGATGGTTGTGAATCGGGCGACGCCGTCCGACCCCGTCACCTGGTATCCGCGCAGGTATTTCTTCCCCACCGTATTGAACCCCGCCTCCGACACGTCGGAGTATACGCCCTCGGCGTCGCAATGCCACACGTCCACGATCGCCCCGGCCAGGGGGGCACAGGCGCTGGATGCCACGCTGGAGACATTGAACGTCAGGGCGAGCAGGGCGCCGTCGCGCACCGAGCCGTCGGACGGGTCGATCCGGATGTCCGGCCGGTTCAGCTCCTCATCCACGTAGTAGGGACCTTCGGTGAGCTCCGGCTTCACGACGCAGGTCGAGCCGTCGGGGTTGGGCGTCGTGGCGCTCACCGACTCGTCGGCGGAGCAGCCGAGAAAGAGCAGGGCGCCGGTGGCCCCGAGGAGCGTCAAGGCCTCGCGCCGGGAGAGCACGCGCCCGACGGGCAGATCGTCGTTGTCCATGAGATGTGGCTCGCGGTGTCGAAGGTGTCCGGCGACGGCCCGATCGGCGTCGCCCTGCCAGTACACGCGCGAGCCCGGGAAAGCGTTTAGGCAGGAGGCTAGCGGCCGACCTCGATCTTCCCGAGACGCCCGGTCCCGCTGAGCGCGAGCCAGACCCGGCCACGAGTGCTGTCGGTCTCCATGTGGCGGACGATGGCGCCGGCCGTCGGGATCGCGACGCGCTCCATCTTCTCGGTTTTCGGGTCGAAGGCCACCATCGCTCCCGCCCGTGACTCGCAGTACCAGATCCGGCCGTCGGTGCCGATCGCGATCCCGTACGGTCCGGCGTTTTCCGAGGGCGAGCGCCACTCGCGAACCTTCCCCGTGGCCGGGTCGAGCGCGCCCAGATAGCCGCGGCCGTAATCGGTATACCACACGATCCCGTCGCCCCCCACCTGCAGCCGCCGCGGCCGCGCGTCCTCCGCCGGCAGCACGAACTCCCGCATCTTACCCGTGGCCGGATCCACGCGGCCGAGCTTGTTCGTCCCCAACATCGCGATCCAAATTGAGCCATCGCCCGCGGGCACGATGCCATAGGGGACCGAATTGGGTGTGGGAGCGGTGTAGACCGTGGCCTTGCCGGTCGAGGGGTCGAGGTTGCCGTAGGAGTTGTTGTTGGCGTCGGTGAACCACACGCGGTCCCGATGATAGATCGGCGTGTGCGGATTCCGCGCGGTCTCCGGCAAGGCGAACTCGGTGATGCGGCCGGTCTTCGGATCCACTCGACCGAGCAGGCCGGCGCCCTGCCCCGTGTACCAGATCTGGCCGTCCGGGGCCACGGTCAGGCCGTGCGGCCCCGACCCTGGCGTCGGGGTGGGATAGTCCACGATCTTGCCGGTCTCGGGATCGAGGTGCCCGATGTAGCTGTTGCGCTGGTCGGTGTACCACACGGTGCCGTCCCGGGCCACGGCGGGGTCGTGGGGAAAGTTGCCGGGGCGCGGGATGACATACTCGACGACGGTCGGTGCCGCGACGGCCGCGGACGGGCGCGCGGGCACGGGGCCCAGGCTCGCGGCAGCAGCCGCGAGCGCGGCGGGGATGATGGCGGGGAGAGGCATGGTCGAATCCTGGCTGGGTGACTCGGTGAGCGCCCGGCTGCGGCGCCCGTGGGGGATTGGCCCTGTGAATCTCACACAGGAACGACGGGCGGACTTCGGGCGAGGTTTCCCGCTCACCACCCCGACGCCGCGGCACTGACGATGTCCGCCAGGCCGGCCACGTCGCGGAGATCCACCACCTCCGCCGGCGAATGGGAATACCGGAGCGGCCAGCCGATCGGCACGTCCGGGACGCCCCAGTCGCTGAACGCGGAGCCGTCGTTGCCGCCGTTGGTGGTGCCGACCTGCAGTCTAATCTTTCGCGCGCGCGCCAGGGCCACCAGCGAGTCGACGTAGGCCGGCGGCGTCACCGAGCTGTTGTCGAGCGCCCGGGCCACGGGCCCAGCGCCGAGCGGCGCGACGGCGAAATTAGGCCGCTCGAGCGGCGCATCGGCCGAGACGAACGTGTCGATCGCGTGTACTCGCGCCGCCCGCAGGCCGAGCGCCGCGGCGGCGGCCTTGGCGCCCTCGAGGCCGATCTCCTCCCGCACGCTCCAGATGAAGATCACCGTGTGCCGGAGCCGCGCGGGGTCGAGCCGCCGCGCCGCGAGCACCAGCGCGGTCGAGCCGACCCGGTCGTCGAACGAGCGGCCGGTCGCCCTGGCGCCGAGCAGCCGGACGTAACGCTTGGGGCTGGTGACGGTCTGCCCCACGCGCACACCTAGGGCCTCGCTGGCGGCGCGATCAGCCGTGCCGAGGTCGACCCGCACAGTCGGCTGCGCGCCGGGGGCCGGGGGCGGCGCGGCCGAGTCGCGGGGCACGAAAACGGCCGGCACGGTGGCGGCGCCGGTGTGCACCAGGGCCGGCTGGCCCTGCCACAGCCAGGGGAACAGCCCGCCGACCGCTTCCGCGTCGAGCGTTCCGTCGTCTCGGATCGCGGTGATCCGGAAGCCGATCTCGTCCAGGTGGGCCACGAACACGGTGGTCGGCTCGCCGCGACCCATCGTGAGCCACAGATTGCCTGCGGTGTCGGTCTGCGTGCGCGCCCAGGCCGGAAGCAGTGTCTGCACGGCCTCCCGCACCGGACCCTCCATCCCCGAGACCCCATAGCTCTCGACCAGCGGCGCGAGCACCTGCTCGACCTCGCGCAATTTCGCCGCGTCCTGCGAGCGCGCGGGCGCGGGCCGCGCGACCAGCACGAGCGCCACGAGACCCAGCGCCCTCAATTCGCCCCGCCGATCCAGCGGGTCAGCGCCGCCCGCAGGGAATCCGCGCCGTCGAGCGAGGTCGTCTCCACGGTGGACCCGGAATACCGCGTGCCGAGGGACCACCGGGTGACCGATCCGAGCGCGGGCCACCGCGCAGCGAGCGCGGTATCGGCTCCCCGGCTCAGCGCGCCGGTCGCGCCCGCCGCGCCGTCGATCACGACCGACTCGGCGAAGGGACCGCGCGTGTTCGCCACGGTGGCCAGGCCGCGCCCGAGCAGCTCCTGCTCGACCACGAACGCGACCACCACCGCCTCGCCGCGAGGCACCATCCCCTGTTCCGCGACTGCTCGCCGGGCCGCCAGGACCAGCGCCGCGCAGCCCGAACGCCGTCCGGCCACGGGCGCCGCGAGCAGGTCCACTCCGTAGCGCTGCGGGCGCTTGGCCGCGGCGAGCGGGCTGAGTACCGCGATCCCCGCCGCAGCCACCTCCGCCTTGGAAGCGGCTCCGATGTCCGCGTACGCACTGTCTACGGTGAAGCTGCCCTCGGCGGTGATGCCTCGCCCGCGGGTGAGGTGAATGGATCGCACCCCCACGACTCCCGGCACGGGCCCTCGCCGTCCGAACACGGCGACCCGCTGGCCTTCGATCTCCCGCTCGACCAGCGGGGACGCCCGACCCGGCGTCCGCCGAAGGGTCAGCCACCCGTCGTCCCGCACCTGCCCGACGACGAAGCCCGGCTCGCTCACCGGGCAGGCCACGAGCCGCCGGCGGTCCCCGCTGCCGAGCACGAGCACGGCGTTGCCCGCCCGGTCGCGCGCGGACCCCGGCACGAGAGCCACTAGCGAGTCGATCATCGCCTGCTCGTAGCCGGTCACCGCAGTCATCGAGGCGAGGCGGACGGCGAGGTCCGGCAGCGAGGGATCGGCCGACTGCGCCGCCAGGGCGCGCGCGCCCCAGGCGAGCGTCAACGACAAGGCGAGCGCAGCCACGATCGGGACGCGCTCGCCTTTACCTGCGGCTGGGACGGGAAGGCTCAGTGCGGCTCCCGTGTGTCCGCGTAAACACTGATGTCGAGGTCGTGCACGTAGAGGGCGGCGCCACGGCCGTGCGGCGACTCGCTGACGGATTCGCGCAACAGATCGAGCGAATCGGTCAGGGTCGGGGCGAAGGCGTACTCGAGCGCCTGCGGAGCCAGCTCGCCTTCCCGGGCTTCGGGGAGGTAGACGGCAAGAAAACGATCCATGATGACGGGGTGGAGCTCGCGTTGTATCGGGTGCGGAAGACCGTGGCGGCGTTCGATCTCGGAGAGGAGGCGTTGGGCGATGAGGAGCCGCTCCTGTTCAATGGCGGTCGAGAGCATCACATAATTCCTCAGGACGACGGGACGGCCGAGCTGGCGCCGGCCGGCGACGGGAAGGAGGGCGCGCCAGACACCCGAACGCCGCGCACGCGCGGCGACGTTCTACCATTGCGACGCGCCGGGAAAGCGCGAAAGAGAACAAAGACCGAACGCGGTCACTTCAGCGCGCTTCCGACCACTTGCGCCAGGAACCGCTGGCCGACGTCGAGATCCTGGCGCGCCAAGCCGTGACCGGCCCGGATCCAGTCGACCGAGACCGACGCACCCGCCCGCTGCAACAGCGCTCCCAACGCTTCGCTCTGCGCGGGCGTGACGATCGGATCGGCCGTGCCGGCGTTGATCTGCACGGGCACGCCGCCCAATGCCGGCAGCGGGTCAGGCTCGAGCGGCACCATGGGACGGAGGAGCAGCGCGCCGCCCAAGGTGCTCGGACGAAGCAGCAGCATGGCCGCCGCGATGTTGGCACCGTTGGAGAAGCCCACCGCTACCGGGGCGGCCGGGCCCAGGTCGTACGTGCGGCGTGCCGCGTCCACGAAGTCCGCCAGCTCGTGCGTGCGCCGGCGCAGGTCGTCGAGGTCGAACACGCCTTCGGCGAGCCGCCGGAAGAACCGGGGCATGCCGTTCTCCAGGACCTGACCCCGCGGGCTCAGCTGCGCGGCCCCCGGCAGGAGCTGCTCGCCCAGGGGCAGCAGATCCTCCTCCGTGCCACCCGTCCCGTGGAGGAGCAGGAGCGGCGGGAGCCCGGAGCGTCCCGCCGGTACGTACCGATGGATGAATCCCAGTGCGGTGGCGCTCATGACGCCTCCCCGATGACGGCGTGGTCCGCGGACTCATGCGGCAGCCGGAGCGACGGCAGGGTGGCCTCGATCCGCTCGCGCAACGGCTCGAACCTGGGGGCAGCCGGAGGCTGGTGCCCAGCGACTCCGCCGGCTCGTCGAGCGTGAACCCCGGCGGGTCCGTCGCGATCTCGAACAGGACGCCGCCCGGCTCCCGGAAATACACCGACCGGAAGTACTGCCGATCCACGACCGGCGTGAGCTCCACGCCCGCCGCTTCGAGCCGCGTCCGCTGCGCCAGCTGTGCCGCCTCCGACTCCGCCCGGAACGCCACGTGATGGACGGTGCCCACGCCGGTCCCGCCGGCCCAGAATCCTGCCGCGCGTCGCAGATCCACGACGCTGCCCGCACCTTCACGCGCGGACTCGAATCGGATCTGGTTGCCCTCCTCGGCCACCGGCCGGTAGCCCATGAAGCCCGTGAGGAGCTCGGCCGTCCCGCGGTCGCCGTCCTCCCAGATCGTGACCCCATGAATGCCGCGAACCGCGTGCTCCGCCGGCACCGGTCCATCCCGCCACGGCTCGACGCGCTCCACGCGCGGCGTCGCGACGATCTCCAGCAGCAGCCCGTCGGGATCGGCGAAGGCGAGGACCTGCTCGTCGAACCGGCGCGTCGGCCCCTCGTACCTGATGCCGTGCTGCAACAGCCGCTCGATCCAGTACCCGAGCGATGCGGGCGGGATCGCGAGCGACACGGTGCCGACCTGCCCGGTGCCCTGACGGCCGCGAGCACCGTCGGGCCAGGGGAAGAACGTCAGAATCGATCCTGGCCGGCCCAGCTCGTCTCCGAAGTAGAGATGGTAGGTGCCGGGATCGTCGAAGTTCACGGTCAGCTTCACCAGGCGCAGGCCCAGGGCGCCGGCATAGAAATCGAGATTCCGCTGCGGATCGCCCGCGATGGCGGTGACGTGATGAATGCTCATGTGCCTACCCCCAGCTTCCGGCAGAGGTTTCCCAGGGTACGCTGCTCCTCTTGGGTGAGGACGGCCAGCTCCCGGGTGATCGCGTCGGCATGACCGGGGAAGACGCGGCGGATGAGCCGCTCGCCTTCCGGGGTCAGGTGCACCTGGATGAATCGCCGGTCCTCCAGCGAGCGCTCGCGGCGGACCAGCGCGCGCTTCTCGAGGTTGTCGATCACCAGGGTCATGTTGCCGCTGCTCTTGAGGATCCGCTCGCCGAGGTCGCACTGGTGCATGGGCCCGAGGTGGTACAGCGCCTCGAGCACGCCGAACTGGCTGGGCGTGAGATCCGCGCGCTGGAGGCCCGGCGCGAGCCGGTTCCACAAGCCCTCGCTGGCGCGGGTCAGCTTGAGGTAGGTGCTCAACGCCAGGCGTTCGGCATTGCTCCCACGGTACCGGCTCGGCTTCGGCATTAGCTCTCCATCAAATAGCTTGATGTTAAGCTAATTGGCCTGGTCGGCCCGCGCAACCGCGCGCGGTCGCTCGACCGCGACCGCCACCTCCGTCGCGATGCCCGATCCGTCCAGCGATGGGGAACAGCGCGCGCGTCCACCGCCCCATCGAGCGACCCGGCCACCGGGCGGTCGAAGGTGACGGTGACGGCCGCGGTCGGAGCGGCATCGGCGCTGGGCGCGGCGCGCAGCACTTTGAGCTCCTGCCGAGGGCCCGACAAGAGCGCGAGGCCGACGACGAGCGTCAATTGCAGGGCGAGCGATTGTGGGGCGGGCATGTCCTAAGATAGCGCGCGCGCCACGTCACCCCACGCGCACGATCGCCTCCGCCTCCTCGTCTTCCTCCGTCAGATACTCGGCCCGATACATCCGGATCAGCTCGAAGAAATAGGAAATCGCGAGCGGGCCGATCAGCAGGCCTAGCAGCCCGAACCAGCTGATGCCGGCGAACGCGCCGATCACCGTGATGAACGGATGAATCCGCGCCCACCGCCGGAACACGTACGGCCGGATGACGTTGTCGACGTTGCCGACCACGACGATGCCCCAGATCGTCAGTGCGATGGCCCACCCGTACCGTCCCGCGAGCGCCAGCGCCGCGGCACCCGGGCCCCAGATGAGCCCGCTTCCCACCACCGGCAGGATGGCCACGATGATGGTCACTACCCCCCAGAAGACGGCGTTGGACAGCCCCGCCGCCCAGAACGCGACGCCGACCAGCAGTCCCTGCACCGCCGCCGTCAGCCCGGTGCCCACGAGGGTCGAGAACGTCACGTCATGAAAGCGGACCCGCAGCACCTCGGCGTTCGCGGACGAGAACGGGATGAACGGGCGGATTCCCCGCCAGGCCCCGGCGGGCGCCACCAGTAGGTAGAACAGGCCGAAGAAAGCGATCGTGAGCTGGATGCCGATGCGGGTGGCCGTGCCCACCACGCTGAGCGCGCTGCTGCCGGCCCAGGACACGAACTGCGAGCCGAGCGCCTCGATCTGCGCACCGATGTCGTAGGGTCCGAGGCGGAGCTCCCGGAGCCGCCCGAGCAGCGGGCTCTGGAGCACGCCGCTTGCCATCGCCTGCGCCTCGTTGGCCACCAGGCCGATGAACGAGATGCCGGGTCCGACGACCAGCACCAGCGCGGTCAGGACCACCACCGCCGCCGCCAGCCCCGGCTTGAGCCCGTGCCGGCGGAGCGCCCGGAAGAACGGCGTGAACACCACGTACAAGACTAGCGCTCCCATGAGGCCGGTGGTGAACGGCCAGAGCGCGTAGGCCAAGCCGAGGCCCAGGACGAAGATGAGGAGCGCGGCTCGCTGGCGCTTGGCGTCGAGAAATTGCATGCCCAACAGTAGGGGTGGTGGTACCGCATTGCCAGCGACATCCACCTTGCCGGTCCGACACCGGTGCGCGACATTACGGCACCCCGAACCCCATCCTGTAGCGCCCCGGAGTCCTGCCTTTGGGCCTCGAGAAGGATCGTTCCACCTCGCTCCGCGATCCGGGGCGAGTGGCGGCGGCGCGCCGGACCGGACTGCTCGACGGTCCGCCCGACGCGGCGCTCGACCGCCTGACCCGACTGGCCGCCCGGCTGCTCCGCTGCCCCACTGGCCTGCTGTGCCTGGTGACCGAGGATCGGCTGTTCGTGGTCAGCGCATCCGGGGTGCCGGACTCGTGGTCTGCCGGGCGCGACCTGCCGCTCGACCAGTCCTTCTGCCAGCACGCCATCGCGACCCGGTCGGCGCTGGTCGTCGAGGACGCCCGAGCGGAGGAGAGCCTTCGCGCGAGCCCGGCCGTCGCCGAGATGGGCGTCGTGGCGTACGTCGGCGTGCCCCTGCTCGACCCGGACGGGCGGGCGCTCGGCACCCTGTGCGTGGCCGACACCGCGCCGCGTCGCTGGACGGAGGCCGAGCTGTCCGACCTGCACGACCTGGCTGCCATCGCCACGGCGGAGCTGCACCGCCGGCTTGGCGAGAGCGCGGAGCCGGCGCCGGGAGCGGTGGTCACCGCCGTGCGGCTCAGCTACGACGCCCTCCCGGTGATGATCTGGACGGTCACGGCCGAGGGGACCTGCGACTACGTCAATGCCCGCTGGCTCGAGTTCACCGGCCGTACCCTGGGCAGCGACCTCGCCCGCGGCTGGACCGATCTCATCCACCCGGAGGACCGGGAGGGCTACCTGGAACAGTTCGGCCGGGCCGTGGCCCAGCGCGAGGCCTTGCGGCTCGAGTACCGGGTGCGGCGCAACGACGGGCAATATCGCTGGCTGCTCGACGTCGCGGTGCCCAGCTTCGGGCCCGGGGGGGAGTTCCGGGGGTTGATCGGGTGCAGCACCGACGTCACCGATCGCCGGCAGCTCGAGCAGCGCCTGGTCCGGGCGGAGCGGGTGCAGGCCATCGGCCAGCTTGCCGGCGGCATCGCCCACGACTTCAACAACCTGCTCACGGGCATCCTGGGCCACGTGTCGCTGCTGCAGGAGGAGCCGGGGATCTCTCCCCTGGGTCGCGAGGACCTGAGCCAGATCGAGCGGTCGGCCGACCGGGCCGCCACACTTACCCGGCAACTGCTCGCCTTCAGCCGCCGTCAGGTGCTGGCGCCGCGCGTGATGGATCTCAACCAGCTCGTCGCCGGGTGCCTGTCCACCCTCCGTCGCCTGGTCGGCGACCGGGTGCAGATCGTGTGGACGCCGATGCCGAACCTCGATCCGATCGTGGCCGACTCGAACCAGCTCGAGCAGGTGCTGACGCAGCTCTGCGCCGCCGCGCGCGAGGCGATGCCCAGTGGCGGCGCGGTCGAGATCAGCACGCGGCAGGAGCGGCTGGACGCGGCGGCCGCGCAGCGGCTCTCGGGCATGCGGCCCGCGATGTACGTCGTGCTCCAGGTGCGCGACACCGGCCGCGGCATGGACGCCCCCACGCTGGAGCGCATCTTCGAGCCGTTCTTCAGCCCGCAGGGTCCGAGCGAAGCGGCGGGCTTCGGCCTCGCGCCGGTCTACGGCATCGTCAAGCAGAGCGGCGGCCACATCGACGTCGCCAGCGAGCCCGGCCGGGGGACGCTGTACACGATGTACTTCCCCCGGCACGAGGGGAGCGGGCCGATCGGCGGACCGGGCCTGGGCGAGCCGGTCGGCGGCACCGAGACGATCCTGCTGGTGGAGGACGAGGAGCAGGTGCGCGACCTCGCGCGCCGGGTCCTCGAGCGGGTGGGCTACACGGTGCTGACCGCGAGCGACGCCGAGTCCGCCACGGCGATCGCCGACCGCCGCGGGGGCCACATCCATCTGCTGGTGACGGATATGCTGCTGCCGCAGCTCAGCGGCCGGGAGCTGGCCGCGCGGCTCAGCATCCACCGCCCGGCGATCAAGGTGCTCTACATCTCCGGCACCAGCGATCCCTCGATCGCCCGGCTCCGCCTGCTGGAGCCCGGGATCGCCTTCCTCGAGAAGCCGTTCTCGCTCGACCGTCTCCTGCGGACGGTCCGGCAGGCGCTCGACGACCCCGACAAAGGCAGCCGACCGGCGTGAGCCGGCCGTCGTCGGTTCCTCAGCGGCGCGACGAGAGCCCAGACGCCTTCCGGGCTCTGTTCCAGCGCAATCCGCTGCCGATGTGGATCTACGACAGCGAGACGCTCGGCTTCCTCGAAGTCAACGACGCGGCGGTGCACACCTACGGGTACAGCCGCTCCGAGTTCCTCCGCATGAGCATCCTGGACATCCGGCCGACCGAGGACCGTGCGCGGCTGGCGGAACAGGCCGCCCGCCACTCCGCCGACCTCCAGGTGTGGGCGGCGCCGTGGCGGCACCGCCGGAAGGACGGGTCGGTCTGCCTCGTCCGGGTGTCGAGCCATCCGCTCGAGTTCGCCGGGCGGCCCGCGCGGCTGGTCACCGTGCAGGACGTCACCGAGATCACCAACACCGCGGACGCGCTGCGGGAGAGCCGCGAGCACTATCGCTTCTTCATCGGCCGCACCGCCGAAGGCGTCTGGCGGGCCGCGGTGGAGCCGCCCGTGCCAGTGGACGCGCCCGAGGAGGAGCAGGTCGCGGGCTGCATCCGTCACGTCCGGCTGGTCGAGGTGAACGACGCGATGTTCCGGATGTACGGCTGTACCGAGGCCAAGCAGCTCCTCGGCACCCAGCTCTCGAGCACGTTCGACCTGGCCGACCACCGGAGCACCGAGTTCTTCCGCGCCTTCGTGCGAAGCGGCTACCGCACCGTCGAGCTCGAGTCGTACGAGTTCGACCGGCTGGGCGCTCCCCACTGGTTCGTCAACAACCTGCTGGGGGTGGTGGAGGACGGGCGCCTCACGGCGATCTGGGGCACCCAGCGGGACGTCACGGAGCGGCGCCATCAGGAGGAAATGGTCCGCGCGGCGCGCGATCACGTGACGGCGATGGTCGAGGCGTCGCCGCTGCCGATCGTGGGGGTCGCCCCGGACGGCGTGGTGATGACCTGGAACCGCGCGGCAGAGACCGTCTTCGGCTGGACGGCGGAGGAGGCGGTCGGGCAGCGGCTCATGTGCGTGCCGCCGGACAAGCAGGCCGAGTTCGACGAGTTCCGCAGCCACGTAGTGCAGGGAAACTCGTTCACCGCGCGCGAGACCGTGAGCGTCCGGAAGGACGGCACCAGGATCGACGTGAGCATCTCGACGGCCGCGCTGCACGACGCCGACGGCCGCGCCATCGGGCTGGTCGCGACCTACGTCGACATCAGCGGACGGAAGCGGGCGGAGGAGGCGCTCCGGCACTCGCAGGAGCAGCTCCGCCAGGCGCAGAAGATGGAAGCCGTGGGCCGGCTGGCCGGCGGGGTCGCCCACGACTTCAACAACCTGCTGAGCGCCATCCTCAGCTACAGCGAGATGGTGCTGGCCGACCTGCCGAACCCGCACCCGTGCCGCGACGACGTCGAGCAGATCCGGCAGGCCGGCATGCGCGCCGCGGAGCTCACCCACCAGCTGCTCGCCTTCAGCCGGCGTCAGCTCCTGCAGCCCCGGACGATCAGCCTCAATACCGTCGTCGCGAGCGTGGACCGGATGCTGCGCCGGGTGATCGGCGAGGACATCGTGCTCCGCACCGAGCTCGCGCCGGACCTGGGCTACACCCGCGCGGACGCGGGTCAGCTCGAGCAGGTGCTGATGAACCTCGCCGTCAACGCGCGCGACGCGATGCCGGGCGGCGGCACGCTGACCCTCACGACGGCGAACGCCGTCGTGCGCGAGACCGATACGATCGGCTCGCCAGGGCTGCCCGCGGGGCGCTACGTGACGCTCTCCGTGTGCGACACCGGCGTGGGGATGACCCGCGAGGTGCAGGAGCGGATCTTCGAGCCGTTCTTCACCACCAAGGGGCCCGGCCACGGCACCGGCCTCGGACTGTCGACCGTCTACGGGATCGTGGTGCAGAGCGGCGGCCACGTGTTCGCGACCAGCGAGACCGGCGCCGGGAGCACGTTCACCATCTACCTTCCCGCGCACGCCGCCGACGCCGAGCCCGCGGGCGCGCCGGCGCCGCCGCCGGCCGTCCGCGGCGGGGCCGAGACGGTGCTGCTGGTCGAGGACGAGGACCTGGTTCGCCAGCTCACCCGCGAGATCCTGCGCCGGAACGGCTACTGCGTGCTCGAAGCGTGCGATGGCGTGGCCGCGCTCGCCACCTTGCGCGACCACACGGGCCCGATCGACCTCCTGCTGACCGACGTCGTGATGCCGCGGATGAGCGGCCGCGAGCTGGTCGAGCAGGCCCGTCCGCTCCGGCCGGAGATGCGCATCCTCTACGTCAGCGGCTACTCCGAAGAGGCGATCGCGCGGCAGGGGCAGCTGACCGAGGGCATCGACCTCCTGGCCAAGCCGTTCACGCCGGCCGCCCTCACCGCCAAGATCCGGCAACTCCTCGACCGGGCCTCCTGACGGGGTATATTTTCGGGACAGCTTGATCGGCGCGCTGGCGCCGCCATCCGCCGCCGTCCCAAAGGTCGCCCCCGTGGTTCCTAGCCTTCCCGATCTCGTCGCGCGCACTCCCAGCCCCGTTCTCGTGGCGCTCGGCATCGCCGTGATGGTGGTCCTCGCCCTCGTGGTGATGATCCGGTCGGAGCGGAGGCGCCGGCGGGCCGAGGGGGCGGAGCAGGTCGTCGCGGGCCAGCTCCGGACGATCACGGCCAGCATGCGCGAAGGCGTGATCGCGTACGACATGGACCTGCAGCTCACCTTCGTCAACCCCGCGTTCGAGCGCCTAATCGGGTGGGTCGCCGAAGACATCCGCGACCAGGAATTCCTCCAGTACGTCCATCCCGACGACCGCCCCGCCCTGGTGGCCGAGTGGGAGCGGCTGGCCGAAGGCGACTCGCTCCGCGACCAGGAGTACCGCGTCGTCACCCGCACCGGCCAGGTCCGCTGGTGCGCCAGCGCGTGGGAGCCGCTCCGCGACGAGCAGGGCCGGCAGATCGGCTACCTCGGCACCGAGTACGACATCACCGAGCGCAAGCTGGCCGAGCAGGAGATGCGGCTCGACACCGAGCTGTTCCAGGCGGTCATCGAGGTGCAGCAGGCGGTGGCGGCGGCGGGGCTCGACTCCGGCACCGTCATGCACGTCATCGCGGAGCGGAGCCGAGCCCTCACCGGCGCGTCCGGCGTCGTGGTCGAGACCCTCGAGGGCGATCAGCTCGTGCCCCGGGTCAAGATCGGCGTCGACAGTCCCCAGCTGCCGGTGACCGGCAGCCTGTCTGGCGTCTGCGTGCGCACGGGCGAGCTGCAGCACTCGGACGACATCCTCACCGACAGCCGCATCGAGCACGACGCGTATCACGTCCAGGGCATTCGCTCGATCCTGGTCGTGCCGCTGCGCGACGACCAGCGCCTGATCGGGACGCTCAAGGTCCTCTCCCCCAAGCCCGCGGCGTTCAGCGACCGGGACGCGAAGGCGCTCCGGCTGCTCGGCGGCCTCGTCGGCGCGTCGCTCGAGCACGCGGCGGCCTACGAGTCGCGGCAGGGCCGGCTCGAGGAGCGTACCCAGGCGCTGCAGGAGAGCGAGCAGCGGTTCAAGCAGCTGGTGGATGCGGCGCAAGAGGGCATCTGGGTCGCGGACGACCGCGGGGTCATCACCTACGTGAACCAGCGGATGGCCGAGCTGCTCGGCTACCAGAACGGCGTGATGCTCGGCCGGCCGGTGTACGACTTCTTCGACGCGACGGCCCGGGCCAACGCGCAGCGCACGCTCGGGCGTCCGCAGCCGGGCGCGGAGAGCCGGGACTACCGGTTCCGGAAGCAGGACGGCACCGAGGTGTGGGGGCTGGTTTCCGCCAGTCCCATCTCCGGCCGGGACGGAGCGGTCGTGGGCACGGTCGGCATGGTCACAGACATCACCGAGCGCAAGCGGACCGAGGAACGGCTCCGCCGCTCGGCGGAGCGGCTGGCCATGCTGCACGACATGGATCAGGCGATCGTCGCGGCGCGGTCCCCGGCGGAGATCGGGCGCGCGGCGCTGGGCCGGGTCCGGCGAATGGTCCCGTGTCACCGCTGCAGCATCGTCCTGTTCGACTTTCAGCGCGGCCAGGCGCAGCTCATCGCCGGTTTCGCCGCGGGCGCGCCGATCCCGGCGAGCACGCTCCCTCTGGACCAGCTCTCCGCGGGCGAGGTGCTCCGACGGGGGGTCATGCGCTCGATCGACGATCTGGCCGCGGCCGAGTCGCTGCCGCCCCTGCTCGCCAGCCTCCGCGAGGAGGGAATGCGCAGCGTTCTCACCGTCCCCCTCCTGGTTGACGCCGAGGCCATCGGCGAGGTCAACCTCGCCTCGAGCGCGCCGAACGGGTTCACCGCGGAGCACCGCGACATCGCGGCCGAGGTCGCGGCGCCGCTCGCCATCGCCTTCCAGCAGGCGCGGCTTCGCGACGAGCTCGGCCGCCAGGCCGGCGACCTCGAGCGACGGATGGCGGAGCGCGGCGCGGCGCTCCGGGCGGCGACGGCGGAGCTGGAGACGATGCTCTACGCCGTGTCCCACGACCTGCGCGATCCGCTGCGCCACCTCTGCGGGTTCACCCAGCTCCTGCTGGACGACGCGGGCGCCTCGCTCGACCCGGCGGTGCAGCACTACACCGGCCGGATCCGCGACGGCGCCGCGCGGATGTCGACGCTGGTGGACGATCTGGTCCACTTGACCCGCATCGGCCGGCAGGACATCGTGCGCCGGCAGGTGGACCTCACCGCCCTGGCGGAGGACGTCGTGAGCCAGCTCCAGCCGCAGGCCGAGGGTCGCGCGGTGGACTGGCGGGTGCAGCCGCTCGGCACGGTGGACTGCGATCCGGCGCTGGTGCGGCTGGCGCTGCACAGCCTGCTCTCCAACGCGCTCAAGTTCACCCGTCCGCGTGACCACACGGTCATCACGATCCGTCCAGTCGAGCACGAGGGCCAGGCGGGCCTCGCCGTGCAGGACAACGGCATCGGCTTCAAGATGGCGTACGCCGGCAAGCTGTTCGGCGTATTCCAGCGGCTCCACCGGCCGGACGAGTTCGAGGGCAACGGCGCGGGGCTCGCCCTGGTGCAGCGGATCGCGCAGAAGCACGGCGGGCGGGTCTGGGCGGACTCGGGCGCGGAGGGCGGCGCCACGTTCTACCTCACGCTCGGCGCACCCCCCGCCTGATGCTGCCCGACGAGCTGGACCTGCTCCTGGTCGAGGCCGATCCCGCCGAGGCCGAGCTCCTGCTCCGGCCGCTCGGCGAGCTCGCGGACGCCGGCCGCATCGGCGTCGCCCGCGACGGCGAGGAGGCGCTCGATTACCTGCTCGGGCGGGGTGCGTACCGGCACCGGCTCGGCGGTCTCCTGCCGCGCCTGGTGCTGCTCGAGCTCAAGCTGCCCCGGCTCGACGGCGTGGAGGTGCTGCGATCCCTTCGGGCCAGCCCGCGGACCGGCACGGTCCCCGTCGTCGTCCTCACCTCGTCGGCCGAAACCCGCGAGGTCGCCCAGTGCTACCAGGCCGGCGCCAACAGCTGCATCCGGAAGCCCATCGAGTTCGCGGAGTTCGCCGACACGGTACGGCAGCTCGGCCGCTACTGGCTCCGGCTCAACCGCGCTGCGCCAGGCGGTGTGGCCCTCGGCTAGCGGGTGCAACTTTTCCACCGCCAGGGGCGTCCTATGGACGTCGCTCGTCACATCCCACAGCAGCTCGTCCTTTCTTCGCCCAGCTTCGTGCCCATCGCGGCTACGCGGTGAAACACCGAGACCCACCCCTGACCGAGACGCCCGTGTCCTCCGCCATCGCCCGTGCTTCCCTGATCCTCGCCCTCGCCGCCTCGCCGCTCGCCGCCCAGAGCCAGGTCGACATCCCGTACCAGCGGTTCGTGCTGCCGAACGGCCTGACCGTGCTCGTGCACGAGGACCACAAGGCGCCGATCGTGGCGGTGAACGTCTGGTACCACGTCGGCTCCAAGAACGAGCGCCCGGGCCGCACCGGGTTCGCGCACCTGTTCGAGCACCTGATGTTCAACGGCAGCGAGCACTACGACAAGGAGTTCATGGGCCCGCTCGAGCGCGCGGGGGCGACGGGCCTCAACGGCACGACCAACGAGGATCGCACGAACTACTTCACGGACGTGCCGACCTCCGCGCTCGACCTCACGCTGTTCCTCGAGAGCGACCGCATGGGCCACCTGGTCGGCGCCATCAGCCAGGCCAAGCTGGACGAGCAGCGCGGCGTGGTGCAGAACGAGAAGCGCGAGGGCGAGAACGAGCCCTACGGCAAGGTGTGGGACTTCCTCACTCCCAAGCTCTACCCCAGCAACCACCCGTATTCCTGGACCACCATCGGCTCGATGGAGGACCTGGACGCGGCCAAGCTGGACGACGTGAAGGCCTGGTTCCAGACCTACTACGGCCCCGCGAACGCCGTGCTGGTGATCGCGGGCGACGTGGACCTCAAGGCCGCCAAGGAGAAAGTCGAGCGCTATTTCGGCGACATCCCGTCGGGTCCGCCGGTCGCGCGCCAGGGCGTATGGATCGCCAAGCGCACCGGCAGCCAGCGCGGCACGATGCAGGACCGGGTGCCGCAGACCCGGATCTACAAGGTGTGGAACGTGCCGCAGTGGGGCTCGGCGGACGGCGACTACCTCTCGCTCGCCGCGACGGTGCTGAGCACCGGCAAGTCGTCCCGGCTCTACAAGCGGCTGGTGTACGACGAGCAGAGCGCGAGCGACGTGGACGCGTCGCTCGAGCTGCGCGAGATCGGCGGGCTGTTCACCATCGAGGCCGGCGTCCGTCCGGGCACCGACCCGGCCAAGGTCGAGCGGGCGATCGACGAGGAGCTGGCCCGCTTCCTCGCCGGCGGGCCCACGCCGGTCGAGCTCCAGCGGGCCAAGACCCAGACGCGGGCCGGGTTCATCCGCGGCGTCGAGCGCATCGGCGGGTTCGGCGGCAAGTCCGACGTGCTGGCCAAGGGCGAGGTGTTCGCCGGCCGGCCGGACTTCTACAAGGTGCAGATGCGGCGGATGGCCGGCGCCACGGCCGCGCAGATCCGCGGAGCCGCGGCGCGGTGGCTCGCCGACGGCGTGTACACGCTCACGGTCGAGCCGTTCCCCGACTACACCGTCGCGGCAAAGGGCGCGGACCGCAGCAAGCTGCCCCAACCCGGCACGCCGCCCAAGGCCGAGTTCCCCCCGCTCGAGCGAGCGACGCTGTCGAACGGACTCAAGGTCGTGCTGGCCGAGCGGCGGGCGATCCCCGTCGTGCAGTTCGACCTGCTGCTCGACGCCGGCTTCGCGGCCGACCAGTTCGCCCAGCCGGGCACGGCAAGCCTGGCGATGTCGATGCTGGACGAGGGCACCACGACCCGGTCGGCGCTTCAGATCAGCGACCGCCTCGCCGAGCTCGGCGCCTCGATGGGCGCGGGCTCCCGGCTCGACGTCTCGAGCGTCTCGCTCGACGCGCTGCGCGAGCGGCTCGACCCTGCGCTCGAGCTCTACGCGGACGTCATCCTCCACCCGGCCTTCCGGCAGACCGACGTCGAGCGGCTCCGCAAGCAGCGGCTGGTGCAGATCCAGCGCGAGAAGGCCGACCCGCTCGGCATGGCGCTCCGGGTGTTTCCCCGCGTGGTCTTCGGCGAGGGGCACGCCTACGCCAACCCCTGGAGCGGCTCGGGCACCGAGGCGTCCGCCAGGAAGATCACCCGCGACGACCTGGTGAAGTTCCACACGACTTGGTTCAAGCCCAACCACGCCACGATGGTGGTGGTGGGCGCCACGACGATGGCCGAGATCCGGCCCAAGCTCGAGCGGCTCTTCGCGGGCTGGCGGCCGGGCGACGTGCCGACGAAGAACATCGCCGAGGTGGCGCCGAGCCCGAAGCCGGAGGTCTATCTGCTGGACCGGCCCGGCGCGGAGCAGACCACGCTCATCGCCGGGAACGTGGCGCCGCCCAAGGCCAATCCGGACGAGCCCGCGATCGAGACCATGAGCGCCGTGCTCGGCAGCGACTTCGGCTCCCGGCTCAACATGAACCTGCGCGAGGACAAGCACTGGTCGTATGGGGCGTACAGCTTCATCCGCGACGCCCGCGGCCCGCGCCCGTTCCTGGCGCTCGCCCCGGTGCAGACGGACAAGACCAAGGAGGCGATCGTCGAGCTGCAGAAGGAGCTCAAGGGCATCGTGCGCGACCGCCCGATCCAGCCGGACGAGCTCGAGCGCGCCAAGGCGTCGCTCACGCTCACGCTGCCGGGCTCGTGGGAGACGAACGGCGCCATCGCGGGGACGATCGGCGAGATCGTCGCCTTCGGCCTCGACGACCGCTACTTCGACACCTACGCGGACCGGGTCCGGGCACAGACCGCCGCGAGCGTGACCGACGCCGCCGCGCGCGCCGTCCGGCCGGACCAGCTCATCTGGGTGATCGTGGGCGACCGCGCCAAGATCGAGCCCGCGGTGCGCGAGCTCGGCCTCGGCGAGATTCATCTCGTGGACGCGGACGGGAACGCGGTGCCGACGTCCTAGATTTGGACCACCGCGCCCCATCCCCCTGTCACCACAGAGACACATCCATGCCTCTGTGGTGAATCCAAATCCGCCCGCTAGCTAATGTCCGCCGGCCCCGAGTAGTCTTCAGGCCATTCTCACCCTCGGAGCCCTGATGCCCGTGCGGCGCGCGGTCGCACTCGTAGGATTGTTGCTGCTGTCGCTCACGCCGGCCATAGCCCATGCGCAAAACCGCCGCGGCGGCCAGTCAATCCTTCAGGGTATGTCCGCCGGCCTCCGCGTCGGCCGCGACTTCGAGAATCACGCCTGGAGCCTCGGCGGACAGGTGAGCCTGCCGTTCACTCGCAACATCGAGCTCCGCCCCAGCGGCGACCTCTTCTTCCCCAAGGACGACGAGACCGGCTGGCAGCTCAACGGCGACGCCGCCTTCCGCAGCGGCGCGCTGTACGGCGGCGGCGGCATCGCCTACGCCCATCTCGGCGGGGGCGACAGCGAGACCGGCTACAACCTGTTTTTCGGCCTGAACGCCGCCGCCGCCCAGGGACGCACCACCCCGTTCATCGAGTTCCGCTGGACCTTCGTCAACGAGACCAGCCCATTCCGCCTGGCGCTCGGCTTCAACTACCGGCTGGCGCGCTAGGGGACCTACCACAGGAGAGTTCCGTGCGCACCAGTACCTCCAGCGCCGTCTGGGAAGGCGGCCTCCGCGACGGCCGCGGCCACTTCGAGACCGGCTCCGCGGTCGTGAGCGGCGACTACTCGTTCGCCACCCGGTTCGAGAGCGCCAAAGGCACCAACCCCGAAGAGCTGATCGCCGCGGCCCACGCGTCGTGCCTCAGCATGGCGCTCTCGGCCGGCCTCGAGGCCGCGAAGACGCCCGCCACCCGCATCAGCACCAAGGCGTCGTGCACGATCGACAAGGTGGGGGACGGCTTCAAAATCACGAAGATGCGGCTCGAGGTGCGCGGCGAGGTGCCCGGCCTCGACGAGGCGGGGTTCCGCGCGGCCGCGGAGAAGGCGAAGGACGGCTGCCCGGTCTCGCAGGCGCTCAAGGGCAACGTCCCGTTCGAGCTGGACGCGAGGCTGGCATAGATCCAGTCTGCCATACGCTGGCCGGCGCCGCGATGGCGCGGAGCGGTCTCGGGCGGACGCACCGCGCTCGGGACCGCCACGCTGCTCATCGGCGCCAACCTGCCCGACGTCGACGTCCTCGCCTACCTCGACGGTCCCGCCGCCGATCTGTCGTTCCGCCGAGGCTGGACCCACGGGGTTCTCGCGCTCGTCGTCCTCCCGTTCGTCCTCACCGCGGCCGTGCTGCTGCTCGATCGACTGGTGCGGCGCGCGGCCCGCGCGGTGCTGCCGTCGGGGGTGAAGCCCGGCCAGGTGCTGCTGCTCGCGGCGCTCTCGGTCCTCAGCCATCCCATCCTCGACATGCTCAACACCTACGGCGTCCGGTGGCTCATGCCTTTCCGGGGCCAGTGGTATTACGGCGACACGCTGTTCATCGTGGATCCGTGGCTCTGGCTGGTGCTCGGCGTCGGCGTCGTGGCGAGCCGGCGGCCGCGCGCTCCGCGCGGCCACGATCCGGGCGCGACCCGCCCGGCGCGGATCGCGCTGGCGGCGAGCGCCTGCTACGTGATCGGGATGGCGGTATCGGGGATCGTCGCGCGCGGCATCGCGCGGCGCGAGCTCACCGCGCTCGGCGGGCCGGTCGAGCGGCTCATGGTGGCGCCGCGGCCGCTCACGCCGTTCGTGCGACAGGTGGTCGCGGTGCAAGGGGAGAGCTACCGGGTCGGGATCTTTCGCTGGCTGGAGTCGCCGCACGTGCAGGCGGCGTCGCTGCGCCGGTTCCCCAGGCCCGCGCCCGGCGACCCGATCATCGAGGCGGCGCGGGAGCAGCCGCTGGGACGTCGCTTCCTCGGCTGGGCCCGGTTTCCCACCGTGCAGACGGACACCAGCGCCACGGGCCAGGTCCTGGTCCATCTCATCGATCTGCGCTACGCCGATCGCGCGGGCGCCGGCTTCGGCAGCGTGACGGTGCCGCTCCCGGCGGACCGGATCAGTTCGATGTCATCGTATACCGGATCAGCACCCCTTCCACGAACTCCGCGGTGAGCCGGCCCTCGCCGGCGGGATAGACCCGGCTGGTCACCTTGAGGCGACCCTCCATCCGGTCGGTGCTCTTCTCCGGGCGTGCCCACGCCGTCGAGCAGCATGCCGTCGACGGAAGGCCGCCGGCTGCGGTGCCGGGGGCCATGGACGAGGATCAAGCGTCAGGATCGAGCCGATCGCCAAGTACGCCTCAGTTGCGTCTATTGCGGAATCACCAGTTTGTAGTACTGTATACAAAATACTGCACGCTAAACTCAAACCTCGGCGGACCCATGGGGACGATCGCGAGAGCACCGCTCAGCGACGAAGTCTATCGCCAAGTGCTGCAACGCATTCACCGCGGCGACCTCGCCGCCGGCAGCCGAGTCCGTGATACCGACCTCGCCGCCCAGCTCGGCGTGAGCCGGACGCCGGTGCGCGAAGCCCTGCTCCGGTTGAGCCGGGACGGCGCCCTGGAGAACACCGTCGGCCGCGGCTTCCGCGTCCGCCCCCTCGATCCCGTCGAGTTCCGAGAGACGGGCGCCATCCTCGGTGGGCTCGAGTCGCTCGCCCTCAAGCTCGCCCCGGAGCCCTCGGACGATCGCATCGACCGGCTCCGCGCCCTGGACCGGACGCTGGAGCAAACCCGGGGGGACGCAGCCCGGTGCCTCGATCTGGAGGACGAGTGGCACCGGATCCTGCTGGAGGAATGCCCCAACCGGCGCCTGCTCGACCTCATCGCGTCGCTGCGCCTGGTCACCCGCCGCTACCTGGCCGCCTACATGCGCGACGCCGGCCGACTCAGCCTCTCCACCCTGCCCCACGCGCGGATCCTCCAGGCCTACAAGGACGGCGGACGCGACAGTGCCGCGACAGCATTCGATCAACAGTGGCACAGGGGGCTGACGGAGCTCGAAGCCTGGGTCGCGAGGGCCGCCAGGGCGGCGCCACAGTCGTGACAGCACCAGCCCATCACCCCGACCTAGCGCGCTGGCGCGCCGACACCCCGGGTTGCGAGAGCCGGGCCCACCTCAACAACGCGGGCGCGGCCCTCGTCCCCACCCCGGTCCGGCAGGCGGTGGCGGTCCATCTCGACCTCGAATCCGAGCTGGGCGGCTACGAGGCCGCCGAGGCACGGGCGGCGGAGCTCGCGGCGGCAGGGGACGACCTGGGCCGGCTGCTGGGCGCGCACCGCCGGAACATCGCGCTCACCCAGAACTCCACGACCGGGTTCGCCGGGGCGCTCAGCGTCTTCGACTTCGCCGCGGGCGACTCGATCCTGACCAGCCGGGCCGACTACGCCTCGAACCAGATCATGTACCTGTCGCTCGCCCGCCGCCTCGGCGTCGAGATCGTCCGCGCGCCGGACCTGCCCGAAGGCGGCGTGGACCCTGACGCGGTCCGCGACCTGGTCCGCCGCCAGCGGCCGACCCTGGTGGCGCTGACCTGGGTGCCGACCAACTCGGGGCTGGTCCAAGCGGTGGGGCCCGTCGGCGAGGTCTGCCGAGCGGCGGGGGTGCCCTACCTGGTCGACGCGTGCCAGGCCGTGGGCCAGATGCCGGTCGACGCGCCCGCGATCGGCTGCGACTACCTGGCGGGTGCGGCGCGGAAGTTCCTCCGCGGCCCGCGCGGGATCGGCTTCCTGTACGTCTCCGACCAGGCCATCGAGCCGGCGCCCACCCGCTGCTGGTGGACATGCACGGCGCGACCTGGACCGATCCCGACCGATTCGAGCTGACGCCGGACGCGCGGCGCTTCGAGTCGTGGGAGATCGCCTTCGCGCTCGTGCTCGGACTCGGCGCCGCCGCCCGCTACGCGCTCGGCGTCGGGCTGGAGACGGCGCGCGACCGGAGTCGGGCTCTCGCCGAGTATGCCCGCGCCCGCCTCGGCGAGCTGCCCGGAGTGCGGGTGCTGGATCGGGGTGCGGAACGCTGTGCCATCGTCACGGTGGACCCCGCCGGCCGGCCGGGCGCGGCGATCAAGCTCGCGCTCAGGGCCCGCGGGATCAACACCAGCTCGCCGGGACGGGACGACGCGGTGATCGACATGGACGAGAAGGGCGTCCGATCCGCGATCCGGATCTCGCCGCACTACTACAATACGGCGGAGGAGATTGACCGGGCAGTCGGGGCGCTGGGGGAGCTGATTCGCTGACACGAGTGCCCGTAGGTCGAGGAGACGCCGCCGCGGCGGCGACCCGACGATCCGACGCCATTCATCTATATTCTGTCTTGCCATTCTGCAGTGCTGAGTCGGGTCGGAGGTGCGCGGTGCTCGGTCCATTGCAGGCTCCTCGCTTGCGGGGCCACGGTCCCCTCACGACCGCCCGCGCGCGCCTGCGGGCGAAGGGCTCGTCCGGCACCGGCACGCTCTCGATCAGCTTCGGTCTGTCCGACCTGATCGGCCCGCGCGAGCAGCTCCGCAGCTTCTGCCCCTGAGAGGCGCAACCATGCCCACCCTGGAAACTCACGCCAAGGCCACGAGCTGGCCCCCGTTGCCGTACGAGGAGTGGAAGGACACCCTGGCCACCCTGCACCTGTGGACCCAGGTCGTCGGGAAGATCAGGCTGGCTCAGGCGCCCTGGACCAACCACTCGTGGCACGTCCCGTTCTATGTCACGTCGCGCGGACTCACGACGTCGCCGATTCCGTACGGCACGCGCACCTTCGAGATGGTGTTCGACTTTCTCGATCACGAGCTCCGGATCCTGACCGGCGAGGGAGCCGTCGAGTCGGTCCGACTCGTGGAGCAGCCGGTCGCCGACTTCTATCGGGACGTGTTGGGGCGACTCGGGGCTCTGGGACTGGACATCGAGATCCGCACCATGCCCTGCGAGATCCCGGACGCGATCCCGTTCGACCAGGACCGGGAGCACGCGACCTACGTCGCCGAGCAGGCCACGCGGTTCTGGCGGGTGCTCGTGCAAGCCGACCGGGTGCTCAAGGCGTTCCGCTCGCCTTTCCTTGGCAAGTCCAGTCCGGTCCACTTCTTCTGGGGAGGCTTCGACCTGGCAGTGACGCGCTTCTCCGGCCGACGCGCCCCGCCGCATCCGGGTGGCGTGCCGAACATGCCCGACTGGGTGGCGCGGGACGCCTACTCTCACGAGGTGAGCAGTTGCGGGTTCTGGCCAGGTGGGGCGGCCCTGCCTCAGGCGGTGTTCTACGCCTACGCCTATCCCGAGCCCGAAGGCTTCAAGACGGCACCGATGCTACCCGCGGCCGCCCGCTACCACCCGGGGTTGAGCGAGTTCGTGCTGGCCTATGATGATGTGCGGACCGCGAACGCTCCCGATGAGGCGCTGCTGGAGTTCCTGCAGTCCACTTACGAGGCCGCAGCCGATCGGGGGTGGGATCGCGCCGCCTTGGAGGGCACGAGCTAGGGCTGTGCGAACAGTGCTTCTCCATTTCCCTCGAGGCTTACCACTCCTGGCGCCGCAAGGCGATGAGGCCGCCCGCCACGGTCAAGATCGTGACCACCGCGGATGATGGCGAAGCCGTGCGCTGCTCCGCCACGAATGCCTCCGACATAGACACACCGTCGACACGTCCGGCGCGTCGAACCGGAAATCGAACAGCACGTCGTGGATGACGCCGATGAGCCAGCCGTCCTCCTCCTCGACCCGGGTTCCGCCGGACGTGTTGGCCAGGCCGGTCCGGAAGCCTCCGGCCCGGCAAGCGATGGGCCGCTGGCGCCACCGGCGGAAGCTGGTACGGTTGCTGGAACCTTGAAGGGATCATCGGACCAGCGGGTTCGAGCCCGGCGGTGGAACATGCCTTGGGTCGGTCGCTGCGCAAACGAACGCGTCGTCGGTCAGCGCGCGCAGCGCGGGCGAAGGCGTCGCTGCGCGCGCAGGCCATGTCGGCGAGCGCGCGGCTATATCGGCCGGCGCGCCGAGGGAGCACCTAGCCGCGGCCTTGGAGCGGACAGCGCGCTCGCGAGGCCTGGCCGAACAACTGGATCGGTAGAAAATCACACCGATCACGTCCCGACCAGCCTTCCGTCAGAGCATCCCGAGCGTCAGAAGCGAGCTCTCGACGGTGTCATGCTCAGTGTGAATCAACAGCGAACGTGGGTCTTCAGTGGTGCTTGGACCAGCGTGGCGGCGTCACGCCCGGCACGCCGACCCGCAGGATCTCGCCCGGCGGCCGGTGGTGGATCCAATTCTTCGAGATAAAAAAAGTCCCATCGGGTCCGAACCGGATCCCGGTCGGGGAGAAGAGGTGGTCACGACGAGGTCGCCGTCCTCGTTGAGCCGGAGCACCGCGGCCGGCGCCCGGCGTGGAACCTGTACTGTTCGTCGTCGGGAGCGCGTACAGGCTGGCCTGGGGGTCGAAGTCGAGGCCGAGGACGCGGAAGCGACGCGATCACGGTGACCTCTCCGTCGCGCGCCACCTTGAGCACCCGCTGGCTGTGCGCGGCGTCTACCCGGACGCGCCGAGGAAGCTCACACACACACCGCCGCGCTGGTCCGCCAGCACGGTCGGCACCGCGTGGCCCTGGGCGGCGGAGTCGGTGAACGCGAACTGACCTTCCCCGCGCCGGGAACGATGCGGCATCAATCTCACCCGCTGGTCAGGTCATGCCGGCCAAGAGCTCCTGCCGTCGACCGGGAGCATGGAGGATCATCCAGCCGTCTGGCTCGGAGTCGCTCCAAAACGCGGGCCGTCACGAAGAGCCGGCCTGTACGCGCGCCAGGTTGGCCACGACGAGCCGCGGAGGACGAGACTTGCGCCGATGCGGCGGGTCGTGGACCCAGCCGTGGGAGCAGCTGCTGCCCGAGGATAGCGCGGACAAGCTGGGCGCCCATGAAGGCGGTATCCGCCACCTCCTGCACCGTCGCCGAGGGCGTTCAGCCCGGACGGGAGTGGTGCGAAGGTTGACCGATGGCCCCGCCGCGCCACTTCCAGATACGGCCGCTCTGGCTCGGCGGTGTAGGGACCAGACGGGTGGAACGACTGGTCGCACTGGGTAGCCGTGGTGGTGCGGGGGCTGCTGTTCTCCTGCCCCAGGCGCAAACATCCACCCATCGGGACTCGAAGGTGAACCCGCGAGGACAGAGTCCCGACGCCGACACCGTCCGGGTTCGTGGATCGCCGACGGCGGCTGTTGCAGCGTGGCGGGGCTCAGAGCGGGTCGGGCGGTCGCGCGAGGGGCTGGTCGGACTCGGAGGTACGGTCAGACAGCCGGTACGGCGGCGACGCCGGCTCAGCGCCGAGACAGCAGGAGGTGTGGTTGCAGGGCGACGGCGGACCGGGAGAGCATGCCCACGATCGGTCTGCGCCCCCAGCAGGCGGACGGATCGCGGGGCGGACGCCGGGAGCGACCTACGGTCCGGCGTCACCAAGCCGTCGCTGGACAACACTATGCGCACACGCGAACTTGCTCAGTTGCACGCAGTCCGACAGCGCTGGGATGTGCCAACTGACTGGATCCGGCTGCGACTGCGGATCTCGTGCCGAAGCGGGTACTGCTTGTTCCGTGGACCGGCGACTGCAGGGCGCCCGACATCAAGGAGGTACTGATCGGCCATGTGTGGGATCGTGGCGATGTACTCCGCGGGGCCGGGTCCGGCCGACGCCCTGGGGCGGGCGACGGCGCGGCTCGACCACCGCGGGCCGGACGGCCAGCGCCGTGGATCTCCCCCGACGGGCGGGTCGGGCTGGGCCATGCCCGGCTCAGCATCATCGACCTGGCCACCGGCGATCAGCCGATCGCCAGCGAGGACGAGCGCCTGCGGATCGTCGTCAACGGCGAGTTCTACGACTTCGAGCGGGTCCAGCGCGACCTCGAGCGCCGGGGCCACCGCCTCCGCACCCGCTCCGACAGCGAGATCGCCCTGCACCTCTACGAGGACCTCGGCACCGCCTGCCTGCAGCAGCTGCGCGGCGAGTTCGCCTTCGCCCTCTGGGACGGCCGCAACGACACGCTCTTCGCCGCCCGCGACCGCTTCGGCATCAAGCCGCTCTTCTACGCCCAGCACGGCGGCGCGCTGTACCTGGCCTCCGAGATCAAGGCGCTGTTCGCCGCCGGCGTGCCCGCCCGCTGGGACCGCGACGCGTTCTTCCAGGCCACCACTCCCTGGCTACGCCCCGCCAGGACCGCACCCTCTTCGACGGCATCTCCCAGGTGCCGCCCGGCCACTACCTGCTCGCCGCCGGCGGGCAGGTCCGGCTGACCGCTACTGGGACTTCGACTACCCGCGCGGCCGACGGCGCCCGGCCCGATGCGCCCCGACGCCGAGTACGCCGAGCAGTTCCGGCAGGCGCTGGACGAGGCGGTACGGCTGCGCCTGCGGGCCGACGTGCCGGTCGGCTGCTACCTCAGCGGCGGGATCGACTCCTGCGCCGTGCTGGGCCTGGCGGCGCGCCACCACGCGCGACCCGATCCGGGCCTTCACGCTGACCTTCGACCGGGCCGACTACGACGAGGGGGCCATCGCCCGCGAGATGGCGGCGCACGGCCGGGGCCGACTTCCACCCGATCCCGATCCGCCAGTCCGACCTCGCCGACCACTTCGCCGATGCGACCTGGCAGGCCGAGACGCTCTGCTTCAACGCGCACGGCGTGGCGAAGTACCTGCTGAGCCGGGCCGTGCGCGACGCCGGCTACAAGGTCGTCCTGACCGGCGAGGGCTCCGACGAGATCCTGGCCGGATACCCCCACTTCCGGCGGGACATGCTGCTGCACGACGCGCCAGGGCCAGGACCCGGAGGCCGTCCGGGCAGCTCCTGGGGCAGTTGCAGGCGAGCAACCCGGTCTCGCGCGGCCTGCTGCTGCCCGACGGCGAGGCGCGCCGCTGGCGGCGTGCGCCGCGCCCTGGGCTTCGTGCCCTCCTGGCTGGAGGCGCGGCACGGCCGGATGCACAAGATGCAGGGGCTGTGTCGACGATTTCGGGCTGTTCGCGGAGACGAGGCGATCACGGCCTCGCTGAGCAGCCTCGACGTGCGCGGGCA
>CAVOPE010000012.1:0-18466 GCA_963697755.1 uncultured Gemmatimonadales bacterium | reverse complement strand
GGCGTAGAACTGCGGCTCGATCGAACCGAGCGAGATGAACTTGCCGTCCGAGCAGCGGTACACGTCGTAGAAGTGGGCGCCGGTGTCCAGCAGGTTGGTGCCACGGGCATTCTCGTCGAACACCCCCATCGACTTGAACGCCCAGAACATCGTCATCAGGCAGGCCGAACCGTCGACCATGGCGGTGTCGACGACCTGGCCCTTGCCCACGCGTTGCGCCTCGAACAGACGCGCACACCACGCGAAGGCGAGGAACATGCTCTGCGCCGCCGCCGAAGTCGCCGACCAGGTTGAGCGGTGGCACCGGTCGGTTCGCCCGCGGCCGAAGTCGGCGCGACCGCGCCCACGAGCGAGATGTAGTTGATGTCGTGGCCGGCGGCCTGGGCGTACGGACCGTCCTGCCCCAGCCCGTCATGCGGCCGAAGACGAACTTTGGATTGCGGTCGTGACACTCGGCCGGGCCGACGCCGAGACGTTCGGCACACCCGGGTCGGAACAGCCTTCAACCACGGTCGGCCTAACCGACCAGGTGCAGCAGTGCTGGCGACGCCGGAGGGATACTTGAAGTCGACGCCACGTACGCCGACCACGCATCAGCACGTCGGCCGGCGGGGTATCCGGACGCTGGGCCCCGGACGCGTCGGCGCGGTCGACCCTGACGACCTCGGCGCCCATGTCAGCGAGCAGCACGCGGCGAACGGACCGGGTCCGATCCCGGCGACCTCGATGACCCGACTTAACGCCCGCAGTGGCCCGGTCAGCGCGACTCGCCCGCCCCGCTACCTGGCGCGCTGTGAACTCGCGTGCGTTCCCGGCGATCGCATCGACGTATTGCGGCCACAGCCGGGTGGTAAGTCGTGGCCCATGTCGTGACACCAACAGCGGATCGCGCTCCCGGGATCGACCTCGGCCGTCGCCTCTCCGCCCCCGGTGATCGATCACGAGCGGGTCGATCACGCCGTGGATGCGAGCGTCGGCACGTCGAGCTCGGCGAGCTGCGCCGAGTCGCTCGAGCCCGAAGCGAGATCGCCGACAGCTGCCGTCCCGTGCCCTCCGGAAGAACGACGATCAACGCGGCGGCGCCGCGTGCCCACCCGTCCGCGTCGAAGTACTCGGGACCGCCAGATCTTCGATCGCTCAGCTAGCCTCGATGTAGCGCGTCGCGGCTCGGTCGGCGGCGGGACAGCACCGCGGCGTGCCTCCGGAGTCGAGTGCCCAATCGGCGGTCGCCGGTCGTGGACATGATCGACGTGAGCCTGGCGCACGCGCGTCGGATGCTCGATCGCGATCGTCTGCACGATCATCCCGCCCATCGACGTGCCGACGATGTGCGCCGCGTCGATGCCGAGATGGTCGAGCAGGCCGACGGCGTCCACGGCCATGTCCGACAGGGTGTAGGGCACCGCCGACGGATCCGTGCCGCTGACGGCGGCGGTGAGCACCTCGATCCGGGCGGCCTGACCGTCGACTTTCCCGACAGCCCACGTCGCGATTGTCGAAGCGGATGACGAAGAGGCCCTCGTCGGCGAGGGCCTCGGCGAACGCCTCTGGCCAGTTGATCATCTCGGCCGTGTAGCCCATGACGAGAAGCAGGGCGGGGTCCGACGGATCGCCGAACGTGTCGTATTCGATCTCGATCCCGCTCGGAAGCGTGGTGCGTGCCATGACGCCGAGTGTTGCAGAGCGCCCCGACGCGGCTGAACTCGCAGCGATCAGCGATCAGCGATCGCCGACGGCAGCTCCAGGCCGACGCGGGCGAGCACGGCGCCGAGGCGCTCGACGGCGCCCGGCGTTCGACTGCCCCACCAGAACAGATCCTGCCCGTCGATCCGCACGACGGGCAACGGTCGATCGCCGCCGCTCCCCAACTCACGGTCGAGTTCGGTGAGGTGGCGATCCTCGAACACGTACGGCTCGCTCGGCACAAGCACCGCCGACGGACGCCGGGCGCGGATGTCGGCGAGTTCCACCACCGGATACGTTGCGCGTCGGAGTCGTCGGTCGTCAGCCCCACTCCGAGATGGGCCAGCAGCGACGCTCCGTACGTCGCCGAGTTGATCGACATCCACGGCCTCCGCCAGATCGGCACGAACACCGAAGACGTCGACGACTGGCTCGGCGGACCGACGTGGAACGCGAGAGCGGGCCGGCCGACCCGCTCGGCGAGGTCGGCCACCACCTGCGCCGCGTCGGACACCGAACGCACATCGGACACGAAGAGGTCGAGGCCGGCCTCCGTGAGGCGTTCCACGTCGTCGAGCCGGTTCTCCTCCCGGTCCAGGACCACCAGATCCGGTGCGAGGTCGATGATCGCCCCGATGTCGGGGTTCTTGGTCCCTCCGACGTGCGGCAAGCCGGGCTGCTCACAGAAGCGGGTGCACGCCACGACCTGCGCACCGAGCGCCAGCAATGTCTCCGTGCTCGATGGGACCAGGCTGACCACCCGCGGGCCCTGCGTGCCCCGTGACCGCGATCGCCCCGCCACCGCACTCACAGCGAGTCGAGCAGACGCTGCTTCTCCGCGTCGAACTCATCGCGGGTCAACGTGCCGCGTGCGAGCATCCCTTCGAACTTCTCCAACTGTGCCGCGACGTCGACGCGCGGCCGGTCGGCGGCCTTGACGACCTCGTGGCGATCCTGGACGAGGCCATGGAGGAGCCGTTTGACCCGATCGGGATCACGGACGTCCTCGAAGCGCTGGAGCCCGAGATCCCCGCCCGATTCGATGACGAGATCGCCCGCGCCGACCAACCGCTCGAGCGGACCCTGATCGGACATCACCGTGTTCACCCGGTCGAGCGGGATCTCGATGCCGTGCTTGGCCAACACGCCCGTGCGCAGGATCACCCGCTGCGTCGTGATGGCGAACCCCGTGGTGACCCAACGGAGCGAGCGGGCGATCAACCGCACGCGGCGGCGGCGATCAGGCCGAGACAGGCGTACCCGGCGGCGGTGCGCGGCATCGTCTGGGCATCGGTGTACACGAGGGCGGCGACGCCCAGGCTCATGGCCGCGACGAGCGCCACGACCGGTGCGGCCAGGCTCCACCAGTGCGGATGCAGGTCGACGACCACCGTCTCGTGATCGTTCAACAGTCGCCGCGGGTACGCCACGATTCCACCGTACCCGTGTGACGTCGGTCCGATCAGGACGGCACGTCACGGGCGGTCACCCGACGTGGACCCGGTCGATGGCGAAGCCGTCCATCGCCAGCACCTCGAACTCGCCGACGTCGGTCCGCACCCGGTCGCCGACACCGGGGATCTCGTCGAACGCGGCGATCACGTACCCGGCGAGCGTGTGCCAGTCGCCCTCGGGCAGCGCCACGCCCATTCGCTCCTCGAACTGGTCGGCGCGCGCAGGGTGCCCGGGACGACGAACGTGCCGTCCTCGAGCTGTTCGACCTCACCCAACCGGCGGTCGGACTCGTCGTCGAACTCGCCGATCAGTTCCTCGATCACGTCCTCCAACGTGACCACGCCGACGACGGTGCCGTGTTCGTCGACGACCAGCGCGATGTGCTGGCGATCCGTGCGCATCTCGAGCAGGAGATCTTCGAGCCGGTGATGCTCGGGCGTCACCATGATCGACCGGGCGACGGAGCCGACCTCGGTCGTGGTCCACGATCCGTCGGGCAGGCGCAACAGGTCCTTGACGTGCACGAACCCCCTGACGTGGTCGAGGTCGCCCTCGTGGACCACGATCCGGCTCCGCCCGGTGCGTTGTGCCTCGGCGGCCGCCACCTCGACGGTGGCCCCGGCCGGCACCGCCACGATGTCGCGTCGAGGGGTCATGGCGTCGGACGAGGTGAGGCCGGACAGTTCGAGCGATCTGGTCAGCAGGTCGTGTTCGTTCGCGGCGATCGATCCGTGGCCGGCCGACTCCTCGAGCAGCAGGAGCAGGTCCGCGGGCGAGTGCGCCATCGCTCGATCGTCCTGCGGTTCGACGCCGAACAACCGGACCGTGACGTTCGCCATCCAGTTGAGCAGCCGCAGGATGGGGCGGAAGATCGAGACGAACAAGCGGAAGGCACGGGCGACGCGCAGCGACGACTGCTCCGGATGGGCGATCGCCCACGACTTCGGGGCCATCTCGCCGACGACCATGTGCAGGAACACGACGATCGACAGACCGAGTGTGAACCCGATGACATGTTGCGCGGTCGACGACAGCGAGAACGCCTCGCCGAGGATGCCTTCGATGATCCCGGCGATCGCCGGTTCGGCGACGGCACCGAGGCCGAGGGAGCACATGGTGATCCCGAGCTGCGCACCAGCCAGCATCAGGGTGAGCTCGCGCAGGCCGGCGAGCGCGTGTGCGGCACGGCGGTCGCCGTCGGCCGCGAGCTGCTCGATCCGTGATCGGCGCGACGCGAGCATGGCGAACTCGGCCGCCACGAAGAAGCCGTTCAATGCGAGGAGCACCACCGCCAGCAGTAGCGCCGGGACGTTGAACACGATGCCGGACGACTCGGCGACGATCATGAATCGTCCCCCGCGTTCGGTTCCGCGTTCGTGTCCGGGTCCTTGGCGGCGGCGGCCGCCTTCTTGCCGTTCTTGTGCTGCTTGTCCTGGTGCTTCCCGTCGGCGATGGCATCGTGGCCGCGTTCTTCGTAGTCGATCAGGCAGAGCTTCAGTTGCTGGATCGTGAAGTCCTCGACGGCGAGCACCTCGATCCGCACACCTTCCACGACCACGTGGTCGCCCACCTCGGGAATGCGCTCGAGCCGGTCGAGCACGAGCCCGGCCACCGTGTCGTACTCCCCTTCCGGCAGGTCGAAGCCGGTGACGCGTTCGATCTCGTCGGTGCGCGAACCTCGTCGATCAGCCAGATCCCGGGCGCGACCTGCACGTAGTCACCGGGGTGCGTCGGGTCGTACTCGTCCTCGATCGCACCGACCAGTTCCTCGACGATGTCCTCGAGCGTCACCACGCCGGCCGGAGCGCCGTATTCGTCGATGACGATGGCCATCTCGGTGGAGCGTGCCCGCAACTCCGCCAGCACGATCGACAGGCCGGCCGCCTCGGGCACCGCGAGCACCTCGTGCATGAGGTCGCCGACCCGCACATCGGCGTAGGTTCCGTGCGCCACGCTGAGCAGGTCCTTGGCGTGCACGACACCCTCCGGCTTGCCGTCGCCATCGACGACGGGGAACCGGGAGTGGTTCGAATCCATCAGCGTCCGCAGATCCTCCGCGGTCTCGTCGATGCCGATGGTGACGCGGTTCCACGGCACCATCGCGTCGGACGCCTCGAGCTCACTGAAGTTGATGGCCCGCTCGAGCAGGGCGGCCTGGACCGGTGTCAGGTGGCCGCTCTCGGCCGACGAGTCGACGATCAGGTCGAGTTCCTGCGCGTTCACGTAGTTGTGGAGTTCCTCCACCGGCTCGACGCCGACGAGGCGCAGCAGGCGGTTGGCCGCACCGTCGAACAGACGGATGAGCGGCGACGCGAACCGCATGTACAGGAGCGTCGAAGAGGCCAGCGCGCGGGCGACCGGCTCGGGCTTGGCGATCGCCAGGTTCTTCGGTGCCAGCTCGCCGAACACCATCTGGGCGATGGTCGCGATCACGAACGACAGCGCAAAGATAGAGACGGATGACTCGTGTCGGCCGATACGTCAGCACGTCGAGCAGCGAGTGGAACTTTCCTTCATACAGGCTCATCTGCTCCCCGTACATGTCGCCGTTGGGAGCGTAGAAGTGCAGTGCGACCTGCAGCTGCGGCGTACCGGCGAAGGGGCTGCCGTATCGGGCCGCGTTCCAGGCGAACCAGGGGACCGTGATCACCAGAAAGCCGACCACCAGGAGGGCGGGAAGCCTGAGGCGCTGGCGGAGTGCGAGGCCGGCCGGCAGGACGAGCAGGGCGAGCCCCAGACCGGGAAGCAGGAAGATGGTGTTTGCGCGGAGCAGGTAGGCGCAGCCGGCCACGGCTCCCGCCACCACGGCATCGCGTACCGAGATGGGCTCTCGACGAAGGACCAGCCAGATCGGCACCACCGTGGCCAGCGCCCCAATCAAGTCGGGACCGGCGCGAAACGAGTACTGCACCAGGGAGAAGAGCAGCAGCACCGTCGCGCCGAGCGCGACCAGGGGGTCGAAGAGCGCGCGCACCAGCCGATAGCAGACCCACCCGAGGCCGGCGGCAGCGAAGGCCGTGAGCAGCTTGCCCGCGGTGAAGGGATCGCCGAGCAACCAGGTGGCCCCGGTGAGGATCAGGATGTAGCCGGGCGGATTGTGGCGGAAGGTGTAGGGCTCGCCGTGCAGAAGCCCGACCGCCTGGGGTGCATACCAGTTGTAGAAGTCGGTCTCGAGGTTGAAGCTGCCGATCCGGTGCATCACGCCCAGGGCGAGCGCGAGCAGCAGCGCGGTGAGACAGGCCGCGAGCGCGAGGCGGTCCGCCGTCCGCTCGCTCACGCCGAGACTGGCCGTCGCTCGAGCGCCGCGGCCAGGCCCCGCACGGCCCGCCCCCGGTGGCTGACTCCGTCCTTCTCCTCCGGCGTCGCCTCGCCGAAGCTCTTCTGCAGCTCGTCGCTGAAGAAGTACGGATCGTAGCCGAACCCACCGGTGCCGGCCGGCTGCTCGAGGATCCGTCCGGCGCAGCTACCCTCGAAGCTCTCGGGCACGGCCCCCGGCTCGCGGAGGAAGACCAGGACGCACCGGTAGCGCGCCCGGCGCCGCTCCGGCGGGCGCCCCCGCGAGGCGCCGCACCAGCTCGGCGTTGTTGGCCGCATCCACCTGGTCCGAGGTGCCGGAGGCTCCGGCCCAGCGACGCGAGCGCACGCCCGGCGCGCCCCCCAGGGCGAACACCTCAAGCCCGGAGTCGTCGGCGACGGTCGGGAGGCCGCTCCGGCGCGCGAACCATTCGGCCTTGTGGCGCGCGTTGGCCTCGAAGGTGTCGCCCAGCTCCAGGGCGTCCTCCTCGCTCCGGGGCGCGAGGCCGACATCGTCCGGAAAGGCCAGCGTCACGCCGAGCGGCTCGAGAATGCGGGCGAACTCCCGCTGCTTGCCCGCGCTCCGGGTGGCGACCAGCAGCGTCACCAACCGAGCACCTGGCGCTGCGCGGCGAAGAGCTGGGCGATACCGCTCTCGGCCAGATCGAGCAGGATGTCGAGCTGGCCGCGGGTGAACGAGTCGTGCTCGCCGGTACCCTGCACTTCCACGAAGCGGGCCGGGTCGAGCATCACCACGTTGGCATCGACGTGCGCGTCGCGATCCTCGAGATAGGCCAGGTCGAGCCGCTCCTCGCCCTCGACCACCCCGACCGAGACCGCGGCCACCAGCTGGCCGAAGGGCGACGGAACACCGGTGCGGTTGGCCAGCCAGGCGCAGGCATCGGCCAGCGCGACGCACCCGCCGGTGATGCTGGCCGTCCGGGTGCCGCCGTCCGCCTGGAGCACGTCGCAGTCGATGCGGATGGTGTGCTCGCCGAAGGCCATCGTGGCCATGGCGGCGCGCAGCGAGCGGCCGATGAGGCGCTGGATCTCCTGGGTTCGGCCACCCGGGCCGTTGCGCTCTCGAGAGGTGCGCTCCACCGTGGCCCGGGGGAGCATGGCGTATTCGGCGGTGACCCAGCCCTCGCCGCTGCCCTTCTTGAAGCCGGGGACACCGGCCTCGACGCTGGCGGTGCAGTGCACCAGGGTGCCGCCCATGCGGATGAGGCAGGAGCCTTCGGCGTAGGGGTTGGCGCTGCGCTCCAGCACCAGCGGCCGGAGCTGCTGGTTGGTGCGGCCATCAGGTCGAGGCACGGAGACGCTCCACGAGGGCTGAGGTCGAAAATCCCGTGAGGAGCGGCACGCGGACCACCCGTCCGCCACGCTCCTCGATCCAGTCGGCGCCGACGATCCGGTCCCGGGCGTAGTCGGCGCCTTTGACCAGGACATCGGGCGCGAGCGCGCGGATCAGCTCCAGCGGCGTCTCCTCCTCGAAGAGGATGACGCAGTCCACCGCCGCGAGTCCGGCGACGACCCGGGCCCGCGCGTCCTGCCCCGCGACCGGCCGGCCGGAGCCCTTGGCCAGGCGGCGGGCCGACGCATCGGAGTTCACCCCGACCACCAGGGCCGCGCCTTCCCGCCGGGCCGCCTCCAGCAGCTCGACGTGCCCGGGGTGGAGCAGATCGAACACACCGTTGGTGAAGACCACCGGCCCCGGCGCGGAGGCCCGCCAGGCGACCGCCCTGGCCCGATCGCGCACCTTGGCCGCGGAGCCGGTCACGCCGGCTCCCGCGCGAAGAGCGCCTTGAGCGCGGGCGGGGTCACGAACGTCGTCGCCATCACCATCAGCAGCACGGCCCCGAACATCTCCTCCGACAGGAGCCCGGCGCGGCGGCCGATGTCCGCGAAGATGAGCCCCACCTCTCCCCGGGGCACCATCCCGACCCCGACGACCAGCGGACGGAACCGCTCCCAGGGCGCGGCCCATCCGGCGGCGAGCTTGCCGACGATCGCGAGCACGGTGACCACTGCCGCGACGCCCAGCGTGGCTCGCGCCTCGGCGCTCGCCGGATTCAGGAGCGAGAGGTCCACCGAGGAGCCGACGCTGACGAAGAAGATCGGGGTGAAGATCGAAGCCACCGGTCGCACCTCGTGCTCGATGGTGTCGAACTGGTTGGTGCCCGACAGAATGAGCCCGGCCGCGAAGCTGCCGATGATGAGCGCCGAGCCGGCCAGGTCCGCCAGGGCGGCGAGGCCGAGGGCGAAGGCCACCGCGAAGACCAGGAGCACGAAGCGCACCCGCATCCGGACCACGAGGTCGAACAGCCGCGGAACGGCGAAGCGGCCGACCAGCACGGCCACCACCAGGAATCCCGCCGCGACCGCGAAGGTCCCTACCACCCCGACCGGACTCACGGTCTTGCCCGACGCCACGCCGCTCACCACGCTCAGGATCACCAGGCCCAGCACGTCGTCGATGATCGCCGCGCCGATGATGATGCGGGCGGCCGGGGTGCTCATCCGGCCCAGATCGGCCAGCACCCGCGCGGTGATGCCCACCGACGTCGCGGTGAGCGTGGCGCCCAGGAAGATGGCCGCCGTTTCCACGTCCCCCCCGCTCATGGCGTGGGGCGCGTAGCGCCAATACAGGTAGCCCAGCAGAAACGGTAGCACGACGCCGACCGTCGCGACCGAGAGCGAGGCAGCCCCGACCCGGAACATCTCGCGGAGGTCGGTCTCCAGGCCGATCTCGAACAGCAACAGCAGGACGCCGAGCTCCGCCAGGACGTGCATCAGCTCGGCCTCGGACCCGCCGGCGGGCACCACCCCCAGGGCGCTGGACCCCAGCAGCACCCCGGCCACCAGCTCGCCCAGGACGGCCGGCTGTCCGATCCGCTCCGCCAGCTCTCCCAGGAGTTTGGCCGCGATCAGAATGGCCGCGAGAACGGCAAAGACGTGCGCGACCGGAATCTAGAGCGGCGCCTCGGCGCGAGGGTGCAGGGGGAAGGCGCGCTTGAAGAGGGGGAGGTCGACACTATCCCGGTACTCGGCCTGGATCGTGATCCGGGCCGGGTTCCCGCCCCGCACGACCTGGAAGGTCGGGGTGTGCCCCAGGAGCGAATCGGCGGTGGCCATGAGCCGACGCTTGATCACCTCGTCGGTGACCGAGGGCGCGATGCTGGCCTGGAAACGCATCGCGTCGAGCAGGCGGTAATAGCGAAGGTAGACTTCGCCGACGTGCACCCCGTAGTACAACGCCGCCACGAAGAGCAGCAGCGACAGGAGACACCCAAGGTTGCCGGCGCCCCGACGACCGCTCACCATTGCGATTGGGCCCCCTCGACGATGTTGGTGATCAGCTTGTCCAGTGCCTTGGTGCGGCCTTCGACCTCCCGGCCCGGCGGATAATCGCCCTCCAGCTGCAGGCCGCTGCGCTGCCAGAGCGGCTTGCCGGCGTGCTGGTCCAGAATCTCCACCGAGACGGTGATCTGCACCAGCCGCCGGGTGACCGTCGGGGTGTTCCCTTCCTGGCCCTGATAAGCGACCGGCAGGTCGGGCTCGTAACGGGTGATCGTGCCCCGGACCACGGCGTCGGCCTGGTTCTCGCTCGCCTGCCGCAAACCGAGCCGGCCCTGCACCGCTTCGCGAACCCGGCTGTTGACCTCCGCCGTCAGGGTCGGCTCCGCGGTCTGATTCTCGAAGGGAAGGACCGCCACCGTCTTGATCGACGGCGGGAGGCCACCACCGGCGAAACCGTAGAGGCAGCCGCCGACGGCGAGCAGACTAAGGCTTGCGAGGAGCCCAGATATCCGGCGCAAAGTCCGCCCGCGTGTTGGACAGGAAAGTGAGGTCGAGCCTTGCCGGCACGCTCGGCACCGTGAGCCGGGCGGTGACCGGCGCTCCCAGGCTGTCGAGGGTAGTCTCGGCCCGCCCAAGCAGCTCGCCCGCGCGGCGCACGGTCGTGACCATCCGCTCGGGCCGACCCGGGGTCCGGACGTAGGCGATCGTATCGGTCCCCTCCGCGTATTCCCAGGCCGTCATGCGCTCGTCGTGGAGTCCCCGCACCTCGGCGCCCGCGGCCGGCATCCGCGCCACACCGAACATGCCCCACATGAGCGGGTAGTTGGGCACCATCTTCTTGATGGCGTCGGGCGGCTCCATCCACAGCGGTGTCTCACCAACCACCGCGGCCGACGACGCGCCCGACCCGAACGGTCCCGCCACGTCGAACCGCATGGAGTCCGGCGGAGCGATCCGCGCGCTGCCCCGCCCACCCGCGCTCGACTTCTCGTCCCGGAAGAGCCATTTGAACTTGTGAATGCGATGATCCTTCGGCGCCGTCGCCGCCACCCACTGGGCCACTTCCGCCGAGCTGAGCGGCTGGGCGTCGGCGGGCACCACCGCGCCGGGCGCGCTGTGGCAGCCGGCAAGCACCAGCACAAGATATCCGGCCTGGACCGGCCGGTCAAAGAAAAGGCGTTGCGCCACTAGAAGTTAGGCCCGATCCAGAAGGTGACGTAGCTGGGCTTCCGCTGGTTCCGGTCCAGCGCGTATCCCCGGAAGTTATCGCCGCTGAAGCGACGTCCCACATCCAACCGAAGGACCGCCAGGGGTCCGAATGCCATGCGGAAGCTAATGCCGTAGCTCCCGATGTAGTCCCGGCTCGAGTGGTAGTAGGTGGCCTTTCCTATGTCGGTGTAGAAGGCCGCCTGTATCTCGGGGAACTGCATGTCGCCGAAGGGTGTGCCCAGGGTGAGGTGGGTGAGGACAGGAAAGCGAAGCTCGTGGTTCAGCATGTAGGCCTGGGTGCCGACGATGTAGCCGAACACCGGGTACCCGCGCAGCGCCAGGCTGCCCCCGAGATTGGTCCGGCGGGGCCGATCGCCGCCGCTGTAAAAGCCGTAGGCCCGGAGGGCCCAGGTGCTCCGCTGCCCCAGGCGGAAGTACTTCCGCCAGTCGCCGGTGACCAGGTAGCTGTCGAACCGGCTATTGGTGAAGTCGGTGGAGAGGCCGGTGGTGATGCTGTAGCGCCCACCGTCGATGGGGCCGCTGGCCACGTAGAGCGACGCATCGTGTACGTAGCTCAGGAAGTGCGACGCGATCCACCCGACCCGACGAGGCTCGTCCACGGGCAAGGTGAAGTCGGTCCGGTCGGAGTGCTCGAAGGTGAAGACGCCGTCCACCCGGCTGAAGCGGCTGATCGGGTAGCGGATGAGCCCGAGCCCTCCGGCCGCCGTCTCCTGGTAGGCGACGGTCCGGTCGCCCTCGAAGTTGCGCCCGGTGGTGCGGAACGCCCCCACACCCCAGTTGAGCCGGCGGGCCTGATTCACGTACACGGCGTTGGCGCTGATGTTGGCGACGATGCTGCCGAGCTGGCGGCCCTGGAACGACCCGATGGAGGCGTACAGCTGATTGTCCTCGAGCAGGTCGCTCATCACGAACACGAACCCCTGCGAGGCACCGTAGCCCGGGACCACCACCGCGCTCCCCGCCACGAAATCCATCGTCATCTTGCTCTTGTAGGGCTCGCGCCGGACCAGGAGACTGCCGGCGGTGTCACCCGGCGTCACCCAGCCCCACTGCCCCGCCGGCCTGGTCTCGCCGAGGGCGAACTCCTCGTTTCGGGCTGCGCTGTCCACCGGGTAGCGATAGAGGTTCCAGCTCAGGTCGTGGAACCCGCCCACGACGAGGCCGGAGGTGTCCGGCAGCGGCACCGCGTCGAAGGCGCCGCTCCAGGACGAGGTCTCCCGACGTCCGTTCCCCAGCGTGTCCACCGAGAAGACGTTCAGCACGCCGTCCCGGTCCGAGGTGAAGTAGATCCGACCCTCGGGGCCCCAGGCGGGCGACTCGTCGGTCCACATCCCCGCCGTGAGCTGGCGGACGGCCGAGGTCCGGAGATCGAGCAGGAAGAGGTTCGTGGCGCCGTCTTTCCCGTCCGCCGTCCGATCGGAGGTGAAGACGATGCGTCGGCCGTCCGCGCTCGGCGCCGGGTCGAGGTCGCGGTAGCGATCCTTGGTGAGCGGCTCGATCGTCCCGTCGGGCAGCAGGACCCGGTAGATGTCCGACACCCCGCTGTCGCTCAGGCCGCTCAGCAGGATGCTCCGCCCGTCGGGCATCCACTGGGGCGAGAGCAGCGACACGATCCCGGGAAACCGGTATCGGCCGCGCACCCGGTGATGCTCGAGGTCCCAGATCACCAGCGCGTCGCGGTCGCCGAATCGCGCGGTGAACAGCAGGAGACCGGGTCGGCTGGCATCCATCCGGGAGTCGAACGCGTGGAACGCCTCGAACTCCGGATTCCGGCCGCCGGTGAGGACGGTGCGGGTAAAGTCCCCGTCGAGCGAGCGCCGATAGATCGCGACGTACCCGTTGTTGGGGCTGAGATACGCCACTTGGCCGCCGTTGCTGTCCGGCACATAGGCCGGCTTGACCGCCAACCGGGCGACCTCCCGCCCCAGGATGGACAGGGGCGCGAGGCTGTCCACCGAGGGGTAGTAGCGCCGCCGCATGGCGAGCTGGAACTCCTGGTCCAGCTGCTCGAGCGACCGGCCGTACACACCTTTGATGGCGGCCTCGAAGGTCTCGAAGCGGTTCTGCTCCTTGTATATCAGCGGAATTCGCCAGTCGCCGTAGGTGTCGGCGAGCCAGCGGTGGATCTGCCCTCCGATCGGATACACGATCGGGCTGCTGACGTAGCTCAGGGTCTGCAGCGGCGGCAGCCGGCCGGTCATGGTCAGATCGCGGAGCACCATCTCGTCACGCGCGTCCTGGCCGCCGGACCACAGCTCGGCCAGACCCTCGGACCACCAGAGCGGGAAGTTGAAGCGCGAATGGCGGGGCGCGTCCAGATAGTTCCGGGTCAGCAGGTCGAGCTGGAAGACGTGCACCATCTCGTGGCGGATGGTGTGGCGGAACTCGGCGAAGTTGCCGCGGAACGGCAGGGAGACCCGGCGCTTCAGGAAGTCGGTGACGCCGAGCAGCCCTTCGGGCGGGGTGAAGGGCAGAACGTTGGTCTGCTCGAAGTCGGTGTGGCTGGCGTAAACGATGAGGGGGATACGGCTGCCGACCTCGTGGCCGAACTGGATGGCCAGGGTATCGTAGCTGGCCTCGGCGTAGGCCAGGGCCGCGGGCGCGAGCTCACCCTCGGCCGGGTAGTAGTACAGGTCGACGTGCTCGCCGCGGAGAACGTGCCAGTCGAGCCGCCGATACTGGATCTTGTTCTGGCCGAAGTTGAAGTACTGCGCCTCCGCCGAGCCCGGGCCTGTCGCCAGGGCAGCCAACACCCCGACCAGCGGACCGAGACGGGAGAACCAGCGCGCAGCGCTGCCAGTCATGCAGGCCTTCCTCAGCGAGCGGCTGCGCGCACGACCGCCGCCGCCGTCAGTTCATGCGAATCGTCCGGATCAGCTCACCCTGGGTGATCCGGACCAGGACCGCGAGCCCGCCCACCACCTTGCCGAAGACCGTGTAGGTCCCGTCGAGGTGGGGCTGCGGGCTGAGGTTGATGAACCACTGGCTGCTTCCGGTGTCGGGCCCGGAGAGCGCCATTCCCAGCATCGGCGCTTCGTACCGCAGCAGATTGATCTCGTCCCGGATGGCGCCGCCGGGGCCGCCGAACCCGTCGCCGCGCGGGTCGCCGTCCTGGATCACGAAGTTGGGCACCACCCGGTGCCAGCGGTGGCCGTCGAAGAACCGGCGCTCCACCAGCCGCACGAAGTTGGCCACCGTGAGGGGCGCCTCGGGCCCCTGCAGCTGCACCTCGACCTCTCCCCGCTGCTCGGTATCGATCAGCACCCGCGGCCGCGCGATCGAGTCGGCGGCCAGGATGTAGCGCGCGGCGACGTCGCGGTAATCCTGCGGGGTGCGCCCGGTCTGGATCGGGTAGGCGGGGCCCCATCGTGCCGCCGCTTCCGGCCACTGGTCCTCGGCCCAGCGCCGGAGGATGTAGTCGTGCGGCCGGCCGACGGCCCCGAGGAACTCCGCATCCACCCGGCTCTTGGCTTCGGCCCCGCTGTGCCGGATCGCCAGGATCCCGTTCAAGGCGGCGAGCGCGGCATCCGGAAAGGAGTCCCTGGCCGATCGGCGGTACGCGGCCACCAGCGCCGTCAGGTCGGCAGGGTCCCCGGCGCGGGAGACGACGTCGCCCGCCACGCTTCGCACACCGGCGTCGGCGTGGCCCAGGAGGCGCCGGCCGGCCGCCAGCAGGGCCGCGTCGGGGCCCTCCACCTCCGCTGCCCAGGCCTGGAGTCCGGTCGCCACGACCCGGCCGTCCCGATCGGCCAGGAACCAGGGGTTCGGCCCCGGCCCCGCGACCGCCCGGCCCTCCGCCGCGGCCGCGCGAAGGCGCCAATCCGGGCTCTTCTGCCAATCTCCGGCGGCGCGACCGAAGGCCGCGGTATCGGCGCGGGCGAGTCCGACGAGGGCGGCGCGGCGCACGGCGAAGGTCCCCTTGCTGGCCACGACCCGGCCCAGCGCGGCAGCGGCCTCGGCCCCACCCAGCGCGCCCAGTGTGGCGGCCGCCTCCACCTGCACGTTGGGGAACTGGTCGGCCAGGAGCGGCAGGACATGCTTCGCCAGCGCCGAGTCCCGATAGTCCGCGAGCGACCGGACGGCGTTGATCCGGACCTGGGGAACCCCGTCTCCGGCGGCACGCCCCAGCAGCTCGCCGATGGACTTGGTCGCGAGTCCCGCCGCCTCGACATAGGAACGGGTGAGCGCCCGCGCGGCGAAGGCGCGAACGACCGATTCCTCGTCTCGCAGCGCCAGGCTGAGGCCGATTCCCCGCCGGCGCGGCCTTGAGTCGGCCCAGGGAATAGGTGGCCCGCCAGCGCACGGCTAAGGAGGTGTCCTCGAGGAACGGGAGCAGCGCGGTGACCGGCGCATCGGGGCCCAGTCGCCACGATTCGAGCACGGCCTGCTGCAGCAGCGGCGGTCGGTCCTCGGCGGTGAGCGGAACGCGGCCGCCCAAGATTCCGGCGAAGAATTCCCCGACGCGAGGACCCCCGATCTTGGCCAGGGCGGTGATCGCCTCCTCGGCGCTCGGCCCGTCGAGCGCGGGCGTCCCGGTGAGCCGGTCCATCAGCGGCTGCACACCGGCGCTGTCAGCCAGCAGGCCCAGGCCGAAGGCCGCCGCGACCCGTACCGTGGAGTCCGGATCCAGCAGGATCGGCACCAGAAGGGGCACCGCCGCGGGATCGCCGATCCGGCCCGCGCCGATGGCCGCGACCCGCCGCACCACCGAGTCGGGCGAGACGAGCGCCTTGCGGTAGAGCTCGGGCAGGAAGTTGCGCGCGTCCTCCGCGGCGAGGAGCGGCGCGAGCTGCTCCACGATCGCGGACTGCTGGGCCGCGAGTGGCCCGGCGGCGAGCAGGAGGACGATGCCGGCACCATCAGGGCCGCAGGAAGCGAAGGCTAGGCATCGACACCGGAAGGCGTCCTCGAGCGGCCGGGGAGCTTGGAGCGGAACGGGATCGGGAATCGGGCGGAGCACCCGGCGCACCGCGTCGGGCAGCCGGGTCGGACGCATGCCGGCGTCGAGCGCGAACATGGTCGTCGCCGCGGTGACGAGCAACCGCCGTCCTCCCCATGCTCAACCACGTAGCCGAACTCGACCTGCCGCGACGCGACGTCGCGAACCCAGCAGCGCACCCGGACCGGGTCGTCGAAGCGGGCCCTCTGCCGATAGCGCACGCTCAGCTCCGCCACCACCATGCGGAGGCCGCGCTCCTCGAGCTCGCGATAGCTCATCCCGGACTGCCGCAGGTGCTCGGTGCGCGCGACGTCGAGCCACACCAGGTACCGGGCATGATAGACGACGCCCATCTGGTCGATCTCGGAGTAGTTGACCCGGAGCCGGATCTCCGAGACGTCCGCCGAGGCGTTGCTCGCCCTCATCGGTTGCGATCACCGCACGGGCGGCCCATCTTTGCCGCGTGCTGGGCCCTACTCTCGTCGTCCGTCGCCGACGCGCACCTCGGCGTCACCCCGCCCGCCGTCGATGCCTTCCTCCGCTTCCTCGAGAGGTGCCCTCCCTCGGCGATGCGCTGCTCATCAACGGTGACCTCTTCGACTTCTGGTTCTGCTACTCGCCATGTCATGCCGCGCCACGGCTTCCGGGTGGCGGCGGCGCTGGCGGGCCGCGCGGCGATCCCGATCCTGATCGTGGGCGGCAACCACGATCGCTGGGGCGACGACTTCTGGGAGCGCGACCTCGGCGCCGATCTACCACCCGCGCGGGCTCCCCTTTCGGCTGGGCGCACCACCCTCGCCATCCATGGCGACGGCCTGACCGAGCCGCGCTGGCGCGCCCGTGCTCCACCGCTCATCAACCATCCGGTCACCGCCGCGCTCTTCCGGAGGCTGCATCCGGAGCTGGCCCACCGGCTGGTGCTCCGGATGCAGCCGGCACCTGGGAGACATACGCCGCACAAGCAGCGGCTCACAGGCCGCTCGCCGCCAGCAGGCGTGGGCGGGGGCGCGCTCGCGCGGGAGCCCGACGTCGGCCTCGTGATCATGGCGCACACCCATCACGCCGCGTGCGCCACCACCCGCACGCCGGGCCAGCATACCTGAATCCCGGCGCCTGGTTCGACGGCTTCCGCTATGCCGTCGCGACCGAGACGGGCGCCGAGCTCCGCACCTTCACGGGCTGAGGTCCACCACCTCCGCCTCGGCGAGACGGTCGCCGAGGAAGCGCCCCCCGACCGCCGGAAGCGCGGCGCGTCGTCGCTCACCGCGAAGCGATGACTCGGCGCCCCCTGCCGGCGCCTCGATCCCGTCGCTGCGGCGTGCCAGCGCCCGGCGGTCGCCGTCTCCGCGGCGCTGTCGATCAGCGACACGCCCGGGCCCATGACCCGGTGCAGCAGCGGCTTGAGCAGCGGATAGTGCGTGCAGCCGAGCACCAGCGCCCGCGCCGGCCTGCACGCACCGGTGCGAGGTATTCCTCGCCGATCAGCTCCGTCGCCTGGTGGTCGAACCATCCCTCCTCGACCAGCGGCACGAACAGCGGGCAGGCGCGCTGGACGACCGGGCATCGGGCACGAAGCGCGTGAATGGCGCGCACGTACGCACCGCTCGCGACCGTGCCGGCCGTGCCGATCACACCGATGCCCCGCCCCACCGCGGCCCGCACGCGCGGCGCGGGCACCCGGCTCGATCACGCCGATCACCGGGACCGGCGACGCGCCACGGAGCGCGTCGAGCGCATGCGCCGTGCTGGTGTTGCAGGCGATCACGACGGCCTTCACGTTCTGCCCCAGCAGCCAGTGGAGGATCTCGAGGCTGTAGCGTCGCACCGTCTCGGGAGACTTGGGGCCATACGGCACCCGCGCCGTGTCACCGAAGTAGATCGTCGATTCGGCCGGGAGGCGCTCATAGATCGCGCGCACCACCGTGAGGCCGCCGAGCCCGGAATCGAACACGCCGATCGGGAGCTGGTTCACGGCACCCGCACCGGGAAAGTTGACGCTGGCGGCGACGCCGCCGCCCCGCACTGGCTTGAGCGCCAGGTCGCCGGGGAAATCCCAGAGGTGCGCCGAAACGTAGGCCTCGAGGCCGGCAAGAGGTGGTTCACCGCCATGATGACCAGCCAGTCCTCACGTTCCTGCGTCTTGTTCGCCACGGCGGCCGTGTCAGGTCGTCGGAGTACTCGAGCTCGCTGTTGGTCTTGAGCACCATGCCGAGCGTGACACCCTCGACGGCGATGAAGATACCGCCGGTCGATGCCGCGCCCGAGCTTGGCCTGGCCCCACCCGGGGACGAGCAGCGAGCGCCAGAGCGCGCCCATCGGGCTGATGTGACGGACGGCGGCGGTATCGGCAGGTGTGGCGGGCGGGGTTGCCGCGGCGGCTGAGTCCTGCGCGGCGGCCGAGCGCGCCACGACCAGGGCGAGCAGGACGCCGAGCAGGAAGGTGGCGGGAGCGTGTGGAAATGAACCCACCGGAGCCGCCGAAGGCGTCTCCATCGCGGTTTTGAAGACCGGCCAGACCACCAGGCCCGATCCGCTCCCATCAGATAGCGGCCACCGCCTCGATCT
>CAVOPE010000011.1:0-26884 GCA_963697755.1 uncultured Gemmatimonadales bacterium | reverse complement strand
ATCTCGGGCGAGCTGCGCGGGATCGCCGAGCTCAGAGGGGCGCGAGATCGCCGACCTCACGACGTCCGAGCCCGACGGCCTCGTGCCCAACGCCACCATGACCTGGGGCGCGGTGGTGAAGAACGGACTCGGCGTACGTGAACGACTTCAACAGCGGGCTGCACGTCGTGCGGTTGGGGCCGGAGCGAAAACCGGGCGCGGCGCTCGTGCCATGAGGCGCGAGGCAAGGAGTCAGCTTATCCTCTATATAGTCCGCTCACTCCCAGGCCCAGGCGCCACTCGTGTCCGATCTGCGAGCTCTGCTCGAACCCGGCTTCGCGGGAACGTATACCATCGAGCGCGAGCTCGGCCGCGGCGGCATGGCCACGGTGTTCCTGGCCCGGGACCTCAAGCACCATCGACCGGTCGCCCTGAAGGCCCTGTATCCCCACCTCTCCTACGTCCTGGGCCCCGAGCGCTTCCGACGTGAAATCGAGCTGCTGGCCGCGCTGACCCATCCCCACATCGTCCCGCTGCACGACTCCGGCGGCACCGCCGGCCTCCTCTGGTACACGATGCCGTACGTGGACGGCGAGTCCCTTCGTGATCGTCTCAGCCGCGAAGGGCGCCTGCCTCTCGAGGACGTGGTTCGGGTCACGAGCGAGGTCGCCGATGCACTGCACTACGCTCACGGCCGTGGCATCATCCATCGCGACCTCAAGCCTGAGAACATCCTGCTGTCCGCCGGGCACGCGTTCGTCGCGGACTTCGGCATCGCCCGCGCGCTCACGCAGGCCGGGGACGATCGCCTCACTGGAACCGGCCTCGCGCTGGGAACGCCGGCGTACATGAGCCCCGAGCAGGCCGCGGGAGAGCACGAGGTCGATGCCAGGAGCGACATCTTTTCGCTCGGCTGCGTGGTGTACGAGATGCTGGCGGGTGAGCCGCCGTTCACGGGGCCGACCCCGCAGGCCGTGCTCGCGCAGCGCCTCACCGGATCGGCACCGCCGTTGCAGTCCCGCCGGGCGGACGTTCCCCAGCCGGTGGCGGCCGCGGTGGCGCGCGCGCTCGCGCCGGACCCGCTCGCCAGGTTCTCGACCGCCGCCGCCTTTGCCGCGGGACTCGCCGCGGCGGCGAGCCAGCCCGCACCCGCCGCCGCGCCCGCCACCGTGCCGGCCGTCACGGGCGCATCCGTCACCCGCTCGATCGCCGTGCTCCCGTTCAGCGACATGAGTGCCGAGCGAGACCAGGAATACCTCGCCGACGGCATCGCCGAGGAGATCATCAACGCACTCACCAGGGCCGGTGCGCTGCGGGTCGCCGCACGCACATCGTCTTTCGCGTTCAAGGGCCGACAGGAGGACGTGGGGCAGATCGGCCGCAAGCTCAAGGTGACCACGGTTCTCGAGGGAAGCATCCGGAAGGCGGGCAACCGCCTGCGGGTGACGGCACAGCTCGTCAACGTGGCGGACGGCTATCAGCTCTGGTCCGAGCGCTACGACCGGGAGCTGGCGGACGTGTTCGCCGTGCAGGACGAGATCGCGGGCAGCGTCGTGAGCGCGCTGTCGGCCGTGTATCGGTGAGCCGGGCGGTCGCGGACGGGCACTGGAGCGGCCGCGCACCGGGAACGTGCAGGCCTACGAGTACTACCTTCGGGGTCGACAGCTCTTCCACCAGTTCCGCAAGAAGCAGATCCAGCAGGCGCGGCGAATGTTCGAGCGGGCCATCGAGCTCGACCCCCGCTTCGCGCTGGCCTACGCCGGAGCGGCGGACTGCAGCTCGATCCTGTACATGTACTTCGAGGCGAGCGAGCCCAATCTGCTGCAGGCGGACGCCACCAGCCGCCGGGCGCTCGAGCTGGGGCCGGACATGGCGGAGGCCCATGCCGCGCGCGGGCTCGCGCTGACGCTGCGGGGCAGTTTCGAGACCGCCCAGCGGGAGTTCGAGTCCGCCATCGCATTGGATCCGCGCCTGTACGAGGCATGGTACTTCTACGCGCGCGTGTGCTTCCAGAAAGGGCAGCTGGCCGAGGCGGCACGCATGTTCGAGCAGGCCGCGACCCTGCGACCCGACGACTATCAGGCGGTCGACTACCTCGCCATGATGTACGAGGCGATGGGGCTGGAGGACGAATCGAAGGCGACGGCGCGGCGCTCGCTCTCGATCCTGGAGCAGCATCTCGAGCTGTATCCCGACGATGCGCGCGCCTGGTACAGCGGTGCGACCGACCTCGCCCGACTGGGCGACCGGGAGAAGGCGTTGCTGTGGATCGACCGTGCGCTCTCATTGGACCCGGAGGACGGCGCGGTGCTGTACGGCATCGCGTGCGTCTACGCGCTGCTGGGCGAGCAGGAGCGGGCGCTCGACGCGCTCGAACGGGGAATCCAGGCGGGGTTCGGCCGGCGGGAGTGGGCCGAGCGGGACCCGGACTTCGCTTCGCTGCACGACTCGCCCCGGTTCTGGAAGCTCCTGGATTCGCTGCCACGCCACCTCGGCAGCCCGGGGTGACCCGTGTCAACGCCTGAGCGCGACGACGATGCCGCTCCGGCCGCGCCGCCTGGAGCTCGGGGGTGAGCCGGTGCGGCGCGGCCCGGGGTAGCAGGAGCCGTCGAGCCCGCACGGAGAGACACGCGGTATGGTCCACGGGACCGAGATCGCGGGGAGATGGCCAAGGCCGGACACGGGTGGTACGTTAGGGCCGACGCCTGAGCTCCCCGGGCTTCCCACTCCTCCTCGAGCCGACGATGCCCAAGACCGACCCCGACAAGCGCGCCTCCGCCGGCCTCCAGGTGGCCGAGCGCCCCGCGACCGCTCCCGCCCCCGCCGACGTCCAGCCCGAAAGCCTCGACAAGGTTCGCGATATCCTGTTCGGGAGCCAGATGCGCGCGGTGGACTCCCGGCTCCAGGGGCTCGAGGAGCGCCTCCGCGAGGAGCACGAGGCCCTCCGGAACGACTTCGCCCGGCAGGTGGAATCGCTCGACGGCTTCATCCGGAGCGAGGTCAACACGGTCACCGAGCGCCTCGCCACCGAGAGCCGGAAGCGCACCGAGGACCTCAAGTCGCTCGCGGCGGAGATCAAGGAGGCGATCCGCGCGCTGGAGCGGCGGCATATCAAGCTCGAGGAGGCCGCCAACATGGCCGACGCCGCGCTCCGGGACCAGCTCCTCAAGCAGTCCACCACCGCCGCGAACGAGCTGGCCAAGCTCGGCGAGCGGCTGGGCGCCGAGCTCAAGCGGTCGCACGCGGAGCTCGCCACGGCCAAGACCGACCGGAGCGCATTGGCCTCGCTGCTCACCGACATGGCCGGGCGGCTAACGGCGTCCGACAGGGCGGCCGACAAGGCGCCGGACAAGGCGCCCGAAAAGAAGAACGGCGCCCGGAGCTAGCCGATGCCCGACGAGCGGGCACCCTGGGAGCAGGCGTCGCCCACGGCGGGCTACGGTGACCGGCCGGACGATCTCGCCGAGCTGCGCGAGCTGATCCTCGGCCCCGAGCGGCGGAAGCTCGAGGAGCTGGAGCGGCGGCTCGAGGCTGCCGGCGTCACCCGCGAGGAGCTGGCGGAGCTGCTGCCGGAGGCGATCGCGCTCCGCTCGGGGCGCGACCGCCAGCTCGGTCGCGCGCTGGCGCCCACGGTCGAGAGCGCGATTGGGGAGTCGGTCCGCCGGAACCCCCGCCCCATCGCCACCGCCATCTTCCCCGTCCTCGGTCCCGCGATCCGCAAGGCGATCGCCGAAGCGCTCACGGGACTGGTTGCCTCCATCAACCGGACCCTGGAGCACAGCCTCTCGCCCCGCGGGCTCCGGTGGCGGCTCGAGGCCTGGCGCACCGGCGTGCCCTACGCGCAGATCGTGCTGCGGCACGCGCTGGTGTACCGCGTCGAGCAGGTCTTCCTGATCCACGGCGACACCGGCCTGCTCCTGTCCCACGCCTGGGCCCCGGACCTCCCCGCGAGCGACGCCGACCTCATCTCCGGCATGCTCACCGCGATCCGCGACTTCGTGGCCGACTCCTTCGCCCGGGAGCGCGAGGCCGGCGGGCTCCGGCGATTCTGCGTGGGCGAGCTGACGGTGATGGTCGAGCAGGGCCCGCAGGCGCTGATCGCGGCCGTGGTCCGCGGCGAGGCCCCGGAGGACCTGCTGACCCGGCTGCAGGACACCCTCGAGACGATCCACCTCCAGCTCGCGGGCCCGCTCGCCGAGTTCGACGGCGACACGGCGCCGTTCGCGGCCGCGCGGCCGCTGCTCGAGGAGTGTCTCGCGACGGTGGTCGCGACCGACCAGCGGCGGGAGGCGGGATCGCGGCGCGCCTGGCTGCCATGGGCGGTCGCGGCGACCGTGCTGCTACTGATCCTCGGCGGGTTCGCGCTCCGTTCGCGGATCCGGTGGAACAACGCCCTCGCGCGGCTCCGCGCCGAGCCGGGAATCGTCGTGACGGAGGCGGAGCGCGGGTGGGGCCGCTGGCGGCTGGCGGGGCTGCGCGATCCGCTCGCGCCGGAGCCGTCCGTATTGCTCGCCGCCGTCGGCGCGGACACGGGGCGGGTCGAGCAGCGCTGGGAGCCGTATCTCTCGCTTCGGCCCGGGCTGGTGCTGGCGCGGGCGAGGCGAGCCTTCGCGCCGCCGGCCGGGGTGGACCTGGCCCTCGCGGGCGACACGCTCCGCGCGACGGGCACGGCGCCGCTCCAGTGGGCGGCGGGCGCACGGGCGGTGGCGCTCCCCGCCGGCACGACGGCGCTCGACCTCCGCGGGCTCCGGCTCGAGGTCCCGCCGACGCTGGCGGCGCTACAGGAGCGGCTCGCCCGCCTGCGGGTGCTGTTCGACGTCGGCTCGGCGGTACCGCGCGGCGACGCGCGGGGTACCATCGAGCGGGTTGCGGACGCGTTCGGCCGGCTCGAGTCCGCGGCGGCCACTCTCGGCGCGCGGGCCACGCTGGAGCTGGTGGGACGCACCGATCCGACCGGGTCCGACGCCACCAACCAGGAGCTGAGCCGGGGCCGGGCGGAGGCGGTGCTCCGCCTGCTCGCGGGGAGCGGGATCCCGCGGGCTGTGACCTCGACGAGCGCGGTCGGCACCAGCCGCCCGCTCGCCGCCGCCGATCCGGCCGAGCGTGCCCGCATCAACCGGAGTGTGTCGTTTCAGGTGAGCCTGGGCGTCGAGCCCGGACGGGAGCCGAGATGATCCAGAAGAAGGTGTGCATGGTGGGGGTGCACGGAACCGGGAAAACCAGTCTGGTGCAGCGGTTCGTGCATACGATGTTCTCGGAGCGCTACCTCTGACCGTCGGTGTCAAGATCGACCGCAAGGCGCTCGACATCGACGGCACGCCGCTCACGATCGTGCTGTGGGACCTGGCGGGGCGCGACGGGCAGGACGATATCACCACGAGCTATCTCCGCGGCGCGCACGCCATCCTCTACGTGGCGGACGGCACCCGGAAGGAGACCTGCGACCAGCTCGGCGAGCTGCGCGCGCTGGCCCGCGAGGCCGCCGGCGAGGTGCCCGAGGTGCTCGCGCTCAACAAGATCGACTTGACCGACCGGTGGGCGGTCAAGAAGGGGGACGAGGAATCGCTGGCGCGCGAGTGGGACCTGGTGCGCACCAGCGCCAAGACCGGTACCGGCGTCGAGGAGGCGTTCCAGCGGCTGGGCCGGGCGACGTTGGCAACGAAGGAGGCGCGGTCATGATGGCGACGGCGGCGACGGACGTGCGAGTGGACGCCAAGGGACTCACGGACGTCGGGAAGAAGCGGCATTCGAACGAGGACCACTTCGTCATCCTGACCTTGCGCAAGGTGGTCGAGGTACGGGACTCGAGCCTCGCCGGTCCGCAGGCGTTCGACCGGCTCCGCGCCCCGGAGGGGTGGGTGTTCGTCGTGGCGGACGGGGTGGGCGGCATGGCGGGCGGCGCGCTCGCGAGCGAGACCGCGGTCACCACGTTGGTCGAGTTCCTCGGGCAGGCGACCGGGTGCTTCAACCGGATCGAGCCGGACAACGAGCACGAGCTGCTGGAGGAGCTCGAGGCGGCGGTGCACGCGGCGCACCGGAAGATCATGGAGAAGTATGGCGGCGGCGCGCGCAGCGGGCGCAACGCGCCGTCCGGGCCCGCGACGACGCTCACGATGGCGCTGCTGGTCTGGCCCCGGGCCTACATCGTCCACGTCGGGGACAGCCGGGCGTTCTACCTGCGGAAAGGGCGGCTCCGGCAGCTCACCCGGGACCAGACGACCGGCGAGTACATGGTCAACATGGGCGCGTGGACCGAGGCGCAGGCGGCCACGGCGTCGATCGGCAGCACGCTCGCCAGCGCGGTGGGAGCGGACGAGATGACGCCGGCGGTCGGGCTGGTGGATCTCCAGGCGGGGGATACGCTGCTGTTCTGCACCGACGGGCTCACGCGGCACGTGAACGATGAGCGGATCACGGAGCTGCTCGGGCGGGAAACCGATGCGGCAGGGGCGTGCCGGGAGCTGGTGGACGAGGCGCTGGCGGGCGGGGGGCACGACAACATCACGGTGATCGTCGCGCGGATGGCATAGGAAGAGCGCCGCCACGAAGCGTAGCTTCGTGGCGCCGGGCGAGCGCCTCAGCTGAGCTGCCTGCCGACCAGCGGCTGGCGCAAGCCGGACCCGCCGCGCACATTCTCGGAGCAGGCTCCGGCCCGAGGATGCCGCCGTGGCCGAACCCATCACCCGCCCGCGCGTCACGATACCCGCACTCCTGGCGGCGCTGCTCACGGCCGCTCCGGTCGTTGCGCAGGGCATCGCCGGGGCGGCGATCGCCGGACGCGTGCTCGACGCCGACAGCGCGCCGATCGCGGCGGCGGTGGTGCAGGTCGCCAACGGCGCGAACGGCGAGCGCTGGCGGACCACGACCGGCAGCAGCGGGCGCTACTTCCTCGAATACCTCTCGGTCGGCGGACCCTACCGGATTGAGGTTCTGGCCGTCGGCTACGAGCCGGCCCGGCGCGACTTGCTCGTGCTGGTGCTCGGCCAGCGGGTCACGGCCGACTTCACCCTGCGCCCCGCGGTGCTCGAGCTGGGCGAGATCACCATCACCGTCGAGGACGAGCGGCTGACCGCCGGCCGGACGGGCCCGGCCCAGGTGGTTTCCGACAGCACCATCGCCCGCCTGCCGATCAGGAACCGCGACTACACTTCGCTCGCCCGCCTCTCACCCCAGGTCACCATCAGCCCCAACGGTGGGCTCTCGTTCGCCGGCCAGCACGACCGGTACAACGGGATCCGGATCGACGGCACCACCAACGCCGATCCGTTCGGCCGCAGCCAGTCCGGCACCGGCACGCCGGGCTGGGCCGTCGGGCTCACTGCGTTCACCCCGGAGGCGGTGCAGGAGCTCCAGATCGTGTCCGCGCCGTTCGACGTGCGTTTCGGCGGCTTCGCCGGCGGGCTGCTCAACGCGGTGACCCGGTCGGGCTCCAACCGGCTGGAGGGCTCGATCACCGGCTACCTCGAGAGCGCCGGCCTCACGGGAACGGACGCCACCGGCGCTCGCGCGGACGATTTCGACCGCAAGGAGCTGAGCCTCACCCTCGGCGGGCCGATCGTGCACGACCGGGCGGCGCTGTTCGTCAACGCGGCCCTCGGCCAGGAAACGATTCCCCAGTCGGTCCCCGTGCCCGTACCGAGCGGAGGCCCGCCCGGCATCGCCTACGCCGACCTCGTGCGATTCCAGGAGCTGCTCGCGGCGAACGGTGTCCCGCCCGGCAGCTTCTCAGCCGGCGCCACGCACACGCCGACGAGCAATCTGTTCGTGAAGCTGACGGCACAGCCCGGCGTGAACAGCCGGCTGGCGCTCTCCCACAACCACGGCCACGGCAGCGTTCGGGACGAGGCCGGCACGCGAAGTCTCGACTTCTATTCGCTTTCATCGTCGGGCAGCGAGGACCGCGAGACGATCGACGCCACGCGGCTCGCCTGGACCACCTCGCTCGGCGGGCGTCTCTCCAACCAGCTCAGCCTGGCGCGCGTCGACGATCGGCGGACCTGCAGTCCCAACGCGGCGTTTCCGGAGGTGGTGGTCGCGACCGATGGCGGCGGTCTCGCTGCGGGCAGCCCGCCCGGCTGTGGCCGGCTCGAGGCGGGCCACACCGTCTGGGAGCTCACCGACGACATCGGCCTTGCTGTCGGCAGCCACGCGCTCACGTTCGGGGTGCACGGCGAGCGCATCCACCTGTCGGAGAACGTGTCGCTCAACGCAGCCGGTAGCTGGGAGTTCGAGGGCCTGGAATCGCTGGCGCTGGGGAAGCCGGTGCGCTACACCCGCGACTTCCTGAGCGCGGGCGACTCGCGGGTGGCGTTCCGCATCGACCAGATCAGCGCCTACATGCAGGACCAGTGGCCGGCGACGCCGCGCCTGACGGTAACGGCCGGCCTCCGGCTCGACGTGCCGTTCGTCGCCACGGCGCCGACCCGGCATGCCGCGATCGCGAGCCTGCTCGGCATCAACACCTCGCTCACCCCCAGCGGGAACGCGCTCTGGTCGCCGCGGGTGGGAGCGAGCTACGATGTCGACAGCCGAGGCACCACGATCGTGCGCGGCGGCGCCGGGCTCTTCGCGGGGCAGCCGGCCTACGTCTGGTTCAGGAACGTCTACGGCTCGACCGGTATTCGCTCGCGCACCATAACCTGCGCGGACGAGGCCGTGCCCGATTTCAATCTCGATCCGGACGCTCAGCCCGAGGCGTGCGCGGGCGAGGCTGAGCCCCCACCGCCGGTGGCCTACTTCGATCCGGCGCTCCGGTTTCCGCAGAGCCTCAAGGTCGCGGTCGGCATTGACCAGCGGCTTCCCGCCGGCGTGCTGGGCACGCTCGACCTGCTGTACAGCCGCGGCGTCCACAACATCGGCGGTCGTGGACGTGAACCTCACGGGCCCGACGGGCCGCGCCGACGGCGAAGGCGGACGGACGCTCTACGGGACCTTCGATTCCACTACCGGCGAGGCGTCTCCCGCGCGGATCGCCGACGAGCTGGGCGGCGTCCACCAGCTCCGGAACACGAGCGGCGAGCGCTCCTACTCGGTCACCGCAGCGCTGGCGAAGGGGTTCGGGAGCCGGGTCGAGCTCAGCGCGGCGTACACCTACACCGATGCGAGCGACCGGACCAGCATGGACCAAAACCGCGCGGAGCTCAACATCGGGACACCGCTGAACGGCACGCTGGAGCGCCGAGAGCTCGCCACCTCCTTCTGGGAGCGGCCACACAAGGTGACCGCGGTGGCAACGGCGGACCTCCCCCTTGGCTTCCGGATCGGCCTCACCTACGTCGGGACGTCGGGCGCGCCGTTCACCTTCGTCACGCTGGGTGATCCCAACGCCGATGGCGTCCGGGCGCAAGGCGAGGTGTCCAACGACGTGGTCTACGTCCCCCGGGACGCCGCCGACATCACCCTGCTCGACCCCGCCGACTTCGTCGCGCTGGACCGGCTCATCCGGGACGAGCCGTGCCTGCAACGCCAGCGCGGGCGCCTGGTCGAGCGGAACAGCTGCCGCGACCCGTGGGTGCACGACGCCCAGGTGCGGCTCGCCAAGCGGTTTCGGCTGCAGGGCCGCCGCATGCTCGAGCTGACCGCCGACCTCTTCAACCTGCTCAACTTCGTCGACGCCGACTGGGGGCTGGTCCGCACCACCCTCGCGCAGGACGGCCGCGCGGTCCCGCTGCTGGAGCTGCTCGGCTACGACACCGCCCGCGGGCGCGGCATCTACGGTCTCGTCCCTGTCTATCGGCGGGAGGTCGAGCGCGACGCCTCGCGCTGGCGGCTCCAGCTCGGCGGGACGCTGCTCTACTGACCGACGCGCCGTCAGTCGTCCGGCCGGAGGAGCGCCTCGAACGGAGGGTAGCCCCTGAGGGGCGCCAGCAGCGGGTCGGTGTGGTAGACGTGGGCCGACCCCAGACGGAACCATCCGCGGGACCGCGCCTCGTGCAGCAGCTCCACCGCCCGCTCCCGCCGTCCGAACCCCGCCGCGAGCTGCGCTCGCGCAAGCATGAGCTGGGCCCGGAGACTCGGCTCGCGCAGCCGGCGGCCGGCCTGCTCGGCCAGCGAGCTGTCGATCTTCTCCGCCCTGACGCTATCGGCCGACAGCACCGCGAGCCGGGCCTCCGCCTCCAGCCTGGGAGCGGTGTCGGCGTCGCTCCGGACCACGCGCTCGAGCGCGTCCCGCTCGGCGGCAGTGTCCCCGAGCAGACCGTGGACCCGTGCGAATGCCGCGGCATCGGTCGGTTCGGCGGCCAAGCTCGGCGCAAGCCGAGCGGCGAGCCGCTCGGCGATCGTCCTGGCCGCGTCCGACTGACCGTGCGCCGCGAGCTCGGCGGCGAGCCGGAGCTGTCGGTCGGCCCCGGGTTCCGCCGACGCGCGGGACATGCGCTCCACCAGCTCCATCACCTCCCGCCGCCGACCCAGCGCGCCGAGCGCACGGCCCCGGATTACGTACCAGTCGCTCGCAGAGGAGTCGTGCCAGCGGTCGGTGATCTCGAGCTCGGCGCGATACTCGCCCAGCGAGTGCCGCAGTGCCCCCACGCGCCACCAGTACCAGGCACGGGCATCGTCCGGCAGCACCTGCGCACCGCGATGGTCGGGGTCCAGCCGGCGCAGAATCTCCAGCGCGGCTCTCGGCTGGTTCGAGGACTGCAGCCCGACCGCCGCGTAGGTGGCCTGCGCGAGGATCGACCTGGGATACGCCAGGTGCCGTTCCCTTAGAAGGCGCAGCTCGTTGGTGCGGTCTCCCTGGCAGCGGGCACGCAGCAGGTCGATGGTGATGCGGTTCCACGGCGTGAGCCGGTCGCGCCGGCCGTCGAGCACGGTGCCGACCGAGTCGGTGATGGCGCACTGGTCGGCCCAGACCGCGCTGAACGCGAGCTGGACCAGCGGCTCCACGAAGGTGGTGTCGAGCCGGGCGGCGTGGCGGTAGCGCTCCCAATCATCGTCCTGGAGCCCGGCGAGAAACTCCCGATAGGCGGCGAGATTCGGCGGCGGCCCCAGGCCGGGATCGACCGGGAAGTCGGCGCCCGGGATCGGATCGATCAGCGGGCGGACGCCGACCGCGATCCGCTCGCGCAGCAGCTCGAGCGCGGCGGTAGCCCGGTCGAGTCGCGCGCCCACCGGGTCGAACGAGCGAAGGACCCTGCCGCTCGCGACGTCCATCGCTGACGCCTGGAACAGCACGCTGTCCCCGGCGAGATAGTAGCTCCCCTGGACCACGATCGCGGCCCGCTCGTGCCGAGCCGACGCCAGCGAATTGGCGAGGCCGCGGGCGATGTCCCGGCCCCCCGCGTACACCGCTTCCAGCTCGGTGAGGTCCACGAGCGGCATCTCGAGCACGCCGCGAATGATCCAGTCGGCGGCCATCGCGCCGAGGTCGTCGAGGTCGGGTCGCCCCGTACGATTCTCGAAGGGGACGGCCGCGATCCGGCTCGGCGCGAGCTCCGGCGGCCGCGCGCGCGAGAGCTTTCCGCCCAGCACGCCGACGCCCACCACGACGCCGGCGGTCAGTACCAGCGGCACGAGCCAGCCGCGCCGACTCGGCCGAATTGGTTCGGGGGTCGACAGAACGGGAACGGGCCGCTGGTCACCGAGTTCCCCGGTGGTGGCAGCCGCGGCGATCGGTGGGTCACGGCGGGGAGTCTCAGCGGAAGCGACGCGAGACTCGGTCCTGAGCCGCTCGGCGAACGCGAGCACCTCCGCCTCGGGCGCCGCCCCAAGCTCGGTGCGCAGCAGCTCGGAGTGCGCGGCAGCGTGCCGGCACGCCGCCGCGCGATCGCCCGCGGCGTCGAGCGCCTGCATGTAGCGCAGCGCGATGCGGGAGTTGTAGGGATCGTCCCGCGCCAGGCGCGACCACCACTCGACGGCCCGCACCGGGTCGCCGGCCTGCATCCGCCGCTCGGCCGCCTGTTCGAGTGCCGACGCGTACCGGCGCGCAAGGTGCGCGCGCTCACCCTCGGCCCACCGCTCGAACTCCTCCGCCCCCGACAGATGGAAGCCGTCGAGAAACGGCCCGTGATACAGCCCGAGGGCCCCCTCGAGGTCGTCCAGGCCGAGCGATGCCTCGAGCTGCCAGAGGTCGCAGGCCAGGCCGTCGGGATTCAGGCGGAGATCGTCGCCGGTGCTCAGTACGGCATGCTCGCCCAGGGCCGAGCGGATGATGTACAGCGACTCGCGGAGCAGGTGGCGGGCGTCGGCGGTTCCGCTCTCGGGCCAGAGGAGGGCGAGCAGCTTGTCGCGACTGAGCGGACGGGGATGCTCCACGGCCAGCAGCGCGAGCAGGGCGACGCGCTGCCGCAAGGCGGCCCGGCCGGCGACGGGGCCGTCCGGACCGTCGAGTGAGGCGCCGCCGAGCAGCCGGAGCGTGAACATCGCGAAGGCACGGGGGACGGGGGATGGGGCCATGACGCGCCCATGACACGGCCATGACCCACCATCTCCAGTATACCCGCCCGTGCCGGGATCGGTAACGGCCCGGCTCCAGGCAGCTCGACCACCGCTCCAGGAGGTGCCCCATGAAACGCGTCACGCTCGGCCTTTGCCTCGCGGCCGCTCTCGCGGCCTGCGACGATGCGACCCGCACCGCGAGCCGTCCGCCCGCCGCCGGCGATCCCGGTCGCCGCGGCGCTGCCAGCAATTCACCGTCCGGAATCTCGGCACGCTCGGTGGAGGCCGATCAGCGCCGCCAGCAACTCAACGAGGCACGCCGAGGTGGTCGGCGTCTCCCAGATCGCATTCAGGCAGAACCGCGAGCCTTTCTGTGGCGCCCAGGACGGGCATGCGGAGCCTGGGCACGCTTGGAGGAGCCGAACAGCATGGCCCGAGGAATCAACGACCGCACCGAGGTGGTCGGCCTGAGCGAGGTTCGCTCCCGGTTCCGACGTGACACGAGCGTTTCTCTGGAGCGCAGGCGAGTGGCATGCGTGGTCTCGGGACCCTGGGTGGTGCGAACAGTGCGGGCAACGGCGTCAACAACCGGCGCGAAGTCGTGAGGTCAGCAGCGAGATCCGCAACGGCCATACCCGAGCCTTCCTCTGGCGCCCCGGACATGGCATGCGGAGCCTGGGCACGCTGGGCGGCAGTGAGCAGCGAGGCCCACGACGTGAACGACGCCACCCAAGTCGTCGGCTCCAGCCAGACCGCTGACGGCAGTGCTCATGCCTTCCTGTGGACCGCGGCGCACGGCATGGAGGATCTCGGCACCCTCGGCGGTCCAACCAGCGCTGGCGTTCGGAATCAGCGAGACCGGCGAGGTAGTCGGCCAGAGCGAGACCGCCACCGGCACGTCGGAAGCGTTCTTGTGGACCCGGGCGCGCGGCATGCGGAGTCTGGGCACCCTGCACGGCCTGACCCGGGCTCTCTTGCCAACGCTCGTCAACACCCATCGCCGGGTCGTGGGGCACGGCTACAGCGCCGAAGTACAGTCATCCCTTCCTCTGGATGCCTGGCGTCGGGCCTGAGCCCACTGCCCACGCTCCGCGGCGCCCATGTGGACAGCCGCCGGACCTGAACGAGTTCGGGCAGATCGCGGGCGCGAGCGTCACCGCCGCGGGTGAGATCCGCGCCGCGCTCTGGATCCCGACAGCGGGCCGGCTGGCGGTTGCAGCCCCGGAAGTCGATGCCGCGTCGGAGACTCGCTGACGAGTCGCCAGCGTTCACTCGAGGAACGAAACTGCCCGGCCACCACACGTGGCCGGAGCCAACGACAGGAGATCCCCTGCAACGCACGCTGCTGTGGGCTCCTTCACCCGGAAGGTATCGTCGAACCTCGACCGAGTGTTGTCGCATCGCCCGCCTCCGCTGGCGCCGGTGGGACTCCAGCCGTAGATTCGCGCGGTCTCCCCGCCCCTTCCATGAGCATCCGCGACTGCGCGTCTCTCTCGCACCGGAGGACCTGGTGAACAAGCAAGTGCTCGACCAGATGTGGGACCAGTTTCGCCAGAAGTACGGCGTCTACCTCCGCGTCCTCGAGGCGATCCCCGCGGACCGCTATTCCACCCACCCCGTCCCGGGCATGCGGACGCCCGCCGAGCTGGCGGTGCACATCTCGGCGACGTGCATCCGCGACATGGCCGAGGGGGTGGCGAAGGGGCGGATCACGGTCGATGAGGCGGGGGAGGACAAGCTCGCGGCCGGGCTGGGCAACAAGCCGGCCTTGATCGCCTTCGCGCGGGAGTGCTTCGACCGGGCGAACGCCGCGGTGGCGCGCATCGGCGACGCCGAGCTGGCCGCTATGGTGCCGACGCCGTGGGGCTCCGCGTGGCCCGGCGCCGTCGCCTTCCACATCATGAACGACGAGTTCGTGCACCACCGCGGCCAGCTCACCGCGTTCATCCGGCTCTGCGGCGGCGAGCCGCCGTTCATGTGGGGGTACGCGGACGACGCGCCCGAGTACCAGCCTCGGGTGGCGGCGCAGCCGTCCGGAGCCTAGATCTTCCGTGGGATAGGCGATCGGCGCGCAGCCCCTCCAGGCCGCCGGGGAGCTTTCCCCGGGGCCGTTTGCTTCCAACTGGGGATGCTGCAGCTCGCTGTCAGCGAGGTTCGACCGTGGCCGGCGCGACTGCATTCGTGGCATCCTCGTCCGGATTGGCATTGCGCCGCCACGAACGTACGTTCCTCCATCCTCCGCTATACATCGCAGGAGCCTTCTCTGACCGTCCTCCACCAGGTCGAGCGATGATCCCTTCGGCTCGGCGATGCGTCCTTCGCCTACTGCCCCTGCTTCTCGGGCTCAACGCCTGCCGCCCGGCCCCCAAGCCTCCCGCCACCCAGCCCGGCAACTGGGACGCCTTCGTGGACCGCTTTCTCGAAGCCCACTTCGCAGCGAACCCCGGCTTCGCGGTCTACCAGGGACGGCACGAGTTCGACGGCAAGCTCCCCGACTGGAGCGACGCCGGCCTTCGGCGCGAGGCGGCCCGGCTCCGCGCCGCGCACGACTCGGCGGAGGCGTGGGACACCGCCGGGCTGGACCCGCGGCGGAAGCTGCAGCGCCGCTACCTGATCGCGGTGCTGGAGGGACAGCTCTTCTGGCTCGATGACGCCAAGTGGCCGTGGAAGAACCCGACCTGGTACGCCGGCGACCTCGACCCCAACGTCTACATCGCCCGTCCCTACGCCGACCCGGCGGTGCGCGCCCGCGCGCTCACGGCCTGGGCGCGGGCCGTGCCGGGCGCGGCCAAGCAGATCCAGGCGAACCTCCACACCCCACTCCCGAAGCCGTACGTCGCTATCGGGCGGATCCGGTTCGGCGGGCTCGTGCGCTTTCTGCGGAACGACGCCCCCAAGGCGTTCGCCGACGTGAAGGACCCCGCCGTGCTCGGCGCCCTGCGCGTGGCCCTCGACTCCGCCGCCGACGCCATGGCGCAGCTCGACGCCTGGCTCGCGCTGCAGCAGCGGACCGCGGTGGACAGCTTCGCCATGGGGCCCGAGCTGTTCGCCCGGATGCTCAAGGCCACCGACCGGGTGGACGTGCCGCTCGACCGGCTCGAGGCGATCGGCCAGGCCGATCTCGACCGCAACCTCGCCGCGCTCCGTGAAGCGTGCTCGGCGTTCGCCCCGGGGCAGGCGCTTCCGGCCTGCGTCGCCAAGGCCAACGCGCTCAAGCCCGAGGGGAGCGTCGTGGAGGCCGCGAGGCTCGAGCTCGACTCACTCTCCTGGTTCGTCCGGACGCACGACCTCGTGACCGTGCCGGGGAACGAGAAGGCGGAGGTGCGGGAGTCGCCGCCCTATCAGCGGTGGAACTTCGCCTACATCGACCCGCCGGGGCCGTACGACAAAGGGCTCCCGAGCGTCTACTACGTGGCGCCGCCCGATCCGTCGTGGTCCCCGAAGGATCGGCACGACTACCTGCCCGGCCGCGCCAACCTCGAATTCACCAGCGTGCACGAGGTCTGGCCCGGACACTTTCTCCAGTTCCTCCACTCCAACCGGTCGGCGGACAAGTTCGGCGCCGTGTTCGTCACCTACGCGTTCGCGGAGAGCTGGGCGCACTACGCCGAGGAGCTGATGTGGGAGGCGGGAGTGGGCGACGGAAGCCCGAAGTGCACATCGGCCAGCTGCAGAACGCGCTGCTCCGCGATGCCCGCTACCTCTCGGCGATCGGGATGCAGGCAAAGGGAATGACCCCGGCGGAGTCGGAGCGCCTGTTTCACGAGAAGGCCATGCAAACGACCGCGACGGCCCGCCAGCAGGCGGCGCGGGGAACCTTCGATCCCGAATACCTGAACTACACGCTGGGCAAGCTGATGATCCGCGAGCTGCGCGAGGACTGGACCGCGTCGCGAGGCGGGCGGGCCGCGTGGAAGGCCTTCCACGACCAGCTTCTCTCCTACGGCGGTCCGCCCGTACCGCTCCTTCGAGACGAAATGCTGGGACCCGAGGAGGGCCCGGTGCTGCGATAGGACGCCGGGGACGAGCCGCGCCGCATCACGCCTCGATCAGGGCGACTCCGTAGCGCGCGAAGACCCGGTCGCGGGTCACCAGGGCCAGCTCCTCGACCGCCGCCTGGGCCACGAGCATCCGGTCGAACGGATCGCGGTGGTGTGGTGGGAGCCCGTCACCCGCTCGGCGTGGCGAAACGTGACGGGCAGCTCGAGAAAGCCCGAGTCGAGGCCGCCTCCTCCACTGTCCGCGTCGGCCGGAGGCGGCCGAGCGCGGTCTTGATGGCGACCTCCGACGCCGACGCGGCGCTCACGTACACGCTGTCCGCCTCCTCGATCGCCGCCGCGCCTCCGCCGCGATCCGCCGGCCCGCGTCCCACCAGATCGGCACGTGCGTGTCGAGCAGGAGGTTCACCGCTCGCCCTCGAAACCCTCGATGAGGTCGTCCGGCAACGGCGCGTCGAAGTCCTTGCCCACCCGCCAGCGTCCCTTGCCCTTGCCGGGCACGCGCAGGGGCCGGGTGTCCTCCAGCGGCACCAGGCGCGCGCGCGGGCGCCCCGACTTGGCGATGACGATCTCCTCGCCGGCGGCGGCGCGGTCCACCAGCCGGGAGAGCTGGGTCTTGGCCTGGTGGAGGCTCACCGTCTCGCGCACGACGCGTTTGGGGGGCATGGACGGAATCTGGACGGGTCGACCAATTTGGTCAAGCAGGGCGAGGCGCTCGACAATGGCCACGAGGCAGTTCAACTTTGACGCCCACTCCCAACCGACCGGACCCCATGACCGTATTCCGGGTGAGCTCCACCGCCCTGCTGCTCTCCCTCGCGACCCTGTCGCCCGTCGCCGCCCAGCAACCCGATAGCGCCAGGCCGTCCACGCGGCTCGAGATCACCCCCGCGCGCCGCAGCTCGCCGTCGGCGACTCGCTGCAGCTCTCCGCTCGCGCCCTCGATAGCGCCGGCCGGCCGATCCCCGACGCCACGATCTTCTTCCACCAGGCGGGCCTCGCCGCCGCCCGGGTCGATTCCACCGGCCTGGTCCGCGCCGGCGGCGTGGGCGACGTACTCGTCGTCGCCACCGCGCTCGTGCCCGGAGCCAAGCCCGTGGTGCAGCGAGTCGTCCTCGAGGTCGGGCCGGGCCCGGCAAAGCGCATCGAGATCGCCGCCCACCCCGAGCGGCTGGTGCCCGGCCAGCGGGTGCCGCTCGCCGCGAGGATGTACTCGGCGGAGGGCGACGTGCGACCCGACGACAGCGTCCGCTGGACCAGCTCCGCGCCCGGCACCGCGCGCGTGACCCGGGGCGGCCTGCTCGAGGCGCGCGGGCCGGGGCGAGCCACCCTGACCGCGACGGCCGGCGGGGTCCGGGCCACGACCGCCGTCGCCGTCACGGCCGCCGCGCCGGCCTCGCTCGCCATCGAGCCCGGCGACGCCCGGGTGAAGCAGGGCGAGGTGATCCGCTTCCGGCTGGTGGCGAAGGACGCGGGTGGGCGGACCATCGAGGGCGTGAGCCCGTCGTGGTCCTTCGCCCCGGGCCGGGGCGAGATCGGGGGCGACGGCGCCTTCGTCGCCTACGACCCCGGGACCTACAGCGTGACCGCGACGCTGGCCGGACGCTCCGCCAGCACGCCGGTGACGGTGGCTCGGCGCGAGGTGCACCGGAGCGCCGAGGTCGTGGGCTCGGTGGTCCGGAAGACCTTGGCGACCACCGAAGTCTGGGTCCACCCGAACGGCAAGGTCGCCTACATCGGCACCGCGCTCGGCGGCGACCGGCTCTACACCATCGACGTAACCGATCCCGCCAATCCTCGGATCGTGGATTCGGTCCAGGCCAATACCCGGCTGATCAACGACATCATGACCGATGAGGCAGGCAAGGTCATGGTGTTCACCCGGGAAGGCGCGGCCGACCGGAAGAACGGGATCGTGATCGCGACCCTCGACGATCCGCTGCACCCCAAGGTCGTGTCCGAGTTCACCGAGGGCGTGACCTCGGGCGTCCACTCCGCCTTCATCTATACCCAGCCCAAGTACGGGACCCACGTCTACCTCACCAACGACGGCACCGGCGCCGCTCGACATCGTGGACATCAACGACCCCGCGCACCCCAAGCTGGCGGGCACGTGGAAAACGCCGCGCGCGGACGCGGGCCGGTACCTCCACGACGTGGCCGTGCAGGACGGGCTCCTGTACGCGAGCTGGTGGCACGACGGGCTGGTCATCCTCGACGTCGGCAAGGGGATCAAGGGCGGGAGTCCCACCAATCCGCGGCTCGTCTCGCAGTTCAAGTACGACCTCGACTCGCTCTACCGCCAGGTCGCCGAGAACAGCGGCCCGGGCTTCGTCCGCGGGACGCACACCGCCTGGCGGCACGGCCGGTACGTCTTCGTGGGCGATGAGGTGTTCGGCCTCGAGGCGCTCCAGGCGCTCTTCACCGCGAAGTCGTCCCGCGCCTACGGGCGGCTGCACGTCATCGACGTGAGCGACATCGAGCGGCCGCGGGAGGTGGCCTGGTACGAACCGGAGTACGGCGGGGTGCACAACGTCTGGGTGGCCGGCGACACACTGTACCTGGGCGCCTACAACGCGGGCTTCCGGGCGTTCGACATCTCGGGCGAGCTACGCGGGGATCTCCGGGCCCAAGGGCGCGAGATCGCCGACCTCATGACGTCCGAGCCCGACGGCTTCGTGCCCAACGCCACGATGACCTGGGGCGCGGTGGTGAAGAACGGACTGGCGTACGTGAACGACTTCGACAGCGGGCTGCACGTCGTGCGGTTGGGGCCGGAAGCGAAAACCGGGCGCGGCGCTCGTGCCATGAGGCGAGCCCGACTCGTTCCATCGAGCGCTACACCAGCTTCATCGAGCTGTCGCGCGCGTGCGACCCGGAGCTCCGGCCGATGGTGGAGGAGGCTCGACATGCGCTCGCTCGGCTCCGGAACAACGACCAGGTATTGCAACGCACTCCAAGAGATCCTACGCCTGCCGGCGTCTCGCAGTCGCGGCACCTGGCCGTTGAGCCGAAGGTAGACCGCGAGCTGGCTGTAATGCCCCGCCCACTCCTCGGCGGCCGCCACCATCGCCTCCGCCCGGGAGACCTCCCGCTCGCCGAAGTACGGCACCTTTTCCCCAGCCTCGAGTCGTCCACCTTGGCGAGCGCCGTCCGGCAGAACTGCACCGTCTCCCGCAGCCTGGCGACGAGCTTCTCCTTCGTGGCGCCCCCATCCACGGCTGAACGTTTGGGCACCGGCACCCCGCCGATGCTGGAGCAGAGGGCATCGTTCCCTGCCGCCATGTGGGTGATGACCTCACCGAAGCTCATCTGTGCCGGCGTGGGCTTGAACCCGTACTTGTCCGCCGGCATGTCCTCCGCCGCGGCGATGAAGTTGCTCCCGGCGCGACCGGCGGCGGCACGCACGGCATCGGAGACGGGCGACGCGGGATCGGGGACTGCACTGAGGGCGGCGAGCGACAGGCTCGCGAGCGCCACGAGCTGAAATGGTGTACTCATGGTCACGATCCAGGTGACGGTTGGTTTCCTGCGACGACGCTCTTCCCATCTCTAACTGGTCCTCGCCGGGCCTGCAACTCGCCCAAGACGACGCGGCGCTGACGTACAGGCGGGTGCTCCAGGACGCCGACGTCGAGCTGCCGGGGCTTGGCCTCGAGCGCCGGCGTCCGCGCAAACGGAAGCATGACACTCTACACGCCGCCGCGCGGCTCGTCGGCGATCTGCGACGCCTCGGTCGGGAACCCGGCATGACATAGCGCTCGTCCTAACGCGTCCGCTAGCGCAGCCTTACATCCTGCCACAGATCGGGGAACCAGAGTTCCGGCCCGAGGGCATGTGGCCGAACTTACTTCCTTCCACTTCTATACCCCCCGCCATGGTTATCTCCTGGCGGTGATCTTCTGGGCCGCACCCCTCGCAGCCCAGGACGTCACCGGCGCGGCCATCAGCGGCCGCGTGCTCGCCGCGGATAGCACGCCCGTCGAGCAGGCGATCGTCCACGTCACCAACACATCCACCGGCGAGCGGTGGCAAACTACGACCAACGCTCGCGGCCGATACTTCATCGAGTACCTGTCAGTTGGCGGGCCCTACCGGATCGAGATCTCGGCGATCGGCTTCGCGCCGGCGCGTCGCGACTCCCTCTTCCTCGGGCTCGGCCAGCGGCTGACCGTGCAGTTCACCCTGACGCCGGCCGCGGTCAAGCTCGAAGAGATCACCGTCACCACCACCGACATCGATGCCGCCGCCGCGCGCACCGGTCCTGCCCAGATCATCTCCGACAGCACCATAGCTCGCCTTGCGGTGGACCACCGCGATTATACCGAGCTGGCCCTCCTCTCACCCCAGGTGACGAAGAGCCCCAACGGGGGCTTGTCCTTCGCCGGTCAGCACGACCGGTACAACAGCATTCAGATCGACGGAACCAACAACATCGATCCATTCGGCCGCGCCGGCTCCGGCAACGGAACGCCGGGATGGGCCGTCGGGCTCACCGCGTTCACCCCGGAGGCGGTGAAGGAGCTCCAGGTGGTCACCGCGCCGTTCGACGTCCGCTACGGCAACTTCGCCGGCGGGCTGATCAACGCCGTGACCCGCTCCGGGCTCGAATCGAGTTGAAGGCTCGATCCACGGTCACCTCGAGAGCTCGGATCTCACTGGAACCGACGCGGACGGCAATCGGGCCAGCGCCTTCAATCGCAAGGAGGTCGGACTCACGCTTGGCGCACCCATCGTTCGTGACCGCGTCGCGCTGTTCGTCAATGCCGCGGCGAATCGGGAGGTCTCTCCCCAGGCGGTGTCCGCCCCCGCCTCCAGCAGCGACACGACAATCGGAGGAGTCACCTATCAGAGTCTGGTGCGTTTCCGTGACCTGCTGAGGGCGGTACGGCGTGGATCCGGGGACCTTCTCGCTTCCGGCACGTACAGCACACCGAGCCGGAACCTCTTCGTCAAGGTTACGGCACAGCTGGGACTGAACAGCCGGCTGGCGGTGTCCCATAACTACGGCCACGGCAACGACCGCCGCGAGATCGGCGAACGGGACGACCCGGGATTCTATGGCCTCTCCTCCAGCGGGACACAGAGTCCCGAGACCATCAATGCCACGAGGCTCGCGTGGACCACCGCGTTCGGCGGCCGCTTCTCGAACCAAGTGGTCATGGCGCGGGTGGACGACCGGCGGACCTGCCTTCCCAGCTCCGATTTTCCGGGGGTATCCCTGACGCAGGACGGCCCCGAGCTGTTCGCGGGCGGCGCCACCACCTGCCAGGGTCTCGAGACCGGGCATACGCTCTGGGAGATCACCGACAACCTCGGTATGGCGGCGGGGAACCATCGACTCACCTTCGGGACCCATGCCGAGCGGATCGACCTGGTGGACGACGTGCTGGACGTTCCCGGCGGCCTCTGGACCTTCGGTAGCCTGGACTCGCTGGCACAGGGCACGGCGGCGAGTTACCTCAGGGACTTCACCACCGTGGCCGACTCACAGGTCGCATTTCGGGTGAACCAGATCGGCGTCTACGCGCAGGACCAGTGGGTGCCCACGGCGCACCTGACGGTGACCGCCGGTCTCCGCCTCGATGTGCCCTTCGTCCCGACGCCACCCGCACGCAACGCCACCGCGGAGAGCGAGCTGGGCATTAATACGTCGCTGACGCCGAGCGGGAACGCACTCTGGTCTCCCAGGTTCGGCGTGAACTACGACCCGTCGGGACGCGGGACGACCGTGTTGCGGGGTGGGGTGGGATTCTTCGCGGGCCCCCCCGCATACGTGTGGTTCCGGAACGTGTACGGGACGGTCGGTATCCGCGCGAATCGCGCATCGACTGTGAGGGCGACGCTCGTCCCGGCGTTCACGCTCGACCCGAAGAACCAACCGACCGGCTGTGCCGAGCCGTCCCCACTCGCCTTTCCTCTCGCCTACTTCGATCCCGCGTTCCGGTTTCCCCGGAACCTCAAGGTGGCCCTCGGTATGGATCGGGCTCTACCCGGGGGCATCGTCGGCACGGTGGACCTCCTGTACACCCGTCTCGTGAACTCGGTCGACCTCGTCGACGTGAACCTGCGCGGACCGGTCGGGACCTCGGCCGGCGAGGGGGGCCGGACTACTCTACGGACCATCGACGCTCGACCGGTCGAGCGACACCCGGTCGAGCGACGCAGGCGATGGGTAGAGTCGCCGAGCTCCGGAACGGCAGCGGCGATCGCTCGTACTCGGTCACGGCTCAAGTCGAAAAGCACTTCTCCGGCGGGACCGAGGTGAGCGCCGCCTACACCTACACCGACGCGCGGGACCGGATGGGCATGGACGGGGATCGCGGCAGTGAGATTATCAGGTCGACGCCGGTGGACGGCACGCTCGAAGCTCGGAATGTCCGCACCTCGATCTGGGGGCGGCCGAACAAGATCACCTTGGTCGGCACCACCGACCTTCCGCTTCGGCTTCCGGCTGGGCTTCACCTACATCGGGATGTCAGGCCAGGCGTATACCTATGTGGCGGCCGGCGATCCCAACGCGGATGGGCTTCAGCCGGACTTCGGCACGTCGAACGATGTGGTCTACGTGCCGAAGGACGCGGGCGACATCGCTCTGGCGGACCCGACCCAATTCGCCGCGCTCGACAGGTTCATTCGGAAGGAGCCTTGCCTTCAAAGCCAGCGTGGGCGACTCATGGAGCGAAACAGCTGCCGCGATCCCTGGGTGCACGAGACCACGGCGCAACTGTCGAAGCAGTTTGGTTTGGCGGACCGGCGTACGCTCGAGCTCACCGCCGATCTCTTCAACGTGCTGAACTTCGTGAACAGCGACTGGGGTCTGGTCCGCCAGACGTTCGGGGACCTCGGGCAACGCCGTCCCGCTGCTGCAGCTCGTCGGCTACGACACCTCCCACGCGCGGGGCGTCTATGAGACGGTGCCGGTCTCTCGGAGAGAGATAGACGTGGACGCATCGCGGTGGCGACTCCAGCTGGGTGGCGCCCTCTCCTTCTAGCCGTTGCTAACCACCACGACGCATCCACGACGCATCCGGGACGCTTCTGTGCTAGGGTAGTCCGCGAAAACTACCCGGAGAGGTGTTCCTTGAAACGCTTGATGCTCTGCGCGACAGCCCTGTTCGGCCTGACCGCCTGCGACGATGCCACCCGGCCCACCGAGCCCCCGGCTGCGCCTCCCATCCCCACAACGGCTGCGGTTGAGCAGCTGTTCACCGTCCGCAGCCTCGGCACGCTCGGCGGCAGCTTCAGCGGCGCCAACGGCATTAATGAGCTGGGAGAAGTGGCCGGCTTCGCCGAGCTACCGTCAAGCGAGGTGCGGGCCGTGCTCTGGAAGCCGGGCCAAGGCATGCGGAACCTGGGAACGCTGGGCGGCGCGATCAGCAGAGGCCGCGGCCTCAACGACCGAAGTGAGGTGGTCGGCTTCAGCCAGATTCGTCTCGGCTCAACCGCAACTCGGGCGTTCCTCTGGACCCAGCCCGGCGGCATGCGCGGCCTCGGGACATTGGGTGGTGAGAGCAGCGCGGCCAATGCGATCAACAACCGTCGTGAAGTCGTTGGCAGCAGCCAAATCCGCAGTGGACTTGTCCGGGCATTCCTGTGGCGTCCCGGCCGGGGCATGCAGGGCCTGGGCACGTTGGGCGGAAAGAACAGCGAGGCGTCTGACCTCAATGACGCCACCCAGGTCGTCGGCTTCAGCCAGACAGCGGCCGGCAATGAACACGCCTTCCTCTGGACCGCAGCGCGCGGGATGCAAGACCTCGGTACGCTCGGCGGTCCGACCAGCCGGGCTCTCGGCATCAGCCAGACCGGCGACGTCGTCGGCACCAGCGAGACTGCCTCAGGCAAAGAGGTGGCATTCCTGTGGACGCCGGACCGCGGGATGCGGAGTCTTGGAACCCTCAATCAGGACCCGGTCGCCTTCGCGACGAGCGTCAACACCCACCGACGAGCGGTCGGCACAAGCTTCGCTACGGAGGAACTCGACCTGCCTTTCGTCTGGATCCCAGGCCGCGGGAAGCAACGCCTGCCCGACCTGGGTGGCGACCGGGGCCAGGCCCAGGACCTCAACGAGTTCGGTCAGATTGTGGGCACGACCTGGAACAAGCAGGGTGGGATTCGTGCCACGCTCTGGACTCCGGTCGGAGGCCCGCTTCTCACTGCACGAGCCGATGAGAACGACGCGGAAGAGAGCGTCAAGTGACCGCTTAGTTGTCCGGCCTGAGCAGCGCCTCGTACGGCGGATAACCTCGAAGGGGTGCGAGCAGCGGATCGGCGTGAAAGGCGTGGGAAGAGCCCAGGTCCAGCATCCCGCGAGCGCTCGCGTCCTGAAGCAAGGCAACAGCCTGCGCACGCCGGCCGAAGCCCGCGGCGATGTGAGCGCGGGCGAGGATCTGGGCTCCTCTGACCCGGGGGGTCCGCAGTGGTCGGTCGCTGTGCTCGGCCAGAACACCGTCGATCCGTGAAGCCAGGGCCGTGTCGGCCAGCAGCACGGCGATGCGGCCCTGCGTCTCCAACATCGAAAGCGAGTCGGGATCACTCCGCACGATCTCCTCGAGGGCCCTTCTTTCCGGCTCGGGCCGACCGAGCAACCGATTCGCCAAAGCAATGTGCTTCTTCAGGCTAAGGTCCGCAGCGGGCGCGAGCGTGAGTCGCGCCAGAACGCTTTCGGCCACAACCTTCGCAATCACGGGATATCCGTGAGCGTCCAGCTCGGCGGCCATGCCGAGGCCATATCCTGCGACCGAGTCGATGGAGCCTGCCGGCAAGCTCTGGAGCAGTTCAAGCGCCTCGCGCTCCCGCCCAAGGGCACCCAGCGCGCGACCCCGGATGATGGGCCAGCTCCAGCTACTGGAGTCGCGCCAGCGATCGGTGATCTCAACCTCTTCCAAATAGTCGCCCAGCATGTGATGGGATGCGGCCATGAACCACCAGTAGGCCGCCCGGATCTCTTCGCGAGAGTGCCTGCCCTCGGGAGGATCGAGCTCGGGATCGAGGCGACGCAAAAGTTTTCGATTGGCCCTCGGCTGGTTGGAGAATTGCAGCGCCGCGCTGTACTGTCTCTTTGCCGTGAGCGACTGGGGATAGCGGTCGAGCCGTTGCCCTAGCAGGTCTACCGCCGTCGCCATGTCGCCCTGGCAGCGAGCTCGCAACAGGTCGATAGTGAATCGGTCCCAGTCGGTCAGCCGCTCTCTGCGGCGGGCGAGAACGGTCGCTATCGAGTCCGTGAGGTCGCACTGGTCGCCCCAGGTCGCGCGGTAGGCGAGCTGGACAAGCGGGGCAACGAAGGTCGAGTCCAGCTCGGCCGCCCGGCGGTAGTGTTGCAGCTCGGCTTCATCCCCCAGCACCCCTTGCCTGAGACCTGCGATGAACTCGCGGTAGGCGGCATAGTTAGGAGGCGGAATCAAGTCCGGATCGACCGGAAAAAACTGGTTTGCCGGATTCACCAGGGCGCCGAGACCGCTCGCGATCGCGTCCCCAAGGCCCACGAGCGCGCTTGTGGGTTCTTTCAACCGATGCGCCCACAGGGTCGAACGCCCGGAGCACTCGGCCGCTCGCCACATCGACGATGCCTGCCTGGATGAGCACGCTATCGCCCGAGCGGTAGTAGTTGCCCGAGATGACAGCCTGGCGCCGTTCCGCCGTGCCAGCATTCGTGAGTCCGCCCGTCCGCCCGTATCGCCAATCTGACCCGCGTAGACCGTTTCGAGATCAGTCAGGTTGATGAGCGGCGTCTCCATCAGACCCCGTACGATCCAGTCGGCGGTCATGCTGCCGAGGTCATCGAGATTCGGACGCCCGGTACGGTTCTCGAAAACTGCAACGGCGACGCGTCGAGCATTGAGGTCCGGAGAATTGTGGTGCGAGAGCGCTCCGCCCAGCAGACCGAGCCCTAGCGTCAGGACAGCCACGAATGCTGTTGGAAGAACCCACTGGCGCCGCGTCCGTGGGCTGGGCTGGGGAACGGGAGAGCGAACGTGGTCATCTGCTCCATCCTCATCGCTGGAGCCGGAACAGCAACGCCCGGTTGAGCCACGCCATCTTTCCCTCTGAGGCGGCGCGCGACTGGAGCCTGAGCCGTTCCGCCAGCGCGACCACCTCGTCTTCCGGGACAGCGCCAAGCTCGATGCGCAGCAGGTCGGAATGTGCGCTGGCGTGGCGAAGCGCTCCGGCCCGGTCGCCGGCTGCCTCCAGAGCCTGCATATAGCGCAACGCGATTCGGGAGTTGTAAGGATCCTCACCGGCCAACCGGGCCCACCACTCGACCGCCTGTAGCGGGCCGCCATCCCGCATCTTCCGCTCGGCCACCAGTTCGAGCGCCTGGCCGTAGCGCCGGGTCAGGCGCGAACGCTCTCCCTCTGCCCAAGGCTCGAACTCTTCCCCATCAGAGAGATGGAAACCACTGAGGAAGGGACCGTGGTACAGGCCGACCGCTGCCTCGGCGTCGTCACCGGCTAGGGCCGTCTCGAACTTCCATAGGTCGCAAGCCAACCTGTCGGAATTCAGCCGCAGGTCGTCGCCGGTGCTGAGCACCG
>CAVOPE010000010.1:0-6153 GCA_963697755.1 uncultured Gemmatimonadales bacterium | reverse complement strand
TTGCCGCCGCCCTGCCGTCCCGACTAGCTTCCCGTCCGCGCCGCATCCCGTGGTCGCCATCCCATCACACTCTCGTTTCAGGGCTTATGCCGTTCGAGACCGCCGTTCTTTCCGCCGCGCCGGCCGGGTTCGAGACGCCGTTGCTTGCCGTCGCCGTGGCGCGCGGCACGATGCCGCCGTCGCTCGCCTCCCTCGACCAGGCCACGGGTGGCGCGCTCGGCCGGCTGTTCGCCGCCGGCGACTTCAGCGGCAAGAAGGACGAGGCAGCGCTGGTCTACCCGCCGGGCCCTGCGGCGCGCGTGCTGCTGGTCGGCCTGGGCAAGGTCGACGAGTCCTCACGCACGGGCATTCGGCGGGCCGCGTCGGCCGCGGCCAAACGGGCGCGGTCGCTCGGCGTCCCTCGCGCGGCGTTCCATCTCGCCCAGGAGGCGCTCGGCAGTGTGACACCGGCCGACGCCGGCCAGGCCATCGCCGAGGGGTTGGCGCAGGGCGCCTGGCAGTTCAACGACATGAAGCGCCCTCCCGAAGAGAAGAAGCCCACCCTCGAACGGATCGACGTGCTGGCACCGACCGGTACCGAGGCGATCGCGGCCGGGCACCGGGTCGGAGCGGCGATCGGCGCGGGTCAGACGCTTGCGCGCGGCATCCAGGTGCTGCCGGGCAACGTCTGCACGCCATCCTACGTCGCGCGCACCGCGGAGGAGCTGGCCAAGCGCCACGGGCTCGGCGTCACCGTGCTCGACAAGGCCGCGATCATCCGCGAGGGGATGGGCGCGCTGATGGCCGTGGCCCAGGGCAGCGCCGAGGAGCCGCGGTTCATCGCCCTCGAGTACAAGGGCGCGGAGGGCGCGCCCGTCGTCCTCGTGGGCAAGGGCGTCACGTTCGACACCGGCGGCATCTCGATCAAGCCGGCTCAGAACATGGAAGACATGAAGTACGACATGTCGGGCGCGGCCGCCGTGCTCGGCACGTTCGAGGTGCTCGGGCGGCTCAAGCCGAAGGTGCACGTGGTGGGACTCATCCCGAGCACCGAGAACATGCCGTCGGGCACCGCGGTGAAGCCGGGCGACGTCGTGACGAGCCTCAGCGGGAAGACGATCGAGGTGATCAACACGGACGCCGAGGGGCGCCTCATCCTGTGCGACGCGCTGGCGTACGCGCGCCGCTACCAGCCGGCCTGCGCCATCGACATCGCCACGCTGACGGGCGCGATCGTCGTCGCGCTGGGGCACACCGCCAGCGGCGTCATGGGCACCGACGACCGCCTCATCGAGGAGGTCCGCACCGCGGGCGAGCGGGCCGGGGAGCGGGTGTGGCCGCTGCCGCTGTGGGACGAGTACCGCGAGCTGATGAAGTCCGACATCGCGGACGTGAAGAACGCCGGCGGACGGCCCGCGGGGAGCATCTCCGCCGGCTGGTTCCTGCGTGAGTTCGTCGACGGCTTTCCCTGGGCGCACCTGGACATCGCCGGCACGGCCTATACCGATCGCGAGGATGCGATCCGCGTGAAGGGTCCCACCGGCGTCGGCGTGCGGCTCTTCAGCGAGTTCGTGCTGAGCCGGCAGGGCTCGGGGGCCCGCTGAGCGACGGCGGACGCGCGACGTCTTCCGGCGCCGGGCGTCCATGCGTCGTCCCACCCCGGATGTCGGAGCGTAGCGTCCGCCGGGCCTGTCGGGCCGTCCTGGCGGGCGTACTGCTCGTCCTCGCGATCGCGGGCGGCGCCCGGCCGCTCGCCGCGCAGGTGCTCGACGACACCCTCGCCACCGATTCGCTCCTCGCCGACACCGTCGATCAGACGGCGCGCTACCTCAAGGCCCTCGAGCAGGAAGAGGTGCGCGTGCCGGTGCTCCCCCAACTCGCTCCGCCGGGACCGCGCCCGGCGCTCACCCGCCAGGTCTTCACCCGCGACTCCATCGAGTGGATGAGCGGCGCGACCGTCGGTGACCTGCTGGCGCAGGTGCCCGGCGTCTACCTCTGGCGCGGCGGGTACATCGGGCGCCCGGAGCCGGTGAACTTCCAGGGGCGCGGCGCCACCTCGGCCGAGTATTTCCTCGATGGGGTGCCCTACGTGGCCGAGGGCGTGGACAGCATCGCGGTGGATCCGGCGTTGTTCTCGATCAGCTTTCTCGATCGGGTGGAAGTGGAGCGGTGGCCCGGCGTGCTTCGCGTGCATCTCTTCACCCGCCGGCATGACCGGCTGGCTCCCCGCTCGCGCGTCGCGATCGCCCGGGGGGATCGTGACTTCGCGCGCTACGAGGGCGAGCTCGAGCGGCGATTCCCCTCGGGGCTCGGCTTCGCCTTGGCGGGCGACTACCTCAGCTCACCTACGGCGAGCGGGACGAGCAGCACCTACTCCAACGCCCAGGTCTGGGTTCAGGGATCCTATATCCCCTCGCCGCGCTTCGGACTGCAGTATCAGCTCATCCATTCGGCGCCGAACCGGCGGGCGTTCACGATCAGCGATGTGACCGCGAACGACACCATCGGCAGCGGCTTCAAGGCCACTCGCACCGACGCGCAGCTCCGGCTGTCGCTACGGTCCCGCGACGACGGGACCGGTCCGGCGCTGGATGTGATCTACGCCCGCTCCGCCTGGGACGGCGTCGGTATCGACCAGCAGGACGACCAGATCGGCGGCTACGCCTCACTGGTCCGCTCGCCGACGCTCTCGCTGACCGCGTCGGGATTCCACCGCACGCGCTGGACGCCGCTCGACCTCCGTGCCGGCTTCGGCTGGAATCCCATCGGCCTGTTCACCGCCAGCGCGGAAGGGGTGCTGCAGCATCACTTCGGCGGGCGGACGAGCCGGTACGTCTCCCTGGCGGCCGGACTGCAGCCCGCCAGGGGCCTCGCCCTCACCGGCACCGCTCGACTGGGCGACCTCGTGGCCGCCCCCTCGATCCTGACCGACACGGCGCAGCAGATCCGGGACTTCGAGGTCCAGCTGGGCTGGAACCGCGAGCGGCTCGGTCTCGTGGCGAGTTACAGCCGCACGTCGGCGTTCAGTCCATACGGCTACGCCGAGTTCCTCCTGATCCCGACGCTGGCACCGTCGCCCGAGGTGGAGTGGCTCACGCTCAGCGCGCGAATCGCCCCGCTGCGGTGGCTGACCTTGCAGAGCTGGTACAGCGATCCCCGGAAGGGCAGCGTCGACGGCGTGCCGCCGACGCACTCGCTGACGACGGCCACGATCCGCTCCAAGTTCCTCCGGAAGTTTCGCAGCGGCGTCTTCGATCTGAAACTGCAAGTCGGCATGGAGGCGTGGGGCGATGGAACCATCGGGCGGGATGCCTCCGGGGCCCCGATCAGCCTCCGCGGCGCGACCTTCTTCAAGAGTCTGGTGGCGTTTCAGATCCAGAGCTTCACGGTCTACTGGGACCGCGGAAACCTGAGCGGCACCGACCTCACGTACGTCCCGGGGTTCACCGTGCCGTCCTATGGCAGCAACTTCGGCGTCCGGTGGGAGTTCCTCAATTAGGTGAGGTCGGAGCCGCTTCATGGTGCAGGGCAACGATTTAAACGTTATACGCTCATCTTGATTCCGCGTGGCGTCCCCCGCCTGGACGGCGCGATTCGGTTGGCTCCCTCCGGCGAACGTGGAGCGTGCCGACACCTACCAACTGACTCCCATTCAGGCTAAATTTGCGGGCTTTCCCGGGACCACGGAGGCTCGTTGCCCAACAGCATGACGGGGTTCGGCACCGCGGAGGGCTCCGTGGCCGGCGGGCGCCTGCGCGTCGAGATCCGCACCGTCAACCACCGCTACTTCAACATCGCCGCGAAGCTGCCCTCCGATCTGGGTGGGCTCGAGGGCGAGGTGCGGGAGCGGCTGCGGCGCGAGTTCGACCGGGGACACGTGGCGGTCCAGGTGCGCTGGGCGGAGTATCCCGAGCGCGCAGGGGGGCTCGCGGTCGATCTCGATCGGGCGCGGCTGGTGACCTCACGGCTCCGCGAGCTGCAGGCCGCGCTCGGCCTATCCGGCGACGTGACGCTCGAGCTGGTGGCCCGCCAGCCGGAGGTGCTCTCGACCACCAGCGAGGCGGCGGTCGAGGTCCCGTGGGCCGAGGTCGAGCCGATCGTGGCGCAGGCGGCGGCCGACTGCCGGGTGATGCGCGCGCGGGAAGGGCAGGCGCTGGCGACCGAGCTGCGCCATCGGATCGAGCTGCTCGAGCACGCCGCCGAGGCCATTGCGCGGCAGGCCCCGCAGCGGCTGGTACGCGAGCGTGACCGGCTGCGCGGGGCGGTCGCGGAGCTGCTCGACGGCCGCCCGGTGGACGACACGCGCCTGGCCCAGGAGATCGCGTTCCAGGCCGACCGGCTCGACATCACCGAGGAGCTGGTCCGCTTCCGAGCCCACGTCGCGGCGACGCGCGAGGCCCTGGCCGCGGATCGTCCGGTGGGCAAGCAGCTCGGCTTCCTCGCCCAGGAGCTCGGCCGCGAGGTGAACACGATGGGATCCAAGGCCAACGACGCCGAGATCGCCCAGCAGGTCATCGCGATGAAGGGCGAGCTGGAAAAGTTCCGGGAACAGCTCGAGAACCTCGAGTGAAGCCGTTCCTGCTCGTGCTGTCGTCGCCATCGGGCGGCGGCAAGACGACCATCGCGAAGAATCTCCTGCAGGCGCGCGACGACCTGGGCTACTCGGTGTCGGCGACGACCCGGCCCAGGCGCGAAGGCGAGCGCGACGGCGTGGACTACCACTTCCTCACGCGGGATGAGTTCCTGCGGCGGGTGGATGCCGGCGAGTTCCTCGAGTGGGCCACGTACGCCGGCAATCTGTACGGCACGTTGCGGAGCGAGATCGACCGCATCTTCGCCCGGGGGCGGACGGCGGTGCTCGACGTGGAGATCGAGGGCGCGCGGCAGATCCGCGCGACCTTTCCCAACTCGCTGCACCTGTTCGTGCTGCCGCCGTCGGCCGACGTGCTCGTCGGCCGGCTCGCGGGACGCAACACCGAGCCGCCCGCGGTGATCCACGAGCGCATCACCCGCGCCGCCGACGAGCTCGCGGCGGTCGCGGAGTACGACTACGCGATCTTCAACGAGGACCTGGTCCTCGCCGTCGCGCAGGTGGCCGCGATTCTCGACGCCGAGGCGCGGCGGGTGGCCCGCCAGGAAGGGCTGGGCCCGTTCGTCGATCGACTGCGGCGCGACGTTCTCGCCGCCGCGTCGCGAATCGCCGCGGACTGACGTAACCGAGACCGACGTTACTCAAAGGGAGTGTCGATGCGCATCATCACGCCGTTCGAAGTCGCCAGGCAGGCCGGAAACAAGTATCTCGGCGTGCTCGTGGCCGCCAAGTTCGCCCGGTACCTGAACGAGTTCCCCAAGGATCAGCTCACCGCCAGCGGGGAGAAGCTCACCACGCAGGCGCTCCAGTCGCTCGTCGAAGGCGACCTCAACTACAAGCTGGTCCGCCGCCGCCGCTCCGAGGCCTGACCGTGTGGACCGGCCGCCGCGTCGTGCTCGGCGTGTCGGGCGGCATCGCCTGCTATAAGAGCTGCACCCTGGCGCGCCGGCTCACCGAGGCGGGCGCGCAGGTGGACGTCATCCTCACACAGGGGGCGGCCGAGTTCGTGCGGCCGCTGACCTTTGAGGCGCTCACGGGGCGCCCCGTCCTCGGCTCCCTGTGGGAGCCCGGCGGGGCGCTCTCGCACCTGCGGCTCGGCCAGCAGAGCGACCTGGTGCTCGTGGCGCCGGCGACGGCGCACCTGATCGCGCGCATGGCGCAAGGTCTGGCGGACGATCTGCTGACGACGCTTCTCCTCGCCGCGACCGCCCCGGTGCTGCTCGCTCCCGCGATGAACGACGAGATGTACGCCCACCCGCAGACCCGGGCGAACCTCGAGCGCGTGCGCGCGCGGGGCGTGAGCGTCGTGGGCCCGGAGATCGGTGGCCTGGCGGAGGGTCCGTCCGAGCGCCCCGGCCGGATGAGCGAGCCGGAGACCATCCTGGCGCATGCCGCGCGGTGCGTGCGCGGAACGGGCCGGCTGGCCGCGCGACGGGTGGTCGTGACCGCGGGACCCACGCGGGAATCCATCGATCCGGTCCGCGTCGTCACCAATCGCTCCAGCGGGAAGATGGGCTATCGCGTCGCGGAAGCCGCGTGGGAGCGGGGCGCCGAGGTCGTGCTCATCACCGGGCCGACGGCGC
>CAVOPE010000009.1:0-183562 GCA_963697755.1 uncultured Gemmatimonadales bacterium | reverse complement strand
CAGGATCCCGCTGCTGGTGAAGCTCGGCGAGCCCGTGGATTGCACGCTGTGGGGCAAGTTCACCCCGGCGGCCCAGGTCCAGGTCACGGTCCCGTTGACGGCCACGGCACCCGCCGGGTTGGACGAGCCGTTCCCCGCGCTCGTGAAGAAGATGTCCCCCACATTGGTGGTGGGTGTAGTCGGCGTACTCGGTGCGGTCGGTGCCGAGTGCTCCGAGAAGCAGGCGGCGGCAACGACGACGGCCGCGAGCGCGAGCCCGAACACCGCAAAGCGACCCCGACCCACGCTCATTTGCCCTCCTTGACGATCACCGTACCCTTCATGAACGGATGCACCACGCAGAAAAACTGGTAAGTGCCGGGCTTCGTGAACGTGTGCGGCCAGGCGGCGCCGGGCGCCATGTTTCCCGAGTCGAAGCCGAGGTCGATGGCGGTCACGGTATGCTGGACCGCATCGTCGTTGGTCCACGCCACCGTCGTGCCGATCGGGATCTCGATCCGGCTCGGCTGAAAAGGCGATGCTCTTCATGCTCGCCTTCACGGTCGGTCCGGTTCGCGCCGCCGCCGAGGTGTCGCCGGGTGCCGCGGGTGCCGCCGAGGCGTCGTGGGCTGCCGCGGGCCGAAGTAGCGGGCCAACGTGAGCGGGATGGTGAACTCGAAGCCGTAGCGGCGCGTCGCTCGTCGCCCCGGGACACGCCCTGCAGCGTCGCAGGTGGTGGTGTTGGTCCGTGGCATCGACAGCGTGTGCGGCGTGCTGGGGATGGCGACGTGGACCCCGGCGCTCCACGCGGCCTTCTCGCCGACAACCGAGTCGCGATGGGTGAGCGTCACCACGTCCCCGGCGAGCGCGATGTAGCGATGGAGTCGAAGCACGAGCCCCGCCCGCCGAGCGCGACGTCCGCGCTGCCGCCCTGAGGATCGTCCAGGACGCGCGTGACCCCCGTCGGCCGCACCGGGCCCAGGAGGCGCGCGATCGAGATCTCACCGTCAAGCCCCTTCACTGCGAGGTTGTAGCCCACCTGCCCACCGAGATCGAGCGCAGCGCCGCGGTCCTGCGAGAGCGGAAGCCAGCGCCCGTAGAACTCCCACTCGTTCGGATAGTTCGGGGTGAGGGTAGAGTTGGTCGAATAGAGGAACCCGAGCTGGGTGTGCTTCGGCAGCCGGCGCCGATGACGAAGGTCGGAAAGTTGGTGACCTTCCGGGCCGGGGCCGAGCTGGCCACGAAGCGGTGCAGGAAGTTGAACTGCACCGTGCCGGTGGGCGCGACCCAGTCACCCGAGACGTTCGGCGGGCGGTCGAGCAGCGACTGCGCCGCCAGCGGTGCGGCCGCGGTCAGCGGCGCCGAGAGGAGGAGGAAGCCGAGGAATCGAGACACGCGCGGTCCTCGCGTTTCGGCCCGTAGACGCCCGCGGTCTGGAAATACCAGTCTGTCACAGTGTCCCTTCCGGCGCCAGTGGGGTACAGTAACGGCTCGGTTGCCGCGTCAACCCGCAAGCGCGAACGCCTCCGGCTCTCGCCGGAGGCGCTTGCCCTGGGGCCATTTTGTCCATACCACCAAGCCGGCCCACCCACTGTGCCGATGCATCCGCTTCGATCAATAGCCCGTCGGCGTCGACGGGGGCGGCGGCGACGGCGGGGGCGTCGACGAGGGCGACGTCGTCGTGGAATCCGACGGGGTCCCCCCCCGCCGCCACGACGACGATCGTACCGGTCATCATCGTGCCGTGAACCGCGCAGTCGTACTGGTAGGTGCCCGGCGCCGTGAACGTGAACTGGTAGGTCTGCCGGCCCCGCTCAGGATGCCGCTGCTGGTGAAGCTCGGCGAGCCGGTGATTGCACGCTGTGCGGCAAGGCCTCCGTCGTGGCCCACGTCCAGGTCACGGTCCCGTTGACGGCCACAGTGTCCACCGCCGGATTGGACGACCCGTTCAGCACGCTCTTGAAGAAGATGTCCCCCCCGGTGACGGCCACGGTGGCCGGGGCGCGGGGTGGCGTTACCAGCGCAGTTGCCGGTGGGGTCGCCGGTGGGGCGCTAGGTGGGGTTGCCGGTGGTGTCGCCGGCGGGGTCGCCGGTGGGGTCGCCGGTGGGGTTGCTCCTCCCGAAGTCGGGCGGTGGTCGATTCGTCATCGCTACAGCCGGCCAGTAGGCTCCCGCCAGCATGCCGCTCATCAGCAGCATCGTCATATGACGCATGTCACAAATCTCCCAAGAATGTGATTCAGCGCTGGCCACCCACTGTGGCCCACGGCGCGAAGTTCACTCCGCTCAGCGTTACGGTGCTTGGACCCTGATGCTCCCCTGAATGGGACGGATGCCCCGTGTGCTACCGGGGCATTCGGAGTCCTCCGTGACTGCCTGCACCGCCTGCGCCCGGGCATCAAGGGCTGGGAAACCTGAATGTCCTCATGCCACCGCCACTGGGTCACTCTCGGCCAGAAGCCGGACCTCGACGTTGCCGCGGGTGGCGTTGGAGTAGGGGGCAGACCTCGTGCGCCGCCCGCATGAGAGCGAGCGCGTCGGCTTCTTCGAGCCCTTCGAGACGGCCCCGCAGCTCGACCCCGAGCAGGTATCGCTTGTCATCGGTGAGGTTGAGCGTGACACGCGCGGCGATGCTGGTCCCCTGCAGTGGCTTCTTCTGCGATCGCGAGACGGCGCGCAGCGCGCTCTCGAAGACGCGCTCCGTAGCCGGCGGCGAAGAGCTGCTCCGGATTCGTCCCCCGCCCGCCCGGCCCACCCATCTCCTTGGGTACCCGCAGATCGGCATCGAGAATGCCGTCGGAAGACCGCACATGACCTTCCCGGCCGCCTCGCGCCGTGACCTCCGCGGTGTAGAGTGCTCTCATGATGACTTCGCTCCTTCTATCTATGATGTCACCCAGTTGGGCGACTTGGCCGCCGGATCCACCTTGAGCCGGATCCACATGCCGGACAACCCATCCCCGGGAACGCCGCAGAAGATGCGATAGCTGCCACTCGCCGGCGCGGTGAAGCGGATGACGTCTGTCCCACCTTGGGGGAGTCCCTGGGTTACGTCTTTGGTATATGCGGAGGGAATGGCCGGATCTCCGCCCGCGTTGGGCATGGGATCCTTGTCGGCGATGACCTGGGCGCTGTGCGGCGTGCCATCTGCCACGAAGTTCAGCACGACCGTGCTGCTCGCCGGCACCACGAGCGTCGCCGCGCCGTTGGCGTAGCCGTTGAAGTTGAACGGCCCAGCTGCGCCGGGAGCGCCGGCCTCCAGGCGGACCGATGGTCTTCGTCGCCGCGTCGTAGGAGAGCGACTTGGACGGGGCGGTCTGCGCCGTCCCGGGAAGCGCCCAGCAGAGACTGCCCAAGCGAGAGCAGAAGAAATCGCAATCGGTTCATGACGGCCTCAGCCTCGAGCGCTGGTGGACTGCGGAGGATACTTCGCGAACAACTTCTCGACGGCGGAATCGATCTGCTGGGTGGCCCGGACAGGGTTCGCGACCGGCAGATTCACCACCTCCGCGACCTGGCCCTGCCAGACGACCTGCTTCGTCTTGGCGTCGATCAGGTGTACCACCACCGTGCCGTCGGTATAGGTGTCAATCTGGTGGCTCACGGTCATGGGCCACGCGACGCCATAGCGCCAGTAGCGCCAGCCCCAACCACCGCCCCAACCCCAGCCGTCGCTGTAGCTGTAGACGTTCGTGTGGGTCTTATCGACGATGCCGTAGCCGACGAACAGGTCTGCATTCTGGCGATCGGTCTGGTTGAGCCCCTTGGCGTCGAGCTGGGACTGCACCGCGCTCCGCACCCGCTGGTCGAGCAACTGCTGCGCGGCGGAATCGGGCGGCATTACCAGCGCGAAGGTCCGGTAGTGGGAAAAGCTGGTCTGCGGACTGTAGTCAGTGGCGACTTGCTGGCCCGCGCATCCGGCGGCCAGAATCAGGCCCATACCGAGGGCCATGTGTCGCATTCTCGTCTGCATATGCTCCTCTCGTTCAGTGATCGTTGCCGCGGTCGCGCGGAAGCGACCCTCGGCCGCCTCACGAGCACGCTCGAACGCAGGGCAACTTGGCGCTGCCGCTCCGCTCCCGATTGGATAGGGCTGCTCCCCCGGTCAGGTACTGCGGATCTCCCCCGAACGGGGAATTGCCCCTGGGGCCCATGACCCGGTTTCTTCGGCGTGTTCGGTGAAGAGAAAGATCGGATGGGTGGGAACGACCCCTCGAGCACTTCGCTGCCTTACCCTTCGAGGAGCGCTGCCTCGATCATTGAGAGACATCGCGAGAAACATCGGTTCCCGATCGCGTTGACCCGGGCCAATGGAATAGCATCTAAGTTGTTGCGGTGAGTTGAGTGAGGGCGGTGGGAAGCGCGTGAGGCACTTTCCAGCATGAAGCTCGATCCGAGACGAGAGCCAATCAGGGCCCGGGAATCGGACCGAGAGCCGAGGAGTTCAGGTCCCGCTCAGGTACTAGTTCCTCAATGACTGCATACGGTTGCCCTCACCCCGCGCCGCGTCGCGCGGGGAACCACCCCATTGCCGACTCCAGGCCCGGCGCAGTTGCAGGCCCGACCGGAAGCCCGCGACCTCAGCGGCGTGGGTGACGCTCGCGCCCCGTTCGAGCGACTGCCGAGCCCGCTCGAGCCGGATCAGCCGGAGATAGTGCAGCGGGGAGACGCCGGCGTGGTCAATGAACAGCCGCAGCAAGTGGCGCTCGGTGGCATGGCCGACCGCCGCCAACGCGGCCATGTCCCAGTCCCGCTCCGGCCTGGTGATGACGGCATCCTGCACCCGGTGCACCACCGCATGCAGATGGCGGCGATGCACCAGAAAGGGTGACAGCTCGGGGTCACGAGGCGAGCGCCGCAGGTACACCACCATGTCCTCCGCGACGCTGGCTGCCAGCGCCTCCCCGCACTCCTCGGCAATCAGGTGTAACGCCAGATCGATGCCCGCGGTGATCCCTGCGCTGGACGCGACCGGCCCATCAATGACGAACACGCGGTTGTCGATCACTTGCGCGCCCGGTGCCAGGGCACGCAGTGCCGACAGCAGCTCGTGGTGCGTGGTGCAGCGACGGGTGTCGAGCAAGCCGGCACGCGCCGCGAGCAGCGCGCCCGAGCAGATCCCGACCACGCGGTGGGGCGGATCCGCGCCGAGCAGTGATTCGCCGAACATGTGCCTGAGCCACTGCGCCGTGGCGGCGATCGCCGGTGTAACCCGACCGAGCTGGGCGCTCGGCTGGCCGACCAGCACCACCCAGGTCGGCGTGCTCAGTTGCTCGGGCAACGGTTCGAGATCGACCAGTCGAAGCCCGACGGAGGTTGATAGTGTCGCCACCGGGCCGGCGAAGCGGAGCCGAAGCGCGGCGGCTGCCCGCGCGCATGACGATGCAGGTTGGCCAGGCGAAATGCCTCCGCCGGCCCCGCAATATCGAGCAGCAGCGAGTCCGGCGCGACGACGAACAGGAGGTCGATCAGATGAGCGCGGGCGATCATTTCATGAGTTAGGCCAATGTCCGAAACTGATCCAAACCTGTCCGACTGGCGGGGCGACAGAGAATGGCGAACGCTTTAGCTTTTCGACCTTCCTGTTCGAAGGTCACGCCCATGTCGAGAGTCACGTCCCTCGGCGGCCTGCTGTTCGCCGCGGTGTTGGTTTGGTGCCCTGGGACTATAGCATCCGCGCAAACGTTCGACCAGCCACATTCGGACCTCGAACCCGGCGTGGACCCCAGCATCAAGCCGGGCGACGACTTCTTTGCCTATTCCAACGGCAGCTGGCTCCAGGCCACCGCGATCCCGGCAGGCAAGGATCGCTGGAACACCCGGAACGAGATCAGTGAACTCACCCGGCAGCAGGTTGCGAAACTGCTGGACGACGCCGGCGCCGAGCCAGTGGGCTCGACCGCGCGTAAGGTGGCGGACTTCCGCGCCGCATATCTGAACGAGGCCGCCATCGAAGCCCGGGGCATCGCGCCGCTCAAGCCGCTGCTGGATAGCATCGATCACGTTGGGGACAAGGCGGCGCTGACCCGGTTCCTGGGCCGCGGGCTCCGAGCCGATGTCGACCCGCTCAACTGGGGCGTCTACCGATCGTCCTACCTGCTGGGCTTGTCGGTGGAACCGAGCATCCACGGCGAGAAGACCTACGTCGCCTTTCTGCTGCAGGGTGGCCTGGGCCTGCCGGACCGCGAACACTACGTCAGCACCGAGCCTCGCGTGCAGTCCCTCAGAGCCAGATACCAGGAGTACATCGGCCGCCTGCTGAGACTGGCCGGCTCTGACCGTGCGGAGCAGCGGGCCGAAGCGGTGATGGCGCTGGAAACGGCACTGGCGGAAGCCCAGGCCACGCGCGAGGCATCGGCCAACGACCACAACGCCGACAACCTGTGGACGCGCGGTGACTTCGCCCGCCGGGCGCCGGGCATGGACTGGTCGGCATTCTTCGCCGCGGCAGGGTTGGCCCGGCAGAAAGCATTCGTCGCCTGGCAGCCCACCGCCGTCACCGGCTTGGCCGCGTTGGTCGCGGCCGAACCGCTGGAGACGTGGAAGGACTACCTGCGCTTTCATGTCGTCGACGGTTTTGCCGATGTGCTGCCGCGTGCCTTCGCCGAGCAGGCCCTGGCGATGCGGGAGGCGGTGGCCGACCAGCCGAGCTCGCGCGCCCAACGCGCACTCGAAACGACCCAGCTGGCCATGAGCGACGCCCTGGGGAGGATGTATGCTGAAAGCTATTTCCCGGCCGAGCAGAAGGCCCGGGTGGAAACCATCGTGGGCAACGTCATCGCGGCGTTCCGCCACCGGGTCGAGTCGGCGACCTGGATGTCGCCCGGTACCAGGTCGCAGGCGCTGGCCAAGTTGAAGACGCTGTATTTCGGCATCGGCTATCCGGAAGCATGGCAAGACTATTCCAACCTCGCCGTGGACAGCACGGACCCCGTGGGCAATCTTCGGCGGGTCGCGGACCGCAACTACCGTCGTGCCTTGAGTCGCCTGGGCCGGCCCTTGGACATGACCGAATGGTGGATCGCCCCGCAGACGGTCGGTGCCGTCCTCGTGTTCCAGCAGAACGCGTACAACTTTCCCGCGGCGCTGTTGCAGGCGCCCAAGTTCGACCCGGCCGCGTCGGACGCCGCGAACTACGGGGCCATCGGCGCCATTGTCGGCCACGAGGTCAGTCACTTCGTTGACGTGCTGGGCGCGGAATGGGACGCGGACCACCGGATGCGCCATTGGTGGACCCCGGAGGACCTCTCGCGGTTCCAGGCAGCAGCCGACGCGCTGGTGAATCAGTTCTCCGGCTATCACCCGCTTCCCGATCTGGCCGTCAACGGCAAGCTGACCCAGACCGAGAACATCGCCGATCTGGCCGGGCTTGCCGCGGCCTTCGACGCCTACCGCGGAACCCTCGGCACCAAAGCCACCGACCAGGTATACGTCCGGCAGCAGGATCGGGAGTTCTTCATCGGGTTCGCGCGAAGCTGGCGCGGCAAGATTCGGGAGGAGGCGTTGCGCACCCAGATCGCCACGGACGGCCACGCCCCGGAGAGCTTCCGCATCGCCACCGTCCGCAACATCGATGCATGGTACGAAGCGTTCGACGTGCTGCCGGGGCAGCGGCTCTACCTCGAGCCCAAGGCGCGGGTGAGGATCTGGTAAGTGCGCGTCACCGTCTGCGAGCTTCCCCATGAACCACAAGCCCTGACGGCTGCCTGGGCCGGACTGTGTCACCACACGTCGCGACATCGCTCCGAGTTGGTGCTGCTGCCGGAGTTCGCGCTGCTGGAGCCAGTGTGGGCGGAGCAAGTCTTCGATCAGGCACGCTGGGCCGCGGCTCTGACCCAGAGCGACACTCGGATAGAGCGCCTGCCTGAATTGCACGCCGAGTACGTGGTGGGGACCCGACCGGCTAGCGTCGATGGGCGCCGCTTCAATGAGGGCTATCTATGGTCCCCCAGTGGCGGCTTGACGCCGCTGCGCCGCAAATTCTTTCTGCCCGATGAACCCGGCAGCTGGGAAGCTCGCTGGTTCGACCGGGGCGACCCGGACTTCCCGGCATTCCACGCCGGCGCCCTGACCTTCGGACTCAACATCTGCACCGAGCTGTGGGCGTTGGAGACGTATGGAGCCTACGCTGTGCGGGGCGTGCAGGTCATCCTGTCGCCGCGCGCGACGGCGGCAGAAACGATGGCCAAGTGGTTGGCGGTGGGCGTGGTGGCCGCCGCACGTTCCGGTTCCTTCAGTGTTTCGTCCAACCGGGTGGACCCGACGGGCGCCTGTGGTGGGGTGGGCTGGATCATCAGCCCGGGTGGCGAGATCATGGCGAGCACATCACCCGAAGCGCCATTCGTCACGATCGACATTGACCTGGCCGCCTCGGCTGCCGCACGTGTCGGCTATCCATGCTCCGTGTTTAGCGGCGACCCATGATGAGTCGCGATCCTTTCGGTAGCTCAGGCACCAAGAGGCGGACCCCGCTTCATAGTGAACGGGGCAAACGTCGCGGCGGCTGGAGATGAGGGTGCGTGCCACTTCAATGCCGGTGCTGCAAGTGGAGGATCAGCCCAGTGTTGGCCGGCGCCGGCCCTCGAATTCCTCATGATCAGGCGCTCCGCCAGGCGGTCGATCGAAGGCCCGATGTTCGACGTGCGGATAACATGGGGATCGGCCGTGGCCTCATCCCTTGCGCTTGATGCCCAGCGAGCGCATGCGTGAGGTCAGCGTATTGGGATTGACGCCCAGGAGGGCGGCTGCGCCACCCGGCCCCGAGACTCTCCGATGCGCGCGCTCCAGAGCGGCGATGATACTGTCGCGCTCGAGGCCCTTCAGTTCCTCGCGGCGAATGAGCTTCTCAGGAGCGGAGGCTGGCGGAGTCTCGGTCGTCGGGTCAGAAGGCAAGGGCTGCAGGCTCCCATACGCCAGGGCCAGATCGAGACGGAGTCGAGAGCCCCTCGCCAGAATAATTGCGCGCTCCATGACATTCTGCAGCTCCCGCACGTTGCCCGGCCAATCGTATTGCATGAGCAGCGCGGCGTCCTCGTGGGTAAGTCGCACCGTGGGGCGATTCAACTGAGCGGCCAAGCGCAAGGCAAAGTGATGCGCGAGGGCCGGAATGTCTTCACGCCGCTGCCGAAGCGGCGGGAGTTCCAGGGGAAAGACGCTGATTCTATAGAAGAGGTCCTGCCGGAAACGCCCCGCAGCGACTTCGGCTCTGAGATCTCTGTTCGTGGCGGCAATGAGCCGCACATTCACTGTGCGCGTCCTGTCATCACCTACGCGCTCGAACTGCCCCTCCTGCAGCACCCGGAGCAGCTTTGCCTGGTGCGCGAGTGGAATCTCTGCGATTTCGTCGAGAAACAGCGTTCCGCCGTCCGCATGCTGGAAGCGCCCGACCCGATCCCGTAGGGCGCCCGTGAACGCGCCTTTGACATGACCGAAGAACTCGCTCTCGAACAGCTCCGCCGGGATCGCCCCGCAGTTGACGCGCACGAGTGGGCGATTCCGTCGCGGACTGCGCTCGTGAATGGCCGCGGCGACCAGCTCTTTCCCGGTGCCCGATTCTCCCAGGATCAGCGCCGTCGCGTCCGTTGCCGCGACCAGCTCGACCTGCTCTAAGACGCCTCGCAGGGCAGCGCTCTGACCAACGATCGTGCCGAAGGCGAGGACCTCTTTCACCTCCTCGCGCAGATAGTCTCGCTCGAGCTCGAGTTGGCGGCGCAGGCGCTCGACTTCCTCGTAGGCCCGGGCGTTCGCGATGGCGATCGCCGCATGGTCCGCGAAGATGCGCAGCCAATCGGATTCGCTCGGCGTTATCTCCGCGCGACTGAACACCGCCAGCACGCCGAGGGTATCGCCGCGATAGATGAGGGGCTGACCGGCGAAGCTGACGATGCCTTCGCGCCGGGCCCAGTCGGGGCGTGCGACCCAATGACTCTCCGCCAGGTTGTTGCTGATCAGTACGGGCTCTCCGCTGGCGCCGATCTGCCCGACTTTCTGTGCACCGAGCGGGATTCGCCGGAAGTGTCCGTCCACGCGAGTCCAGTCCTCCGCGGACCCTACGGGGGTTCCGGCACTAGCGACCAGATGGAGGCAACGTCCCTCGTCCGGATTCTCCGCTCCCATGCCGCGGGGCCCGGCAGCATCACTGGGAAGTACGAGCCAGACGCGGGCCAGCGCGACGTCAGCTTGTGCTGCCAACCCTGCGACGATGCGGTCGAAGACATCGTCCAGGGTGAGGGCTTCGCCGACTCTCAGCGCTAGTGATTGAAGGGATCTGAAGTCCATGACGCATTCCTACCGAAATCGAATTGGCCGGACCGACAGGCGCAAGATCGCACCCCGAAACGTGACAGACGATGATCGGTTCGGCTTAGTAGTCCCTTCGCGGCCAGCTGCAGGCCTCGAGGCGGACATCGGTACCGCCCCGACGACCATATCGACGATGTGTCGGTAAGCAACCCGTCATAAACTGCTGTGGTGGCCGCCAGGCGGAAGGTGGTCTTCGGGTCGAGCGTACTCCGGCAGTCGCTCGACATCAAACCACGCACGCGGCACGGGCCGACGTCGTCGGGTTCGATTTGGTGCAGTGTCAGTGAACTGATAACCCGGCGCGCATACGTCGCCTCGGCTTTTCGTTCTCGGCTCGCCGGCATCCTCTGTCCATCGCCAGCGCAACCCGCAATTGCAGCGTCTGCATCTCTTACCCTCGCTCATCCGCCCGCTTCTCGGTGCCCAATGGCCATCTCCGTCTCCGCCTGACTGCTCGCAAGGCCGCATAGGGAGGCGCCTTGGGTTTACCGGGCGCCACAGCGATCGTCGGCCCCGCAAGCAAATGGCCTCGCCACGATTCTCAACGAAAGCTTCGTGATATCGCACGACACGAGCGCTGTCCGATCAGCTAGCCGCCATTTGACGGAGTTGCGGGCGGCATCCGAATTGCCCATAGCCGCGGCACCAGGATCGTACAAACAGATCACACTGCAAGAGCGGATACGACCATGACAAGCACGACACGCAAGACCCTGAGCCTGATGGCCGGCGCCCTTTCCCTCGCGCTTGCCGCGAGTCCGCCTGGCCGAATCGACCCTATCCGGATCGACGACGGCGTGCGGGCGCTGCTGAACACGGTCGGGAGCTCGCCCGAAATGGGCACCTCGATCGGAGGAGGCCGGTCGGTCACTGGGGAGCAGGGCCTGCTGAACAAAGTCGCCGGAAGCCCAGACCCAGCGCCGGCCTCGGACCCTGCAGGCGATCGGATCCGTATGCGGATCAGTGGAGTGCAGGCACTGCTTGGCCACAAGTGAGCGGATGCGATGGGGCAGGCCCTTCCCGTCGTGTGAGCATGAGGCACGCTCCGTTCCAGGCTGGCGTTCGGTAGCGAACGCCAGCGAGTTGCTCGAAGTGACGAGAGACCGACGTCCGGCTTGGAAACATCTTATCGGTGGTCGAGGCCGGCGTCGCCGATGGGCGGCGGCCCCGCCCCTGCCACAACAGGATTGGAGTTGAAGTATGTCAAAGGCCTACCTCACCTACGCAGGCACCCCGATCGTACTCGCTCTCTCCGCACTCAGTGTTGGGGGCACCTGCCTGGTGGCACAGGAGCACATCAGACAGCCAGTCGTTGAAGTTCCCGCACCGCAGGACCTCTCCAGGATTGTGGAGGTGCACATCAGACAGCCGGCCAGCTCGTCGGCGCTCGGCGCGCCACACGCTGCAGCCCAGATGCCCGCAATCGGGCCTGAGACGCGCTGGGCGATCGCCCCTTGGTTCTTCCCGACTGGCGCCGAGATCACTTTCGTCGACGGGAACCCCAACATCGACGAGGCCTTCCTCGTCCGCCTCGCGTTTCCCAAGAACTACCGGATCCCGCCGCATTACCACGGCACAGACATCCACGTCGAGGTGCAGCAGGGTGCGATGGCGATCGGGTTCGGGGATCGGATGGACCTGCACCAGACCCGCGTCCTGGCCGCGGGCGATACGGCGAGCGTGCAGGCAGGGACGCGGTACTACATCGCCACCCGTGCGACCACGCTCATTGCAATGCGAAGCCGGGGACCGTTCACGCTGACGTACGTTCATCCCGACGACGACCCGTCGCGTCACCTGCCGCTGGGCCGATAGGCCGTTGGCCGGACAACCTTCGAAGCGACCACACACCATCAGAGATCAGGGAGACATCATGTCCAGCATCATCACCGAGACCGCCAAGTCCGCGAGGGCGGGTAATAAGCGTGGCCTGAGCGAAGTCCTCGACTTCCTCGTCACCGAGGGGCAGTCGGCGTGACCCTCTTGACTGCCGCGATCGAGCGTGCCCCGGCACGCCTTCGGAGGCCTTCGCGCCGGTCCTGCGCAATGGCGTTACCACCGAGTTTCATCACGTTGAGGCTCTCAAGGCGGCGGGAGGCACGCCACTCACCACGAAGTACTGGTTGCCGGATGCGGCGTTTGGGGGCGGCGGGGTCGGGCTCTTTTCGACGCTTGAAATCATCGAGACCGTGGAGATCAGCTTGTCTATCTCATCGGCGTGAGCGCCTACGCCCGCCTGGGCGAGGAGATCGGCGCGCGACTATGCGCCGAGGCGATGGGGACAGAGGCGGTGCACCGCGCCCTGGTGCGTTTCGCCCAAGGCCAGCTCGGCAAGGACGTCGGCGTGCCGAACGATGTCGGCTTCGAGAACTTCGACTGGCCAACCGTGGAGAAGGTAAGGAGGCACTGGAAGGACTGGGCATCGGCTACGGCTCGGCCAGTAACCAGCCCGGCCGGTTCTACGAGTACCCGGGGGACCCGATCGCGCGGGGTGTCGGCACGCCGGTCAGCCACACTCTTCCAGGCTGAGTTGCCGTCGCCGGCGGGGGTGGGCGCTCCGGTGCCCACCCCCGTGTCTCTGACGATCCGGCCTGCCATGAGCCGTTTTTCCCCCAGTTGCCGCGTTCCTGAATAGCGGCATACAGGGCTCGACGATCCCCGACGCGTGGTCCAACGACATGACTCCCTGGAGGTCCCAAATGCGCGCTCCGTCTTCGGTCTCAGCACCACGCCCGTCATCGACAGCAAGTCTGAGTTACGGCTCCAACTCGAGCGGGACATGCTTGCGCTGGTCTATCGGAGTCCTCGCTGAAGGTGCCCTCGGCACGCCCAACGCGATGGCACCTACGACAACGGCAATGGCCTGCAGCGCCTCCGCGGTGGCTGTATTCATCCCGCCTCCAAATAGGAGATGAGTGGCCTACGGCTTAGTGCAGTGGGTGGTGCAAAGCACAGGTGAGAAACCGCTAAGTCTATGAGGGCGGTGGGACTCGAACCCACGACCTAGGGATTAAAAGTCCCTTGCTCTACCAGCTGAGCTACGCCCCCTTGGGGGAAACATCGGCCACCCGGCCCGGCCGGACAAGCGCTACTCCTCCGCCAGCCGCCGGCGCCGCTCCTCCTGCCGGGCCTTGCGCACGGCGTCGTTGGACCCGGACGAGGCCACGCCCCGGAACTCGAAGTGCCGCTCGTCGAGCGCGCGGTCGCGCGTGAGCGGCACCTTATCCAGCTTGCGTAGCCGGAGCGCGAGCACCTGATCCATCATCACCGCGGCCGGCTGCCATTCGTTCGCCGCGATCCCGGGATAAAGGTGCGCGAAAGCCGGCTTGAGCAGCGCCTGTCGGATGCCGGGCCGGTTCACGCGTCGCGCTCGGAGGGCACGGTCATCGAGCGCCGCTCACCGCCTGCGGCGTGCCAGGAGAAACGCGAGCGCCACGGCGGCGACACCGATGAGCGCGGCCGAGCCGACCGCCCGCTTCATGCCCCGGGACAGCGCGGGCTGCCGCGCCGCCAGCTCCTTCGACGTGTCGGCCAACGCGCTGTTGACCCGCTCGCGGTGGGTGAGCCACTCGTGGATCAGGCCGGGCTCCTCTACATCCGCGGGCTTCGCGTCCAGCCGCCGGCGGACCTCGTCTTCTCCCAGCACGTCCAACTCCCGGAACACCTGCTCGCGCGTCTTGCGGACCATCGGGGCCTCCAGCCTGCGGAACCAAGGGGGAGCGGACAGACTTCCAATCTACCGCCCAGGCGGCTTCCCGGTTAGCGACCGGCGCCGCGGCGGTATATTGCGGCGAGCGGCATCGGAACCGCGGCGACCGGCCCGGGTACGCGTCTGCCAGGAGAGCCTCGACCCATGATCGGACGGATCGGCAGTCCCCTGGTGGTCCTGCTGGCCCTCGCGCGCCCGCTCGCGGCGCAGGACGAGCGCTGGCAGGTCACGCTCGATGACAACCGCTACGTCTGGGACATCCGGCTGGTCGGGCTGGAGGGCGACTCACTGGCCGTCCGCCAGTCGGACAGCCTGGTGCACGTACCCGTCGCCCACATCACCGAGCTCCGGCTCATCCGGAAGTCCGAGATGCAGCTCGGCGATGACGGCGCGGCCGGCGCGGCCGGCGCGATGAACGCGCTGGTCGGCGCCGACGACGAGGTGTACGACCTCGCTCCGCTCGACTTCGCCGACCGCCTGCGCACCGTCCAGAAGATCCTCCTGCTCCATCCAACCGCGCCCTAGACCGGCCGGAGGGCTGTGGATGAACGCGCTGCTCATCACCGGCACCGACACCGGCGTCGGCAAGACCTGGGTGGCCCGCGCGCTCGGACGGGCGCTCACCGACGCGGGACGCCGGGTGGTCGCGATCAAGCCGGTCGAGACCGGGTGCCGCGAGGCGACCAGCGCGTCGGAGGACGGCGTGCTGCTCGCCGCCGCGACCGGTCAGCCGGAGCCGCAGGCCGCGCTCTACCGCTTCGCCGCGCCGCTCGCCCCCGCCCTCGCGTCCGACGCCGAGGGCGAAGCCATCGACCTCGACGCACTGGTGCTCCGCATCGAAGCGCTCGGCGATGGCGCCGACCTGGTCCTGATCGAGGGGGCTGGTGGGCTGCTGTCGCCCATCACCTGGGAGTGGAACGTGGTGGACCTGGCGCGCACGCTGGGGGCGACGGCCCTGCTCGTGGGCCCGGACCGGCTCGGGGTGATCAACCATGCCTTGCTCGCGCTGAGCGCGCTCGAGCTGGCGGGCCTCGAGGTCGCGGGTCTGGCACTGACGACGCCGGAGGCTCCGGACGCGTCGACGGGTGGCAACGCCGCGGCGATCGCACGAATCAGCGGCGTGGACCGGGTGCTCGCCCTGCCGCGCGCCGTCGACCCGTTCACGGTTGTGCCCGCGCTCGCTCCGATGCTCGACTGGCTGCGGCCCGCGGGCTGACGGCCAGGCGTCCGGCCGCGCCTACGGCCCGACGCGTGCCCGGCCGCGCTCCGCCTCCATCGCCGCTCGCTCGCGTTCGATCCAGCGACTGAACCGCCCCAGCAGATCCGCCAGCACCCGTCGCGTCGGCTCGTGGGTGAGCCGCAGGTCGGCGTCGAAGCGCTCGTGCGCCGACGCGACCAGCAGTTCGGGTGGCGGGAGCACGCGGGCCTGCGTATGGGCCAGCAGCTGCCGGAGGTGGAGCTGGGCCCGCGCCGTGCCGACCTGACTGGGCGACGCGCCCATCACGGCGACCGGCTTCCCGGCCAGCGGCGATCGTCCAGGCAGGCGCGACGCCCACTCGATCGCGTTCGTGAGCACACCCGGGATGCCGTCGTTGTGCTCGGGGGTGGCGATCAGGAGCCCGTCGGCATCGCGCAGCAACGCTTTGAACGCCGCCACCGCCGGCGGGTCGCCCTCCGCCTCGACGTCGCCATTGTAGAAAGGCAGCTCGCCGCTCTCGATCGCCTCGACGGTCATGCCGGCGGGCGCCAGCTCGACGGCAGCCGCGACCAGGGCGCGGTTGAAGGAGCGGCGGCGGAGGCTGCCTGCGAAGGCGACGATGCGGTCAGCCACGCCGCCGCCCCTCCGTGTCCGGCCCGCCGACGGTGGCACGGCGGAGCACCAGGAGCTGGGCGCAGCCGGCGCAGGCCTCCACATGCTCGGCTACGGCGAGCGCTTCGACCAGCGGCAGCGTGCCCACGAGGTAGTACTCGAGCCGGAGGACGATCAGCTCGCAGGTCCAGCCTGACGGATATTCCACGATGACCTCGCACTGATACGGATAGAGGCCTAACTGGGCGGACGCTCGAGGCGACCAATCGCCGCATTCAGGTCCGTGCGGGCCTTGGGTGACCGGACGGCCGGCGCCGCTTCGCGCAGCAGCGCGAGCGCCTGGGGCTCGTCGAGCTGGTCCGCCACCCCTTCCAACAGCCACGCCCGCACCCAGCTTCGCTCGTCGTCGAGGGCCGTCACCAGCGCGCGCCGGGCATCGGGGTTGCCCCGCGCCGTGAGCGCGGCGAGGGCCAGCGAGGGCAGCGGTTGCGCGCCCAGATGCTGGGCGAGCGCCGCTACGAGCTCGGAGTCGGGATGCTGCACCACGGCGGCCACGGCGGCGCTCTGGATCACGTCCCGGTAGGACGGCGTCGAGAGACCCGCCAGCACGGCCTCCCGCGCGGCCGGCGCGCCGAGCTTCACCACCGCCAACAGGGCGGCGGCCCGCACCTGATAGCTCGAATCCCGTCGCCACGCGTCGGTCGTGATAGCGACGGCACGCGTGCCCCCGACCGCCCCGAGCGAGCCGACGGCGGCCTCACGCACCAGCGCGGCGGTATCGCGCGCCGCCGCCTCGAGCGCCGGCAGGGCGATGGCCTGGGGAAACCGGCCGAGCGTGCTCGCGGCGTCGGCGCGGGTCCGCGCGTAGTCGGCGCCGCGCGCGGCCCGGGCAAGCGCCGCGCCGGCGAGCGAGTCGCCGGCGCGCACGCCGAGCTGCTCGATGGCCCAGGCGCGCTGCCAGAGATGCGGATGCCGCTCGAGCAGTGCCGCCAGCCAGGCCGTCGGCTGGTCGAACACGAGCGTCTTGACCACCGCGTTGGCGTCGTCGAACGCAACCATGGTCGGCGGACCGGGCAGGCTGTCGATTCGTACCGTCTGCTCGCGGCGGTCGATGGTCACCTGCCGGACCACGTCGCCCTGCGGCGTGGCGACGCGGATGGCGATCGGAGCGCGGAACGCGAGCGGCGTCACGAAGCGCACGGCGCTGCTGTCGGCGGTCGCGGCGTCCACCTGGGTCTGGCGCACGGTGAGCGTCAGTGCGCGCGCGGTGGAGTCGTAGGCGGACGTCACCGCGAAGGCCGGATAGCCGGCCGAGTAGATCCATTGCGCCCAGAACCAGCTCAGGCTCTGCCCGGTCGCGTCGAGCACTGCCTGGCGCAGATCGTCGCTCGTCGCCGCGCCGTACGCGTGGGTGGTGAGATACCGGCGGATGGCCGCCCAGAACGGCCCGGTCCCCAGCTGCGTCTTCAGCATCTCGAGCACCAGCGCGCCCTTGGGGTACACGTTGTTCGAGTTGTAGGTGGCGAGCGGCATCCGCCGACGGGCGTCGGCGGCGAGGAACTCGCGGTATTCGGCGAGGTAGTAGTCCTGCTCCGCGTGCTCGCCCTGCTTGGCACCCCAGTACTGGCCCGGCATGAACTCGGCCATGCCCTCGTTGAGCCAGTAGTTGGCCCAGTTCTCGGCCGTCACCAGGTCGCCGAACCACTGGTGGGCGAGCTCGTGGGGGATGAGCGACTGCCGGTACCACGGCCGGTCGAGGTACGCGCGCGCATCGGGCAGCCAGTCCACGAGCGTGGTCGCGCTGACGTTCTCCATGCCGCCGATGAAGTCGGCCACGGTGACCTGCGCGTACTTGTTCCAGGGATACGGCACGCCGGTGAGACGGCTGTAAGTCTCCATCATGTCGGGCGTCGCGCCGAACAGCGGCCGCGCGAGAACGCTGTCCTCGCGGTAGACGTAGTAGTCGACCGGAATTCGGCGCCAGCGGTCGGAGATCCGGGCGAACGGCGCCGCCGCGAGCGAGATCAGGTAGGTCGAGGCCGGTTTCTCCTGCCGCCAGGTGACGGTGTGCATGCCGCCGGGCGCGGGACGATCGCTCACCAGGCGGCCGTTGGAGACGACGACGAGCTTCGACGGCACGGTCGCCGCCAGCTCCCACGTCGCCTTGTCGGCCGGGCCGGCCCAGGTCGGCAGCCAGCGCGGGTTGCCGTCGGTACCGCCGCCGCTGTACACCTGCTGCGGGCGGTGAGGCCGGCCGTCGGCCTTGAAGAAGTAGAGCCCGTAGCCCTGCCGGATGCGGCCGTGATAGTCCACGGTGAACCGGAGGGTATCGCCCAAGGCAGCGGGCCGAGGCAGGCGGACCACCAGCGAATCGCCCGGTCGCGCGAACGCGAGCGGGCCGCAGGCGGCGCGGGCACGTGCGCATACGGGCGTCACGCTCCGGACCTCGAGCGTGCGGCCCATGTCGAGGACCACGGCATCGAGCCCCGGCCGGAGCGCGACCACGGTCGTGGTGACGCGGCCGTCGAACGCGGTCGAGTCCCAGTCGAAGTTCCGCACCTCGATGCGCTGGTGAACCAGGTCGTAGTCGTGCGACGCGGTGAAGTCGCCGTTGACGACGCGCTCGAGGTTGCTCTGCGCGGCGAGGGGTGCGCACGCGAACAGGCAGGCGAGCGCAAGGTGGCAGCTTGGGCGCATGGCGATCAGAACAGCGTCAGCTGCGCGAGCGGCGCGAACGTCCGGCGGTGATGGCAGGTCGGCCCGTGGAGCTTGAGCCCTTCGTGATGCTCGTCCGTGCCGTAACCCATGTTGGTCTGCCACCCGTAGCCCGGATGGCGCTGGGCCAGCCGTTCCATCAGCCGGTCGCGCGTGGTCTTGGCGAGGATGGCGGCGGCGGCGATGGACTGGCAGCGCGCGTCGCCGTCTACCAGCGCGTCGTGCGCGTAACCGACTTCGGGCAGGGGCAGACCGTCGATCAGGATGCGGTAGGGGCGGCCGTAGAGCACCGCGCGCCGGAGGAGGGCCGCGATCGCGCGCCGCATGGCGAGCGCCGACGCCACCCGGATGTTCAGCCGGTCGATCTCGTGCGACGACGCGGCCCCGACGGCGAAGCCGAGGGCGCGGGATCGAATCCGCTCCGCCAGGACCAGGCGGACGCGGGCCGGAAGCATCTTGCTGTCGCGGAGGCCGCGCACCGCGCGGCAATCAGGAGGAAAGACGACGGCCGCGGCGACCACTGGTCCTGCCAGTGGGCCGCGGCCCGCTTCATCGACGCCCACGAGGAGCGCCGCTTCGGCCCAGGCCGCCCGTTCCCGGTGGAGCGAGGGGCGGAGGCGCATGGACTCAGCTGTCCCGCTTCTCCCGGATGCGGGCCGCCTTGCCGCTCAGCGCGCGCAGGTAGTAGAGCTTGGCGCGACGGACGCGGCCGCGGCGCACCACCTCGACCGTGGCGATCGTCGGGCTGTGGATCGGGAAGATGCGCTCGACACCGACGCCGGCGGTGATCTTCCGGACGGTGAAGTTCTCGCTGATCCCACCACCCCGCTTCGCGATGACGATGCCCTCGAACGCCTGGAGGCGCTCCTTGTCTCCCTCACGCACGCGCACCATGACGCGGATCGTGTCGCCGGCACGAAGGCCGGAATGTCGGTGCGCAAGCCCTCGCGGGCCACCTCAGCCAATCGCTGCATCGTCGAATCCTCCGCGCCGTCCGGCGCCGGCGTGAACCACGTTGTACGATCCGTTCACGATCGTCTGCCCACAAATCGGGCCGCCGCTCCCTCGTCAACTGCTCCGCCTCCGCTTGCCGCCACGCCTCGATCTGCGCATGGTTGCCCGACAACACTTCCGGCACCGTCATCCCGCGATACTCCGGCGGCCGGGTATAGCTCGGCGGGCTCAACAGCCCGTCGTAGTGCGAGTCGCTGCTGGCCGACTCGTGATCGCCCAGCGCGCCGGGCAGCAACCGCACCACCGCGTCGATCACGCAGAGCGCGGCCGGCTCACCACCGGAGAGCACGAAGTCCCCGAGCGACAGCTCCTCGGTCGCCAGCCCCTCCGCCACCCGCTGGTCCACGTCCTTGTAGTGGCCGCAGAGCAACGTGAGCTGGCGCTCCAGCGAGAGCCGCACCGCATCGTCGTGCCCGAACTTCCGGCCCCGCGCCGAGAGCAGCATGATCGGCTCGGTCGCGGCCGAGGCTCTCCACCGCCTCGAAGAACGGCTCCGGCTTGAGCACCATCCCGGCCCCGCCACCATACGCGTAGTCGTCCACCGTATTGTGCCGGTCGTGCGTGAAGTCCCGGAGCTGCACCAGCTTGAACTTCACCTTTCCAGCCGCCGCGGCCCGTCCCGGAATGCTCGCGGTCGAGAACGGCGCGAACACCTCGGGAAACAGCGTGACGACGTCGATGGTCAGCATGCCCTCGACCCTACTCGATCAGCCCCTCCGGCGGCGTCACCATCAGCCGTCGCCCGCCCGGTCGACCTCGCGCACGAACTCCTTCTTGAACGGCAACAGGAACTCACGCTTCGGTCCCTGCACCTCGATCATCAGACCGACGGCAGCTCGTACACCGCGCGTCACCAGCCCGAGTGCGGTCTCGTCGGGCCGCCGGACCGCGAAGCCGTCGAGCTCGTGGAGGTAGACCTCATCGCCCTGGGCGGCCCAGACTCGTCGGCCGGGACCGTCAGGAACAGTCCCCGCCACGGGTCGATCGCCTCGCGCCGGTCGACCCCCTTGAACTTGAGCAGCCACTCCCGGTGATACGTGCGGCTCCACTCGATCGTCAGGGCCTCGTGACCGACACGCCATCGAGCCCGACCAGCCACACCGACCGTCCCGGCGCGAACACCGTCTCAGGATCATCGGTGAGCGGAAAGAGCGTGACGTTGCCCTTCAGCCCGTGCGGCTTCCGGAGCCGGCCCACCACGAGGTGGCGGGCGTCCGCGACATCAGCCTGACGGCCCTGCAGGACCCCGGCCTTCTTGAGGAGCGACGCACCGTCTCCGTCGGCGTCGCGCCCTGCGTGATCCACTGCTTCGCCTTGTCGACGTCGACGTGCGACCTTCTCCGCGGCGGTCGTGCCCTTCGGGTTGTACGTGCCGAGGATCTCGATGAACCGGCCGTCGCGCGGCGACTGCTGGTCGGCGACGACGATACGGTACAGCGGGAGCTTCTTGCGACCGACGCGACGGAGACGAATGCGAGTAGCCATGTTGTTCCTGGTCCTATCGCTTTGTGCGGGTTAACCGGGGAAAGGTCCACGGCCAAAGGGAAGCTTCATGCCCGTCCCCCCGGCTTCCCCACCGACTTCATCATCTTCTGCATCTGCTTGAACTGCGTCAGCAGCGTGTTCACTTCCTGCACCGTGCGGCCCGAGCCCTTGGCGACGCGGATCTGGCGCGGGCCGTTGAGCACGTCGGGATTCGAGCGCTCCTTCGGCGTCATCGAGAGCACGATCGCCTCGACGTGCTTGAGCTTCTTGTCGTCGATCTTGGCCGCCTGCAGCATGGCCGGGTTCATGCCCGGCAGCATGCCGAGCACGTTCTTGAGCGGCCCCATCTTCTGCATCTGCCGCATGGCGGTGAGGAAGTCCTCGAGATCGAGCCCCTTCTTCGAGCCCACCTTCTTCGCGAGCTTCTCGGCTTCCTTCTCGTCGACCGTGGTCTGCGCCTTCTCCACGAGCGAGAGGATGTCGCCCTGCTGGAGAATGCGGCCCGCCAACCGGTCGGGATGGAACGGCTCGAGCGCGTCGAGCTTCTCGCCGACGCCGATGTACTTGATCGGCGCCTTGGTGACGCCGTAGACGGAGAGCGCGGCACCGCCGCGCGCGTCGCCGTCCATCTTGGTCAGGATCACGCCGGTGATGCCGAGCGCGTCGTGGAAGCCCTTGGCGATGCGGACCGCGTCCTGACCGGTCATGCCGTCGGCGACGAGCAGGATCTCGTGCGGGTTGACAGCGGCCTTGAGCTGCTTGAGCTCGTCCATCATCTCGTCGTCGATCTGCAGCCGGCCGGCGGTGTCGACGATGACGGTGCGCGCGCGAGCCTTCCCGCCTCGACGATGCCCCGCTGACGATCTTCACCACGTCCTTCGCACCCGGCGCCTGTACACGCCGACCTCCACCTGCTTGCCCAGCGTCGCCAGCTGCTCGACGGCGGCGGGACGATAGACGTCGGCCGCGACCAGGAACGGCGCCTTCTGCTCGAGCTTGAGCCGCTTCGCCAGCTTGCCCGCGGTGGTGGTCTTGCCCGAGCCCTGCAGGCCGACCAGCAGGATCACGGTCGGCGGCACCGACGCGTACGCGAGCGGCGCCTGCTTCTCGCCGAGCAGCTTGACCAGCTCGTCGTAGACGATCTTGACGAGCTGGTGGCCCGGGCGCACGTCCTTGAGCGCCGTGAGCCGACCGCCCTGGCCTGAACCCGCTCGAGGAACTCGCGGGTCAGATCGAAGCTGACGTCGGCCTCGAGCAGGATCCGGCGGATTTCCCGGAGCCCTTCCCTGACCGCGTCCTCCGTCAGGACGCCGCGTCCGGTCAGCCGCTGGAGGGTGGCGTTGAGCTTTTCGGACAGCTCGTCGAACATAAGCCCGTAAGAGTAGCCGGGAGATGGGCTTTGGGCAAGCCTCGGAGGTTGGCGACGGCCTGAAAGTCGCCCCCCGGTCAGCTCCCGTCGAGCACGAAGGCGGCCGCGCAGCGACTCGCCGCTCGCGAACGGCATGACGTAGCAGAGGACGCCGTCCGCGTCGCCTGAATCGAACAGCATCAGGATGTGGGGATGGCTCAATCGGGCGGCGCCAGCGCGCTGCGGGCGCGCTCGGTATGAGGCCGTCGGTCCATGGGAGCGGCACCGGAGAGAGGTCGGACCGAACGATACGCCGGGCCAGAGACTACGGGCCGACGGTCACGATCTTCGCCTGTGACGGCACGCCCTGGTCGTTGACCAGGAACAGCATGTACGGTCCGGGCGGCGCCAGGTTGGCGTTGGCCGGCCCCGCTGCCCGCAGGGTGGTGGCGCCGGTGGCCGTGAACGTCAGCGGATACGCCAGCTGGCTCTGGTTGAAGGCGTGGGTCACCGACGAGAGCCGGATGAGAGTCCCCCGCCGCACCGCGCCGGCGTCGGCGGTCTCCACCGTGAGCGACTGTCCGTAGCCGAGCGCCGAAGGCGCCGACGAGATGCGTGGACGGGGCGCGAGCGTTCCGTCCGCGGCGTACAGGTACGGCGGGCTGTAGATCTGGGCGCTGCGCTGGCTGTCCTCGAACGAAATCCCCTGCCCCTCGCCGCTGCCGCTGGAGAGCACCCGGGCATCGGGCAGCAGCAGCGCAGTCGAGTGGTAGGTCCGTCCGACCGACTCGCGAGCCAGGATGGTCCAAGACTTCGTCGCCGGGTTCCAGAGCTCCGCGTCGAGCACGGGGCTGGTGACGTCGTTGAATCCGGGTCCGCTGGTCCCGTGGGTCACAAGCACCTCGCCGTCGGCGAGAATCGTGGCGTTCATCTGCCGTCGTGCGAAGTGCATGGCGGGGACGGTGCGCCACACCGGCGATGCCTCGTTCAGATCGATCACCTCGGCCGAGCTGGTCGGTGGATCGCCGCCGCCGGCGTAGAGGATCTTGCCGGGGGCATACATCACCGCGGAACCCATCGTCCGATCAGCGACCTGACGGGCCCCGACGGACGTCCACGCCCCGGTGCCGGAGACGTCAAGCAGTTTGGACGTTGCCGGGAAGCCGGCGAGGAACACACGGCCGTCCGGCGCCACGAACATGTCGGGATAGAACGGGTTGCCGATCGAGAGCGGGGCCGTCGTGAGTTGGCGCCATGTCGAGCCGTTGAAGACTTCGGGAATGGTCGCGACGTCCCGGTTCTCGTCGTTTCCCGAGACGACCAGCACGTCACCATTGGGAAGCGCCGTCAGTGTGGGGTAGTACCGGCCCTGCGCCATCGAGGCGGTCACGCTCCAGGTGCCGGAGAACGGATCGTACACCGCCGAGCGTGGCTCACCGGTCGGCCCGCTGATGCTGCCGCCCGCGACAAGCAGGCGGCCATCGGCCAGGATGGTGTGACCGCTGCAGAAGACGCGGTACGCCTTGCTGACGGGAGTGAACCCGCCGTTCGGGTTGGCGGGATCCCACAGCTGGGCGTCGCCCCGATTGCCCCAGAGCAGGACCTTGCCGGTGGGCAGGAGGTGCATGTGGATCGCCACGACCGGTGTGGCAAACACGGTGCCCCATTTGCCCTGCGTCGCCGCCAAGCCCGGACTGGTACCGACACCGAAGCCGGCAGTGATGGTTCGTGCCTGGATGGCGGTGTATTTGCAGGTCCCCGTCCCGCGGCACGGGTCCGACCAGCCGGTGAAGGCGCTCCCGCCCGTCGGCGTCGCCGTGAGCGTGAGCGCGGTGTTGGCCGGGTAGGTGGCCGAGCAGCCGGTCGCGGCGGCGACACCCTTGGTGATGACGCAGTCGAGAACAGGCGTGAGCCCGGACTGGGTCGTGACCCGGCCGCTCCCGGTGCCGCTCCCGGCGAGCTTGATCGTGAACGGTCCCTTCAGGAACCGCGCGTCGACGATGCGGGCCTGGCTCAGCGTCACCTTGCACGGGGCTGTCCCCGAGCACGAGCCGCTGAACCACCCACGAAACGCGTGGCCGGCCTTCGGCTTGGCGGTGAGCGTCACCACCGTACCCTCGCTGTAGGGGGCGGTGCACCCGGTCGTGCCCGCCGTTCCGTTCGTGATCGTGCAGTTGATGCCGGCGGGGCTCGAGGTCACTGTGCCGTTCCCACTGCCGCTTCCGGTGATCGTGAGCGCCTTGAGGCCGGCGGTCGCGGCCGCGAAGTCGGGCTCGGTCGGCTTGGGCGCGTCCTGGCAGGCGTGCAGGAGGATCGAGGCGACGGCCAGCGAGGTGAGAGCGGCAAGCCCGGCGAGTGAGCGACGCATGGCACCGACCAGAGCAATGAGTCCACGGCGACGAAGGAACTGCGCACAAGGTGGCGTCAGGTCTTCAAGCCGTCGTCAAGTGGGTTCCGCGGCACGCGCTTGTGGAGCCGGGCGACCTCGGGAATGGGAGGCGCCGGAGGGCACGTCGGGCATCTGGCGGACAGGTGTAGTTTTCGGACGCACCGATCCGCGATTCACCGACGAGGACGATGAACCAGATCCCGCAGGTCGCCGACGCCGAGACAAAACAGCTTCAGCTCGACCGCATGAAGCGGCGGGCCACCGGGCTGCTCGTCGTGATGGCGGTGGTGTTCGTGGCCGCCTGGGTGCTCGAGGGCGGGCATCCCTGGCTGGGCTACGTCCGCGCTACGGCGGAGGCGGGCATGGTGGGCGGCGTCGCCGACTGGTTCGCCATCACGGCGCTGTTCCGCCGGCCGCTCAACCTCCCGATTCCCCACACCGCCATCATTCCGCAGCGGAAGGACCGCATCGGGCGAAGCCTGGGCAATTTCGTCCAGAACAACTTCCTCTCCCCCGACGTGCTGGGCGCCAAGCTGCGCGCGGCCCAGCTCAGCCGGCGCGCGGGGGAGTGGCTGCGCGAGCCCGAGCACGCGCGCAGCGTGGTCCGACAGGCCGCGGGGGCGTTGCGGAGTGCATCGGCCGTCGTGCGGGACGACGACGTGCACGCCCTGCTGGAGCGGAGCGTGATCGAGCCGCTCAAGCGACGGCCGATCGCCCCGGTCCTCGCTGACGGGTTGGCGCTCCTCAAGGTGAACGACCGCCACCAGCAGGTGCTCAACCGGCTGGTGGACGGCCTGGCGCAGCTGGTGAAGGACAACGATGAACTGATCCGGGAGCGCATCCGCGAGGAAAGCCCCTGGTGGATTCCGGACTTCGTGGACGACAAGCTGCACGACAAGATCGTGGACGGCATCGGGCGTACCCTGGTGAGCGTGAGCGCGGATCCGGGGCACCCGCTCCGGCGTCAGCTCGACGAGCTCCTGGTGACCTGGATCGAGCAGCTCCGCGAGTCGCCCGACGTGATCGCGCGGGCGGAGACGATCAAGCAGCAGGTGCTCGATCACCCCACCAGCGAGCAGCTCACGGAATCGCTCTGGCGCGAGGTCAAGAAGACGCTGGACCGGCAGGTCGACGCGGCGGAGCAAGGGACACCGGGCGGACTCGAGCGCGGCCTGTCGGCGCTCGCCTCCGCGGCGCTCGAGGACGATGCCCTGTTGGCCAAGATCGACGAGTGGATCATCGGGGCGGTGCTGCGGATCGTGGACCAGCATAGACACGAGGTCGGGCAGCTCATCGCGCACACCGTGAGCGCCTGGGATCCGGACGAGACCTCGCGGCGGATCGAGCTGCAGGTCGGCCGCGACCTGCAGTTCATCCGCATCAACGGCACGCTCGTCGGCGGGATGGTAGGGCTGGCGCTGTATACGCTGACGCAGGTGGTGGGGCGCTAGCCGAGCAGGCGGCCAGGGGGACAGGAAGGCGAGCAGAACGCTCCGGGCTACCGCACCGAGACCTCCGGCGGGCTTCCCCAGCCCGCCCAGCTCGACGGGGCCAGCATGTAGCGCAGGGCCGGACGACCGCCGACGGTGAGGGGGCGGAGCTCGGCGCGATAGCCTGCCCGCGCCGTCCGGTTGAGGGGCGGCCCCGCGGCCTTCAAGAACCGGTCGGCAGCGCGCTGATCGTCCCAGACGACATACCACACGAGCGCGGCGCCGTCCGGCGACTGATACACCCGGAACCGGTCGCCCCCCCACCCGATCGGCACCACCGTCTGCACCTCATCCGACCCGGCCAGCGCGGCGAGCAGCACGCGGATCTCGTTCTCGCCCAGGGCGTCCTCGTGCACCACGCCCGCGTCGGGCGTGAAGGACAGGGGAACCGGGTTGTCGCCGCGCGCGTAGCGGTCGGGATGGAGGATCTGCTCGGTGGAGACCGGCATGCGCGGTCCGTACGGCAGTGTGTCCTTGGGCCCGGCGGTCTCCCACCAGTGCATGAACTCAGCCCCGTCCAGATAGGGGAAGATCAGGGCCTCGCGCACCACGAGCGGCGCGCGCGCGAACACCGGCATTGCGGCCTGTTGCTGCCGCACCTGGTCACGGTACATCTCCCAGAACTGCGGTGTGGCGGCCACGTCCTGTCCGGGGGCCAGCACGACGATCGACGCGAGCGTGGCCTGGCCCTCCAGGATCGACTGCGCCGCGGTGAGCCGGTCGTTGTTCGCCGTGGACTTGAGGATCGAATCGAGCGGGAGGTACTGGCCCTGGAGGGCGTGCACCATCTCGTGGGCCAGGACGAGCCGGAGCTGGGCGCGGTCGGCGCCCGCCACGCCGAACAGCGTGGCCGAATCGGGATCGTAGTAGCCGGCGACTTGTTCGGCGTAGAGGTCGAGCAGGAGCGTGCGGAGCGCGAGCGTATCGGGAAGCAGGCCGAACAGCCGGTAGGCCGTTTCCAGACCCCGCATGCGCTCGGGTGGCAGCTCCTCGTCCAGCTTGGCGATCAGGTATGCCCGGACCTGCTCCTTCGACCGAAGCGACGAGCGCGGCGGCGTCCGGAAGGTGAGACCCGCCGCGCGCTCGACCGGGGCGCGGAGGCTGTCCACCAGCGCCGCGAGCACCGTATCCTCCCGGGCGTCGCGGCTCTGCCCGCGGCAGGCCGCCGCCAGCGCCGTGAGCGCGAGCGATAGGATCGCGGCCCGCCGCCTCACGCGCCCCTCAGGTAGCCGCCGTACCACGCCAGGATACCAGGTCCCAGCAGGTATGTCGCCGCCGCGCCGAGCGCGAGGAAGATGCCGAACGGCACGAGCTTCTTGTTCCCCGCGAGCGACAGCGGCACGAAGATCAGGCTCCCGATGAGCGCCCCGAGAAATACCGTCAGCAGGGTCCCCTGCCACCCGACGAAGGCACCGACCATCGCCATCATCTTGACGTCCCCACCGCCCATCGCCTCCTGCTTGAAGTACCACTGACCCGCCACCGCGACCAGCCACAGGAGCCCGAACCCGACCGCCGCGCCGAGCAGCGCGGTGCCGAGCGACTGCAGGCCCGCGCCCAGGGCGAACAGCACCCCGAGGCCGAGTCCGCCAAGCGAGAACTCGTCGGGAATGATGTAGGCGCGAGCGTCGGTCATGGCGATGCCGAGAAGAATGGTGCCGAACACCGCGCCGCGCAGCGCCTCGAGGCCGAAGCCGTTCCGCCACACCATGAAGGCCCACAGGAGGGCCGTGGCCAGCTCGATGAGCGGGTACTGCACCGAGATCGGCTCGCGGCAGCCGCGGCAGCGGCCGCGGAGCGCAAGCCACGCCACGATGGGGACGTTCTCGTACCACCGAAGGCCGCGGCCGCACTTGGGGCAGCGCGAGGGCGGCCGCACCACCGATCCCTTGGGCTCCGCGCCCCAGCGCAGGATGCAGACGTTGAGGAAGCTGCCGACGAGCGCGCCCAGCACGCCGGCATACGCGACGAGGATCGGGTCCTTCCCCAGATTCGGCAGCTCAAGCGTCACGCGTGACCTCATACAGAAGGATACCGGCCGCGACCGCTACGTTGAGCGACTCCACCGACGCCGCCAGCGGAATGGCTACCCGCCGGCTGGCCGCGGCGGCGACGGCCGGACCGACACCCGCCCCCTCGTTGCCCAGAATGAGCGCGACCGGGGGACGACGCGCGCGGTCGCCACGGGCAAGCGGCGTGCCGTCGGCGGCGGCCACCCACAGCTCGACCCCGCGCTCCCCGGCCCAGGCGAGCAGCGCCTCGGCGTCCGTGGCGACCGCCGGCAGCCGGAACGCCGCCCCCATGCTTCCGCGCAACACTTTGGGATTCGTCAGCTCGGCGGTGCCCTTGAGCGCCACGACGCCGGCCGCTCCGAGCCCGAGCGCGGTGCGGAGGACGGCGCCGACGTTACCCGGATCCTGCACCGCGTCCAGCACGAGCACCACGCATCCTGCGGGCGCCGGCACGTCCGCGAGCGACCAGACCCGCGGCTCGATCACCGCGACGACGCCTTGCGGATGCTCGGTGTCGGCCAGCGCGTCCAGCTCGGCCGGAGGCACCTCGAGGAGGGGAACACCCCGCTCGGCGAGCGAGGTCTTGAGCGCCGCTCCGCGGGGAGTACCTTCTAACGCCGGCGAGACGGCCGCGCCGCGTAGCGGCACCCCCGCCGCCAGCGCCTCCTCCACGAGCCGCACGCCTTCCGCCAGCGCGAGCCCGCGGCGCTCACGGGCCCGGCGCCGGGCGAGGTCGCGGATGGTGGTCAACAGCGCGCGGCTCTGGGAGGGGTTCACGGGATGCAGATCGCTCTCACCATCGCGGGCTCGGATTCGGGCGGCGGCGCCGGCATCCAGGCCGACCTGAAGACCTTCCACCAGTTCGGCGTCTTCGGCACGTCCGTGCTCGTGGCGCTTACCGCGCAGAACACCCGCGGCGTGCGCGCCGTGGAGGCCGTGCCGGAAGCGATGGTCGCGGCCCAGCTCACCGCGCTCGCCGAGGACCTGCCGCCGGCCGCGCTCAAGACGGGCATGCTGGCGGAGGCGACGCTGGTCCGACTGGTCTCGCGGGCGATCCGCGAGAACGGCTGGGGACCGCTGGTGGTGGACCCGGTGATGATCTCCACGTCGGGCCACCGCCTGCTGACCACCGAGGCCGAAGACGTGATCCGCGACAGCCTGCTGCCGCTCGCCGCGGTGGTCACGCCGAACCTCGACGAGGCGGCGGTGCTCACCGGCCGCGTCGTCCACGACCTGCCGACCATGGAGCGCGCCGGCGAGACGTTGCTCCGGTTCGGCGCTGGCGCCGCCTTGGTGAAAGGCGGGCATCTGAGCGACGACGGCGGCACGCTCACCGACGTGCTGGTCACGCCCGAAGGCGTGCGGCATTTCACCCGCTCCCGCATCGCCACGACCTCCACCCATGGCACCGGGTGCACCCTGTCGGCCGCGATCACCGCCGGCCTCGCGCTCGGCCGTCCGCTCGAGACCGCCGTGGACGACGCGCTCGACTTCGTGCACCGCGCCATCGCGCGCGCGCCCGGGCTGGGCGCCGGCCATGGCCCGCTCGACCACACGGTCACAGCTCCGCCACCACCCCCTCGATGAGCGCGGCGAGCTCGCCCGCGATCCGGTACGCCACGTCCATCACCTCGAGGTGATGCAGCTTGTGGGCTGTGACGCCGGCGGCGGGGTTGGTGATGGCGGAGAAGCCGAGACAGCGGATCCCGGCCGCCCGCGCCGTAATCACCTCCAGCACGGTAGACATCCCCACCGCGTCGGCGCCCAGCCGCTCCAGCATGCGGATCTCGGCCGGTGTCTCGTAGCTTGGCCCCAGCAGGCCGACGTAGATCCCTTCCGCCAGCGGAATCCGGCGGCGACGGGCCACCTCGCGCGCCAGGGCGCGGAGCGACGCGTCGTACGGATCCGACATGTCGGGAAAGCGCGATTCGCCCGGCAGGGCCGTGCCGAAGAGCCCGTTCCGAAACGTGAGATTGATGTGATCGGCGATGAGCATCACGGTGCCCGAGCCGAAGCTCCGGCGGATGCCGCCGGCTGCGTTCGTGAGCACGAGCGTGCCGACGCCGAGCTTCGCGAAGACCCGCACCGGCAGCGCGCACAGCGCCGCGGGATGTCCCTCGTACATATGGAATCGCCCGCTCTGCACCAGCACGTCCCGCCCGGCGAGCGTTCCCGCCACCAGCTCGCCGCTGTGCCCGATGACGGTCGGCGCCGGGAAATGCGGGATGTCGCTGTAGGGCATCCGCACCGCTCCCTCCAGCCGCTCGGCGAACTGCCCCAGGCCCGAGCCCAGCACGATGGCCACGCCAGGCGCCCGGCCACCGATCCGCGCGCGGATGGCCTCGGCCGCCTCGTCGATCATCGCGGCGGGCGTCACCGGGGGCCTCGCGGTCGCGGTCACAGCAGGATCCCGGCGATCGTGGCCGACAGGAAGTTGGCCAGCGTGCCCGCGAGCATCGCCCGGAGGCCGAGGCGGGCCAGATCGTGCTTCCGCTCGGGCACCAGCGCGCCGATGCCGCCGAGCTGGATCCCCACCGAGCTGAAGTTGGCGAAGCCGGCCAGGGCGAACGACGCGATGGTGAACGACCGCGGATCGAGCTGCGCCTTCATCGGACCGAGCTGCGCGTAGGCGATGAATTCGTTGAGGACCATGCGCGTGCCCAGCAGGCTTCCGATGGTGCCGCTGTCCCGCCACGGCACCCCCATCGCCCACGCGATCGGGCGGAACACCCAGCCCAGGACCGTCTGGAGGTTCGGCGGGAACCACTCGAGCCAGCGGTGCACCGCGGCGAAGCCGCCGTTGAGCAGCGCCACCAGCGCGACGAACGCCACCAGCATCGCGATGACGTTGAGCATGAGGTTGAGGCCCTCGCTGGTGCCCCGCGCCGCGGCGTCCAGCAGGTTCACGTCCTGTTTGGGCATGTCGAGCTTCACCCTGCCGTACGTCTCCGGCACTTCGGTCTCGGGCTCGAACAGCTTGGCCATCATGATCGTGCCCGGCGCGGTCATGATCACCGCGGTGAGCAGGTGGCGCGCCTCGATCCCGAACGCGATGTACGCAACCATGATCGAACCGGAGATGTGCGCCATCCCCGACGTCATGACGGTCATCAGCTCCGACCGCGTCATGCGCGAGAGAAACGGCCGGATCGTGAGCGGCGCCTCGGTCTGGCCCATGAAGATGGAGGCCGCGACGTTGAGGCTCTCCGCGCCGCTCGCGCCCATCACCCGGCTCATGAGCACGGCGAACGCCCGCACCACGAGCTGCATGATGCCGAGATAGTAGAGGATGGCGAACAGCGCGCTGACGAAGATGATCGCCGGAAGCAGCTGGAAGGCGAAGATCACGCCCAGGCTCGAGTGCTGCTTGCCCAGCTCGCCGAACACGAACTCGGAGCCGATGTACGAGTAGCCCAGAATGCCGGTGACGAGATTGCCCAGCCAGCGGAACAGCGCCTGCCCGGCCGGAATCCGCAGCACGAAGATCGCGAACAGCAGCTGGAGCCCCAGGCCCCAGGCGATCACCCGCCAGCGGATCGCGCGCCGGTTGTGCGAGAGTCCGATGCCGATGGCGAGGATGAGTACCAGGCCGACGATGCCCGAGAGCCGGCTCCACGGCGACACCGGCGTCGGGACCGCGCCCGGCGACGGCGCCGCGACCGTCGCGCCGGGGACCGTCGGCGGGGCCGCCCGAGCGACGGTGTCGCGGCGGGCCAGCGTATCGGCCTGGCCCACCGCGGACCCGGCCGGTGGTCGCTCCATCGCCGCGAGACCGCGCCAGGCGTAGCCCGGGATCACCCACGAGACGGCGATCACTCCCGCCATCATGGCAAAGGCGAGGAGGACCGCGCGCACACCTCCGGCTCTCGAGCGATCCCGCATCGGCATGCTTGGCTCCCTGATGATGCGTGTGGATGTCCGCAGCGTGAATCGAATTCACCGCAGAGTTCTCTGCGCCTCTGCGGTGAAAGGCCCAGAGCCTAGCGGAGCGCCGCCAGCTCCTCTCGCACCCGCTCGACCATGGCCTGGCGCTCGGGCCAGGGAAGGAACGCGTTCTCGAAGCCGGCCAAGACGCAGCGATCGATCTCCGCACGGGTGAACCCGAGCTCGGTGTGCGCGAGCCAGTACTCGTCGGTCAACGTGACCCCGGTCATGAGCCACCCGTCGGTGCACAGGGTCACCGCGAGCCCGGCGTCGACGTACTGGCGCACCGGGTGCTCGGCGGCCCGGGAGACGGCCCGCGTCTGGACGTTGCTGGTGATGTTGATCTCGAGCGGTAGCCGGCGGTCTCGAATGTAGTCGCGCAGGATGGGATCCTCGTACAGCCGCGTGCCGTGCCCGATGCGGTCGGCATGGCAGCGGTGCACCGCCTCCGCGATCGAGCCGGCCCCCGCCGCCTCGCCCGCGTGTATCGTGATGCCCAGACAGCCGTCCGCCGCGATGTCGAACGCCGCCTGGTGCACGCCGGGCGGCCGGCCCGCCTCGCCGCCCGCGAGGTCGAATGCCACCACGCCACGATCGCGATACGCGACCGACAGCCGCGCGATGGCCACCGACATCTCCGGGGCATAGTGCCGGAGGGAGCAGTTGATGACCCGGGTGACGACCCCGAAGTCCCGCTCTCCACGGGCCAGGCCGCGAAGCTCGGCATCGAGCGCCTGCTCCATGGTCAGGCCGCGCCGGGTGCTCAGCTTGGGACAGTAGCGGACCTCGAGATAGCGAAGCCCGTCCCGCGCGGCGTCCTCGACCGTCTCGTAGCTCACGCGCTCGATCGCCTCGGGCGTCTGGAGCAGCGGGATCGTGTACTCGAACCGCGCGAGATAGTCCTCGAGGCTGCCCGCGTCGTCCACCAGCATGAAGCGGCGGAGGGCGTCGGGATCGGCGGCCGGCAGCGCGAACTTCGCATCGCGCGCGAGCTCGAGCATCGTCTCGGCGCGGAGCGCGCTGTCGAGATGGGTGTGCAGCTCTGCTTTCGGCAGGCGCCGCAGCAGCTCACGCGTCAGCATCGGCGTCCTGTGGGCCACGACGGGCGCGCACGATCACGCGCAGAATCGAGCCGGCTGCGAGCGGCGCGTCGAGCGGCACCTCGATCCCCCGCGCGTCGGTCACCAGGGCCGCGCCTCCGACCGCGCTCGCCTCCATCGCCGCGTCGTGCGTACGGAGGGCGTCGCGGACCGTGCTGCCGGCCTCGACGTCGACCGCGGTCGCGTTGATGAACACCCGGATGCCGGCGCTCATGATCGGGTGGAGACGAACGCTGAGGCGCGAGCCGCCTCGACCGGCTGGGGCAACCGGCGGAGAAACGCCGCCGCCGCCTCGACGTCGATCAATCCGGCGCGCTCGGCGGTCAGCCCCGCGAGCGGCGTGAGGCCGCCCGCGCCCTGCGCACTGGCCTCGTCCGTCGCCAGGGTGTACTCGGCGGCGGCGCGGAGCTTCCGGCCGCCCTGCAGCACGACGCCGCGTACCCGCTTGCCGGCTGCCGCGCGGGGATCGTAGCGCACCTGCGCGCCCGCGAGGTAGATCGTGGGTCCGGTGCCCGCCAGCGCCCGCTCCAGCACGGCGGTGAGCTGCGCGCCGGTCAGCGTCAGGCGCACCAGATCGCTCCGGGCCGGCTCCACCGCGCTCAGCCGCTCGAAAGTCACCGGTCCGGCCGGCAGATCCGCGCGGATCGACTCACCGCGAATGAGACCCAGGTCGGCCCTGAGCGCATTGCGCCGACCTTCGGCGAGGAGGGCGCCGAGCGGATACTGGTCACCCTCGCGCACCAGCGGACGCTTCATCTCGGCCAGCGGCCGAGCCACGAGCGAATCGTTGCGGCGGCGATAGGTCTCGAGCGCGGCGCGGAACCGCGCGTCGCCGCCCGAGCGGGCGGAATCCACCGGCACCACGCCGATCCGGACCTCGAGCCCGCCCGCCGGTGTCTTCACCAGATCCGCGACGCCCACCGTTGCTCCCCCCGCCCCGGCCTCCAGGATCGGGATCCCGGCGACCCGGGTCGTCATCACCTGGTGCGTGTGTCCGGCGACGATCAGGCTGACCCCTCGCCCGCCGAGTTCCTCGGCGAGCCGGACGATCTCGCCGGTACAGGCCCCCGCGTCGCAGGCTCCGCCCGCGTGCGCGAGGAGGATCGTCGCGGCCGGCCGGCGCGTCGCCACCTCGCCCAGCACGTCGTGCAGCGCCAGCTCGCCCTCACCGAAGCGAAGTCCCCGCGTGCGGTCCGGGGGCAGGCTCCGCTTGGTGTCCGGCGTAATGTAGCCGATCACGGCGACCTGAAGCCCCGCGACGTCGAGCATGCGCCAGGGGACGATCCAGTCGGGCCGCCGGCCGGTGACGCTGTCCCGCACATTCGCGGCGAGCCACGGATATGCCGACTCGCTCAGTCGCTGCTTGAGCACGTCGGTCGACCAATCGAAGTCGTGGTCGCCGAGCGCCGCGGCGGCGTAGCCCAGCCGACCGAGCACGTCCATGCCGGCCCGGCCCTTGGTCTCGTTCTGCAGCGGAGACCCCTGCATGGCGTCGCCCGCGTCGAGCCGGACCTGAGGACACCCGCAGTCCCCGCCGAGGCTGTCCATCACGGCCGCCAGCGGCGCCGCGCGGGTGAGGAGCGCGCCGTGAAGGTCGCCGGTCGCGAGGACCCGGAACACCACCGTGTCGCGCGCGGCCTTGGGCAGCGGAGCGACCGGCACACCGAAGAGTCCGCGCACCGCCCGATCCGCGACCTCGGGCACGATCCGCCACCCCGGCCTGGCATACTCCGCCGGGTCGATGGGGCTCCGCGCGCGCACGGCCTCGATCAGCAGCTCGGGGATCCGCTCGCCCTTGTCGTAGACCACGGGCGCGCCGCGCAGCATGTCGTATCCGCCGGCGCCGGTCTGGCGGTAGCTGTTGATGGCCATCGTGTAGCTGTCGCCCGGCTCGACTGCCTTGCCGCGCACGGTCAATCGCCGGATCCGCTCGCCGACCGGCTGCCGCAGGTCGATCTCGTATTGCGCCCCATCCACCATGTCGAAGTTGTAGCCGGGCACCGAGTCGTTGAGCGTGATCCGGCCCGCGGGATCGACCTGGAAGTACCGCGCGCTCCACTCGAGGTACGCCTTGAGCTGCGCGCCGCTGAGGCGGACCGCGCGCAGGGTGTTGTCGAACGGGTACAGTGCCACCACGTGGGCGACGCGGATGGTATCGGCGTCGAATCCCGCCCGAAGATCGAACGCCGAGGCCGCGCTGAGCTCGGCGCCGGTGCGGCGGCGCTGCACATCGTGGACGAAGCCCATGATGGGCGACGATTCGATCCGCGCCGCGCCCGCCCGCATGGAGCCGAGCGCGAGCCCGATGGGCGTGCGGGTCCAGGCGCGCACCGAATCCCGGGCCGGGCCCAGCCGCCGAGCCAGCAGCGGCGACGCGGCGACCTCCGCGGTCGAGACGAGGTCCGCGCGAATGCGTCGCACCCGCCACGTTCCGTCGGCGCGCGCGAGATCGATATGGACGACCGATACGCTGGCGCCGAACGGCCGCGGCTGGACGAAGTGCACGCCGGCGAGCACCGAATCGCGCAGCTCCCGGTGGGAGTGGCCGACCACCACGAGGTCGGGGCGGGTCGTGAGCGAGGCCAGCGACGCCGCCACGTTCTCGCCGCCGATGCCGGTGGTGTCGTAGGACGCGCGGCCCTCGAGCCCGGAGTGCACCAGCGCGACCGCCACGTCGGCGTCCCGCCGCATCGCCTCGAAGGTCCCCGCCGCCGTCTGGTCGATCGGCGCGACGCGCGCGCGGCCGGCCAGCTGCTCGCCGTCCCAGATCATCGTGCCCGGCGTGGTGAAGCCGGTGATGGCGATGCGGATGCCCTGGCGCTGAACGACGCGGTACGCGGGGTAGAGCAGCGTGTCGCCGGGAGAGGCCCGCAGGTTGGCGCTGACGTACGGAAACCGCGCCTCCGACACCGCGCGGGCGAGGAACGGGAGTCCCCAGTCGAAGTCGTGATTGCCCGGGGTGGCGGCGTCATAGCCCGCCAGGTTGAGCGCCTCGATGATCGGATGCGGCTCCACCGGCTTGACGCGCGCGAAGTAGGTCGCGAACGGATCGCCCTGCAGCAGGTCGCCCGCGTCGACCACCACCACTTGTCCGGGATACCTGGCCCGCAGCGAGTCCACCACCGAGGCCACCCGCGCGATGCCGCCCGCGAACGGCCGATCCTGCACGTAATCCCAGTCGGTGGCGTGTCCGTGTACGTCCGTGGTGGCGACCAGCACGACGTGCGCCGTGTCCTGGAGGGGCGCGGCGGTCAGCACGATCGCGGTGAGGAGGGGAAGCATCGGCCGGGAAATATGGCGGCGCGGGGGGTGCGCTGTCATCCGGATGCCCCTTGCGAATATTCGCCTGGGTGTATATCTGTTACGCCGCATATGCACGCCACGACGCCCTCGAGCACCGAGCTGCTCCTCACGGTCGCCGAGCCTACCCGGCTCCGGATTCTCAACTGCCTGGCGGCGGCGCCCCTCTTCGTGTCCGACCTGCAGGCGGTGCTCAACCTGCCGCAGCCCACCGTGTCCCGTCACCTGCAGGTGCTGCGGCGGGTCGAGGTGGTGCGGGATACCCCGATCGCCCAGTTCGTGCTCTACCGCCTGCGCCGCGACCTTGGCGCGCAGGGCCGCCTGCTGTCCGCCATCCTCGACGCTGTCGTTCACGACGATACCACGATGCGAGCCGAGCGCGAGCGCGCCGCCGAGCGGAGTCGCTCGCACACCAGGACCCGGGTGGAGAAGCCCTCATGACGCACCGCATTCTCGTCGTCGACGATGAGCCGGACATCACCGCGCTCGTCGCCTACCATCTGGCCAAGTCGGGCTTCCGGGTCTCCACCGCGAACACCGGTCCCGACGCGCTCAAGGCCGCCCGCGAGGAGCGCCCGGACATCGTCATCCTCGACCTGATGCTGCCGGGCGTCAGCGGCTACGACGTCCTGAACGAGCTGCGCCGGCGGGAGGAGACCCGGGATGTCGGCGTCATCCTCCTGACCGCCCGCCGCGAGGAGACCGATCGCATTCGCGGCCTCTCGCTGGGCGCCGACGACTACCTCACCAAGCCGTTCTCGCCGCAGGAGCTCTCGCTTCGCGTGCGGGGCCTGCTCCGCCGGCTCGGCGCGCCGGCCGTGACCGCGGGATCCACCCTGGCCGCCGGGCCCATCTCGATCGACCGCTCCGCCCACCGCGCGAGCGTGGGCGGTCAGGAGCTCAACCTCACGGCGACCGAGTACAAGCTCCTGCTCACGCTGGTCGAACGGCGGGGCCGGGTGCAGACGCGGCCGCAGCTGCTCGAGACCGTGTGGGAGGCGCAGCCCGACATCCAGACCCGGACGGTCGACATGCACGTACAGCGGCTCCGGACCAAGCTGGGGGAGGCCGGCAAGCTGATCGAGACGGTGCGCGGCTTCGGCTACCGGTTCCGCGGCACGGAGCGCGGGGTCCGGGCTCGGTGACCTTTGCGAAGCGGCTGGTGCTCGGCACGATCCTCATCCTGATCCTCGCGGTCCTCATTCTCCTCTGGGGCGCGGAGCGCTCCCTGCGCCGCGACATGGAGGGCGACATCGCGCGCAACCTCGCGAGCGAGGCGCGGCTCATCCGCGAGGCGCTGCCGGCAGACTCGCTGGGCTGGGACGAGGCGGTGCATCGCCTCGCCCAGCAGAACAATCACCGCATTACGCTGGTCGACGGCACCGGCCGCGTCCGCGCGGACAGCGACTTCCCCCCGGGCCCGCTCCCCGCCATCGAGAATCACGCGGGCCGCCCCGAGATCCGGCAGGCGCTCCGCGCGGGCGTCGGGGTGGCCACCCGCCGGAGCGAGACGGTCGGTCGGCAGCTCATGTACGTGGCCGTGCCTGGTGGGCCGGGGGTGATCCGCGTCGCGGCCGATCTGTCCCAGGTGGACGAGACCATCAGGCGGGCGCAGCGCGCGGTGGCCGGCGCGTCGCTGCTCGCCATCCTGGTCGGGACGGTGCTGGCGCTCATCGCCGGCCGCTCGATCGCGCAGCCGCTCACCGGCATCGCGACGGCCGCGCGGGCGATCGCCGCCGGCTCGCCGCCGCGGTTCCCCCGCTCCGGCATTCCCGACATCGACGCGCTGGTGCAGGCGCTCCGCCAGATGCACCGGCAGCTCGGCGACCGGTTCGACGAGCTCCGGCGCGAGCAGGCGGAATCCGCCGCCCTGGTCGAATCGATGGTGGAGGGAGTGATCGCGGCGGACGAGCGGGGCCACATCGTGACCGCCAATCCGGCGGCCCGGCGGCAGCTCGGCTATGGCGCCACCGAAGCGCTGCCGGGCCTGGCGGAGCTGTTCCGGGTCAAGGCCGCGCGCGAGGTGGTGGACGCCGTGCTCCAGGGTCAGCCGGTGCAGGACCGCCAGCTCGAGATGGACGGCCGCGTGTTCCTGGTGAACGCCAGGCCGCTGCCGAGCGGCGGTGCGGTGCTGGTGCTGCACGACCTGACCGAGGTGCGACGGCTCGAGGCCGTGCGACGGGACTTCGTCGCCAACGTCTCGCACGAGCTCAAGACCCCGCTGACCTCCATCTCGGGCTACGCCGAGACGCTGCTCGGGGACGGCATGGACCTCGAGACGACCCATCGGTTCCTGGGGACGATCCTGAACAACGCGCGGCGGATGCAGCGGCTGGTGGACGACCTGCTCGACCTGTCGCGCATCGAGTCCGGCCGCTGGCAGCCGACCCGCTCCGCGGTGGACGTGGCAGCGGTGGCGCGCGAGACGTGGGCCGCGCTGGCCGGGCGGGGGGACGCGGCGCGCGTCGAGCTGGCGCTCGACGTTCCCCTCGACGCCGCGACCGTGGACGTGGACCTGGACGCGCTTCGGCAGGTGCTCACGAACCTCATGGACAACTCGCTGCGCTACACGCCGGAGGGCGGCCGCATCACCTGCGTCAGCCGTCGGGTGCACGGTGGCGTGGCGGTGAGCATCCGCGACAACGGCGTCGGGATCACGCGCGATCACCTGCCCCGCATCTTCGAGCGATTCTACCGCGCGGACCAGTCCCGCTCGCGGGAGGAAGGCGGCACCGGCCTAGGCCTGGCCATCGTGAAGCATCTCGTCGAGGCGCACGGCGGACGGGTGCACGCCGAGAGCGAGCGGGGGAGCGGGACGACGGTCACCTGCGTGTTTCCCGATGGGCCCGAGTGAAGGCCCGGCCGCGCCCCCGGCACAGACCTCCCGATAGCTCGCATCCAGCCGGTCCAGCTCGCGGTCCCAGCTCAAGCCTTCCGCGGTGCGCCGCGCGTGGCGTGACAGCCGCCGCGTGAGCTCCCATTCGCCGACCAGCAGCACCATCGCGCGCGCCATCGCCGCGGCGTCGCCCGCGGCATAGGTCAATCCGTTGACGCCGTCCCGCAGATGGTCACGGACGCCGCCCTCGGGCGCCGCGATGACCGGGAGGCCGCTCGCCATGGCCTCGAGCACGACCAGGCCGAGCGTCTCGGTCACCGAGGCGAACACAAACGCGTCGCAGTTGGCGTAGAGATCGGGCAACCGCGTCCCGCGATCGAGAAAGCCCATGAAGGTCACGTCGGGCGGCGCCGCGGCCCTGAGCTCAGCTTCGTACGGCCCGGTCCCCGCGATGACGAGGTGGATGACGCCGCGGGGCACCTGCGTCGTCGCCTGCCGGAACGCCTCCAGCACGACATCCACCCGCTTCTCCGGCGCCAGCCGCCCGACGTACACGAAGGTGAACCGGCTGCCCATGCCCAGGGCTTCGCGCAACTGCTGGCTGCGGCGATGCGGATGGAAGACCGTCGTGTCCACGCCGCGGCCCCACACCTCGACCTGGTCCACGCCGAGACCGACCAGGTCCGCCTTGGCGGCCGACGAGGGGGTGTACACCCGCCGGCTCTGGCGGTGGAAGCGCCGGAGATAGCCGGTCACGGCCCGGCGGAGCCAGGGCATGCCGTAGGCCTGCGCATACCGGCCGAAGTCCGTGTGGTAGGAAGAGACCGCCGGGATGCCCGCGGCGCTCGCGGCCTGCCGCCCCATCCAGCCGATCGAGAACTCGGTCTCGCAGTGCACGAGATCCGGCTGAAACTGCTGGACCAACTGGCGCACCGTTCGCCGGCCCGCGATCGCGAGCCGGAGCTCCGCGTAGCCCGGAACCGCCACGCTGGGCAGGCTGGTGACCGGCGCGCTGCCGCCGGTATCCCCTCGCCACGCGTCCGTCGGCTCCGGGGGATACCGCGGCGCGACGACGGCGCAGTCCCAGCCGCGCCGCGCGAGGCCCGCCACGCTGAGGGCGGTCACGACGGAGACGCCGTTCACCTGGGGTGGGTACGTGTCGGTACAGTACAGCACTCGCATCGAGGCTCCGGGCCGTGCGGACGACGCAAGCTCGGCGGCGCCGGTCACGGGCCCATGACGGCCGCGTCTCGATCGGCGCCCGTGGCGGGGTGAGAGTGTTACGGGGTCGTGGCGGCGGGAGGACGGGGGCGTGGCTGGCGGACGGCATGATGGAGAGCGATGAGCGCGTCCCTGCTGGTTCGGCTCGACGCTCGCGATCGCGCCCTGATGCGGCGCTGCGTCATGGCCTCCACCGCGTCCCGCCGCTCCCGCCTGGGGTGGAGGGCGGTGACGCGCATCGGCGGTACCGGCCCCTCGGTCGTGGCCGCGGCCGCGACGTGGTTCCAGTGCTGCGACCTGCACGCCGCCTCGGAGCTCGCGCTCACCACGCTGGTGGTCTCACACCTCGTCGTTCAGCTCATCAAGCGCAGCGTCGTGCGCGCCCGACCCCGGCATGCCGGGTTGCCCTCGGCCCTGGTGACGGAGCCCGACCGCTTCTCGTTCCCGTCGGGGCATGCCGCGGCCGCGATGTCGGTGGCGCTCGGCTACGGGCTCACGTTTCCGGCGTTCGCGCTGCCCCTGCTCTGCCTCGCGCTGCTGATCGGATTCTCGCGCGTGCGGCTCGGCGTCCACTTCCCCGGCGACGTGCTGGCCGGCCAGCTCATCGCGATGACGACCGCGGGCATCGTGCTCGCCCTGTAGTGGGGCTCAGAGCTTGTTGGCGTAGCTCACGAACTTGAAGCGTCCCTCCCGCTCGATGATCAGGCCGAACAACCGCTCCTCCCGCGTCCGCCCGCCGGACCGGTAACGCACCGAGCACGGCCCCCACACGACGTTGCTCCCTTCGTGACTGGGGATCGAATCGCAGCGGTAGCCCACATAGTCGAGCGGGCGGCCGCTCCTGGATTCGAGCGCGCGGCGCAGCCCTTTGTCGCTCCCCTGCTGCAGCGTGAACCAGAAGAGATCCGGCGGCAGCTCGTAGGGCGGCAGACCCTGCGGGGCCGTGGGGTAGTACAGGTAGGCGAACTCGTCGCGATCGAGCGCGAGCCGGCCGAGTCGGGCCGTGTCGCGCGTCTCGAGAGCGCGGACGAAGCTGCGGACCAGCGCGTCCCGGCTGCGCGCGCCGCCGGCCAGCGTGTCGGCCGGGTGTGCGCTGGCCTGGAAGCGGCGGAGCGCCTCCTCGCGGGGGACAAGGGTGTCGACGTGACTGGCCGCGCGAGCGGGCGGGGCCGCCGCGGCGCGGTGGTCGCTGCACGCGCCGAGACCGACCGCGGCCCAGAAGATCAGAAGATGGAGAGTACGCATGGCGAGAGCCACGCGGGCGAGCCCGACCGGAACCGTCCCGGCCGGGCCGCCGGCGTCGTGGCCGTCAGTTGACGTTGTACGACGTCCAGCCTTCCCACCACTTCGGTCCCGCGGGGTCCGCGGCGCCGATGAAGGTGGTCTTCGGCATCGCAGCACCGAAGAAACCGGCGGTGCGGGCGTCGAAGTGGGTCGGCACGACGCTGCTGCCGCCCGTCGTGGGGTCAGGCTGTCCTGCGGTGACCTTCGGCGTCCAGTCGAGGCTCGCCGGGTCGAGGCTCGTCACCAGTCCTGCCGCCGAGGTGCCGATCAGATGGTTCGAGGCGGCGAACTTCGAGGCCTGGGCGAAGCGCCGGCAGGTCTCTACGCCCTGGGTCGGGTCGGAGCAGACGGCCAGCACGTCGGCGCCCGGGGCGTCGTAGTTGGTCGGCGTCGCCGCCGGCCCGTTCTCGGCCAGGATCAGGTTGGTGATGTTGAGCGAGTCGCGCAGCCGAAGCGAATCGGTGAACGCGTCGCGCATCTGCAGCCCGGTTCCGGGGAACCGCGCGATGATGCCGTTGAACATCGTGCCGCCGGTCCCCCGGCGCAGCACGGCGCCGTTGCCGTCCGTCGGGAAGCCCGCGAGCGGCCCGGTCCCGATGACCGTGAAATTGGCCCAGACCGGCATGGAGTAGGGCGTGTTGGTGCCGGCAGTGCCGCCGGTCGGATCGTTCGTCACGGTGCAGCCGCTGCCGGGAGTCGGATCGCAGCCGTCACCTTCGAACCCGCGCGGGTCCGAGGAGAAGACCCCTGCCCCGCTCTGCGGGGTCAGCTTCGCGCTCTGGAGCGCGATCGAGGAACTGGTTCCGGCCCTGGTAGCCCTCGGTCCAGTCGAAGTGGTCGTCCCCGGACTCGTACGAGACCATGTAGCGCCCGTCGACCGCGCCGCCCCAGAACTCGTACGAGTCGTCGAGGCCGGCCATGGTCTGCAGGTACTCGTACTTGGTCCCGCGGCCCACGGCGTAGCTCGAGAGCGAGTTGAGCTCCTGGCCGGCGCCGTTGGAGATGTCGTAGCCGGCGAACTCGATGCGGACGTAGCGCAGGGTGCCGCTGTTGTCGTTGTTGTCGGTTCCGCCGGCGTAGTTCTCGGACTGTCCGGCCGCGCCGCCCTCGGTCTGGATGGTCCCGGTGCGGTTGATGATCCCGTTGCCGATGATGATGATCCCGCCCCAGTCGCCGGGCTTCCGGTTGCCGGCGCTCCGCGCCGAGGTGAAGACGATCGGCGCCGCCGCGGTGCCCTGCGCGTCGATCTTGGCGCCGCGCAGGATCCAGAGCGAGCTCCCGACCACGGTGGTGTCCCCGATGATCTTGGTCCCCGCCTGGACCGTGAGCGTCGCGCCGCTCGCGACCTTCACATACCCGCTCAGCGTGTAGGTCGTATCCGCGAAGAGCGTCCGACTGGCTCGTGATCGGACCGGTGACGACCGCGGTCGCGGGGCCGGTCGTGAAGTTCACCGTCGAGCTGAAGTCGCTGGTGTCCGACGCGGAGACCGAGGCGACCCGGTAGGCGTAGGCCACGCCCTCGGTGACGTTGTCGTCGAGGCTGGTGCCGCTCAGCACCCCGCCGATCTGGGCGAACGTGGTCAAATTCGGATCCGCCGCACGCTGTACCAGATACCCGGAGGCCCCGCTCACCGCGTCCCACGAAACCCGGACCGACGTCGACGAGAGCTGCGTGGCCGTGACGCCCGTCGGCGCCGCGAGGCCGGTCGGGCCGCTCCCACCATTGTCGTCGCTGCATGCCGCGGCGCCGAGCAGGGCGAGCGCCGTCGCGGTGGACAGGAACCGTCTGGTCGTCACCTTCATCTCATCCTCTTGGTGGAAGGGGGTCCCACTTGGCGCGCCGCTGGGGCGCGCGGGTACCAAGAAGTCTGCGGCAGGTATGGCGCCTGCCACGCGTTCGTCACAGTCGTGTCAAACCGTACCTCAGGGCCGCCAGGTGACGCCGAACGAGAACAGCCGCCCCGAGTGGTACTCGTGGCGAACGACGTCGCCCTGGGTGAGCCGGTAGGGCGAGTCGAGCAGGTTCTTGCCATCGAGTCGAAGTGACATGGTCTGGAGCACGGGCACCTGGAACGACGCGTCCACCAGGTTCCGCGCCTGCTCGTACGCGTCCGGGAGGCCGCCGCTACCCGCCTCGGCGATCCGCTTGCCGGCCACGTTGTAGAGCACCGTTGCGTCCCAGCCGCCGCTGGACCAGCCGAGCCCGGCGTTCACCACGTACTCCGACTGGCCCACCATCGGCCGGTTGGGGTTCGTAAGCGCCGAGATGCCCTCGTTGCCCGGCGTGATGTCGCTCTTCATCAGCGTGGTGTTGGCGAAGACGGTGAACGAGGTCAGCGCCGACGTCAGGACGCCGAGGCCCTTCCGCACCTCGAGCTCCACCCCGTAATTGTGCGCCTTGTCCGCGTTCACGTAGCTCAGCTCGGACGTGCCGGTCGCCAGGATGTAGACCTTTTCGATCGGGTGCTTGAACTCCTTGATGAACACGCCGAGGCTCAGCACCTCACCCGGGTTCGGGAACCACTCCCAGCGCGCGTCGTAGTTCTGAATGAGCGCGCGGATCAGGTTGGGGTTGCCTCGGGTGACGGCGAGCCCCACCTGCTCGAAGTAGGCCGCCGGCGACAGCTCGCGATACTCGGGGCGGGACAGCGTCTGAGTCGCCGAGAGCCGCAGGTTCTGATCCGGGGTGAGGCGGTAGTTCAGCGCGAGCGACGGCAGGATGTCGGTGTTGCGCGGCTGGGACGGCACGATCGTGCCGTCCACCTGGCGCGTCTCGACGTCGAGGCGCCACCACTCGACGCGCGCGCCGCCGATGACCTGCAGTCGCGGCGTCACCGGCCACTCGAACTGGCCGTACGCGGCGGTGATCCGGTCGTCGGCGGTGTACCGCCCGGCGTTCTGGTTGGCGTTGAGGAAGAAGCTGCTCGCGTCGATGTTCGCGGTGGAGAAGACGGCCTCCGGTGCCTGCTGCCGCTGGGCGTCGTCCAAGCGCAGGTTCACGATGTCGTAGGCACGGGAGTCGGCGTCGCGATTCACCGTGCGATAGGCGCCGCCGACCTTGACCGTGAGCGGGTGATCGAGCGATCCCAGCATGAGCCGATAATTGCCGGCGAAATCCCAGCTATGCTCGTCCAGCGTGCTGAACGTGCGGGTGGCGAAGCGCGCCTGTCCGAACCACTCCACCGGCACGAGGGCACCGCCCCCGCTGCCGGGCCCCGCCACATATCCCACGTCCGAACGGTCGGGCTCGTTGCGCGTCACGCCCGCCGAGGTGATCGACCACGACACGAAGTTGCGCTGGTTCAGCAGGTGCTCGCCCAGCAGCTGGTTCGAGCGGACCGAGCGCTCGGTGAAGGTGAGCCGCTGGAAGTCGAAGTTGTTGGAGAACTCCTCGTTGAAGCCGATGAGGTCCGAGGCCTCGTTGTCGGCACCGCGGGTGTAGGTGTTGTTGAGCGCGAGGCGGGTGGAGGAGCCCACGCGCGAGCTCAGGTTCAGCAGCCCGCCCCAGAGGACGGTGTTCTCAGCGCTCGAGCCATGATAGGTGTTGAATGGCACGGTGGTCCCGGGCGTCCCACCGAGCGCGGCCAGGCCCTTCGTCTCGCTGCGCCTGATATCCTGGTCGTACGTGTAGCTGAAGGATCCGATGTAGCCGATCGGCTGGCCGAACACGGGATCTTCGCCACCCACCGACACGCCGAACGAGCCGTTCGGGCTTCCCGCTGCCGTCGTTCGCGCTCCACACGTTGCGGAACGATCCGATCAGGCTGTTCTGGTCCGCCTGGGTCAGGCCGCTGAGGTCCCCGGCCTGCGCCACGCTCGCGGGCAGGTCGCGCGAGGCGTCGGCGAACCCGAGCCACTCGTTGCCCACTGTCGGGGCCTTGACCACGTCCTTGCCCGTGGCGGCGTCGTTGAGGCCCGCGGAGGCGGAGAACGTCACGACGCGGCCGACGGGGAACTCGCGGGTCTTGAGGTCGACCTGGGCGCCGCTGAAATCCCCGGGTTGCTCGGGGGTGAAGGTCTTCGAGGTAGTGATGCCCTCGAGCAGGCTGGAGGGGAAAAGATCGAGGGGCACGACGCGGCGCTCGGGGTCGGGGCTCGGGATGCGCGCGCCGTCGAGCGAGGTCGTGGTGTACCGCTCGCCCAGTCCGCGGACGAAGACGTACTTGCCGTCCTGGACGGTCACCCCGCTCACCCGCTGCACCGCCTGTCCCGCGTCGCTGTCGGGGCTCTTCTCGATCTGCTCGGCGGTGACGGCGTTGATGATGTTCGGAGCGTTGCGCTGCTCCTCGAGCGCCCGGTTGACCGTGCCGCGCTCGGACGCGGCGCTCACCGAGATCTCGGCGAGCTGCACGGCCTCGGCCACCATGGCCACGTCCTGCACGGCGGTCCGCCCCGGCGTCACCACGACGCCCGTCACCAGCTTGGGCGCGAACCCGATCATGCGTACCCGCACGGAGACCGTCCCGGCGGGCACGCCGGTCAGCGTGTACCGGCCATCGAGGGCCGAGACGGCGTGGATCGCGGCGTCCACCACCTCCACCTGCGCGCCGGACACCGGCGCGCCCTGGGCGGCGTCGACCACCCGCCCGATGATTCGGCCGCTGCCCTGCGCGGCGAGCGGGGCGGCGGCGACGAGGGCGAAGAGCATCAGGGCGAGCGAGGATCGAGCGGTCTGTGGCATCGGCATGGCGTCTCGGGCGGGCGTGAAGGACGGTGCGGCCTGACGGCCGAGCGGAGGCAACGTCGCTCGATTTCGTGTTGTTTCCGGCACGCCAGTGCAACGAACCGGTCACAGGCCCTTGCCGTTTACGCATTCGTTACAATGACGGGGGTGGTTCGTGACCCGACTCGGCCTTCTTATGCCGCGTCCGCGTGGGGTGAGAGTCCTCGCACACGAAGCACACGAAAGGGATCGCATGCGATCGATGGCTCGGAGGTTTCTGGGAGGGACGGCGCTGCTGCTCGTGACCGGGCTCAACGTCGCTCAGGCGCAGACAACCTATCCGAACGTCAAGATGACCGGGCGCCTGCAGGAGCAGTTCTACTACTTCGACAACTCGGACTACGCCGCGCTGACAGGGCCGCAGAGCAACGTGTTCACCCGCCGCGCGCGTATCGAGGCTCGGGGCAACATCTCCGAGAACGTCGTCGTCTACATCCAGCCGTCGTTCGAGGGCGGCCGGAACCTGTCGAGCGTGGTCACCACCTGCACCTCGACCGCCGTCCCGGGGGGCGGCGGCACGCCGATCATCACCTGCCGCACGTCCGGCCGGAGCGGTCTCCGGCTCCGGGACGCGTGGATCGACGTGCGCTTCACCAAGGAAGGCACCAAGGGCGCCTTCTATCTCCGCGGGGGCCAGGAGAAGCGGCCGTACAGCCGGTACGAGCTGACCTCGTCGAACAACCTGCCGTCGATCGAGCGCGGCGGCGGCCAGGGCCTGTTGGCTCGGGCGTCGAACGATCTGTTCACCGCGGCGGGCTTCGCCTCCCACGACGTCGGCGCGAGCCTCCGCTACGAGTACAAGATCAACGACCTGCAGCTCGTGACGGTGAAGTTCGGGGCGTACAACGGCCAGGGCGAGAGCCTGAACGACGTGAACAACAAGAAGAGCTTCGGCGCGCGGGCCACCGCGTCGGTGACCCCCAAGATCGACATCGGCGGGTCGTGGTTCGCGCACGACGGCATCGTCACGGTAGGGAGCGTGATCGACTCCAGCTTCACCAACTACGCGTGGGACGTAGACGCGCAGTATGGGAAACCAGGGGACGAGGGCCTCTATGTGCTTGGTGAATATCTCCACGGCACCGACGCGACCGCGTCGAAGTTTACGATACAGGGGATCCAGGGCATCGCCGCCTACAACTACCGGCTCAAGAGCCCGACGTCATGGCTCTACGCCATCGAGCCGGCCTTCCGCATCGACCTGTCCGACCCCAACACCGACCTGGACGACGATGGCTCCACGCTGATCACCGCCGTGCTCGGGTTCTACATGTCCAGCAAGGCGCAGTTCAGGGTGGCCTACGAGAACCAGAGCTTCCAGGGCACCAACGTGCCCAGCATCAGCGGCGTGCGCAGCGCCTTGACCGTGAACTTCTGAGGCGAGTCATGACCCAACCCAAGGACCGACACATGCCGGGACGTCACCTGCTCCTCGCCGCCGCCGCGCTGACCCTGGCGGCGCCCGCGGTGGGCCAGACCCTGACCGGGGCCGGGGCCACCTTCCCCAACCCGATCTACACCAAGTGGTTCGACGCCTACAACAAGAAGACGGGCGTGCAGATCAACTATCAGTCCATCGGCTCGGGCGGCGGGATCCGCCAGTTCACCGAGGGCACGGTGGATTTCGGCGCCACCGACGGACCCATGAACGAGTCACAGATCGCGGCCGTCAATGGCAACGTGCTGCACGTGCCCACGGTGCTGGGCGCGGTCGTGGTCACCTACAACCTCCCCGGCCTGGGCGAGACGCGGCTCAAGTTCGACGGCAACGCGCTGGTCGACATCTTCATGGGCCGGCTCACCAAGTGGAACGACAAGCAGCTCGCGGCCCTGAACCCCGGGGTCAAGCTGCCCGACCAGGACATCATCGTGGTGCATCGGTCGGACGGGTCGGGCACGACCTACATCTTCACCGATTACCTCAACAAGTTTTCGCGGGAGTGGAAGGACAAAGTCGGCTACGCGACGTCGGTCAACTGGCCGGTGGGCCTGGGCGGCAAGGGCAACGAGGGCGTCACCCAGCAGGTGAAGCAGACCGAGGGCGCGATCGGCTACGTCGAGCTGATCTACGCGCTGTCGAACAAGCTCGGCTACGGCGAGATCAAGAACGCCTCCGGCAAGTTCATCACCCCGTCACTCGGGTCGGTCACCGCGGCCGCCGCGTCCGCGAAGCTCGCCAAGGATACCGATTTCCGGGTCTCGATCACGAACGCTCCCGGCGCCGAGGCCTACCCGATCGCGTCGTTCACCTGGCTGCTGGTTCAGAAGGACGCGAAGGATGCCGGCAAGGCGAAGATTGTGAAGGACTTCCTGACCTGGATGATTTCGCCCGACGCGCAGAAGATGGCGACCGACCTGAACTACGCGCCGCTGCCGGCCGAGGTCGTCTCGCTCATTCAGGCGCGCTTGCCGACGCTCAAGGCCGGCGGGAAGTCGCTCGCGAGCAACTGACGCGGGCTCGGTATCCCGCGTCCAGCACGATGAGGGGTCGGTCGGGCCGCCACAAGAGAACCCAGTGGCGGCCTGGCCGACCCCTTCGTCGCGCCGGCCTTGTCCGCGGTCTCTCGCGCGGCTTCGCGAAACCCGTAAGTTTCCGAGATTCCTCCGTCCGGAGTGCAGCATGACCCGTACGCTTGCCCCGACGCTCGCCTCGTTCGCTCTCGTTGCGGTCCTGGGCTGCGGCAGGGAGCGCGCTCCCGGGTCACAGGGAGCCGACTCGGCTGCCGGGCGGGCGGCGGCCACGGGAGCCACCCTTACCGGCGCCGGCGCGACCTTTCCCAACCCGATCTACTCGAAGTGGTTCGACGCCTACTATCGAGAGACGGGCGTGCGGATCAACTACCAGTCGATCGGCTCGGGCGGCGGGATCCGCCAGTTCACCGAGGGCACGGTCGACTTCGGCGCGACGGACGGCCCGATGACGGACGAGCAGATCGCCGCCGTGCCCGGGGACGTCCTGCACGTCCCCACGGTGCTCGGCGCGGTCGTGGTCACCTACAACCTGCCAGCCCTCGGCGCCAAGCCCCTGCGTTTCGACGGCACGACTCTGGCCGACATCTTCCTCGGCCGGATCAGCCGCTGGAACGACCGGCGGCTGGCGGCGCTGAACCCAGGTGTCGCCCTGCCCGCGGAGGACATCCTGGTCGTGCACCGCTCGGACGGCTCGGGGACGAGCTACATCTTCACCGACTTCCTCAGCAAGGTGTCGCCCGACTGGAAGACCAAGGTCGGCCGGGCCACGTCCGTGAACTGGCCGGTGGGCCTTGGCGGGAAGGGCAACGAAGGGGTGACGCAGCAGGTGAAGCAGTCCGAGGGGTCGATCGGCTACGTCGAGCTCATCTACGCCATCTCCAATGGCCTCCCCGCGGCCGAGATCCGGAACCCGGCCGGGCAGTTCGTGCCAGCGACGCTCAAGACGGTGAGCGCGGCTGCGGAAGGCGCGACCTTCACCCCCGATACCGACTTCAGGGTATCCATCACCAACGCGGCCGGGGCCGAGTCCTACCCGATTTCCTCGTTCACCTGGCTGCTGATTCACGCCAAGGACCCGACCGCTCCCAAGAACCGCGCGATCCTGGCGTTTGTGTCCTGGATGCTCGAGCCGGCCCCGCAGCGCATGGCGGCCGACCTCCACTATGCGCCGCTTCCGGTCCGCGTCATCGAGCTGATCCAGCAGCGCCTCAAGGCCTCGTGACGGTTCCGTTACAATCGCGTGACGGACCGCCGGGCCGGACGGGATAGTATCCTCGCATGACCGCCCTCACTGAGCGCGAGCCCACGTCGAGCGCCCCAGCTCCGGCACCGGCCAAAGCCGCGCTCGAGCGCAGCAGCTACAGCGACAAGCTCTTCAAGACCTTGCTGACGCTGGCCGCGGCGGCCATTCCCATCCTCCTCTGCTTCCTGGTGTTCGAGCTCTGGGGCGGCGCCCGGCTCGCGATCGGGAAGTTCGGGCTCAGCTTCGTCACCACCAGCATCTGGGACCCGGTGACGGAGCAGTTCGGCGCCTTCCCGCTCATCTTCGGCACGCTGGTCTCGTCCCTGGTGGCCCTGGTGATCGCGGTCCCCCTCTCACTGGGGGTCGCGATCTACCTGACCGAGTTCGCGCCCAAGGGCCTGCGGCAGCCGGTCGCCTTCCTCATCAGCCTGCTGGCGGCGATCCCGAGCGTGGTCTACGGGCTCTGGGGCATCTTCGTCCTGATCCCCGCGCTGCGGAAGACCGCCTTTCCGTTCCTCCGTGACGTGTTCGGCTTCCTGCCGCTCTTCCAGGGTCCGATCTACGGGCCGTCGATGCTGGCGGCCGGCATCATCCTGGCCATCATGGTCATGCCGTACGTGATGTCGGTATCGCGCGAGGTGCTGCTGGCGGTGCCTAACACGCAGCGCGAGGCGTCGCTCGCGCTTGGGGCCACCCGCTGGGAGGCGGTCATCACCACCGTGGTGCCCTACGCCCGCTCGGGCATCATCGGTGCCATCATCCTCGGCCTGGGCCGCGCGCTCGGCGAGACGATGGCGGTGACGATGCTCATCGGGAACCGGCACGAGATCGCGGCGTCGCTGTTCGCGCCGGGCTACACGATGGCGGCCGCGATCGCGAACGAGTTCTCCGAGGCCGTGGGCGACATGCACCTCTCCGCGCTCGCCTACGTCGCGTTCCTGCTCTTCGTGGTGACGGTGGTGGTGAACGCGGGCGCGCGGCTCCTCATCTGGCGCGTGGCCCGCGGCTCGGGCGTCGGGAGCAAGGCCCTGTGAACCGGCGCATGCTGCGCCGCGCCTTCAGCAACGCCATGGTCGGGCTCATGATCGCCGCGGTCGTCGTGGCGGTGCTGCCGCTCGTCTTCATCCTGGTCACCCTGGTGGTGAAGGGCGCCGGCAGCCTCTCGCTCGAGTTCTTCACCCGGATGCCCGCCCCCGCCGGGGAGACCGGCGGCGGCGTCATGCACGCGATCGTCGGCACGCTCATCATCGTGGGCATGGCGAGCCTCATCGGCCTCCCCGTCGGCATCGCCGGGGGCATCTACTGCGCCGAGTTCCCGACCAGCCGGCTGACCTGGCTCACGCGATTCGTGGCGGACGTTCTGAACGGGACGCCGTCGATCGTGGTCGGCGTCTTCGCCTGGGCCTGGATCGTGGCGACGCAGAAGCATTTCTCCGCCCTGGCCGGGAGCGCCGCGCTGGCCATGCTGATGATTCCGATGGTCCTCCGGACCACGGAGGAGATGATCAAGCTGGTCCCCAACTCCCTCCGCGAGGCCGCGCTCGCCCTCGGCTACCCGCGCTGGCGCACCAGCCTCGCGATCGTGGCGCGGACCACGCTGCCGGGCATCGTGACGGGAAGCCTGCTCGCGGTCGCCCGCATCGCGGGCGAGACGGCGCCCCTGCTCTTCACCGCGCTGGGGAGCCAGTATCTGAGCTACAACCTGAATCAGCCGATGGCGGCGCTCCCGCTCACCGTGTTCACCTACGCCACCGGGCCGTACGAGGAGTGGCACCAGTACGCCTGGGCGGCAGCGCTCGTCCTCATCCTGGTCGTCTTCGTGCTCAGCGTGGGCGCGCGCCTGGCCATCCGCCGGAGATTCGACCTCAATGCCTGAGCCTGCCCTGAGCGAGCCGAGCCGGCCGGTTCACGCCCCGGCGCCCGTGGCCCGCCCGCCGGCACCAGCCGCCGGTGTGCCGGCGCCCATTCGGGTCGAGACGGACAAGCTCACCGCGATGTACGGCAAGTTCACCGCGGTGAAGGGCGTCTCGCTCGGCTTCACGGCCAACCGGGTCCACGCGCTGATCGGGCCGTCGGGCTGCGGCAAGTCCACCTTCCTGCGCACGGTCAACCGGATGCATGAGCTGAGCGACCACGGGTGGATCACCGGCCGGGTCCTGCTCGACGGCGAGGACATCTACGCCCCGCGGGTGAATCCGATGCAGCTCCGCCGCCGGATCGGGATGGTCTTCCAGCGGCCCACGCCGTTTCCGACGATGTCCATCTACGACAACGTCGCGGCCGGGCTGCGCGTGCACGGCCGGCTCGCCCGGCGCGAGCTCGACGGAATCGTCGAGCAGTCGCTGCGCCAGGCGGCGCTCTGGGACGAGGTGAAGGATCGCCTGCGCGCCAGCGCCATGGCGCTCTCGGGCGGGCAGCAGCAGCGGCTCTGCATCGCGCGGACCATCGCGCCGTCGCCGGACGTCGTGCTGCTCGACGAGCCGACCGCGTCGCTCGACCCTCAGGGCACGCAGCGGATCGAGGAGCTGCTGTTCGAGCTCAAGCAGGAGTTCACGATCATCATCGTGACGCACAACATGCAGCAGGCGGCCCGGGTGTCGGACACGACCACCTTCTTCTATCTCGGCACCATGGTCGAGTCGGGTCCGACCCGGCAGATCTTCACGGCGCCGCGGAACGAGCAGACCGAGGCCTACATCACCGGGAGGTTCGGATGACGACCACCGCCACCCCGCGCGCCCAGCCGGGCTTCGTGCCGACGCCCCGCGCCACGCTCGCGCCGCGGGCCCCCGCGCCGCCGCCCGGTCAGCGGGGCGCGCCGGCGGTCGACGTGCGCGACTTCAGCTTCGCCTACGGCAGCCGCCAGGTGCTCCGCAATTTGAGCTTCAGCGTCGAGCGGAAGTCGGTCACCGCCATCATCGGTCCGTCGGGCTGCGGCAAGTCGACCTTTCTCCGGTCGATCAACCGGCTCAACGACCTGATCCCCGGCGTCCGCCACGAAGGCGACATCCTGGTCGAAGGCACGTCGGTGTTCTCGTCCAGCACCGACCTCGTGGCGCTACGCCAGCGGGTCGGGATGGTGTTCCAGCGGCCGAACCCGTTCCCCAAGTCGGTGTTCGACAACGTGGCCTATGGACCGGTGCTCAACCGGCTCGTCGCACGCCGCGATATGCCCGACCTGGTCGAGCGGTGCCTGCGCCAGGCGGCCCTGTGGGACGAGGTGAAGGACCGGCTCGAGGAATCGGGGGCCGGCCTGTCGGGCGGACAGCAGCAGCGGCTCTGCATCGCCCGCGCGCTGGGCAACCAGCCCGAGGTGCTGCTGATGGACGAGCCCTGCTCGGCCCTCGATCCGATCGCGACGCAGAAGGTGGAGGAGCTGATCTTCGAGCTCAAGAAGGACTACACGATCGTCATCGTCACGCATAACATGCAGCAGGCGGCGCGCGTCTCGGACTACACCGGCTTCTTCGATCGCGGCGAGCTCATCGAGTTCGACGATACCGAGCGCATCTTCACCAAGCCGAAGCACGAGCGCACGGAAGCCTATATCACCGGGAGATTCGGATGAGCGTCGACGTCCATCGCCATTTCCACGACGAGCTGAGCCACGTGAAGGTGCGCCTGCTCACGATGTCGGGCGAGGCGGAGGCGGCCCTCGGCCTTGCCGTCGACGCGCTGCTCGAGCGCGACGGCGAGAAGGCCCAGCGCGTGATCGCGGGCGACCGCGTGATCGACAGCATGGAGGTCGAGATCGAGGAGCAATGCATCCACCTGCTCGCGCTGCAGCAGCCGATGGCGCGGGATCTCCGCATGCTTACCTCCGCGCTCAAGATCGCCAACGACCTCGAGCGGGTCGGCGATCACGCGGTGAACATCGCGCAGAGCGCGGAGCGCCTGACGCAGGCGCGGCCGATCGCGCCGGAGCCCGAGATCGTCGAGATGGCGCGGCTGGCACGCGACATGCTGTCGGACGCGCTGGAGGCGTTCATCCGCGGTGACGCCGCCGGCGGTCGCGAGGTCTGCTTGCGGGATGACAAGGTGGACGCCCTGCACCGCTCCGTCTTCCGGATCCTGCTGACGCACATGATGGAGGACCCGCACATGATCGGCGCCGGCATGGAGCTCTTCCTGGTGAGCCGCAATCTGGAGCGCGTGGCCGACCTGGCGACCAACATCGGCGAAGACGTGGTCTTCCTGGTCGAGGGCAAGTCGATCAAGCACCACGCCGAGGACAGCGGCGAGGCGCGACCGACAACCGGCGCCCACCCCGCCGCCTCGGGGACGTGATCGCCCGCCCGGCCACCAAGCCCGGGGCCGCCGCCGCCCCAGCCGCCCGCGATCGCATCGCGGCCATCGACGTCGGCTCCAATTCCGTCCGCCTCCTCGTGGCGGAATACGATCCCGCCTCCGGCCTCAGCATCATCGACGAGCTCAAGGACCAGCCCCGCCTGGCGGCGGGGCTCGCCTCGACCGGCTGTCTCGACGAGGCGGCCATCGAGCGCGCGCTCCAGACGCTGGGCCGCATGCGGGAGGTCTGCCAGCGCCGGGGCGTCAAGCGGATCGCGGCCGTCGCCACCGCGGCCGTGCGCGAGGCCGAAAACGGACCCTGGTTCGTCCGCCGAGTCCGCCAGGAGCTCGACATCCCGCTCCGGATCATCGATGCGGAGACCGAGGCGGCGCTGTCCTATCGCTCCGTCGCGCACCACTTCCGCCTGGCCGGCGAGCGCACCCTGGTGGCCGACATCGGCGGGGGCAGCCTCGAGCTGATCGGGGCCGTGGACGGGCTGGTCGAGCTGACGGTTTCCCTCCCGCTCGGCGCGGTCCGCCTGACGGAGCTCCACATGCCGGGCGAGCGCGCGGCGCACAAGGAGATCGACCAGCTTCGGACCTATGTCCGGAAGCAGCTCAAGCGCGGGATCTCCGGCCGCGCCTGGGCGGCAGCCACGGTCATCGGCTCGGGCGGCACGTTCACGAGCCTCGGTCGCATGGTGCAGGCTCGGCGCGGACTCCCGCCCGGCGATACCGTCCACGGCGTGAGCGTGACGGCCGCCGAGGTCGAGCAGCTGATCGATTGGCTCGCGAGCCGGACGCCCGAGCAGCGGCGCCAGGTCCCGGGCCTCAATCCCGAGCGCGCCGACATCATCATGGCGGGCCTCGCGGTGACGGGCGAGCTGCTGGATTGGGTCCGATCCCGATCGCTGACGGTGAGCGCGTTCGGCCTGCGGGAAGGCCTGCTCCTGGAGATGGCGGGCGCCAAGGAGAAGAGCGCGCCCGATCCGCTGCGGATGTTCCGTGAGTTCGCGGAGCGCTGCCAGAGCGACCGGCGGCACGTCGAGCAGGTTCGCTACCTGGCGCTGCAGCTCTTCGATCAGCTAGGCGGGGAGCTCGGGTGCGAGCCGGAGGAGCGGCTGCTGCTCGAGGCGGCGGGGCTGCTGCACGACGTCGGCCAGCTCGTGAGCTACCGCAAACATCACAAGCACAGCTTCCAACTCATCACGCACGCGGAACGGGTGGGACTGCCCCCGCGCGAGCGAATGCTGGTGGCCCTCATCAGCCGGTACCACCGGCGCACCGGGCCGCGGAAGAAGCACACCGAGTTCAGCGGGCTGCCGGCGGCGGATCAGGCGGTGGTGCAGCGGCTCAGCGGCTTGCTCCGGGTGGCGGACGGGCTGGACCGCGGGCATACCGCGGCGGTGGAGACGGTGACGACCGAGCTCACGCCCGACGTCCTGACCGTGAGGATCGCGCCCCGGCTGGCCGGCGCCGACCTCGGCCTCGAGTGCTGGGGTGCATCGCGCAAGGCCGACGTGCTGGCGAAGCTGCTCGAGCGCGACGTGGAGATCGTCGCGGCGACGCGCCCTAGCCGCGGCCCTAACCTGCTGCCCGCTACCGTCTCGCGACCTCTCCTCTCGTCCCGTCATCTCGTGGCACCCAGATGTTCTTGACCTGGGTCGCCTGCTCCAGAAACTCCTCCCCCTCGCCCATCGTCGCATCGGTCCACTCGCGGCCCCGGCCGTAATCCACCCAGGTCCGCTTCATGTTGCCCGCCGACAGCCGCTCGACCTCGGTCGATCCCGCGGCCGTACCGAAATACCAGAGGCCGTCGACATCGTCGTGCGCGGCGAGCACCGGCGCCAGCTCGTCGGGCACGCCCGTCACGATGTTGATCACGCCGCCCGGCACATCCGACGTGTCCAGCACCTGGTAGAGATCGGTGGCGACGAGGGGAGCACGCGCGGACGGCACCGCCACGACGGTGTTGCCCATCGCGACGGCCGGCATCACGGTGGAGACGAAGCCGAGGAGCGGCCGCCGCGTCCGGGCAGACCACGCCGAGCACCCCGATCGGCTCCGGCATGGCGAGCGTCACGTTCCGGAAGGGCGTGTGGTGAACCCGGCCGTCGTACTTGTCGGCCCACGCCGCGTACGTGTAGATCCGCTCGATCGACTGCCCCACCTCGGCGGCGGCCACGGACGCATCGCCGCCGAGCTCGGCGAGCCTGCCGGTGAATTCACCGGCGCGGGCCGCCAGGTTCTCGGCGAGGTAATACAACACCTGCGCCCGGTTGTGCGCGGTGGCGTGTGCCCAGCTCATCGCCTTTCGCGCGGCTTCGACCGCGTTCCGGATGTCCTTCCGGTTTCCGTGTCCGACCTCGCCGATCCGCCGCCCATCGGCACCGAGCACAGGCAGGCTGTAGCCGGAGTCTGGGCGCGCCTGCTTGCCGCCGATGTAGAGCTTCGGGGTGCGATCGATGGCAGGAAGACGGTCGGTCGGCCGGTCGGAGGCCGCGGGCGTGGCGACCGATGCCGCTCGCACTGACTTGCGTCGCGCGCGAGTCTTGGAGCCGGCGACGGCCCGACCGCCTGACCGCCCGATCGCCCGACCGTCCGCCCACTTCACGTACTCCCTCAACCCCTCCGACCCTCCCTCCCGTCCGAACCCGCTCTCGCGGTAGCCGCCGAAGCCGCTCGCGGCGTCGAACAGGTTGGTGCAGTTGATCCAGACCGTCCCGGCCTTGAGCTGGGGCGCGACGTCGAGCGCGAGGTTGATGTTCTCGGTCCACAGGCTGGCCGCGAGTCCGTACCGCGTGTTGTTGGCCAGCTCGACCGCCTCGGCCGGCGTGCGGAAGGTCATGAGCACGACGACCGGCCCGAAGATCTCGACCTGCGCGATGGTGGCCGAAGGCGCCACTTCGGTGAACAGGGTCGGCGGGAAGAACCAGCCCTCTCGCGGGCAGCTCCACGACGGCTGCCACAGCTCGGCGCCCTCTTCCTGACCCCGGCGCACCAGGCTCTGGATCTTCTCGAGCTGGACGGGGGCGATGATCGCGCCCATGTCCACGGCCTTGTCCAGCGGATCGCCCACGCGGAGCGTCTCCATGCGCGCCTTGAGCTTGGCGACCAGGCGCTCCGCGGCGCCCTCCTGCACCAGGATGCGCGAGCCCGCGCAGCAGACCTGCCCCTGATTGAACCAGATCGCGTCCACCACGCCCTCGACGACGCTGTCCAGGTCGGCGTCCGGGAAGACGACGAACGGCGACTTGCCGCCCAGCTCCAGCGAGAGCTTCTTGCCGCTCCCGGCGGTCGCCGCGCGGATGAGGCGTCCCACCTCGGTCGAGCCGGTGAACGCGATCTTGTCCACCCCGGGATGCGCGACGATCGCCTCGCCCGCCCGGCCATCGCCGGTGACGACGTTCACGACCCCGGGGGGCAGACCGATCTCCTGGCACAGCTCCGCGAAGCGCAGCGCGGTCAGCGAGGTGAACTCCGCCGGCTTGAGCACGACCGTGTTCCCCATCGCGAGGGCCGGCGCGATCTTCCACGCCAGCATCAGGAGCGGGAAGTTCCACGGGATGATCTGGCCGATGACGCCGACCGGCTCGCGTCCCGGCAGCTCCCGCGCCATGAGCTGGGCCCAGCCGGCATGGTAGTAGAAGTGCCGCGCCACCAGCGGGATGTCGATGTCGCGCGACTCGCGGATGGGCTTGCCGTTGTCGAGCGTCTCGAGGACCGCGAACAGCCGGCTATGCTTCTGGACCTGCCGCGCGATCGCGTAGAGGTAGCGCGCCCGCCCGTGGCCGCCCAGATCCCACCACCCGGGTTGGGCGCCGCGAGCCGCGCGCACGGCCCGATCCACGTCGGCGGCCGTCGCCTGCGTCAGCCTGGCGAGCGGCTTGCCCGTCGCGGGGTTGAGGGTGTCGAACGTTTCGTCCCCGGCCGGCGTCCAGGCGCCCCCCACGAACAGACCGAACCGCCGGCCATGCTGCTCCAGCCAGGCCTGCGCCGGGCCGACCGCTTCAGGAGCGGGGCCGTAGGCCATGGTCCCAAAGATGTCGGGTATGGAAGTCATGGGACCTCGAGCCTGAGGAGAGGGCTCACCCCGCGGGGTGGCGGTGCGCGGCCGAGTACCGTCCGGTCACGAAGTGCTCGAGCTGGCGCTCGATGTCGGTCAGCAGGGCGCTCGCCCCGAAGCGGAACAGGTCCGGCCGGAGCCAGCGGTCGCCCAGCTCGTCCTTGATGAGGGCGAGCCAGTCGAGCGAATCCTTGGCCGCGCGGATGCCGCCCGCGGGCTTGAGACCGACGAGCTGGCCCGTGCGCTCGCGGTAGTCGCGAATCGCGCGCGCCATCACCAGTCCGACCGGCAGGGTGGCGTTGACGGCTTCCTTGCCGGTCGACGTCTTGATGAAATCCGCGCCGGCCATCATGCACACCAGGCTCGCGCGGGCGACGGTGCGGAGGGTGCCGAGCTCGCCGGTGGCGAGGATGGTCTTGATGTGCGCGTCGCCGCAGGCCTCGCGCATGGCGCGCACCTCGTCGTACAGCGCGCGCCAGTTCTCCGTGAGCGCATGCGCCCGGCTGATGACGACGTCGATCTCATCCGCCCCGGCGGCCACCGAGGCCCGGATCTCGGCGAGGCGCTGGGGGAACGGCGAGAGTCCGGCCGGGAATCCGGTGGACACGGCGGCCACCGGGATGCCCGATCCCTCGAGGGCTTCGACCGCGGTTTCGACGTAGGTGTGGTAGACACAGACCGCGCCGACCCGGATCGGGAGCTGGGCGGCACCCATCGCCTCGAGCAGGTCGTCGCGGATCGGTCGGCGTGCCTTGGCGCAGAGGCGCCGGACGCGGCCCGGGGTGTCGTCCCCGGACAGCGTGGTCAGGTCCATCAGGGTGACCGCGCGGAGCAGCCAGGCTGCCTGCCACTCCTTCTTGACCGTGCGCCGCGTCCGCAGGGTGGCGGCCCGTCGCTCGACGGCGCTTCGGTTGATCCGGACGTCCTCGACCCAATCCAGCTCCAGCGACATCCCCGGGTTCCGGGGCGCGACCGGCACGTCCAGCGGGGCGATGAGGGAGGGCGCGATCATGCCGGTTCGGGGCGGTTCGGGCATAGGCCCAGAACATACGTGTCCGGACGAGGCGTCCGCCATCCGCGGGCCCTCATCGCTCCCGGTATCCGAGGCCCGACACCGTTCGCGACAGCGCCCGATGCTCTTCCACCAGGCGCTCGTCCTTGAACAGCGAGATCAGTCCCGCCCCGGCCACGAACCCGCCGACGTGCGCCCAGAACGCCACGCCACCTTCACCCTGCGCCGCGCTCCCCCCGAGCAGTTGCAGCAGGAACCAGTAGCCCAGCATGAGGTAGGCGGGCACCGCGATCCGGGTGATGAAGATGAAGAGGAACACGATCATGTGCACCCGGACCCGAGGGTACAGGATCACGTAGGCGCCCATCACGCCGCTGATCGCGCCCGACGCCCCCACCATGGGTACGATGCTCGACGGGCTCACGAAGGTTTGCGTCGCCGCCGCCGCGAGGCCGCAGAGGAGATAGAACACCAGGTAGCGGAAGTGCCCCATCGAGTCCTCGACGTTGTTCCCGAAGACCCAGAGAAACCACATGTTGCCGATCAGGTGGAACCAGCCGCCGTGGAGGAACATCGAGGTGAGCGGCGTATACCAGTGACGCTCGAGCCCCAGCACGCAGGTCTCCGACGGACTCAAGGGGAAGCTGGTGCCCGGCATCACCCGGCCCAGATACTCGGCGGGAATCAAGCCGAGCTCGCAGACCGAGCGCGCGAGCTGGGGATCGCTCCCCATCCCCTGCACCAGGATCCACACCGCGACGTTGAGGCCGATGAGGAGGATCGTGGCGACCGGAGTCGCCAGGGTCGGGTTGTCGTCCCGGTAGGGGAACATGGGGGAATAATATAGAGAGGCGGGTGACCCGGTTCGTCCTCGCCCGGATCACCCGCCCCGACCGGCTTCCGGCGCTCTGGCTAGAGCGCTCGCCGGCCCTGCAAGAGCTGCATGATGGCCAGCACCACCGCGACAACCAGCAGGACGTGAATGAAGCCGCCCAGCGTATAGGACGTGACCACCCCCAACAGCCACAGCACCAGCAGGATCACGAAGATCGTCCACAGCATTGTCGCCTCCTCGGGTTCGACCACCGGACTGTCACCCACGGACGAAGCCATTGTAGCGAGCCTGCCGTTTGGCCGTCGTGAGCCGTGTCACGGGGCGGCAGGTCGGTCATTATGGCAGGTTTCCCGGGTACGCCACTTGCCCACCCCCTCTGCGACAGCTGCGAACTCGGCAGACGGATGGCCGGTTCGAGCCTTTCCAGCATTTCACCGGAGTCGACATGGCTTCCAAGATCATCGGTATCGACCTGGGCACGACCAACTCGGTCGTCGCCGTCATGGAGGGCGGCGATCCCGTCGTCATCCCCAACGCCGAGGGCGGCAGGACGACGCCGTCCGTCGTGGCATTCACCAAGGACGGTGAGCGGCTCGTCGGCCAAGTGGCCAAGCGCCAGGCGGTCACCAACCCCAAGCAGACCATCTTCTCGATCAAGCGGTTCATGGGACGCCGCCTCAACGAGATCCAGGAAGAGATCAAGCGGGTCCCCTACAAAGTCGTCGAGGGCCCGAACGGCCTCGCGGCGGTCGAGATCGCCGGCAAGCGGTACACCCCGCCCGAGATCTCGGCGATGATCCTGCAGAAGATGAAGCAGACCGCCGAGGACTACCTCGGCCACACCGTCGAGCGGGCCGTCATCACCGTGCCGGCGTACTTCAATGACGCCCAGCGGCAGGCCACCAAGGACGCGGGCAAGATCGCCGGCCTGGAGGTGCTCCGCATCATCAACGAGCCGACGGCGGCGGCGCTCGCCTACGGCCTCGACAAGAAGAAGGAAGAGAAGATCGCCGTGTTCGACCTGGGCGGCGGCACGTACGACATCAGCGTGCTCGAGCTCGCCGAGGGCGTCTTCGAGGTGAAGAGCACCAACGGCGACACCCACCTGGGCGGCGACGACTTCGACCAGCGCCTGATCGACTGGCTGGTCACCGAGTTCAAGAAGGATCAGGGCATCGACCTCTCCAAGGATCCCATGGCGCTTCAGCGCCTGAAGGAGGCCGCGGAGAAGGCCAAGATGGAGCTCTCGAGCACCACCCAGACCGACATCAACCTGCCGTTCATCACGGCGGACCAGTCGGGGCCCAAGCACCTGAACATGGCGCTCACGCGGGCCAAGTTCGAGCAGCTGGTGGACGATCTGATCCAGCGCACCATCCCGCCCATGCAGCAGGCGCTCAAGGACGCGGGGCTCGATCCCAAGTCGATCGACGAGGTCATCCTGGTCGGTGGCTCGACCCGCATCCCGAAGATCCAGCAGATCGTGAAGGACTTCTTCGGCAAGGAGCCGAACAAGTCGGTCAACCCGGACGAGGTCGTGGCGATCGGCGCGGCCATTCAGGGCGGCGTGCTGGGCGGCGAGGTGAAGGACGTGCTGCTGCTCGACGTGACCCCGCTCTCGCTCGGCATCGAGACCCTGGGCGGCGTGACTACGGTCCTCATCCCGCGGAACACGACCATTCCGACCAAGAAGTCGGAGACGTTCTCGACCGCCGAGGACAACCAGACCACGGTCGAGATCCACGTGCTGCAGGGCGAGCGGCAGATGGCCCAGGATAACCGGACCATCGGCAAGTTCCAGCTCACGGGCATTCCGCCCGCCCCGCGGGGCATGCCGCAGGTCGAGGTCGGATTCGACATCGACGCCAACGGCATCCTGCACGTGTCGGCCAAGGACAAGGCCACCAACAAGGAACAGAAGATCCGGATCGAGGCGTCGAGCGGCCTGAGCGACACCGAGATCGACCGCATGGTCAAGGCGGCCGAGCAGCACTCCCAGGAGGACAAGGAGCGGCGCGAGGCGATCGAGGCCCGGAACCAGCTCGACAGCCTGATCTACCGGGTGGAGAAGGACAGCAAGGAATGGGTGGACCGGCTACCCGCCGACGCCCGGAGCCGCCTGGACTCCTCCCTAGAGACCGGCAAGGCGGCGCTCCGGACCGGCGAGGCCGACGCCATCCGCCGGGCCCTGGACGAGCTCAATGCGGCCTACTCTGCCGCGGGTGCCTCACTTTACCAGAGCGCACAGGGTCAGGCGGGACCCGAAGGCCAACCGGCCGCGGGCCAGCCGAGCGAGCCTGCCGGGCAGCCCGAGGACGTGGTCGAGGCCGACTACGAGATCGTAGACGACAAGAAGTAAGCCGGCCGTCGGAACCATGGTGCAAGAGGGGACATGCCTCCGGCATGCCCCCTTTGCCATCCGTGGCCCGAAACAAGCAGCAGAACATCTAGGTACTATTCAACTGGTACTATTCAGCAGGTTCGTACCGTCCCGTTTCCCCTGTTTTGGCGAAGGATCGCTCGATGTCCGCACGATCGTTGAACTGGCTCAAGTTCGGTGGCCTGGTGGCCTTGGCGTTCGCGCTCGGGCTGCTTTTCGCCGGGCTGTTGGATCTGCCGAACCGCGGCTCCGCCCAGGAGCAGGGTCGCCAGGCGTCGGCCATCGCCCCGGTACCGGCCCCGTCGATCCCGGCCGCCCGACCGCTGCAGGACCTGAGCGAGGCGTTCGCCGCGGTGGCGGAGCACGTCAAGCCCAGTGTGGTCTACATCCGGTCCCAGCGGACCGAGCACGCGACCCAGCAGCGGGTTCCCCCGGGCATGGAGCGCTTCTTCTCGCCGCGGTTCCGCCAGCAGCCGGAGATCGAGCAGGGCAGCGGCTCCGGCTTCATCATCTCCGCGGACGGCTACATCCTGACCAACAACCACGTGGTCGAAGGGGCCGAGCAGGTCACCGTGCGACTGCTGGACCGGCGGGAGTTCCGGGCGAAAGTAGTCGGGACCGACCCGAACACCGACGTCGCCGTGCTCAAGATCGATGCCCGTTCCCTTCCCCCGGTGGCCCTGGGCAACAGCGACGACTCGCGGGTCGGCGAGTGGGTGCTGGCCATCGGCAACCCACTCGGCGAGGGGCTCACGTTCACCGTCACCTCCGGCATCGTGAGCGCCAAGGGTCGGGCGTTGACCGGACTGCCGGGCCGCGGCCAGGGCAGCATCCAGGACTTCATCCAGACCGACGCGGCGATCAATCCGGGGAACTCGGGCGGACCGCTGGTCAGCGTCCGGGGTGAGGTCATCGGCATCAACTCCGCGATCGCCAGCGAGACGGGCTTCTATTCGGGCTATGGCTTCGCGATCCCGATCAACCTTGCCCGCACGGTGATGAACCAGCTGATCCAGGATGGCAAGGTTCACCGCGCAGCCCTTGGCGTCTCGATCGATAACGTGAACCTCAACGATGCCGCCTACGTCGGGCTGCCCGAGATCCGCGGTGTCGTGGTCAAGGACATCCCGAGCGACGATTCGCCGGCCAAGGCGGCCGGGATCGAGCCGGGCGACATCATCGTCGCGGTGGACGGGAAGCCGGTCGAGTACGTGGGGCAGTTGCAGCAGATCATCGGCTTCCGCCGTCCGGGCGATGTCGTCAAGGTGGAGGTGGCCCGGAAGGGCGGCGTCCGCAAGACGGTCAACGTCAAGCTCCAGCCGCTCAACGACTCACCCGAAGTCGCCAGCGCAGGTGAAGAGGGCGACACCGACCGGGCCAGCTCCCCGAACGGCGCGGTGATGAACCGCCTGGGCATCAGCGTGGAACCGGTCACGGCGGAGGTGGCGCAGCAGCTGCAGGTCCCGGCCGACGCGCGCGGCCTGATCGTCACCGATGTGACGCCCGGCGGGCCCGCCTGGGAAGTGCTGTTCGACGACCCGCAGCGGGGCGGCCCGGACATCATTCTTTCGATCGAGGGGAAGCCGGTCCGGACCGAGTCGGAGTTGCGGAAAGCGCTGCAGGCCGAGAAGGCCGGGAGCATCGTGACGCTGCGGATCTTCAATCCGAGGGCCCAGGCCCGGCGGGTGGAGCGGATCCGCCTCGGGGACGTCGCCAAGTAGCCAGCCCGCTCGCACGAGCACGAAAGGGGCCCGCGTTCGCGCGGGCCCCTTTCGTTGTTGCCTGACCGGCGGAGTCCTGCGCAACCCGCGCTGGCCCGACTATGTTGGAAAGGTTCGCGACGCCGACGCACGCCTACGCCGGAGCCACCATGACGACCAGCGATGAGACCGCCTGGATGAACCACCCCGTGATCCGGTCCCTGATCGACCGGGCCGCCACCCTGGCGCTCGAGGAGCGGATCACGCTGGTCAAGGGGTTGATCCCGGGCATCGCTGATGCCCTGACCGAGGAGGAGTACGAACAGTTCGTCACCTTCATCCGCCTCAAGGGCGAGCGCTTCCTGGAGGCCAAGACCCACCCGGGCGAGGGCCGAGCCGGGCGCCAAACCCCGGGCGAGCGTGACCTGGAAGGGCGCTGACTGTACTTTCCTCGCGGGCCGCGGTCATCCGGAACGACTCTAGGCACATGGAGCACGGCATGCGTCGGTGGAGAGCGTGGGTAGTGTCCGCGGGCGTCGCGGGCGGGCTGATGGGCTGCCGGGAGCACGCCGAAGTGACGGCCGCGGCGGCCGAGCGCTCGCCGTTCGCCGCGAAGGTCTCGGCCTACACCCCGGTTCGGCTCACGGCCGATCTGAGCGGCCTCACCGACCGCGAGCGCCGCATGCTCCCGCTCCTGCTCGAGGCCGCGGCGGCGATGGACACCGTCTACCAGCAGCAGTACTACCCGCCGCTCGATTCGCTGAAGGCCACGCTTCGCGACAGCGCCGCGCGTCGGCTCGTCGAGATCAACGCGGGGCCGTGGGATCGGCTCGACGAGAACCGGCCGTTCGTGGCCGGGGTCGGTGAGCGACCCAAAGGCGCCGATCTGTATCCGCACGACATGACCAAGGAGGAGTTCGACCAGGCCACCGCGGCCTCGCCCGCGGCGGCGACCGCCCTCCGCTCGACCTACACCGTAGTGCGCCGGGACAGCGCCGGCGGCCTCGTGGCCGTGCCGTACCACCAGGCGTACGCGGCGCCGATGCGGTCCGCGGCGGCCAAGCTGCGCGAGGCAGCCGCGCTGGCCGACGACGCGGGCCTCCGGAAGTATCTGGAGCTCCGCGCCCGGGCCCTGGAGACCGACGACTATCGGCCGAGTGACTTCGCCTGGCTCGACATGAAGACGAACACGGTGGACGTGGTCATCGGCCCCATCGAGACGTACATCGACCAGCTCTTCGGCTCCAAGGCGGCCGCCGAGGCGTACGTCCTGCTCAAGGACAAGGACTGGAGCGGGCGACTCGCCCGCTATGTGAAGCAGCTCCCGGCGCTGCAGCGCGGGCTGCCCGTGCCCGAGGCCTACAAGCGAGAGCGGCCCGGGACCGACTCCGACCTCAACGCGTACGACGCGCTGTACTACGCCGGCGACGCCAATGCCGGCTCGAAGACGATCGCCATCAACCTGCCGAACGACGAGGAAGTTCAGCTGCGGAAAGGCACCCGCCGGCTCCAGCTCAAGAACGTGATGCGCGCGAAGTTCGACCGGATCCTGGTGCCGATCGCGGACGAGCTCGTGGCGGACGACCAGCAGGCTCACATCAAGTTCGACGCCTTCTTCGCCAACGTCATGTTCCACGAGGTGGCGCACGGTCTGGGCATCAAGCGCACCGTCGACGGCAAGAGCACCGTGCGGGAGGCGCTCAAGGAACAGACGAGCGCGTTGGAGGAGGGCAAGGCCGACATCCTGGGCCTCTACATGGTGACCCGGCTGCTCGAGCAGGGCGAGCTCACGGGCACCACGCTCGAGGATCACTACGTCACCTTCCTCGCCAGCATCCTGCGGTCGATCCGGTTCGGCGCGGCCGAGGCCCACGGCCGCGCCAACGCCGCGCAGCTCTCCTATTTCGAGGAGCACGGCGCGTTCACCCGCGACTCGGCGGCCGGGCGCTATCGGGTGGACTTCCCGAAGATGCGCGTCGCGGTGGATTCGCTGGGCGGCCAGATCCTCCGCTTTCAGGGCGACGGCGATTACGAGGGCGTCAAGCGGTTCATGGCGGCGCGGAGCACGTTGTCGCCGACGCTGCAGAGCGACCTGGCGCGTCTCGGCAGCAAGGGGATTCCGGTGGATGTCGTATTCGAGCAGGGGCCTGCCGTGCTCGGACTGGGGCGCTAGCCGGTGGCGCGCTGGGAGCCGCCGCGCGAGCAGGTCGTCGAGGCTCCGAAGCCTCGCCGCTGGCCGGTCGTCGTCCTCCTGCTCGCCATTCTCGGTGTGGCGGTCGCCGGCCTCTGGATGCTCCGCCGTCAGCTCCGGCCACCGGGTCAGGTCAATATGGCGGCTGCCAGCGACGTCCACTCCGAGGTGTCGCTCCTGGGCGACTCGCTGGAGGTGATCGTCCTCTGGCGCCTGACCGAAGGCGCCGGCGGCTTGCCCGACTCGGTTCGGGTGGAGGTGGGGCTGGGCGACGGCCGGGAGTCCGTTGCCGCCACGACACCGAGCAGTCAGTCGGCCGATACGTTGCACCTGCGCGCGCCCACTCCCGGCGAGACGGCGGCGGGATATTCGTGCGCCGCGCCGATGCGGGGCGGGCGGCTCGCCCGCGAGCGGTGCACGCCGTGGCAATATGTCCGCCCCTCCGCTCAGTCGACCCCACCGGCCAAGCTGCCGGATTCCACCGCCCCCAAGCCGAAGCGGGAGGCCACGGTGCGCCATGCCGAGCCCACCGTCACCCGCATCGTGATCGCCCCCGAGGGCCAGCAGGTGGATCCCGACGTCGGTGGCCGGTGCGCCGCGTGGCAGCGGAGCAACCCGGAGCGGTCGGTGTGGATCGAGATCAATCAGGAAGCGATTCCGGAATGCATGGGTCCGAACCGTAAGCCCACGGTCGCCAAGTTCTGCGCCTTCGCGGTGTTGTCGGACGGTCGGCGGGTCAAGACCGAGAACTCCAGCAACGACGCCTACTGCGAACGCCTGTACCAGGCCTGGGTACGGCAGCGGGTCGCCTAACCTCCGTACGGTAGCGTACTAACCTCGTTTTTCCCTCACGCTTGATCCTGATCCGGAGTAGATTGGTAACCGTTTCCCCACCCAAGCAGGCCGCTTCGCACCGATGCGCTCTCGAAAGGTGTCCTTGAGCCGAGCCACTCGTCACGTCCGGGGGCAGCGATGACCCTCGCCGCGGAGGGGCGTCCCGTGGCCGACGCGCCGCCGCAGAGCCGGAACCACCTCCTCGCCGTGCTCCCACCGAGCGAGTTTCTGGAGTTGCGACCCTACCTCACCACCACCCGGCTTGCGGCGAAGGCGCACCTCGCGGACCCCCACCGACCCATCGAGGCGGTCTATTTCCCGCTCGACGCGGTGATCTCGATGGCGGCGGCGGCCGACACGGGCGAGTCGGTCGAGGTCGGCAGCATCGGCTGCGAGGGGATGGTGGGACTCACGGTGTTCTTCGGCGCCGACCGGTCGACGAGTCGGATCGTGGTGCAGATCGCCGGCGAGGCGGAGCGCCTGGACGCCGCCGTCCTGCAGCGAGAAGCCGCCCGCCTGCCGGCGCTCCAGCGTCTGCTCAAGCTCTACGCCCAGGCGTTCATGACGCAGGTAGCGCAGAGCACCGCGTGCAACCGCCTCCACCCCGCCGAGGAGCGGCTGGCTCGCTGGCTCCTCATCTGCCGCGACCGCATCGGGCGCGACGACATCCCGATCACCCACGAGACCATGGCCGTGATGCTCGGCGTGCGCCGCGCCACCGTGACCGAGGCGGCCGGGACGCTGCAACGGCAGGGTCTCATCCGTTACCGCCGGGGCGTCGTCTCGATCGCCGATCGCCCGCGGCTGGAAGCGGCGTCGTGCGAGTGCTACGGGATCGTACGGGAGGAGTTCGACCGGTTGCTCGGGGTCCGGGTCGGGTGATCACCGCGCCGGCGACCGCGCTCATCATCGACGACGAGGTCATGGTCCGCCGATTGGTGCGGCGGATGCTGGAGCCCGAGGTCTGCCAGGTGCTCGAAGCCGGGCGACGGAGAGGCGGGCGTTGAGGGCGACGGCGGCTTAGATTCCCGGCTTGCGAACGTGGCGGAACCGGCAGACGCGCAGGACTTAGGATCCTGTCCCGCAAGGGGTCCGGGTTCGACTCCCGGCGTTCGCACTGAATGACTTAGGGCCTCTCGACCGAGGGGCCCTTTCTCGTGCTCACCACTTTCGGTTTCCACGCTTCGCGCGCCGCGAATTCTGGGGTAACCAGGACCGAGCGGTTGCGCTGCTTCGGCGTGAGCTCGCGCGTGAGGCGTTTGCATACGTGGTGTTGCCCGATCCACCATTCGGGTCGCTGCGTGGCTATCCGCCGTTCGAGTCGCTCCTGCGACCAAAGGAGTGAGATCGTCCCCAGCTTCGTCCATAGACCTCGCGCGGAGGCGAAAGGGTAATGCCAGTGGCGCTGGCCCGAGCACGCCAGCAGATTTCGGGCCTCCCATCCGGCGGGTCCACGCGGTGGACACGACAGAAATCGGTCGCCTTTCGGCGGCGCTGGGCGACCGCTACGTCATCGAGCGCGAACTCGGGCGGGGAGGGATGGCCACGGTTTACCTGGCCCGGGACCTCAAGCACGACCGCCCCGTCGCCCTGAAGGTGCTGCTGCCCGAGCTCGCCGCCCGCTCGGGCCTGACCGCTTCCAGCGCGAGATCAAACTCGCGGCCCGCCTCCAGCACCCCCACATTCTCACCGTCCACGACTCAGGGGAAGCCGCCGGTCATCTCTGGTTCACCATGCCGTACGTCGAGGGCGAGTCGCTCCGGGACCGGCAGCGGCGCGAGCGGCAGTTGCCCGTGGACGAGGCCCTTCGGATCACCCGCGAGGCGGCGCTGGCGCTGGAGTACGCGCACGACCAGGGCGTAATCCACCGGGACATCAAGCCCGAAAACCTGCTGCTCACCAGGGACGGCAACACGCTGGTCGCCGACTTCGGCATCGCGCGGGCCGCTGGGGACCGACGAGCACCTGACCCAGACGGGTTCGAGCACGGGCACCCCGGCCTACATGAGCCCGGAGCAAGCGAGCGGAGACAAGCCGGTAGACGGCCGCACCGACGAATACTCGCTCGGCTGCGTCCTGTACGAGATGCTGGCTGGCGAGCCGCCGTTCACGGGTTCGACCGCGTGGGCGATCATCGCGAAGTGGTTCACGGAGCCGATCCCGAGCGTGCGGGCGACGCGGCCCGACGTGTCGGAGGGCGTCGACCTGGCGATCCAGCGGGCCCTGGCGCAGTCCGCCGCGGACCGGTTCGCCACGATGGTCGAGTTCGTCCGGGCGCTTCAAGGAGCACCATCCGAGTTCACGCCTGTTCCGACTCCCGTCGTCTTGCCGGCGCCCGCGGCGGCCGGCCGCTGGCGCGTGTCGGTGGCGGCTTTCGTGCTGGGGCTCGGGGTCCTCGTCGCAGGCGCGGTCTTCGCCTGGCGCCGCACCCACGCGGGTGCGAGCGAGAGCGCCGGGCCCAAGCTGCTGGCGGTCCTTCCGTTCGAAAACCTGGGCGACTCGGCCGACGCCTATTTCGCCGACGGGGTCACGGAGGCGGTGCGGGGCAAGCTCTCGCGCGTTGTGGGTCTGGACGTCATCGCCCGCGGCAGCTCCAACCAGTACCGGCACACCACGAAGGCGCCGCAGGAGATCGCCCGTGAGCTGGGCGCCGACTACCTGCTTACGGCCACGGTGCGATGGGAGAAGGCGCCCGGCGGCGCGAGCCGGGTTCGGGTCACGCCCGAGCTGGTGGACGTGGAGCCCGGGCGCGCCCCGCGCACCCGGTGGCAGGAATCGTTCGATGCCTCGCTGACCGACGTGTTCCAGGTGCAGGCCGACATCGCGACGACGGTGGCGGGTGCGCTCGACGTGGCCCTGGGTGACAGTGCGCGCCGCGAGCTGGCAACCCAGCCGACTCACAACCTGGCGGCGTACGACGCCTTCCTGAAAGGCGAGGCCGCATCGCAGTCGATGGGGGTAAGTCTTCCGTCGAGTCTGCGGCCAGCCATCGGCTTCTACGAGCAGGCGGTGGCGCTCGACTCGTCGTTCGTCACGGCCTGGGCCCAGCTCGCCCGTGCGCGCTCCCTTCTCTACGTCAACAGCACTCCCGACGCCTGAGCTGGCGGCGCAGGCCCGCCAGGCGGCGGAGCGGGCCCAGGCGCTCGGTCCCGACCGCCCCGACGGTCCGCAGGCGCTGGGTACGTACTACTCGTTCGTCGTGGGGGACAACCGGCAGGCGCTCGTGGCATACGAGGCCGGACTCAATCTGGCGCCGAACAACGTCGACCTGCTCGGGTCGGTGGCCTCGGCTGAGCAGCGCCTGGGTCGTTGGGACGCGGCGCTCACGCATCTCACCAAGGCGGGTACCCTCGACCCGCGCTCGGCCAACCCGCCGCGACTCATCGGGACTGCACTACTCTTGCTGCGGCGCTACCCCGAAGCCCAGGTCGCGCTGGACCGGGCCGCTGCACTCGCCCCGACCAACCTTCCTGTCATCGCGTTCAAGGCCATGGTGGCCCTCGCCCAGGGTGACCTCGCCGGCGCCCGGGCCGTCATACGCACGGCCCTCACGACCTTCGAGCCGGCGGCGCTGATCGCCTCCTTCGGGAACTATTGGGACCTCTACTGGCCGCTGGATAACGCCCAACAGCAGCAGCTCCTCGCACTGCCGCCGAGTGCCTTTGACAACGACCGGGCCGCCTGGGCCCTCGTGCGCGCCGAGACCGAACACCTCCGCGGGCATCCGGCCGAGGCCCGGGTCTACGCCGACACGGCTCGGCTGGCCTATGAGGAGCAACTCCGGGCGGCACCCCAGGACCCCCAGCGACACGCCTACCGGGGTGTGGCCCTGGCCTACCTGGGCCGGAAGGCAGAGGCGATCCAGGAAGGGGAGCGCGCGGTCGCGCTCATGCCCGTCAGCCGGGACGCCCTCATAGGGGCCTACCTCCAGCACCAGCTCGTGCGCATCTACCTGCTCGTGGGCGAGCCGGAGAAGGCGCTCGACCAGCTCGAGCCGCTGCTCAGGATGCCGTATCACCTCTCGCCCGGCTGGCTTCGGATCGATCCCACGTTCGCCCCGCTCCGGGGCAACCCGCGCTTCGAGCGGCTGGTCGCCGGGAACTAAGAGGCCGCCGTGAGATGCGTAGAGCGTCGTGAGTCCATGGGCTCCCGATATTTTTCGCCACCTGATCTGCAATTTTTTTCGAGACACCCGGCCCGAACATCCTGACCGATGCAAGAGCCATCGATCGGGACCCGGCCTTTACACAGGCACCGGCCTCGCCGGCATTGAGGGGGGGTCGAGCAGAGTGATCGCTCGCGGCCGGCATGCCGACTGGCGGCAGCGACTGCACATGGCGGTCCCAGCGCAGAGATGACAAGGAGCCGGCGGGCCAAGAAGACGACCTTGGTCACAGCGGGGCTGGTTGGGCTACCTCCCGTTCACCAACCGCTCGAAGCGCGGGTTGTCCCGGAGCGGGGCGAAGGTAGGATCGATCTTGAGCCAACCGGGCGAGAGGTAGTACGGGATCTTGAGCAGCGGCTCGAGCGGGTCGAGCGCCTTGTCCGGCTCGCCCACGAGCAGGTAGATGCGAACGAGCTGGTGCTGGTTATAGGCCCCGCCGAAAGCGTCCCGGCTGACCGGCAACAACGCCACGCCTCGCTCCCCTTCCTGAATCGCCTCGGCCTTCCGGCCCAGGTACGCGAGAGCCAAGCCCCGGATGACATGCCGCTGGTCATTATCCGGGGTGGCCCGGAGCTGCTCCGCCATGGCGAGCTGAGCCGAGTCGGCATACACCTTCGCCTTCGCCGGATCCTTCCGCAGCCAATAGGTCTGCGCGCGCACGATGCTCCAGGCCCCGCGATCGTTATCGAAGGCGCCCGGCGGCAGCGTGAGGAGCTGCTGCTGCTGGGCGTCGTCCAGCACCCAGTAGAGGTCCTGATAATTGCCGAAGAACGCGAGTAAAGCGACCGGATCAACGCTAGACAGAGCGGCGCGTACGACGGCTCGGGCCCCCGCGAGATCGCCCTGAGCCAGCGGTACTATCGCCCGCTCCTCGATCATGTTGAGGTTGGTAGGGGCGAGCGTGAGGCCGCGCTCCGCCGCCGCCAATGCCTCGGGATAGCGGCGGAGGAACACCAGCGTCCGTGTGGTGCGCCGGGCTGTGTTGGCCGAGCGGGGATCGAGCGCGGTCGCCCTGCGTGAGGTATTGGAGCGCGGTCTCCCAGCGGCCCAGCCTCTGCTCGGCCAACGCCGCGCCAACGAGGAGGTCGACGTTGGTAGGTGCCAGTTTGAGCCCCGCCTCGTAGGCCGCGAGCGCCTGGCGATTGTCGACTGGCACATTTTGGTAGTAATCACCCAGCGCCAGCTGCCCTTCGGGTCGGTCCGGGCCGAGCGCCTGCGCCCGGTTCGCCGCCTCCCGGGCCTGCGCCGCCAGCTCGGGCGTGGGTGTGCCGTTGAAATACAGCCGCGCATAGGCGCGGGCGAGCTGGGTCCAGGCGGGCACGAAACCCGAGTCCAGTGCGACCGCCTGCTGGTAAAAGCCGAAGGCCCGGCGCAGGCTCGCGGGATCTGATACAGCCATCGCCTGCGAGGCAGCCTCGCCTTTGAGATACGCGTCATAGGCCGCCAGGTTCGCGGTCGGCTTGGCCGCGAGCTCGTGACGGGCGCTGTCGCCCAGGGCCGCGTTGAGCGCACTGGCCACCTTCGTCGCGATGTCGGCCTGGACCTGGAACACGTCGGTGAGCGACGCGTCGAACGGTTGCTGCCATTTGGTGGTCGGCGCGGCCCCGGGCTCGACCCGAATGAGCTCGGGGCTGACCCGCACCCGGGTCGGCCCACCGATCGCCTTCTCCCACCGCACCGTAGCGGTGAGCAGGTAGTCGGCCCCGAGCTCGCGGGCGATCTCCTGCGGCGCCTTGGTCGTCTTGCGGTACTCGTTCGAGCTGGCCCGCGCGATGACGGCGAGCGCCGGAGACCTGCGCGAGCTTCCCGCGCACCTCGTCCGTCATGCCGTCGGCGAAATATTCAGTCGCCGAGTCGCCCAGGTTCTCGAACGGAAGCACGGCGAGCCGCTTGGGGCCTGGGCTGTCGTCCGCCCCGGGATGCGCGCGTCGCCAGGCGAAGAGCACGCCGAGCCCGACGAGAAGGCCGAGGACGAGTGTGACCGCGGCAAGCGGCACACGCCGGCCAGCTGAGGGGGTGGGCTGCGGTGTCGTCACCCGTGTGGGAGCGGTGGCACCCGCCACGGAGGCGGGCTCAGGAGCCGTCGCCAGGACTGGACCGGTAGCGGCAGCCGCGCCGAGCGCGCGCGCGAAGCCCTCCACCGTCTCGAACCGGTCGGCAGCCACCGGCGCCAGCGCGCGTGACACCGCGGCGTCCACGTGCTCGGGTACACTCGGCCGCGCCTGGCGCACCCGAGGCACCTCGCCGCTGAACCGCTTCGCGATGATCGCCTGCGCCGTGGGGCCGGTGAAGGGCGGCTCGCCGGCCAGCATCTCGTACAGCACGGCCCCGAGGGAATAGACGTCGGTCCGTGCGTCGAGCCCCTTGTCGCCCGCCGCCTGCTCGGGGCTCATGTAGGCCGGGGTCCCGATCGCCAGTCCGGTCTCGGTCAGGCGATCGTCCGCCGCCGCCAGGGCCCGCGCGATGCCGAAGTCGGCGACGAGGGTGCTGCCGTCGCTCGTGAGCAGCAGGTTCTCGGGCTTGATGTCCCGGTGGATCACGCCGTGCCGGTGGGCGTACTCGAGGGCCTGGGCGGCCTCGGTCGCGATCCGGAGGGCGTCGTCCACCGGGAGCTGGCGCTCGCGCCGCGAGCCGGTCGCGGAGACTCTCGCCCTCGACGTACGGCATGGTGAACCAGAGCTGGCCCGCGGCCTCGCCCGAGTCGTGGACCGTCAGGATGTGCGGGTGCTGCAGCCGGGCGGCGAGCTTGATCTCGCGCTGGAAGCGCTCGGGGCCCAGCGTGCGCGCGAGATCGGGGTGCAGCACCTTGAGCGCGACCGGCCGGTCGTGCCGCAGGTCCTGGGCGAGGAAGACGGTGGCCATGCCGCCCCGCCCGAGCTCGCGCTCGAGCCGGTAGCGATCCGCCAAGCCGCGTGCAAGCTGCTCGCGCAGGTCAGTCACTCAAGGCTCTGAAATGGGAAGGGTTAGAGGACGCTGAAGAATACCGCCGCGGCGCGGCACGGGCTAGGAGATGGTTACAGCACAGCCCAAATTCTTGTCAGGTGCGGGACCGAACATTTCTGGGGCTAGACTTTGAATTTTTTGACGTGGGTCCCTCCCGTTCCCTGAAGTTTCGCAGTCGAAGAAGTCGAGCCCCTAGGACCATGCCTTTGCTCCACCACCCGGTCGAATTTTTCGAGGGGGGGGTAGATGGACACGCGATCCTGGCTGGCAATGCAGCCGGCACATAAGACTGTGCCGGAACTGTGCCGGAACAGGAGACAACGGCTGACTACACGGGACAACAGGACCGAGGCACAAGTCCCACAACGGCAACACCCGCGCGGTCTGCTCTTGTCTGGTGTCTACCCGGTCACTAGGACTTAGGATCCTGTCCCGCAAGGGGTCCGGGTTCGACTCCCGGCGTTCGCACTCGCCAGACCCTTGTGGGGCGCGCCCGTTTTGCCCCTTGCCGTCCCCCCAGGGTAGATTCCCCCCACTATGAGTCAGATTACCGTCGAGAAAACCGCCGAGGACTCGGCCTCCAAGTCGCTCCGGGTCACCGTGCCCGTGGAACGCGTCCAGGAGGCCGAGGCCAAGGCACTCAAGTACTACGTCCAGCGGGCCCGGCTGCCCGGCTTCCGGCCAGGCAAGGCGCCGGCGGCCGTCGTGCGCAAGCGGTTCGGCGACGCCATCCGCCAGTCCGTGCTCGAGGAAGTGATTCGCGAGAGCTGGGAGACGGCCAAGTCGTCCGAGTCGCTCAAGCCGGTGACCGATCCCTCGATCCGCAACCTCAAGTTCGAGGAGGGCAGCCCGATCGAGTTCGAGCTGCTGGTCGAGGTCCGGCCCGAGCTCAAGCTCGAGCGCACCGGCGGATTCCGGGTCGAGCGCCGCGTGGCCGCGGTGGCCGACAGCGCGGTGGAGGAGCAGCTCGCGCGGGTGCAGGAGCAGAAGGCGGCGTGGATCCCCGTCGAAGGCGCGAAGCCGGCGCCCGGCCAGATGGTGCGGGTGGAAGTCGCGCCGCTCGACGAGCGCGGCGCGGGCGAGTCGCAGCCCTACGACCTCGTGCTCGGCCAGAACCAGGCGATCCCGGACCTCGAGGAGCGGATCATGACGCTCCTGCCGGGCGAGCAGGCCGACGCCGAGGTGAAGTTCCCCGACGACCATCCGGACGAGTCCCGCCGCGGCCAGACCCGGCGGGTCCGCGTCACCCTGCACGACGTGAAGCGCCAGGAGCTCCCCGCCCTCGACGACGCGCTCGCGCGCGAGGTGGGCGACTTCGAGGGGCTCGACGCGCTGCGCGCCGCGATCCGGCAGGACCTGGAGCGCGAGGCCGCGCGCGAGGCCGATGCCCAGGTCCGCCAGGCGCTGGTCCAGCAGATCGTCGAGGCCAACAACGTGCAGGCGCCGGAATCACTGGTCCACCGGTTGATGCACGGCTACGCCGAGATGTACCGGGTGCCACCCGAGCAGCTGCAGCAGTTCGAGCAGCAGTTCCACGAGATCGCCGAGGCGCAGGTCCGGCGCGACCTGGTGCTCGACGCGGTAGTCGAGGCCAACGGCCTCAAGGCGACCGAAGAGGAGCTCGACCGGCGGGTGGGCGAGCTGGCCGAGGCGCGGGGCATTCCCGCGTCGCAGCTCTACGGCAACCTGCAGAAGGCCAATCGCCTGCCCGAGTTGGAGCGCGCCATCACCGAGGAGAAGGCATTCGCATGGCTCCTGCAGCAGTCCACAATCGACGAGGTGAAGTCCTGACGATGGCCACGCTTTATCCGCCCTACATCATCGAGCGCTCCAGCCGGGGCGAGCGCACGTACGACATCTTCTCGCGGCTGCTCATGGACCGGATCGTGTTCCTGGGCGCGCCGATCAACGACGATGTCTCGAACATCATCATCGCCCAGCTGCTGTTCCTGGAGGCCGATAACCCGGACAAGGACATCTACCTCTACATCAACTCGCCGGGTGGGGTCGTGTCGGCCGGGATGGCCATCTACGACACCATGCAGCACCTGCGCGCGCCGGTGAACACCATCTGCATGGGGATGGCGGCGTCCATGGGCTCGTTCCTGCTGGCCGCCGGCACCAAGAGCAAGCGGAGCGCTCTGCCCCACTCGCGGATCATGATCCACCAGCCCTCGGGCGGCGCGCAGGGCACCGCGGCCGACATCGAGATCCAGGCCCGGGAGATCCTGTATCTGCGCAGCAAGATGAACGCCCTCTACGCCCACCATACCGGCCAGCCCATCGAGACCATCGAGCGGGACATGGACCGCGACCGGTTCATGAGCGCCGAGGAGGCCAAGGCGTATGGCCTGATCGACAGCGTGTTTACGCCCCGGAAGGAGCTCGTTCCGCACCCGAACGGCAAGGACGGCAAGAAGGACACTTGACGCTCCCGGTGCCGGGGTCCACCTTTCCGGCACCCTCACCTCTCATCGCGACGCGGCTCCATGTCCAACGACAAGCATCTCCGCTGCTCGTTCTGCGGAAAATCGAAGGATTCCGTCCGGAAGTTCATCTCCGGGCCGTCGGTCTACATTTGCAACGAGTGCATCACACTCTGCAATGAGATCCTGGCGGAGGACGAAGAGCGCGAGGTCGCGGACAGCATCACCCAGGTTCCCACGCCGGCGGAGATCAAGGACGTCCTCGACCAGTACGTGATCGGCCAGGAGCGCGCCAAGCGGACCCTGGCCGTCGCCGTCTACAACCACTACAAGCGCATCAACGCGTCGAACGGCCGGGACAGCGAGGTCGAGCTCGACAAGTCGAACATCCTGTTGCTGGGTCCCACTGGTGTCGGCAAGACCCTCCTCGCGCAGACGCTGGCCCGCATCCTCGACGTGCCGTTCACCATCGCCGACGCTACCACGCTCACCGAGGCGGGGTACGTGGGCGAGGACGTGGAGAACATCCTGGTCCGGCTGCTTCAGGCCGGCGAGTTCAACGTCGCCGAGTGCGAGCGCGGCATCGTCTACATCGACGAGATCGACAAGATCGCCCGGAAGTCGGAGAACCCGAGCATCACCCGCGACGTGTCGGGCGAGGGCGTGCAGCAGGCGCTGCTCAAGATCCTCGAGGGCACCATCGCGTCGGTCCCGCCCCAGGGCGGCCGGAAGCACCCGCAGCAGGAATACATCCAGATCAACACCAAGGACATCCTCTTCATCTGCGGCGGCGCATTCGACGGGCTCGAGAAGATCATCGAGGCCCGCACCGGTCGGCAGCAGATCGGCTTCAGCGGCGCCGCGAAAGCCAGCGCCGCCGCGCCCGACGGCAAGAACCCCTACGCCGAAGTCGAGCCGGACGACCTGCTCCGCTTCGGGCTCATCCCCGAGCTGGTGGGCCGTTTGCCGGTCGTCGTGTCGCTCGAGGCGCTGGACGAGGACTCGCTCATGCGCATCCTGGTCGAGCCGAAGAACGCCCTGACCAAGCAGTACAAGAAGCTGTTCGAGCTCGAGGACGTGGGCCTCACCTTCGATCCCGATTCGCTGCGCGCCGTGGCCGCGAAGGCGCTCAAGCGCGGCACCGGCGCCCGGGGCCTCAGGTCCATCCTCGAGACGATGATGACCGACATCATGTACGACCTGCCGAACCGAGACGACGTACGGGAGATCGTGATCACCAAGGAAGCGATCACCGAAGGGACGTCGCCCCTGATCGTCACGGAGCGCGCGCGGACCAAGCGGGAAGCTTGAACGGCGGGCGCCCGCCCGCCTAGCCGTGTCCCTTCACACCCTCCCCGTCGAGTTCGTCGGGTCCTTCCCCGACCCGCTGGTGGCGCTCGACCCGCCGCTGCCTGAAGTAGCGCTCATCGGCCGGTCGAACGTCGGGAAGTCGAGCCTGCTGAACGCCCTGACCGGGCGCCGGAGCCTCGCCCGCGTCAGCGCGACGCCGGGCAAGACCACGCTGCTGAACGCGTTCCGGCTGCCGACGTTCTACCTCGTGGACCTGCCCGGCTACGGGTTCGCCCGGGCGGGCAAGGCGGCGAGAGCGGGCTATCGGCGCCTGATAGAGCGGTACCTGCTGGAGCGTCCGACGCTGGCCGGCGTGGTTTGGCTGCTCGACATCCGCCACGACCCCTCCGCCGACGACCACGCGATCCAGGAGCTGCTCGTCCGCAGCGGCCGCCCCGTCCTGGTCGCCCTCACCAAGGGCGACAAGCTGACGCGGTCGGCCCAGTTGGAGCGCCCGGGGGCGTTCGCTCTGGCCTTGGGCTTGCACCAGGACCAGATTCAGCTCACCAGCAGCACGTCACGCCTCGGGATCGCCGAGCTGGCCGAGAGCATCGTCGCCGCCGTGGGAGACTCCGCATGACGATCGTGTGCAGGCCCTGGTCGATTCTGCTCGTCGCCGGACTCCTGGGGGGACGCGGCATCGCGGCCGCGCAGGCGGGCGTGTCCGGCCTGCTGCCACCGGGCGGCTACGGCTCGCTGACCCAGACCGACCTGGCGCTCCAGCTTCAGACCAACGACCTCGAAGTGCGCTTCGTGCCGCTCGATGCCCGGGTCACCCGACTCCTCGCGCGAGACAGCTGGGAGTCGCTCCGCTCGGTGGTCGCGTCCCGGCGCGCGGCCATCGACTCGGTGGCGAACAGGAACGGCGTCTCCCGACCCGGGCTCGCGTTCGTGACGTTCTTCAGCCAGAGCGCCAATGCGCGGTTCGATCCCCAGACGCTGACGGTGCTGGTCCGGAGCCGCGAGCTCCGCCCGCTGGGCATCGTCCCGTTCAGCGGCCGGTTCACCGCCCAGCAGCTCAACGTCCGCGAGCAGGTCAGCGCCATCTATCTCTACTCGGAAGACTTGCCGGTGAACGACTCCTTCACCATCAGCTACGGCGGGCAGACCTCGGACGACTGGCAGAACAAGCAGACGGCGCTCGACCGCGAGCGGGCTCGCGTGGCGGGACGCTCGCGCGACAGCGTGCGCGACACGACCGCGGCCGGCGTGCCGGCGCCGGACAGCGCCACCGCCAACAGCGGCCACTGAGCGTCGCTCAGCGCACGAACGACCGAAGCACCCCCGCGAACGGACCGGCAGCGACCAGCATCGCCGTCGAGAGCGCGTCCGCCTCGATGCCGGTTCGCGCCACCACGGACACCTGGCGACACCTCCCCGCCGGGTAGCCGCTCTCCGGATCCATGACGTGCCCGCGCACGGCACGTCCGTAGCGCACCACCGACACCAGGTTGGACGAGGTCGCGAGGGCGGCGTCCCGGAGCCTGGTGCTACCCATCACCCCGCCCTTCCGGTCGGGGTCGGCCACCTCCACCAGCCAGCCGGTCTCGCCTGGAGGCGCGCCCAGCGCGAGACAGTCGCCGCTCACGTCGAGCAATGCGCGCCGGATCCCGGCGCGGCGAAGGACCTCCCCCGCGCGGTCGAGCCCATACCCCACGCCGATGCCGCCGAGGTCGAGCTGGGTCGACCGGGAGGCAAGCGCGACCCGCCCAGCCCCCACCTGGACGCGCGCCGCCCCGACCGCCGCCCGCGCTTCGGCCAGCTCACGCTCGGTGGGCTCGGTGGTCCTGGCCGCGTGAAAGCCCCAGGTACGCATCAGCGGCTCGACGGCGACGTCGAACGCCCCGCCGGTGCCCCGGCCGAAGCGGACCGCCGCGGCGAGCGTGGCGGCCAGGTCGGGGCCAACGGCCACCGGTCCGCGACCGGCGCGGCGGTTGAGCTCCACCAGGTCGCTGGCGTCGTCGAACAGCGAGAGCGCGGCTTCCACCCGGCGAAGCTCGCCGAGCGCCGCCTGGGCCGCGTCGTAGCCTTCTGCTTCCGAGACCGCGTAGAGCTGGAGATGCACCGGCTGGCCCATGGCCCAGGACCAGCGCTCGACGGGCACGTCATCACGCCACGCCCGCGCCGCGCCGACCAGCCGCCGCGGCGCGCCGACCCCCACCAGCCCGACGCCCAGCGCCCCCAGAAAATCGCGCCGCCTCATGGACGCCCCTGCCGCCGGAGCGCCAGCAGCTCCCGGAGCACGAAGAACGACTGAACGTAGAAGGTGAGAGCCATGAGCCCGCTGGACAGCATCAGCAGCCAGCTGAAGCGGGGGTCCACGCGCCACATGAGCCACATCGCCGAGAAGGAGACCAACAGCGCCGCGAACGGCTCCGCTACCAGCACCTGCCGCCAGCGCTCGGCGGGCCGCTCGCAGAGCGCGAGGGCGAGACCGCTGAACACGAAGATCGCGGCCATGCTGAGCAGGTGCGTATGGGTGATGTTCATCATCTCGGCGTACGACTTCGGAAACTTCATCGCGGCGTCCGCCACGACGGTGGAGTCGGATCCGCGATACTGGGTGCTGACGCCGGACGGCGTCATGCCCGTGGTGTGGCGGATGAACAGCAGGCCAGTCGTGTAGCCCACGAGCTGGACCACGGTGATCGAGAGCCCCAGGGTCCGAAGGGTGGGCGACAGCTGCCGCCAGACCGGCCCTCGTGGCTCGGTCATCGGAGCTTGCCCGCCGCGTGCCACGCGGTGAGGTCGGCCAGCGTCTGGCGCACGCCTCGGGTCACGGAGTTGGAGCTGATCGTCGCTCCGGACACGACGCGGATGTCCTTCCCGATCTGCAGCGGGTCGCCCGCGGTCTTCCCGCGGAACTGCTTGCGCCACGGCTCGTAGGCGACCTCGCCGCCGTAGGGCTCCCGATACACCAGGACATCGATGTCGCGCAGTGCGTCGGCCGAGTCGGTGGCCACGAGGTAGGTGATCGGCTGGTCCTTCCCCTTGACGTTGCGGACCTGGGCGAACCCCAGCAGCGAGCCCTGGCGGGAGACCCGATAGACCGCCGCGGAGTCGACGTGCAGCGTGTCCACCTGCGCGCCCGCGCCGTAGATCCGCTCCAGCGACTTGGCGAGCTTGGCCGGAGGGGGCGATTGGCCCCGAGCCGTGGCGGAGAGGCCGGCGCTGGCGAGCAGGGCCAGCGCCGGGATCACCGCCAGCCTCAGCCTGCTAGAACTGATATCCCACCCCCAGGCTGAGCTGCTCGTCCTCGCCCACGCCCGCCCCATTGCGGCGAAGCTGGTAATCGCCCTTGAAGACGACGTTGTAGACCGGCTTGTAGGACAGGCCGAAGGTCGTGATACGGCGGGCGAGCGCATCGTCGCGGGTGACGCCATCGGGCACTCCCGCCTGCGTGTTGTAGCGCTCGTACCGGAGAAACGCGTTGAGCTGCTGGGTCGACGCCGGTGCCAGCGACCGAGCAGATTGTACGCCCCCTCCAGGTAGCCGCCGGCGATCCGGCTGCCCACCTGCCCTCCGTACGCCGCGTTGATCTCCTCGGCGTCCGAGATGCTGACGTTGGCCACGACGCCCCGGAACATAAAGCCCCCGACATCGTACCGGGCGTCCGCCGAGACCAGGGCGACCGCGTTGTCGAAGGTGCCGGTGCCGAGCAGCGGGTCATCCGCCGCACTCCCGCCATACCAGAACGAGCCGCCGATGCGCAGGCCGGGACGGACCCACTCGAGCCGGCCGGTCAGCGACGGGTTGGCGAAGGTCGCCTCCTTCCCCTCCTGGCGGCCTTCGCGGATGCCCTCCTCGGCGGAGAACCCGCGGGCGACGAGCCCATTCAGCAGGTACACCCGGTAGTTCAGCCCGGACGAGCCGGGGATGCTGCCGACCATGCCGACGCCGATGTCACGCCACGTGCTGGGAATGACGTCGTGGTCGAAGCCCGGCCGCTCGACGCCGTTGAAGGTCGGCGGCTCGTGGGTCTCGTTGATGATCCCGAGCGGCGGCAGCACCAGTCCGGCGCGGATGGTGGCGGCGGGCGAGAGGGTGTAGTCGAGGTAGAGCTGCTCCAGCGCCACTTCACCGCCCGCCTCGCCGCCTTCGATTTTCGCGTCCTCGACCTCGAGCTCCGAGCGGAAGGCCAGCCGCTCGCTGAACGTGTGGGCCAGATACACGACGAAGCGCGCGACGTTCACCTCGGCGGGGGTGTCGGGGCCCGTGGGGTTGAGGTAGTGGACCTCGCCGTAGCCGCCGACCGTGGTCCGCTCTTCCTGCTCTTCCTGGGCAGCGGCCTGGGTGGCGCGAAAGGGGGTGAAGGGGAGGCAGCAGAGCACCGCGAGGGCGACCACCGGCGTGAGGGGGCGCATAGTGCCTTTCGGGATAGACTAGTTGAGAATCATTATCAACTACGATCCCTACCACTTTATTCCCCATTGGCACTGGTGTCAACTGCACGTCCCACACATCATTGGAACATCGCGCTCGCTCGATCCCCCGACAGCCAGCCCCCCTGCGAGGCACCTCGATGGCGTATCTGCCCCTCCGATCGGTCGGCCTGCCCCAGGCCTCCGAACGGGCGTTCGACTCCTGGCTCGAGCAGCTCGAGGACCGGCTCGGTGCCCCGAACGCGGACTGGAACCGCATCACCCGGGACACGCTGTTCGAGATCTGGTACCCCGGCCTCCGCGACTACGACGCGCTCGTGACCGACCCGGCGACGCCGGCGGGGACCCGGATCGCGCTGCTGAGCCTCGATCCGCGGAACGTCACCCTCGAGCCCGAGTACTACGCCGACGTGGACCCGGAGCGCTACGCCCGGGTCAAGCCGCTGCATTGGCTCTGGCAGAGCTTCGACCGCTCCCCCCTCGGGGCCGGCAATGTCCATCTGGGGGTGCGCTTCCGCCGCCTGCTGGCGCAGCATCTCTTCGCCCGCTGCGGCCGCAACTTCAAGTGCTTTCACTTCGTCGAGTTCTCCTACGGGTACAACATGGAGGTCGGCGACGACTGCGTCGTCCATCGCTACGTGCTGCTCGATGACCGCGGCGGCATCAGCCTCGGCAACCGTGTCAGCATCTCGGACTACGCCAACATCTACAGCCACACGCACAGCATCGTGGATCAGAAAGAGGTGACCAACGCGCGGACCGTGCTCGAGGACGACGTGCGCATCACATATCATGCGACGGTGCTGGCCGGCGTTCGTGTCGGCCGGAACGCCATGGTCGGGGCGCTTGCCGTGGCCACGAAGAACGTCCGGCCGTACCACGTGAACGTCGGCATTCCCGCCAAGTCGATCCGCATCAAGCCGAATGCGCCGCCGGAGGCCTACGTGGCCGAGCGCGTGGCGCAGAGCCAGACCGCGGAGCCGTGAGACTGACCCGCCCGCGGGAGCGCTGGTACGCGTCCCCGTCCGCCCTGGTGGCGTGGGCCCTGCTCGTCAGCTCCCTGCTGGGGTCGTTGCTGGGCGGGCTGCCGGGGCTAGTCACGCTCGGCCTCGGGACCTCGGCCGGGCTGATCCTCCTCCTGGCCGTGTGGCGCCGCGAGTGGGAAGTCCCGCTGCACGCCGTCGCGGTGACGCTGCTCGGCATGGTGGCCTGGCTGGCCAACGACCGGGTGTGGTGGCTCGCCCTCGTGGCCGTGCTCGCCATCTCCGGCAGCTTCTGGGTGGCGATCGCCCGCGGCCGGCGGCGGTTGCGCGAGTCGGAGATGAAGAGTGAGCAGCTCGCCAGCCAGCTCGATCGGCGCATCAGCGAGCTGTTCTCGCTGCAGGAGCTGAGCTACGTCCTGTCGGAGTCGATTCAGCTCGACCGCATCGTGGACCAGGTCGCCAAGTACGCCGGCCGGTTCCTGCAGGCGGACGGCGCGATCGTCGTGCTGGCCGACGACGAGAGCGGCCGGCGGCTGCGAGTGGCGGGCGCCTCCGGCTCGCTCGAGCCGCTCATCGGGCAGATCACGGAAGACCCCGAGACGGCGCTCGTGCGCTTCGCCATCCAGCGTGAGCGGATCGAAGTGGCGCAGGGCGTGGCCGTACCCTCGGTGGACCTGATCGGCGGTCTCGTCGTGCGCTCGGCGGCGGTGGCGCCGCTCCGGTCGCAAGGGGTCACGATGGGCGCGCTCGCCGTGGCGGATCGGCAGGGCGGCCCGTTCACGACCGAGGATCTCTGGCTCCTCTCCACCGTGGCGACCAACGCCTCGGTCGTGCTGGCCAACGGCCGGCTCTACGAGATCGTCCGTCGCAGCAAGGAGGAATGGGAGACGGCATTCAACGCGCTGGCCGAAGGGATCGCCGTCGTGGGACCCGGTCAGGTCGTCTTGCGAGCCAACCGCGCGCTCGCGGCGCTGGCGGAGATGTCGGAATCGGAGCTCGTCGGCCGGAACCTCGGCGAGACGCTCCCGGGAACCTCGGAGGCCGTCGCCGAGCTGATGGAGACGGCGCAGCGGGGCGCGCGCACGGCGCCGGTGACCGCCCGACTGGAGCGGACCGGGCGGGTGCTCCGGCTCACCGCCGCGCCCTTCCCCGAGCGGGCCGGCCCGGGGCCCATCGTCATGCTGGTCGAGGACGTCACGGAGCAGCGGACGCTCGAGGCCCAGCTCATTCAGAACGACAAGATGGCGTCGATCGGCCAGCTGGTGTCCGGCGTCGCGCACGAGCTCAACAACCCGCTCACCTCGATCGCCGGCCTCACCGAGCTGCTGCTGGAGCGCGAGCTGCCGCCCGCTTTTCCGCGCGAGCACCTCCGCGTCATTCACGATCAGGCCGAGCGGGCGGGCCGGATCGTGCGCAATCTCCTGACTTTCGCGCGCAAGGGCGTGCCCGAGAAGGCGCCCGTGGACCTCAACGACGTGGCCGCGCGCACCTCCCTGCTCATCGTCTATGAACTGCAATTGCACGGCATCGAGCTCGAGCAGGCGCTCGACGCCGCCCCCATCGTCGTCCTGGGCGATCGCTACGAGCTGCAGCAGGTGCTCCTCAACCTCATCACCAACGCGGTGCAGGCGGTGAGCGGCCTGCCGCCGGGCCGGGCGCGGAAGATCGTGATCGTCACTTCGCGGACCGACGGGCAGGCGGTGCTCCGCGTGCGCGACACCGGCCCCGGTGTGCCCCCGCACCATACCCCGCACCTCTTCACGCCGTTCTTCACGACCAAGGGGCCCGGCCAGGGCACGGGGCTGGGCCTGTCGCTCAGCTACGGTCTGGTCCAATCCCACGGCGGCGTCCTGAGCTACGAGCCCCCGCCCGAGGGTGGCGCCGAGTTCCGCGTGGTCCTGCCATTCCACGACGCGCCGGCGGAGGCGCTGGACCTCGAGGCCCCGCCCATGCGGCGGGGCTCCCACCGCGTGCTCGTGGTCGACAGTGACCTTGGCATTCACCGCCTGGTCAACGCGTTGCTGTCACCGGAAGGCATCGAGGTTGAAGCGGTGCGGACGGGCGAGCAAGGCCTGCGGCTGGCGGCCGATCGGGAGTACGACCTGATCATCGCGGACGCTCGGACGATGGCGGGTCCAGCCGAGCTGTTCGTGCACGCGCTGCTGGCGGCCTCGCCCAGCGCGGTCGACCGGCTCGTGCTCACGTATTCCGGACAGCTCGAGCCGCCGGATCCCCTGCCTGACCGCCCCGTGCTCCGCGCGCGGAAGCCGTTCAATCTCCGCGACCTGCACGCGCTGGCATCGCAGATCCTGGCGGCTAGTAACCCGCCGCGCTCGCCGGCTTCCAAGGCAGCACGCTGACGCGGCCCCGCACCTGCGCGGCGGCGCGCGAGGCGTCGGCCGTGGCCCAGTAGTTCCCGCCGGCCACCAGGTCCGGCGCGTCGATGAACCATCGCGCGGCGCGCAGGAAGACGTTGCCCGTGACCTCCGTCGAGTGCCCCGCCCCGTCCACGACCAGTCCTTCCCCGACCCCATCGAAGACGTTGCCCCGGACCCGGCTCCCGGTGACGCCCTTGAGCTCGATGCCGCGCTCGACTCCGGCCAGCATGTTGTCGTCGATCCGGAATCCGCGGCTCGGCGTCTTGGCCGTGTCCGGGTTCGCGACCCGGATCCCGACCGGTGCGCCAAGCAGTGCGTTGCCCTCCAGGCCCGTGTCTCCGCCGTGGAAGACGTCGATGGCAGCCCGGCGCGCGCCGATCAGGGTATTGCCGCGCACCAGTGAGCCGCTCACCCGGACGAGCTGGACCCCGACCGCGGCGCTGTCGGCGCGGTTATCCAGCAGCGTCACCCGCCAGGTGCCCCGTGCCGCGAACGCCGCGACCGCGGCGAGCGAGGCGTCATTGCGATAGACCAGGTTGCCGATGGATGGACGAACCACCGGCGCCAATCCGGTGATCATGACGCCGATGCTCGACAGCGTCAGATCGTTGTCGGCGATGGTATTGGAATCGCTGCCCTCGCGGATCAGGATGGCCGCCGCTCCGCAGTCGGCCACGACGCCCGTGCAGCGGCGCGTGCGCGAGGCGTCGGTCCGGACGATGGTATTGTGGCTCGATCGGAAGAGATGGACCCCCCAGCCGGTGTTGCCCGAGAGGTCGTTGTCCGCCAGATAGGAATCGGCGGCATCCATCAGTCCGATGCCGTTTTGCCCTCCGTGCGACACCACGCCGGTGACCACGACCCCGAAGGTGCCGCGGAGCAGAACGCCACCGCCGTACTCGTCCACGCGATCGGGACGGCTCACGTCCAAGCGGTCGAGCGTGTCGGCGCGCTCGGCCGTGGACCGCAGCCCTTCGCGCCTGCTTCCCGACACGTCGGTGCCGCTCACGCGGTGATTCCGCCCGCCCTCGAGCCGGATGCCGAAGCGGTAGCCCCGGATCGTCCCGCCCAGCACGGTCACGCCGTCCACGTTGCGGCTCGCCACACCCACGCCGGTGAAGCGCTCGGGGATGGAATCGCCGCTTTCGATGGTGACGCCGGCGAGATCGATCCGCGTGCCCGACGCGGCCGCGATCAGCACCCCCTTCTGGCTCGGGTCCGGGATGCGATAGCGGCCCGGGCAGACCCGTACGTCGCCCTGTACCTGGGTGCCGGCGCGCGTGAGGCGCACGCACGGGGCATCGGCCCGGGCCGGTCGCGCGGCGAGGAGGCTGGCGACCCCGACCAGCCAGGCGAGCGCGCGCGGCGTCACGGACGCACCGGATACCCACGCTCGCGCAGATAGGCGCGCGCCTCGGGCAGGGTGGAGCCCTGATAGTGGAAGATCGTCGCCGCCAGCACGCCGTGCGCACCCGCCTCGAACGCCTCGGCGAGATGCTCGAGCCGGCCCGCGCCGCCGGAGGCGATCACCGGAATGGACACGGCCTCGGCGGCCAGGCGCACCAGCTCGAGGTCGTAGCCGGTGCCGGTACCGTCGCGATCCATCGAGGTGAGCAGAATCTCCCCGGCCCCCAGCGCCTCCAGCCGGCGGCTCCAGTCGATGGCATCGAGCGGCGTCTGCTCCCGCCCGCCGTTGATCACCACCGCCAGACCGCCGTTCACACGGCGCACGTCCACCGCCGCGACGACGCACTGCGAGCCGAAGCTCTCTGCCAAGCGCGACACCAGCGCGGGGTCACGCACCGCGGCGGTGTTCACCGAGACCTTGTCGGCACCGGCGCGAAGCGTGGCGCCCGCGTCGGCCACGGCCCGGATGCCGCCCCCGACGGTGAACGGGATGAACAGCGTCTCGGCCACCCGCCCGACCATCTCGAGCGTGGTCTGCCGGGCCTCCGGGCTCGCCGAGATGTCGAGGAACACGAGCTCGTCGGCCCCGTCCGCGTCGTAGCGCGAGGCCTGCTCCACCGGATCGCCGGCGTCGCGCAGCGACGTGAAGTGCACGCCCTTCACGACCCGCCCGCCGGCCACGTCGAGACAGGGAATGATCCGGCGGGCTAGCATACGCGGAGCACGTCCTCCACCGCTCCCGCGTCCCCGGCGCCCAGCAGGGCGACCACGTCCTCGAGAGCGCGCGCCTCGCGCGGCCAGGCGAATCGCCGGCGCGCCTCGGCCGGCGGCAGCCACTCGTGCCGGTCGTGCTCGACCCCGGTCCGCACGGTCGCGTCCGAGGCGACGAACGCGGCGAAGACCGGCACCAACGCCACCTCGTCGAGGCGGTGCTGATAGAACGTTTCCACCCGGCTCAGGTTGTACAGCCGCTCGGCCCGCAAGCCGGTTTCCTCCCGCAGCTCGCGCGCCGCGGCGTCGGCCGGCGTCTCGCCCGCCTCGATGTGCCCGTGCACCGCCTCCCACGAGCCCGGACACCGGCCGCCGGCCGCGCGCCGGAGCACGAGACACTCCAGTGCCTGCTTGGCTCCGCGCAGGACGTAGAGGTCCACCAGCGAGACCCGAACCTCGGTCATGGGCGCCACCGGGCGAACGCGTCGAGGAGGGCGATCCCCGCGCGCTGCGACTTCTCGGGGTGGAACTGCGCGCCGATCACGTTGCTGCGTCCCACCAGCGTGGGGAAGACGTGCTCGTACGTGCCGGTGGCGAGGATCTGCTCATCCGAGAGACCGGCGGGATGGTAGCTGTGGACGTGATAGAAGAACTGCGGCGCGCCGTCGAACAGCTCGGTCAGCATGGTGTGCCGCCGGCCGGCCGCCGTGAGCTCCACGCGGGCCCACCCCACGTGCGGGACCGGCAGCGCCGTGTCGAACCGCACCACCTCCCCCGGCAGCAGGCCGAGCCCGCGCGCCCCGGGGGCCTCGGCGCTCCCGGCGAAGAAGAGCTGCAGCCCGAGGCAGATGCCCATGACCGGCCGCCCGCGGTCGGCCGCCTCGCGCACGGCCGCGCCGAGGCCGGTCGCGTCCAGCGTGCGCGACGCCTGGCCGAAGTGTCCTACGCCCGGCATCAGCACGTGGTCCGCGCGGCGCACTTCGTCGGGGTCGGTCGTCAGCCTCGCCGAGTGGCCGCCGGCGGCCAGGCCGCGCACGACGCTCTTCAGGTTGTTCACCCCGTAGTCCACGACGACGATCACAGAGCACCCTTGGTCGACGGCACGCCCGTCACGCGCGGATCGATGCTGATCGCGCCGTCGAGGGCGCGGGCGAACGCCTTGAACGCCGCCTCGACGATGTGGTGGGGGTTGTCGCCGCGGATCAGATCCATGTGCACGGTCAAGCCCGCGTTCAGCACCACCGCGCGGAAGAACTCGGGCGTGAGAAAGACGTCGTAGTCGCCGAGCAGCTGCCACTTGGGAATGTCGATCGCGTAGGAGAGATAGGGGCGGCCCGACACGTCCACCACGGCGCGCACCAGCGCCTCGTCCAGCGGCACGAGCGCGTCGGCGTAGCGCCGGATGCCGGCTCGGTCGCCCAGCGCGCGCGCGATCGCCATGCCCAGCGCGATCCCGGTATCCTCGACGGTGTGGTGGCCGTCCACGTGCAGGTCGCCCTGGGCTTCGATGGTCAGGTCCAGCAGCGCGTGGCGCGCCAGCGCATCGAGCATGTGGTCGAAGAACCCGATGCCGGTGTGCACCGACGCGGTGCCCCGCCCGTCCAGATCCACGCGGACATGGAGATCGGTTTCCTTCGTGGTCCGGCGGATCTCGCCGATGCGCGACACGAAAGCCTCTCGCAGCGAAAGTCGTGGGTCGTTCCGTCCCAACGCCTAGGATGCCAGGATGGCGCCCAGCGCGTCCGCGACCGCGTCCATGTCCTCCGCCGTCCCGATCGAGATCCGGAGGCATTGGGACAGCTCCGCCGCGCCCGACACGTCCCGCACCAGAATGCCGTGCTCGTCCAAGAGCCGCTGGAAGACCGTCCGCGCCGCGTGCCGGTCGAACCGCAGCAGGACGAAATTGGCCGCGCTGGGAAACGCCGTCAGCCCCCGCAGCGCCCGCAGCCGCGTCGTGAGCCGCTCCCGGTACTCGACGATGCGCCGCACCCGCTCGTCGATCACCGACCGATGGCGGAGCGCCACCGCTGCGGCCTCCAGCGTCACGACGTTCACGTTGTACGGTAGTTTCGCCTTCGTGATCTCCCGTGCCACGGCGGGATGGGCGAGCGCGAGCCCGAACCGCAACCCGGCCATGCCGAGAGCCTTGCTGAAGGTCCTGAGCACGACGAGGCGCGAGCTCTGGGCCAGGAGGGGCAGCGCGGTCGGCCCCCCGAACTCCTGATACGCCTCGTCGCAGACCACCAGCGCACCGGTCTCCTCGAGTACGCGCCGAACCGCGTTCTCGGGCAGCGCCGAGCCGGTGGGATTGTTCGGCGAATTGAGCACCACGACCCGCGCCCGCTCGCGCACCGCGGTCTCGATCAAGGCGTCGACGTCGTACCCGAAGTCGGGACGCAGCGGCACCGGGCGGTAGTGTCCCCCCAGAACCCCGGTCAGCAGCCGGTACAGGGAGAACGTCGGCGTCGGCGCCACCACGGCGTCCGCCGGTCCGAGGGCCACCGCCAGCGCGGCCTGGATCAGCTCGTTGGAGCCGTTCCCGATGAGCACGCCGTCGGGCACCCAGCCATAGCGCTCGGCCAGCGCGGCGAGCAGCGCGGGCGGCGCGAATTCAGGATACCGCTGCCACGGTGCCGCGGCGGCCGCCTCGAGCACTTCGCGCTTGAGCTCGGCCGGCAGATCCCACGGGCATTCGTTCTGGTTGAGCTTGCGGCGGGCGACCGGCGCGCTCAGCGTGTAGGCGCTCTGTGCCCGCACCGCGGGCTTGATGAGCGCCAGCCCTTCGGCGCCGTCGGGGGACGCGCCGGCCGGGTCGGGAGGAGCGACTGCGAGCGGTCGGGCTGGGGCGTCGGGGGGTGTCGGAGTCCTGGTCAAGCGCGGTGCCGGCCGAGGACGGCCTCGAGCCGGGCGGAGAGGGCGCGGGCCCGGAACGGCTTCGTGATGAAGTCGTCCGCGCCGAGCTCGAAGACGCGGACTTCGTTGTCCTCGTCGCCTTTGGCGGTCAATACCATGACGGGGATCGCGCGGGTGGCCGGCCGCGAGCGGAGCTGCTGCAGCACGCTGTATCCGTCGAGCCCCGGCAGATTCAGATCCAGCACGATGATGTCGGGAGCGTAACGGTCCACCTGGTCGAGCGCCTGCACCCCGTCGCGCGCCTCCGCGACGATGTACCCCTCCCGTTCCAGCAGGTCCTTCATCACCCGGCGGAGCTGGTCCTCGTCTTCCACCAGCAGCACCTTGGTTCCCCTTCCGCGCGCCACGGCCCCATCGCCCGCGACCGTGCCCGGCTCGTCCACCAGGTCCATCTCCATGGTGAAGTCGAGCGACGAGACCGGAGGCGCGGGCGACGCGGTGGGCGCCGGGCTTGGCGCGGCACCTCGAGCCGCGCCACGTCCACCCCTCGCGCCGTCGGGTGCTGCCGCCGGCGCGGCCGGGCGCGTGGCCTCCTGCGGCGCGTCCGTGACGCGCAGCAGCTCCTCGATCGTGGACTCGCCGGCGAGGACGTGGCGAAGGCCGCTCTCCCACAGCGATCGCATGCCGGCCGTCCGCGCCGCCTCGGCGATCTGATCGGCCGTGGCGCCCTGCCCGATCCGGCGCTCGATCTCCGAGCTGAGCGCCAGCACCTCCATGATGCTGAACCGGCCGCGGTATCCCGTCTGCGAGCAGTCGGCGCAACCCACGGCGCTGAAGAGTGGCGTGCCCGCGGGAATGAAGCGCGCGGCGCGCTCGGGGACCGCCGCGGTGCTCGCCGTCCGGCACTTGGGACAGAGCCGGCGCATGAGCCGCTGCGCCACCACCCCGCGCAGGGCCGAGGCGATCTTGTACGGCTCCATCCCCATGTCCACGAGCCGGGTGACCGCGTTGGGCGCGTCGTTCGTGTGCAGCGTCGACAGCACCAGGTGGCCCGTGAGCGAGGCCTGCAGCGCGATCTGCGCCGTCTCCTGATCGCGGATCTCGCCGATGAGCACGACGTCGGGGTCCTGGCGGAGGATCGACCTGAGCGCCGAGGCGAACGTGAGGCCCGCCTTCTCGTGGACCTGGACCTGCACGATGTTCTCGCCCAGGCGGTACTCGACCGGATCCTCCACCGTGACGATGTTCACCCCTTCGCTCTGGATGAGCCGGATGGCCGAGTAGAGTGTGGTGGTCTTTCCGGATCCGGTCGGCCCGGTGACCAGGATGATCCCTTCCTTCGCGGACAGGAGTCCGCGGATCGCGTCCTGCTCGTCCCGGTGCATCCCCAGTGCCTCGAGGCTCAGCACGGTGGCGCGCTGGCTCAGGATCCGGATGACGACCTTTTCACCGAGCGAGGCCGGCAGTGTGGAGACGCGAAGGTCCACCGGCTCGCCGTTGACCGAGACGCGGGCACGGCCGTCCTGCGGCCGGAGCCGATCGGCGATGTCGAGGCCGGACATGATCTTGATCCGGGAGATGAGGGGCAGCCCGGCGTTCCGCGGAATCTTCATGACCTGCCGCAGCACGCCGTCGATGCGGTAGCGGACCGCCACACCGCCCTCGATCGGCTCGACGTGGATGTCGCTCGCCCGGCTGGTCACGCCATCCGCCAGCATCACGTCCACCAGCCGGATGATCGGCCGCTGGCTCGCCTCCTCGGCGCTGGCGGCGGCCTCTTCGTCGTCTTCGAGTTCCTTGACCTCGAAGTCGCCGCTGATCCCCTCCAGCAGTCGGTTGACGACGTCATCGCCCCGATACATGTCGTCGATCCGTTGGCGGATCGTCGCCGGGGGCCCGAGCAGCATGCGAACCTCTCGCCCGGTCGCGAACGCCAGCATCTTCTCGGCGTCGATGTCGAACGGGTTCGCGGTGGCCACCTCGAGGTACGAATCGGTCTGGCCCACCGGCACGACGTTGAATCGGCGGGCCACCTGCTCCGGGACGGTCTGCTGGAGCTTCGGGTCGAGGCGGGAGAGATCGGCGATCGCGAAGCGGAACCGGGCCGCGATCGCCTTCAGGATCTGGTCGTCCCCGATGAGCTTCCGTTGGACCAGGATCTCCCAGAGCGATGCCGGGACGGAGGCGGGCTCCTGCCGGATCACCGCGACCGTGCCATCAGGCAGCAGCGGGTCGATCGTGTGGACCAACCATTCATCGGTGAACTGCATCATTCGGCTCTGGCTGTCATGAGGTCCCGCGGATCGGCCGGTGAAGGGCTCCCTGTCGGAAGATAAGACGCCTACAACAGCCCCCACCAGTCCCGATTCACATCGATCGTGAGCCCAAACCCGCCATCGCGAAGGCCGATCCCGGCCTCCACCCGGAGGAGCCGCATGAACCATTCGAAGGCGATGCCCGCCACCGGTCGGATGCCGTCGCTGGTCTGCCAGGGGAGGCCGGGGATCGGCCCGCCGGCAGCACCCGCGGCGACGAATGGGGCGACCGTCATCCGACTGCCGGTCGAGGCGAAGGAACCGAGGGGCAAGGCGGGCACGGGGACATCGAACCGCCACTCGACCTGCCCCAGCGCCACCTGCCGGCCGCCGAAGGCGCGGAAGGGTTCTCCCACAAGGGTCCCGCGGCCGCCGATCGCGAAGCTCCGATGCGGCGGCAGGTGATCGGTGCCGGCGCCAAGGTAGACCCGCGACACCAGCTCCCGCCCACCGAGCGTCGTGAGCCAGCGACTCTCGAGGACCGCGCGGAGGTAGTCGTCGGGACCCGTGCCGGCCTCGAGGGTCACCCGGCCCTGCAGATCGTGGCTGACGGCGATGCCGCCGCTCGCCCGCTCCAGCTCGAGCCGCCCGACGCCATAGGTACCCGAGCCGAGGGCCGGGTTCGGCCGGTAGCTGCCCGTGGCGGGCGTCGCGCTGGTCGTCACCGACCGGCTGTCTTCGACCGACGCCGACAGCCCCAGCGCCGTGCGACCGCTGAGCCGCTGGCGGAGCGCCAGCGAGGCCGTTTCGAGCAGCACGTAGTCGCCATAGTCCATGCCCGCCTCCTGGGAGAGCAGCGAATTGAGGACGGGCGAGATCACCGGCAGGTCGCTGAAGTCCGTGACCCGTCGGCTGGCCCCGAGCGTGACCTGGGTAGCGCCCACGCCGGCGGCGACCGACACCCCTCCGGTGACGCGATGGTCGGATGTGCCGTACCCGACCCAGGGCCGGAGGTGTACCCGGCTTTCCCGCAGTCCGATGACGCCGCCGAACCCCAGGGTCAACCCCTGGACGCGGTTCACGTGCACGACGTCGCTCACCGAGCCCGCGGCCAGCCGCTGGGAGGGCAATCCGCTGAGCGCCCTCGCGCCGGCGATCCGCTCCACCTCGACCCGCAGGGCGTCCATGTCCTGGCGGTTGACCGGGGCCGCGACCCCGGCGATCGCCTGGCTGAGCGGGGTGGTCCACGAGGTGTCGGCCGGCGCGGGCTCGGCCAGCCCGGCGATGGCGGGACCGGTGAACAGGGCCTCGGGCAGTGGCACGTTCAGATCGTAGCCCTCGATCTCCCAGCGGCCGCGGATGATGCCGCGCGCGGGGAAGTCGAGCCATCTCGCGCGGCGCCGGATCTCGACCTCCTGGCGGTAGGGCAGCCAGTAACGCTGCTCGAACAGCGAGCTCTCGAGCACGATGCTGATGTCCTCGAGCTGGGGATCCAGGTATGCGGTGGGGGTGAAGCTAAAGCGAAAGCGGACGAGCTGCGCGGTGGCCACGTCCAGGTACAGCGTACCGACGACGAGCGGCCGGCTGAACGACCGGGGACGGACCTGTACTTCGCGCACGACGGTTTCCCCGGCGGCGGTGCGGATGGCAAGCGAGTCGCCGAGGGCATAGTCGTATTCCGTCAGCCCGGTCGGCGAGAGCGGGTGCGGTACGTCGCGCACCTCGTCGCCCTCGCCGATACGGATGACGTTGCCGAAATTGTTGGTGACGATGCCCAGATGATCGCGGTGGTAGTTGATGTCCGTCGGCAGGAAGGCGCCGTCGCGCCAGCCGAGGATCACCTGCTTGCTCCGGTCCGGGGCGCGCCAATACACTTCCACGCGCAGCTCGTCGGCCTTGACCAGCCGCGGCGGCTCGGCCAGCCCCTCGCCCACCTGCGCCAGGAAGAACACGAAGCCGTGCGCTCGGGCGCGATAGCTCTCGAGTGACGAATCGGCCTGTGCCGCCAGGCGGCCCTCGGTGGCGCGCTTCACGAGTGCCAGCGCCTCGGGCGTGTTCCAGCGCTGCGCGGCGAGCGGGGCGGCGGACGTCGTCAGGAGCACCACCGCCACACGAACCGCACGTCGCACGCACACCTCGCACGCTGGCAGGGAATTGATGACGGGAATATCCCGGGCACGGTGGGGGGCGGCAAGCGGACTCGCCGGCGTCGCCGCGGCGGTCGCGGTGGCCGCGTGCTTCGGCCGGCCCAGCTCCGGAGCCCGCGTGGATGCGAGCGCGCCGCGCCTGGTGCCGCTCGCCGCCGCGATCGTGCTCGAGACCGCCGGTCCCCCGCCGTCGGACACCACCGTCGAGCTCATCGCCGGCCAGCCCCACGTGATCGTGCTCCGGCACGGCCCCCCCGAGAACGTCGTCTTCGCCGAGGTGAGCTTTCCGCCGACGGCGTTTCGCGCGGACAGCGGCCGGGTGGTCAAGGTCGAGCTCCGGCCGCGACCCGGTGTGTACGGTCTGGATGTCCTCACGAATCAGCCGCTGGCGAGCGGCGCGTCGGTGACCTTCAAGTACGCCCGCTACTTCCTGGCTCCGGCCCGGGCGCGCGCCGCGTTCGGCAACGACGTGGTGTACGAGCGGGCGCTGGCCGTCGGCCAGCTCATCCCGAACACCGCGCAGGTGGCGCTGCTCCCGTCCACCCGGCCCGCGCCGGACGATCTCCGGGGTCCGCTGCCGGCGCCGGGCACGTACCTCGTGGCCGCCGCGCCGTGACCGTCACCTTCGACGCCTTCGCAGCGCGCGCCCGGCAAGGCGGCGCCATGGTTCCGGTGACCCGCCAGGTCGTCCTCGACGGCGACACGCCGGTGTCGGCGTTCGCCAAGCTGCATCGGGGACCCTACGGCTTCCTGCTCGAATCGCTCGAGGGCGGCGAGCGGTGGGCGCGGTATACCTTCCTCGCCACCGACCCGCGCGAGGTGTTCCGCTATCGCGGCCGGCGCTGCGAGCGCTGGAACGCGGTCGACGGGTGGCACCCGATCGAGACCGACGCCACGCCGCTCGAGCACCTGGGCGGGCTCCTGCGCCGGCACCCGCCGGTGGAGGTGCCCGGGCTGCCGCGGTTCACCGGCGGGGCCGTCGGGTACCTCGGCTACGACATCGTGCGTACGATCGAGTCGCTGCCGGCCGCGCCGCCCGACGATCGCGACCTGCCGGACGCGGTGATGATGGTGACCGACACCCTGCTCGTGCTGGACAACCTGTACAATCGCGCCACGGTCATCGCCAACGTCGAGGTGGACCCAGAGGCCGATGACGTCGAGCTGCGGCGGCTCTACGCGGCCGCGGAAGCCAGGATCGACGACTGGGTCAGCCGGCTCGCCGCGCCCGGCACCATCCGGCCGCTGGCCATCGACCCCCGCACCACTCTGCCGCCGGCCGCCTCGCCCTATGCCGACGAGCGGTTCCAGGACGATGTGCTCCGGATCAAGGAGTACATCGCCGCGGGTGACACCTTCCAGACGGTGCTTTCCCGACGACTCGAGGTCGCGGCACCCGAGCCGTTTCTCGCGTACCGCTATTTGCGGGCCCTCAATCCCGCGCCGTATCTGTACTATCTCCACTGTGACGACATCCACGTCATCGGGAGCTCGCCCGAGATCCTGGTGCGGGTCGAGGATGGCGAGGTGACGCTCCGCCCGATTGCCGGCACGCGGCCGCGCGGCACCACGCCGGACGAGGACGCGGCACTCGCGGAGCAGCTGGCCGCCGACCCGAAGGAGCGGGCCGAGCACCTCATGCTGGTGGACCTGGGGCGGAACGACGTCGGCCGGGTGGCCGAATACGGGAGCGTGCGCCTCACCGCCTTCATGGCGATCGAGCGCTACTCCCACGTGATGCATCTCGTCAGCGAGGTTCGCGGCCGGCTCCGGCCGGAGCTCGATGCAGTGGCCGCGCTTGCCGCCTCGTTCCCCGCCGGCACCGTGTCCGGCGCTCCCAAGGTGCGCGCGATGCAGATCATCGACGAGCTGGAGCCGGTCCGCCGCGGGCCGTACGCCGGCGCCGTCGGATACATCGGCTGGGGGGCCCGGACGATGGACACCGCCATCGCCATCCGCACCTGCGTCATGCGCGGAGGCCGCGCGTGGGTGCAGGCCGGCGCCGGCATCGTGGCCGACTCGGATCCGGCCGCTGAATGGCGGGAAACCGAGGCCAAGGCGCGCGCCGTGCTGCTGGCGCTGGCGCTCGCGAGCGCCAGCCCACGATAGAGGTCGGCAAGTGAGAGCTGCTCCTAACAGATTGCCCTCTCCGTCCTCTCCGTCCTCTCCGTCCTATATTGCATCATGCCCGTGTTCCGCCTCGTCAGCACCACCGGCGACCAGACCTTCGAGCTGGCCGAGGGCCGGACCGTCGTCGTCGGTCGCGGGCTCACCAGCGACATCGCCATCTACGATCCGACCATCTCCCGCCGCCACGCCGAGCTGATCGTCGGCGCTGACGCGGTCCAGGTCAAGGATCTGGGCAGCTCGAACGGGACCTATATCAATGGCGCCCGCGTCGCGAACGGGCAGCTCGCGCTCGACAATACCATCACCTTCGGCAAGGTGACGTTCCGTCTCGCCGGGCCCTCCGGCCCCCTGCCGGCGATCCAGCGTCCGGCCATCGCAGCCGAATTCGGCGCGCCGGCGGGCCAGATCGTCCGGCAGCTCGTCGTGAGCAGCGGGCCGCCCGGAATCACCAGCCGCGACGGGCCGGCCGCGGGCCAGCTCCGGGTGAGCGCCACGGGGGGCGAGGCGCGCCAAGCACTCAAGCTGCAGATGCTGCTCGAGGTCTCCCAGAAGCTCTCGGCCGAGCTCGACCTGGATCGCCTGCTTCAGACGATCGTGGACGTCACCTTCGACATCATGAGCGTGGACCGGGTCAGCATCGTGCTGCGCAACGAGGAGACCGGCGAGCTCTTGCCGACCATCTCCCGCAGCCGCCTGGGCGACGCGCAGCCGATGCAGGTGCCCCGGTCGATCGCCGACAAGGTCGTGCAGGAGCGCGTGGCCGTCGTCTCGCAGAACGCCCCGGCGGATGCGCGGTTTCGCGGTCAGTCCATTCTCCTGCAGAGCGTGCGCAGCGCGATGTGCTCGCCGCTCATGGCGTCCGGCGACCGCCTGCTCGGCCTGCTCTACGTCGACAATCTCACCACCACCAACACGTTCACGGACGAGGACCTGCAGTTCCTCGTGGCGTTCAGCGGCTTCGCGGCCATCGGGATCAAGAACTCCCGCGACGCGGAGCAGCTCCGTCGCGAGGCCACCGTCCGCTCCAATTTCGAGCGCTACTTCGCGCCCAACGTGGCCGCCGACATCGCCCAGCAGGAAGGCATCATCCGCCAGGGCGGCGAGCGCCGGCCGACCACCGTGCTCTTCAGCGACATCCGCGGGTTCACGGCGATGGCGGAGTCGATGGGGCCCGACGCCATCGCCCTCCTTCTGAGCGAGTACTTCACCGAGATGGTGGAGGTGATCTTCGAGCACGGTGGCACGCTCGACAAGTTCATCGGCGACGCGATCATGGCCCTGTGGGGCGCGCCGATCGCGCACGCCGACGATCCGGGCCGGGCCGTCCGGGCCGCCATCGCCATGCAGCGCTCGATCGCCAAGCTGAACGAGCGCTGGGCCAGCCAGGGGCGGCCCGAGATCGGCGTCGGGATCGGGATCAACCACGGCGAGGTCTTCGCCGGCAACATCGGCAGCCACCGGCGGCTCGAGTACACGGTCATCGGCGACGCGGTGAACGTCGCCGCCCGGCTCTGCGCCCAGGCGAGCCCGAACGAGATCCTGGTGAGCGAAGCGCTGCTCGGCGTGGTGCGGGATCAGGTGAGCTGCGAGTTCCTGCCGGAGATGGCGCTCAAGGGAAAGGCGCAGGTGGTGCAGGTCTATCGGGTGCGGGGCCTCGAGCCTCAGCGCACCTCGGTGACCGCGGCGGTGCCGCTCCGCCCGTCGAAACGGTAGGCGTGCCCCGCGCGCTCGAGTAGCTCGAGCACCAGTCGAAGGGGCAGTCCCATGACGCTGAAGAAGTCGCCGTCGATTCGCTCCACCAGCGCCGCGCCGAAGCCCTGGATGCCGTAGGCCCCCGCCTTGTCCATCGGTTCGCCTGTCCCCACGTACGCCTCGAGGAAATCGTCGGACAGCTTGCGGAACATGACGTTGGTCACGTCCGTCGCCTGATGGATCACCTCGTCGGCCACGAGCGCCACCGAGGTCACCACCTGATGGGTCCGGCCCTGCAGCTTCTGCAGCATTCGCAGCGCATCGGACGCGTCAGTCGGCTTCTCCAGTATTTCATCCCGGATGACGACGGTCGTATCCGCACCCAGCACCAGCCGGCCCGGCACGCTCATCGCTTTTTCCCGCGCCAGCCGCTCGACGTAGTCCACCGGCGTCTCGACCACGCGTCGCACTTCGGGGATGTTGGGCGAGACGGCCCGGATCGGAATGCCGAGCATCTCCAGCAGCTGGCGGCGGCGGGGCGACGAGGAGGCGAGCGTCAGGCACTCAGCGGTCATGCGCGTTCCAGGATGAGGGTGACAGGACCGTCGTTGTGGATCTCGACCTGCATGTCGGCGCCGAATTCTCCCGTGGCGGTCTCGAGTCCCCGGGCCCGGAGGGCCGCGACGAACCGCTCGTAGAGCGGGATCGCGGTCTCGGGCCGGGCCGCGTCCACGAACGACGGCCGCCGGCCCTTGGCAGCGTCGCCATACAAGGTGAACTGGCTGATCACCAGCACCCCACCTCCGACCTCCGCCAGCCCGAGGTTCATCTTGCCCTCGGCGTCGGCAAACAGGCGGAGACCTGCGACCTTCTCGGCCATCCAATCTACCTGCTCGACCGTGTCGGCGTGGGCAAAGCCGACCAGCAGGCAGAACCCTCGCCCGACGACGCCCGTCACTCGTCCGTCGATCGTCACCGAGGCGCGGGAGACCCGTTGGAGGACGACGCGCATCAGGCTCCTCCACCGGAGGGGCACCAATCCGGCCCCGTTATTGTTCTGTACCGGGCGGCACGAGAGCGCCCGCCGCGGCCTGACGAAACATAGACTTGATTTCAGCCTGAGGGACCGAGAGCTTGTCGCTCAACGAACGATTGGCCTTTGCCGGACGGTACGCCCGCGCCACGGTGCGCGAGGGTGGCCGCGAGCCGGTCTCCTGCGTCGCCCCGGCGCCACATCGGCCGGATCCGTCCACCTGGGCCGACGACCGGCTGACCGTTTCGTGGCTCGGACACGCCACCGTGCTGCTCAATCTGCACGGCACCACGGTCCTCACCGATCCCGCGCTCGAGCGCCGCATCGGCCTCGGCCGTGGCTTCGCCAAGGTGGGGCCGAGACGCCTCATCCAGCCCGCGCTCCGGAAGCGTGAGCTGCCGCGGCTCGACGCGGTCCTGCTCTCCCACGCGCACATGGACCACACCGACCTCGGCACGCTCCGGGCCATTCCGCCGGAGACGCGCGTCGTCGTGCAATCCGGGAATCGCGATCTGGTGCGCCGGTTCCACGACGTGGACGAGCTCGCCTGGGGGCAGACCACCCTGGTCGCCAGCCTCGAGGTGGAATCGGTCCAGACGCGACACTGGGGGGCGCGGATGGTGACCGACCGGCACCGGGGCTGGGGCGGCTATCTCCTGCGGAAGCAGGGCCGGACGGTGCTGTTCGGCGGGGACACCGCGTACACCGACCTGTTCACGCCACTGCGCGAGCGGGCCCCTGTGGATCTGGCCATCCTTCCGATCGGCGCCTACGACCCCTGGGTGACGAGCCACGCGTCGCCGGAGGAAGCGTGGCGCATGTTCCGGGCGCTCGGGGCCACCTATCTGCTGCCGATTCACCATTCGACTTTCCGGCTGAGCCGCGAGCCGATGGACGAGCCGATGCGTCGTCTGCTCACGGCGGCCGGCAGCGAGCGATGGCGCATCGTCATCACCGAGGTCGGCCAGACGTGGTCGCAGCCGGAGGATCGCTCGAGCGCCGTGGCCTGAGACGAGCACGCCCCCGCGGGCGGGGGCGTACGCCTCGCCGGCCCCTCCCGCGTTACTCGACCGTCACCGACTTGGCGAGATTCCGCGGCTGATCCACGTTGCACCCGCGCGCAACGGCGACGTAGTACGACAGCAGCTGCAGCGGAATACTCGTCAGGATCGGCGTGAGCATGTCGAGCGTCTCGGGAATCGTGAAGGTGGCGTCGGCCAGCCGCTCGATCTCCGTGTCGCCGGCGTTGATGAGCGCGATGACCTTCCCGCCCCGCGCCTTCACCTCTTCGATGTTCGACACGATCTTCGAGTGCACCGCGTCGCGCGGCGCGATGAAGACCACCGGCATGTTCTCGTCGATCAGCGCGATCGGTCCGTGCTTCATCTCCGCCGCCGGATAGCCCTCGGCGTGGATGTACGAGATCTCCTTCAGCTTGAGGGCGCCCTCGAGGGCGACCGGGAAGTTCACGCCGCGCCCGAGGTACAGAGCGTTCGACGTGGACTTGAGGAACCGGTCGGCCAGCGCCTCGATGTCGCTCGACCGCTCGAGGATATCCGCGATCTGCTCGGGCAGCCGGCGCAGCGCTTCGATGAACTGGCGTCCCTGGAGAATGCTGAGGTTCCGGAGCCGGGCCAGCCGCAGCGTCACCAGCGCGAGCGCGGCCACCTGGCTGGTGAACGCCTTGGTGCTCGCGACACCGACCTCCGGGCCGGCGTGCAGATAGATGCCGCCGTCCACCTCCCGCGCGATCGTCGACCCCACCACGTTCACCAGCCCGACGGTCCGGGCGCCGCGGCGCTTGGCCTCGCGGATCGCCGCCAGCGTGTCGGCCGTCTCGCCGCTCTGCGAGATGCCGATGACCAGAGTGCGGGGATCCACCACCGGATTCCGGTAGCGGAACTCGGAGGCGTACTCGACCTCGACCGGGATCCGCGCCATCTCCTCCAGCATGTACTCGCCGATCAGCGCCGAGTGCCACGAGGTGCCGCAGGCGGTGATGATGATGCGCTCGACCTGCTTGAACTCCTCGTCGCTGAGGTTGAGGCCTGAGACGCGGGAGGTCCCCTCGTCGTCCAGCAGGTGGCCGCGGAGCGTGTTGCAGAGGCTCTCGGGCTGCTCGCAGATCTCCTTCAGCATGAAGTGCGGATAGCCGTTCCGCTCCACCATCGCCAGGTCCCAGTCGATCTGGTTCACCGGCTTGCTGATGCGCATGGTCTGGAGGTTGCGCACCCGGTAACCCTCGCGGGTGAGCACGACCAGCTCGCCGTCGTCGAGGTAGACCACCGATCGGGTGTGCTGCAGCAGCGGCGAGGCGTCCGAGGCGACGAACCACTCGTTCTCGCCCACGCCCACGAGCAGCGGCGAGCCCTTGCGGGCGGCCACCAGCACGCCCGGCTCGTCGGCCGAGATGAAGGCCAGACCGTAGGCGCCGTCGACGTCACGCAGCGCTTCCGCTACCGCCTCTTCGAGGTTGCCCTGGTAGAACTCGCCGACGAGGTGCGCCAGCACCTCCGTGTCGGTCTCCGACCTGAAGGTGTGACCGCGGGCCTCGAGCGCCTTCCGGATGGCGTTGGAGTTCTCGATGATGCCGTTGTGGATGACGGCGATGCGGCCGGACTGGTCGGTGTGGGGGTGCGCGTTGGGCGTCGTGGGCGCGCCGTGGGTGGCCCAGCGGGTATGCCCGATCCCGAGGGTGCCGGTCGGCATCCCGTCCTCCAACGCCTGCTCCAGCACGCTGAGCTTGCCCGCCGCCTTCATGACCTTGAGGCCATTGCCGTTGACCACCGCGATGCCCGACGAGTCGTACCCGCGGTACTCGAGCCGGCGGAGACCCTCGATCAGCAACCCCGCGGCCTGCCGGGGTCCGATGTACCCCACGATGCCACACATCAGGCGATGAACCTCACTGCAAGAGTTCTCGAGCGGCGGCGACGAGCGCATCGGCCTCGGCGGCCGTCGGTGCTTCGGCGATCAATCGAACGATAGGCTCGGTGCCTGACGGCCGCACATGGAGCCAGCGGTCTCGCCACGAGAGGCGGAGTCCGTCGCGCTCATCGGTGCCGGCGTCGGCGAAGCGCGCGCGGAGCTTGTCGTACAGCGGCCGGAGCTCCGGGCCGCGCGGTCCCTTGGCCTTCACGATCGTGTATCGGGGGGATGAGGCGACCAGCTGCGACACCGTTACCCCAGACGTGGCAAGGAGATGCAAGATCAAGGCCACCCCCAGGGGCGCATCGCGTCCGATGTGCAGCGCGGGCAGCATGACGCCGCCGTTGCCCTCTCCGCCGATCACGGCACCCTCGTCTCGAATGGTACGGGCCACGTTGGCCTCGCCCACCGGTGCGCGGACCAGCCGCGCGCCCGCGGCGCGGGCCGCGTCCTCCACGACCAGGCTGGTGGACAGGTTCACCACGACGGTGGGTGTCTCCGCCGCAGTGCTGCGTCGATCCAACACGGCCCGGACCGCGAACGCCAGCGTGTAGTCCTCGCCGATCGGCTCGCCCCGCTCGTCGACCAGCGCCAGCCGGTCCACGTCCGGATCGACGGCCAGGCCGACCGCCGCCCCGCGCTGCCGCACCAGCGCGCCGAGCTCGCCCAGGTTCTCCGGCACCGGCTCGGGCGCGCGAGGGAAGCGGCCGTCCGGCTCCAGGTTGATCCCGCTCACGCGACAGCCCAGGCGCTCGAGCAGCGGCGGGATCGCTGTCGCGCCGGCGCCGCGGACGCAGTCGAGGGCGACATGAAAGCGCTTGGCGCGGATGGCGGCGACATCGATCATGGGCAGGGCGAGCACCGCGTCGAGGTGCCGGGCGACGGCCTCGCGGTCCTCGGTCACGCCGCCGATCCCGTCCCACCCCATACGCGGCGGGCCCTCCTCCGCCAGCGTGCGCACCCGGGCGCCCGCCTCGGCGTCGAGGAAGATGCCGTCGGGCCCGACGAACTTGAGCGCGTTCCACTCGATCGGGTTGTGGCTCGCCGTCAGGATCAGCCCGGCCCCGGCGTGGTGGTGCTCGACGGCCAGCTGCACGGTCGGGGTCGGCACGACGCCGACGTCGATCACGTCGACGCCGACCGACATGAGGCCCGCGATCGCCGCGTGCGCGAACATCGGCCCGCTGGTGCGCGCATCCCGTCCGAGCACGACCGCCGGGCGGGGATGGCCGCCCTCCGCGGCCGCCACCTGGCTCGGGGCCGACGTCCGGACCCAGGCCCCCAGAGCGGCCGCATGGCGCGCCACCAGTTCGGGCGTGAGGTCCGTGCCCACGTGGCCCCGCATCCCGGAGACGCTGATCATCAGTGTGTCGGACATCGCGGCGGCCGGGGCCACGTCAGCTGGGGATGGGAAAGGCGGCGACGTCCGGGAACGCGCGCAGGAACGCCTCCACGACCTCGGGATCGAAGTGGCTGCCGGCGCACCGCCGGAGCTCCTCCACCGCGTCGTCCGGCGTACGGGAGGGCCGGTACGCCCGGTTCGTCGTCATCGCATCGAACGCGTCCACCACGGCGACGATCCTCGCCTCGGAGGGAATGACGGAGCCGGTCAGCCCGTCGGGAAACCCGCTGCCATCGAGGCGCTCGTGGTGGGAGCGGACGATCCGGAGCACCATCGGCGACTCGGCCAAGGACGGCGTCAGGATCCGCTCACCCAGCGCGGAGTGTTCCTTGATGTGCTCGAATTCGGCGGCGGTCAATGGCCCCGGCTTGTTGAGGATGTCCTCGCGCGTCCCGATCTTGCCGATGTCGTGCAGCTCGCCGCCGAGGCGGATGTGCTCGAGCCGGTCGCCGGTGTAGCCGAGCTGCACGGCGGTCTTCACGGCGTAGCGGCTGACCCGGGTCGAGTGGCCGCTGGTGTAGGCGTCCTTGGCCTCGAGCGCGTGCACGAGCATCTGCACGCCGTTGATCAGCGACTGCTTGTTGAGCCGGTCCAGCTCCTTCACCCGGCTCTCCAGATGCTGCTGGTAGAAGCGGTTCTGCAGGACGAGGTCGCGCTTCTCGAGCGCCTTGTCCACCCTGGTCTGGACTTCTTCCATCAGGGGCGGCTTCGCGATGTAGTCGAGCGCTCCGAGCTTGAGGCACTCGACCGCCGTCGCCACCTCGGCGACGCCGGTGAGCATGACGATGGCCATGTCCGGATAGCGGCGGAGCGCTTCGCGCAGAAACTCGAGGCCGTCCATCACCGGCATGTTGATGTCGGAAATGACCAGCGGGACTTCACCGCCCCGCTCGAGGTGGCCCAGGGCCTCGGCACCGGACGACGCCTCGACGGTGGCCAGGCCGTGGGCCTCGAGGATGCGCGCGATCGAATGCCGGACCTGCGCGTCGTCATCCACCACCATGCAGTGCGCGGCGCCGGACCGGGGAGAGGATTGCACGCCCCGAAAGTAACCGCCTGCCGCCCCCCTCTACAACCGCGCGCGCCGCGCCATTACGCTTCTCCCCACCCTCAGCCGCCGGCCCGCGATGACCCGCATTCTGCCACACGATCACGAGCATCGGTTCGCCACCCGGTCCGTTCATGCGGGCCAGATTCTCGAGCCGCTCGCCGGCGCCGTCATGACGCCCATCTACCAGACGTCGACGTACGTGCAGCCCGCGCTTGGCCAGCACAAGGGCTACGAGTACGCGCGGACCCAGAACCCCACGCGCGAGGCGCTGGAGCGCAACGTGGCGGCGCTGGAAGGCGCCACCAACGGCTTCGCGTTCGGCTCCGGGCTCGCCGCGCTGGACACCGTCCTGAAGCTGCTGCGCAGCGGCGACCACGTGGTCTGCGGCGAGAACGTGTACGGCGGCACCCATCGCCTGATGGAGCGGATCTACGGCGAGCTCGGGCTCTCGTTCACCTTCGTGGACATGCGGGACATCGCCAACGTGGAGCGGGCGCTGACCCCGGCGACGCGGGTCGTCTATTGCGAGACACCGACCAATCCCATGATGCACCTGGTGGACCTCGCCGCGGTTGGCGACCTGACCCAGGCTCGGGGCCTGCTCTACGTGGTGGACAACACGTTCGCCACGCCGTTCTTCCAGCGCCCGCTCGAGTTCGCCGCGGACATCGTGCTGCATTCCACCACGAAGTACCTGAACGGCCACAGCGACATGGTCGGCGGGCTGCTGGTGACGGCACGCGACGACTTGGCGGAGCGGATCGGCTTCATTCAGAACGCGGCCGGAGGCGTGCCCGGCCCCATGGACTGCTGGCTCGCGCTGCGCGGCATCAAGACCTTGCCGCTCCGGATGCGGCAGCACGACGCGAACGGTCGCCGGGTGGCCGACTGGCTCGCCCATCGGCGCGACGTCGTGAAGCTGTACTATCCGGGGCTTCCGTCGCATCCCCAGCATGAGCTCGCCTGCCGGCAGATGACGGGGTTCGGCGGGATGATCTCGCTCGATCTTGGCAACGCGGCCCGGGCCCGCCGGTTCGTCGAGGCCACGCGCATCTTCGCCCTGGCCGAGTCGCTGGGCGGGGTCGAGAGCCTGATCGGCCATCCGGCCAGCATGACCCACGCGTCGGTCCCGCCCGCGATGCGGGAAGGCATGGGCCTGACCGACAGCCTGGTCCGGCTGAGCTGCGGCGTGGAAGACACCGAGGACCTGCTGGAAGACCTCGACCAGGCCTTCGTGGCCAGTGGGTCTTGAGGTTCGTCTCACTCTGAAACCTCACGGGGCTGCCCGCGTAGGGCATCGCATCCTTAACCCGAGTCGGCCATGACCACATCCCTGCCTGCCCCACGACCCCGCCAGACGTTCCCGGAGATCTCCGGGGTCTCCTGGGAGCACCCGGCGGATCGCGCCGCCCTCCAGGCGCTCCGGGCGATTCCCGGGGTGGACGAGGTGATCCGGAAGACGCTCGCCCTCCTCGGCGGCGAGCGCGGCATCCGGCTCCTGTTCCAGGGGAACGCTATTCGGGTCGGCCCGGCCCAGTTTCCCAAGCTCTGGCACCTGCACAACGAGGTCGTCACCACCTTCGACTGGCCGACGGTCCCCGAGCTCTACGTCTCCCAGACGCCCTTCTTCAATGCGGGCGCCTACGGCATCGATCAGCCGTTCATCGTGCTCCACTCGGCGGCGATCGAGCTGCTCGACGACGAGGAGCTGCGCGTGCTGCTGTCCCACGAGATGGGGCACGTGATGAGCGGCCATTCGCTCTACCGGACCATCGCGGCCATCCTGGCGCTGATCAGCCTCGGCGCCCTGCCGATGCTGGCCAGCCTGGCGGTGCTGCCGATCCGGCTCGCCTTTCTCGAGTGGTCGCGCAAGTCGGAGCTATCCGCCGATCGGGCGGGCCTTCTGGGGGCGCAGGACGTCGTGGCCGCCCAGCGCCTCGACATGAAGATGGCCGGCGGCGGCAGGGGGGACGGGTTCGCCGGCCAGCTCAACGTCGACGCGTTCATGCAGCAGGCGCACGAGTATGCCACCACCGGCGAAGGACTCGACGTGGTCTACAAGCTCCTCAGCACGCTCGCGCTGACCCACCCGATGCACACGGTGCGCGCCGCCGAGCTGCAGCGCTGGGTGACGAGCGGCGAGTACGACCGCATCCTGCGCGGCGAATACACCCGCCGCGGTCCCGACACGGCGGAGCGGCCGCTCAAGGACGACCTGAGCGCGGCCGGCAGCTACTACGCCGGCGAGGCGCGGGAGCTGGCCTCCCACGTGGCCGACGCCGCGCGGCGAGCGGCGGAGCGGGCACGCGAAGCCTTCCGGAACGCGCAGAAGTCGTGAGGCTGTTGGTCGTCGGCGGCGGCGGGCGCGAGCACGCCCTCTGCTGGGCGTTGCGGAGGGAGCAGCCCGACGCCGACCTCTACTGCGCGCCCGGGAATCCGGGTACCGCCGAGCTCGCCACCAACCTCCCCATCCCCGCGGACGACCTCGACCGCATCGCCGATGCGGCGGACATGCACGGGATCGACCTCACCGTGGTCGGACCCGAGGTGCCGCTCGCGCGTGGGCTCGCCGACCGGCTCCGCGCCGAGGGACGCGCGGTGTTCGGCCCCAGTGCCGCCGCCGCCCAGATCGAGGCGTCCAAAGCGTTCGCCAAGGACGTGATGACCGCGGCCGGAATCCCGACCGCCGCCAGCCGCACCTTCCACGAGCTGCAACCGGCGCTCGCCTACGTGGACCGGCACGCGGAGCCGCTGGTGGTGAAGGCGTCGGGTCTCGCCGCGGGCAAGGGCGCGATCGTGTGCTCGACCCGCGCGGAGGCCGCCGCGGCCGTGCGCGCGATGCTCGGCGACCGCGCGTTCGGCGAGGCGGGGGCGACGGTGGTCATCGAGGCGTTTCTCGAGGGCGAGGAAGTCTCGGTCCTGGCGGTAACGGATGGCCGCGAGGTCGAGCTCCTGCCCGTCTCCCAGGACCACAAGCGCCTGCTCGAGGGAGACGCCGGACCGAATACCGGGGGCATGGGGGCGTACAGTCCGGTCGCCGTGGTCACGCCGACCCTGCTCGAGCGGGCGCGGCGCGAGGTCCTCCATCCCGCGCTCGAGGAGCTGCGTCGCCGGGGGAGCCCGTTCAGCGGCGTGCTGTACGCCGGGCTGATGGTGGATCCCGAGGGCACGCCCTGGGTCGTCGAGTTCAACTGCCGCCTCGGAGATCCCGAGACGCAGGTCGTCCTGCCCCTGGTGGCAGGCGGACTCACCGATTCGTTCTGGAAGGTGGCTCGAGGAGAGGGCGTGACGCCGATCGCGCGGCGCGACGGATCGGCGTCGGTCACGACCGTGCTGGCGTCACGCGGCTATCCTGACCGACCGGAGAAGGGCGCCGCCATCACGATTCCGGCCGCGCTGCCCGCGGGGGTCACCGTCTTCCACGCCGGCACCAGTCGCGGCGACGACGGCGTGCTCCGGGTGAGCGGCGGCCGGGTGCTGAACGTCACGGCCGTCGCGGCCACGTTCGCGGAGGCCCAGCGCCTCAGCCGCGAGACGGCCGAGGCGATCGAGTTCGAAGGGCAAGGTCTTCCGACGGGACATCGGCTGGCGCGAGGCGCTCCGAGCGCGGGGCGACTAGGCCGCCAACCGCGGAGTGCCCGCGGCGTCCGCATTACATTTCAGCTCGATGCCCGAGCTTCCCGAAGTCGAAACAATGGTCCGCGACATCCGCCCCGCCCTCGTCGGCCGCACCATCGGCCGAGTTTCCCTGAGCCACGACGACATCCTGCGCGGCGTGACCCGCCGCCGCCTCGTCCGGGTGCTGAGCGGCGCGACCGTCCGCTCGGTCTTTCGCCGCGCGAAGCATGCGGTGATCGACCTGGGCGAGCATCGGCTCATCGTGCAGCCGGGGATGACCGGCTCGCTCATCGTCTACGATCGCCCGCTCACGGCCGACGAGCGGCGCTACGCCGTGCTCCGGGCGCCGCTCGATGACGGGCGCGAGCTGGTGTACCGCGACGTGCGCCGCATCGGGAAGCTCCTCCTGCTCGATGCCGCCGGCTGGGAACGCTACACCGACGCGATAGGACCCGAGCCGCTCGCACCGGAGTTCACGCCTGATCAGCTCGGGAGCGCACTCGGCCGGTCACGCCAGTCGGTGAAGAAGGTGCTGATGGACCAGCGGCAGCTCGCCGGCGTGGGCAACATCTACGCGAACGAGGCGCTGTTCGCGGCCGGGATCGACCCGTCGAAGCCCGCCCGCCGCCTCACGCCGGAGGACCATCGCCGGCTGCACGCCGAGATCCGGCGGATCCTGACATCGGCCATCGCGTCGAGCGGGACGACCGTCCGCGACTACCGCACCGGTACCGGCCAGCCGGGCAATTTCCAGCGAGAGCTGCTGGTCTACGGGCGCGAGGGGGAGCCCTGCCGCCACTGCGGCACGCGGCTGACCGGGACGCACGAGATCGACGCCCGCATCTCCGTCTTCTGCCACCGCTGCCAATCGTGAGCCGTGCCCGCGCCGCGCAGCGTGCCGCGCCGCTGCCCTCGACCGACCTTCACCAGCTCCGGGAGCGGATCCGCGCGCTGGCGGAGAACCGGCCCGCCATCTACCGGATGACGGACGCGATGGGCCGAATCATCTACGTCGGCAAGGCCAAGCGTCTCAGGACCCGGCTGCTCACCTATTTCCGGGCCGAGTACCCGGACGACAAGGCGGCGCGGATCCTGTATGCGGCGAGCGACATCGCCTGGGACTACGTGCCGAGCGAGTTCGCCGCGTACCTGGGCGAGCTGCGCCAGATCCGCCGCTACCGCCCGCACTTCAACTACCGCGGCAACGTGACCCGCCGGTCGGTGCTGATCAAGATCTCGAGCGACCCGGCGCCTCGGATCTACGCCGGCGCGACCGTGGCGCGCGATGACGCGCGCTGCTACGGGCCGTTCCAGTCGATGGCCCGGACCGTCGAGGCGGTCCGCACGCTGAACGATCTGCTCGGCCTGCGCGACTGCACGGCGACGATGCCGCGGTCTTCGCGGGCCAGGGCGACCTCTTCGACCAGCCGCGCCAGGCCGGCTGCATGCGCCACGAGTTCGGATTCTGCAGCGGGCCGTGCGCCGGTTTCGTGACCCAGTGGGATTACCGGCAACGGGTGGAGACGGCGGCGGCGTTTCTCGAGGGACGCACGATCCAGCCGATCGATCGCGTGGTGCAGGCGATGCAGGAGGCCGCGGCCCAGGCGCGGTTCGAGGTGGCCGCCCGGTGGCGGGAGAAGTTCGAGCACCTCGAGTGGCTCCTCGCGGCGACCAGCCGAGCCCGCTCGGCGCGTGACCTGCTCACGTTCGTCTATCGCGATCCGGGCGAGTTCGGCGATGACCGCGTGTATCTGGTGCGCCAAGGTGTCGTCCGCGCGGTGTTCCCCTATCCGTCCACCCCGATCGAGCACGAGGCCTTTCGCGCCGTCGTCGCCGACGAGGCGGCCCGCGAGCTGCCGCCTGCCGGGCCGCTGCCGCTCGAGTCCCTCGACGAGATCCTGCTGCTGATGTCGTGGTTCCGCGCCCATCCCGAAGCACTCCGCCGCACCACGCCCTACGCCCAGTGGTCGTGAACCCCCGGCGTCCCCAAATGGGGAACAGGCGTCCCCTCCGGAGGACACCTGCGGGCGACCCATGATTGCAGTTCTTTGTATTGCATTGACTTAGCAGTCTGCATTTCCTGGCACCATGTGTGCCTCTCCTCCCCGCGTTGCGCGTCTGCGCAGCCACCACTCGATCCGCGGGAGGTCCGATGTACAAGCTGCTCCTTGCCGGCGCCGTCGCCGGCCTCGCTCTTTCGACGCCGCTGGCGGCCCAACGCTCCGTCGGCCCCTCGTTCGGCATCACTCCCTACGCCGGCTACATGAAGTTCGGCAACCTCGTCTCCGGACCGCTCGGTACCGACTTCCGCAACTCGGGGGCGGCAGTCTACGGAGCGGAGGCCACACTCGGGCTGGCCAAGGCCATCGCCCTGGTCGGCAACGTCGCGTACTCGCAGCCGGCGCTCGAGGTCGGCGCGCCGCTCATCGGCGGCGTGCCCGTCGGCCGGGGCTCAGTGCTCCTGTACGACGCGGCGCTCCGGCTCCGGGTGCCGGTGACCGGCGGGCTCCCCATTTCCCCGTTCGTCCAGGGAGGCGCCGGCGCCGTGCGCCGGTCGTTCGACATCGGGCCCGCGGCGACGCACGCGACGAACTTCGCCTACAACGTGGGCGCGGGCGCCGACATCGCGGTCGCGCCGCGGCTCGGTTTGCAGCTGATGGTGAAGGATTACATCGGGAAGTTCGACGCCGCGGGAAGCGACCAGCGTCAACGTCGACACCAAGACGACGCACAACGTCGCGGTGAGCGCGGGCCTGCGGCTCGGACTCTGACCTCGGCCTCTACCTGACCGGCACCCACAGCGCCGGCGTCCGCTCGAGGAGGGCGGCGCCGGCGCTCGTCTGTGGCGACGGCCAGGCGTACCATCCGTTCGGATCGTCGTCGTGGATGCCGAAGCCGATGGCGGGACGGCGGCCCGCCTCGCCCTCGAACCATGCCGGGTCCAGGCGCAGAATGACCGTCCAGCCGTGTCCGTCGTCGGCGCCGCCGACTTCCCACCCGCCTCCCTCGCGCGACTTGCCCAGGCGCCAATCGGGATCGTCCAGCGGCGGCGACCACCGACCCGACCGGCCGCGATAGACCACGCTGCTGTCCAGCGCGCGGTGGAACGACCATTGAAAGTCGTCGTGCGCCGGTGCCTCGGCGCGATCGCCCGCCACGTCGAAGTACACGGTGAACGCGTCGGCCCAGGAGCGCGACCGGTCCGCGATCGTCGCGGCCACGAACACCGTATCCGCCGCGCGCAGCAGCCAGATCGAGGCCTCGCCCTGCGCCGTCGGGACGGTGACCTGCGGCGGTCCCCATCCCGCGCGGTCGATGCGACCGTCGGCCGCGGGCGGTCGAGCGATCGTGCGGACGTGCAGGGTGTCGACCGCCGGAAGGGATGCGGAGGGGGTGCCCTGCAGCAGCAGGATGATGGCGAGCAGACCTAATCCACGTCGAGAGGCGTGAGCGGCACCAGCCGTCCACGCGGCGGGATGCCGGGCTCCAGCTCCAGCACGCCGACCGAGGCCGGCAGGTCGAACCGCCGCGGCCCCGCGCCCCCCGGGTTCATCACGGTCACCACCACGTCTACCAGCATGAGCAGCGGCCGGTGGGTGTGACCATAGACGATGATCTCGGCGTCGGGGAACGCCGCCTGCAGCTTCTCCGGCGTGGGCGAGCCGAACTGGTCGCCATGGGTCACGACGATGGTGAAGCCGTCGAGCTCCAGCCGCGCGACCTGGGGAAGCCGGTTGCGGATGTCCCAGCCGTCCGTATTGCCGTACACAGCCGTCACCGGCGCGATGGCCGCCAGCTCGTCGAGGATCGAGGGCGAACCCACGTCTCCGCCATGGACGATGTGATCCACGTCGCGAAACACGTCGAAGACTTCGGGGCGCAGCAGTCCGTGGGTGTCCGCGATGACGCCGATGCGCATCCGCCCTCGTCAGTCGGCCCGCGCGGCGGCGGTCGCCTGCTGGACCACGGCGGAGAAGGCCTCGAGCAGCTCGGCCTGCTGGAAGGTGCAATGGCCGTAGCGCTCCACCGTTCGCGGCTCGAGCCGAGCCGACGCGCCGGCCGCGTCGACCTTCTGCACGTACCGCTCGGCCTGATCGACCGGCACGATCGGATCGCCCGTGGTGTGGAGCATCGCCAGGGGAATGGTGAGCGCACCGGTGGTCTGGAAGCTCCCGAGCTGCGCCCGTGCGCCGGCGTCGGCGGTCACCCGGGCCACACCGGCATTGAGCGCGTCGTCGTCCAGCGATCCGTGGTAGATCCGTCCGATGTTGTCGTAGGGCTGGCCGCCCAGCCGGGCGCGGGCGTCGGGCAGCGCGAACACGTCGTACCAGAGCGCGCTCACAACCGTGGTGCCGATCGTCGCAGGGTCGACCGGATCCAAGGGCGCGCCGGCGACGGCCAGGAGCTGCCCCGTGGCCGGGAGGTCGGCCTGGAGCGCGGCGAGCACCGCAGGGACGTAGGTGGTGGTCCACTGCGCGCGGACCTCCGCCGGCACGTCGACCGGGCCGCCGGGAATCACGCCCGGAAAGAAGTAGTCGAAGAGGACGCGGAAATCACCGAGGTAGTCGATCTGGGCGACGAAATCGCCCACGGGGCCGCAGGCGGCCACGCCGCCGGCGAACACATCCGCGTGCCGCTCGGCCGCGAGCGCGGCCACCAGGCCGCCTTCCGAGACGCCGACCACGTAGGTCCGGGTCGGATCCGGCCGAAAGCGGCGACGCACCTCCGCGACCAGGTCGGCGACGTCCTCCGCCCCCAGGTCGGCGACGAGCCCGTTCGCGCGGTAGCTCGTGGCGGCATAGGCGTAGCCCAACGCGTTCACGATCTGCGCCACCGACTGTCCCTGGACCTGGTCGTCGGGCGCCGCGAGCGGCTGGTCGGCGGTGATGTACCCATGGGCGTAGACGATCAGATCGCCGTTCCAGTTCTGTGGGTAGCACACGCGGTAGAGCGCCGACGTGGCGGCCACCGTGCCGTCCTGACACCCGGCCGACACCGGCGCGCCCTCGTCGACGGGCGGCGACTGGCCATCGTCGCTATCCCCGCCGCAGGCCACGAGCGCCAGCACCGCCGTCGCCCAGGACAGTCGGATCAGCGCTGCGCGTTGAGCACGGAGTGGGAATGGCATCAGGGGGAACAGCATTTGTACGACCTGCCGAGGGATCGAGCCTTGAGGTGGATCAGGTCTCATCGCCAGTCCAGCGCCGGGCGATCTCGATGTCGAGCTCGAGCTGATCCAGGATGCGCTGCACGATGAAGTCTACCAGATCGGCGACCGAGCCGGGGCGGTGGTAGAACCCGGGCGCCGCGGGGATGACCACCGCTCCGGCCTCGGTGACGGCCACGAGGTTCCGCAGATGCACCAGCGAGAGCGGTGTCTCGCGCGGTACCAGGATGAGCTTCCGGCGCTCCTTGAGCGTCACGTCGGCCGCCCGCTCCACCAGCGAGCGGCTGGTGCCCGCCGCGATGGCCGCCACCGTGCCCATCGAGCAGGGGCACACCACCATGCCGTGCGTGCGCTGCGAGCCCGACGCGGGCAGCGCGCCGCGGTCGTCGTCCGGAAACGGTGTGACGGAGCTCCAATCGCCGCCTGTGGCAGCGCGCAGTGCATTGAGCGAGCCGATGCCGCACTCGGCCTGCAGGAGTCTGAGACCGTGGCTCGACGTGATGAGCCAGACGGCCACTTGTCGACGGGCCAGCACGTCGAGCAGGCGGACGCCGTACGGAGCGCCCGAGGCGCCGGTGAGCGCGAGGACGACCGGATGGCGGGTCATGGGCTCAGAGCATCCGGTCCAGCAGGGCGAAGGCGAAGACCGTCACGGACATCACCCCGTTCATGGTGAAGAAGGCCGCGTCGAGGCGGGAGAGATCGCCCGGTCGGACCAGGCGGTGCTCGTAGACCAGGATGCCTGCCGCCACGGCCAGGCCCGCGAAGTACCAGGCGCCGAACCCCGCGCCCCAGCCGAACAGCGCGAGGGCGGGAATCGTGACGCCGTGCAGCAGCTTGGCGAGCAGGATCGCCCGCCGCTCGCCGAGCCGGACGACGGCGCTCCGGAGATCGTGAGCGCGGTCGAAGCCGGCGTCGGGGAGGGCGTAGAACATGTCGAACCCCGCCACCCAGGTCGCGACCGCCGCGGCGACCGCGAGCAGCAGCCACGCCGGCTGGCTCCACCGGCCGGTCACGGCGAGGTAGCCACCGACCGGCGCGATCGCCAGGCTCAGCCCCAGCCACAGGTGCGGCCACCAGGTGAATCGCTTGGACAGGCTGTAGGTCAGCACCCACAGGAGCGCGACGGGACTGAGCAGGAGACAGAGCGGATTGAGCAGCCATGAGGCCGTGACGAACAGCGCGGCGGCCGCCGCGATCGACGCCCAGGCCTGCGTGAGGCTCAGCGCTCCCCGGGGGAGCTCGCGGTTCCGAGTTCGCGGATTCTCCGCGTCGAACCGCAGGTCGGCGACGCGGTTGAACCCCATCGCGGCCCACCGCGCGGCCGAGAACGCGAGCACCACGAGGGCGACCGTGCGGAGGGTGACCGGCGCGACGCGCGACGCGGCCAGCACGCCCAGCAGCGCGAACGGCAGCGCGAACAGCGTGTGCGGCAACTTGACGAAATTGACGTAGCGCACCAGCAGCGATTCGCCGCCGAAGGTCTGCCCCTCGCGCGCGGGCGAGGTCACAGCCTGATGCCGAGCTGGGGCCACATCTCGTCCACCCGGCGCTTAGTCTCCGCGTCCATAGTGATCAGGTCGGGCCACTCGCGGGTGAAGCCTTCCTCCTTCCACTTCCGGGTCGCGTCGATCCCCATCTTGCTCCCGTAGGTGAAGGCGCGGCTCGCATGGTCCAGCACGTCCATCGGCCCCATGGTGAACCGCACGTCCCGCTCGGGATCGATGTTGTTGAGGGCGATCCACCAGGCCTCGTCCGGATTGCGGACGTCGACGTGCTTGTCCAGGATGACCAGCACCTTCGCGAGCGACATCAACCCCTGCCCCCAGAGCGCGTTCATCACCTTGTAGGCCTGCCCGGGATACTGCTTGTCGATCGAGACGAACACCAGGTTGTGGAAGATGCCGGCGGCCGGCATGTGGTAATCGACGATCTCGGGGACCGTGAGCTTGAGCAGCGGCAGGAAGATCCGCTCGGTGGCATGCCCGAGATAGTAGTCCTCCATCGGCGGGCGGCCCACCAGCGTGGCCGGGTAGATCGGGTCCCGCCGCGCGGTGATCGCCGTGACGTGCACGCGCGGGTAGTAGTCCGCCAGCGAGTAGTACCCCGTGTGATCGCCGAAGGGCCCTTCGAGCGCGAGCGGCTCGGCGGGATCGATGTAGCCCTCGAGCACCAGCTCGGCCTCCGCCGGCACCTCCAGATCGCAGGTAACGGCCCGCGCGAGCTCGACCGGCTCGCGGCGAAGGAACCCTGCGAAGATGAACTCATCGATCGTCGGCGGCAGCGGCGCCGAGCCGGAGTAGATGCTGGCCGGGTCCCCGCCGAGCGCGATCACCACCGGCATCCGCTCGCCCTTCTGCGCCATCTCGCGCCAGTGGGCCGCGCCCACCTTGTGCCGCTGCCAGTGCATGGCGAGCGTGTCGCGGCCGAGCACCTGGACCCGGTACATCCCGACATTCCGGATGCCGCGCGAGGGGTCGGTCGTGATCACCATCGGCAAGGTGATGTAGCGCCCGCCGTCGCCGGGCCAGGTCGTGAGGAACGGGATCCGGTCCAGGTCGACCGCGTCGCCGCGGAGGATGACTTCCTGACAGGCGGGGCGCCCACCCTTCACCTTGGGCGGGAACTTTCCGATCTCCGCCAGCTTGGGCAGCATCGCGAGCTTGCCGAACAGCCCCTCCGGGACCTTCAGGTTGAGCATCTCGCTGATCCGCTCGCCGATCCGGTCGAGATCGTCCACGCCGAGCGCGAGGCACATCCGCCGCATGGAGCCGAACAGATTGATGGCGACCGGGTGCGGGCTCCGCTGGCCGTCGTCGAGCAGGACGTGCTCGAACAGCAGGGCGGGCCCGCCGCCCGGGCTCTTCATGCAGCGATCGGCGATCTCGGCCACCTCGAGCCGCGCCCGCACGGGATGGGTGATCCGCACCAGCTCGCCGAGGCGGTCGATCTCTTTCAGGAACTGGCGGAGGTTGTCGAGGGGCATGAAGCTCCGGTCATGGACTTCGTTGGCGTGGGATCATCGTCTCCGAGGCCGTCACCCCGAGCGCGTCCCCACGTGCATCGCGCACACACCGCCCATGAACAACGTGTAGGACACCTCGCGGAATCCCTGCCGCTGCAGGCGCCGCGCGAGCTCGGCCGGCGGCGGGAACGCGTAGGTCGACTCTGGTAACCATGTATACGCGGTCGTATGTTTCGAGATCCGTCGCCCGATCCAGGGCAGGATGCGCCGGAAGTAGAACTCGTACACTCGACGCAGCTGCGGCTGAGTCGGCAGGGCCATGTCGAGAATCACCAATCGGCTGCCGGGCCGGAGCACGCGGGCGGCTTCGGCCAGCCCGGCGTCGAGGTTGACCAGGTTCCGCAATCCCCAACCGACCATCGCGCCATCGAACACGGCCTCGGGGAACGGCAGCTCCAGCGCGTCCGCCGTGACCGGGACGGCGCGCGCCGTCTTGCCGCGGCCGAGTCGGAGCATCGGCGCGACGAAGTCCGCGCCGACGATCCGCCCACGGAATCCAGCCTGGCGCGCCAGCGTCGCCGCGAAGTCGAGCGTCCCCGCGCAGAGGTCGAGGTAGATTCCGTCCGGTCGCCGCTCCCACCCCAGCCGTCGCACCGCGTATCGCCGCCAGCGCTGATCGAAGCGAAGGCTGATGATGCGGTTGAGCCGGTCGTAGGTGGGAGCGATGGCGGTAAAGATGTCCCGGACATAGGCCCGCTTCTCCGGACCGCCCGAGACGGGTAACTCACGATCCGAGGCTAACATAGGCGCTCAATGTAGTCCGGCGGCGAGACCGTTCGCAAGGCGCCGCCCGGGTGGCTGACACACCCGAGTGGGTCCGGCTCAGCGACCAGGAGGTCGTCCTCATGGCCCGGGCGGGCCGTGAGGCGGCGTATCGGGAGCTGATCCGGCGCTACGAGCGTCCGATCTTCGCCTTGCTGTTCCGCATGGTCCGCGACCGGGAGCTGGCCGAGGATCTGTCGCAGGAGACGTTCATCAAGGCGCTGAACGCCATCGAGTCGTACCGTCCCGAGTTCAAGTTCTCGTCCTGGATCTTCAAGATCGCGAACAACGCCGCGATCGATCACCTCCGCCGGCGCGAGCTCGATACGCTGTCGCTCGACGGGTCGCCCCATGCGGAAACCCCGGAGGCGATGCAGGCCACCGCGCTGCAGATCGGCGCGCGACAGGAGTCCCCCCTCGACGCGGTGGAGGCGAAGGAGCTCGGCGGCGCGATCGAAGTCGCCATCGGACGGCTCCGGCCGGAGTACCGCGCGTGCATCCTGCTGCGCCATGTGGAGGGCCGGGCGTACGAGGAGATCGCCGAGATGCTGGATCTCCCCCTGGGCACGGTGAAGACCTACATCCACCGGGCGCGGAACGAGCTCCGGCAGGCGCTGGCGCACCTCAAGGAAGAATGAAACCTCTCCCCTTTCCCCCCCGTAGGAGGGTCCACTTATGACCCCCGTCCCTGGGCCCCATCTCACGCCCGATGATCTCGACGCGTGGCTCGCCGGCGCTCTCGCCCCGGCGGCGCAGGCCCATCTCGTCGGCTGCCCTGCGTGCCAGGAGCGCACCGACACCGAGCGGGAGATCGTCGCCATGCTGGGGGCGTTGCCCCTGCTGAGCCCCGCGCCGGGATTCTCCGATCGGGTCATGGCCAGGGTGAGGGTGCCTGAAGCGGTCGCCGTCAGCACGCTCACCGTGCTCCGCCGCCGGGCCTTCGCCACCCGCCGCAACACCGCCATCGCGGCGAGCCTGCTGATCGCCCTGCTGGGCTCGATGGCCGGGAGCATCGTCTGGACGCTGGGCCATCAGGAGACGCTGGCGGCTCTGGGCGGCTGGCTCAGCGCCCAAGCTGGTCAGGCCGCGTGGATCGGTGTCCGGGGTGTGGCCTCGAACTTCATCGAACAGCCCTGGTTCAGCGGGTTCCGAAGCCTGGTGGCCAGTCCCGGCCGCCTCGGGCTTGCCTCCGCGCTCGCGATGCTCGCCTACGTGGGCGGCATCCTGGTGTTCCGCCGCCTCCTGGCTCTGCCGACGCAGCAGGTGGCCCATGCGAGCGTCTAGCCGGCTGGTCGCCGCGCTGGCGCTCGCGACGATCCTCACGCCTCGCGCCGCGTTCGCCGGGCGCCCCTCTGATCCGACCGGCGCCCGCACCGTCGAGCTCGTCCACGGCTTCTGGTCGCTCGTTTCGGAGGTACGGGGCCAGCCCGGCGCACCCGACGATCGGCAAGGGCCCGGGCCCGCGCCCCAGGCCATCGCGCCCGCGCCGGCCGGCGAGCCGCCGGTCTCCCTGAACGATCTCAGCAAGCCCACCGTGATCGAATCGCAGCTCCGCGCGGCGCTCCGGCGCGACAAGGGCGAGGTGCGCGTCACCGTGCCCGGCGGGACCGCGCGCCTGGGCGATTTCAGCATCGGCTCCACCGAGAGCATGCCCGGCCACCTGCTCGTGGTGCAGGGCACGGCCGACGTCTACGGCAAGCTGCTCGGCAACCTCGTCACGGTCGAAGGCGACGTCGTGCTGCACCCGGGCGGCGTGGTCTCGGGCGACATCCTGACCTTCGGCGGCGAGGTCCGCGACGAGGGCGGCGAGATCGGCGGGGAAGTGCGGACCTTCCGGTCGTCCACCATCCTCGAGGCGCCGCTGCAGACCCAGCCGCCGGCGCCGGGCGCCGTCGCCACCTTGTTCCGGAGGATGGCCGGGGTGGTGGGCGTGTTCCTCACGCTCGGCGCGCTCGGATTCGGGCTCGTGATGTTCGGGCGGCCGAGCCTCGAAGTGGTATCCGACACGGTATCGCACTCGTTCGGGCGCGCGTTCGCCACGGGGCTGCTCGGCCAGCTCCTGCTGCTGCCGACCTTCGGCATGCTGGTGGTCGGGTTGATCCTCAGCGTGGTCGGCATCGTGCTGCTGCCGTTCGCGGTGGTGGTGTACGTGCTGCTCGTCGTCATCGGCGCGGTGGGCGGGTACCTGGCCGTCGCGCACGCGATGGGCGAGACGTACACGCGACGCCGCCTCGCGCTCGGCGTGATGATCGGCTCACCCAACAGCTACCGCTATCTGCTCGTGGGGTTGGGCGGGCTGGCCGCGTTCTGGCTGGCCTGGTCGGTGTTCGGCTGGGTGCCGATCGCCGGCGACCTCATTCGCGGCGCCGCCATCCTGGTGACCTGGCTGCTCGCCACGGCCGGCTTCGGCGCGGCGCTGCTGAGCCGGGCGGGCCTGCGGGAGAACTTCGCCGGCCGGTTGATTCCGCCCGAGGCGCTGACCGACGAATACCTCTGGGCGACACCGCAGTTCGGCGTGACCGCCGCGAAACGCCCCGGGCACCGGACGCCCACGCGAGGGCTCTGATGCGACGGGCGATCCTCACGGCCCTGATGCTCTGCCTCGGAGCGTCGGGCGCGGCCGCGCAATCGATGCGGCCCTTCAGCACCTACCGCCAGTGGCACGGCGAGACCCGGATCGACGCGCGCCTGGACTACGCCGCCGGGGCGCTCCGGCTCGCGGCCGGCCGGCCGAGCGAGCTCTACCGCATGGACGTCCTGTACGACGGCGAGCGGTACGTTCCCGTGAGCGACTTCGACGCCGCGCGCGGGCGGGCGGCGCTCGGGTTGCAGGCCTCGGGCGAGGGTGGATTCCGCGTGGGGTCGAAGGGACAGCTCCGCCAGACGGCATCGGTCACCTTCTCCCCCAAGAGCGACCTGTCGCTGGCCGTCGCGCTCGGCGCCGTCGACGGCGACCTCGAGCTCGGCGGCCTCCGGGTGACGGACCTCAAGCTCGAGGCCGGCGCCAGCCGCGCCACCGTCCGGTTCTCCCAGCCGAACGCCGCGCGCTGCCGGATCGCGGCGCTGAGCGCCGGCGCGGCCGAGCTCTCGGTGCTCGGCCTGGGCAACAGCCGCTGCGACCGGATCGCGTTCGAGGGCGGCATGGGACGGGTGACGCTCGATTTCAGCGGCGCGTGGACCTCGAACGCGGCAGTGTCGGTGCGTATGGCATTGGGTGAGGTGACGCTGCGCCTGCCGCGCCAGGTGGGCGTGCGGGTCACGCTGGACAAGTTCCTCGCCAGCTTCGAGCCGCAGGGACTGGTGCGGCGGGGTCGAAGCTATCTCTCGCCCGGCTACGATCAGGCGGCGCGGCACCTGGACATCGACGTGACGACCGCCGTGGGCGGGGTAACGATCGACTGGCTGGAATAGTAGCTTTCGGGCATGTCGCCGCTCGAGACCCTCGGCTTCGCGCTCGGCACTTCGTTCGCGTCGGGACTCAACCTCTACGCCACCGTCGCGGCGGCCGGTCTGTTCCAGCGGCTCGGCATCGTTCAGCTACCCGAGCCGCTCCAGGTGCTGGCCCATCCGGTGGTCCTGGGTCTCGCCATCGCGCTTTTCGCGATCGAGTTCATCGCCGACAAGATTCCCTACGTGGACAGCGTCTGGGACGCGGTTCACACCTTCATCCGGCCGCCGGCGGCGGCGTTCCTCTCCTACAGCGCGTTCGCGAACGGTGTGCCCGAGCAGTGGAAGATCGGGGCGGCATTGCTCGCCGGCAGCGTCGCCCTCACCTCCCACGGCGCGAAGGCCACGACCCGCGCCGCGGCCAACACCAGTCCCGAGCCAGTCAGCAACTGGACGTTGAGCCTGGCCGAAGACTCCATCGCGGTGTTCCTCTCGTGGCTGGCGGCCACGCACCCGCTGCTCACCGCCGGGGTGGTCGTCGTGCTCGTCGTGCTGGCCTTGCTGCTGATCTGGCACCTGTTCCGCGTCTTCCGGCAACTGGTGACCCGGTTCGGGCGGCGACCAAGCTCGGAAGCGACGGTGTCGTCGCCCTAGGGGCGGCGATCAGCCCAACCGCGCCCTGATCCTGCCGCCGACGCCGAGTCCCAGCCGCCGCGCCGCGGAGCCGTCCCGCACCGCGATCTCCACCGCTCCACCCGAGCCGACATAGGCGAGCAGCCCGCCGGTCGGCACGTCGCCGAACGTGCGCCGCAGCGGGCCGATGTCGAGGTCCTCGACCTCGAGCACGGCGTATGGTGGGACGACCTCGGTGGTGAGGTTGGTGATCAGCGTGCCGAACCGGTCGACGTAGACAATCTCGCCCACCACGGACTTGCCCTCGTAGTGCGGTTCCCGCCAGGTGAGACGCGACGGCATGCCCAGGTAGGGCTCGCCCAGGGACGGGAGCGGCGCGCCGCAGGCGAGGGCCGCCGCGGCCGGCGCGAAGAGGTCGCGGCCATGGAACGTGGGTGACGCACCCTGCGGCGTCGCCAGCGCGACGATCTCGACTTCGGCGTCGTGCAGCACCGACGTGAAGATTCCGTTGTCAGGGCCGACGAACCAGTGCCCGTGCGCGGCCAGCGCGAAGGCGGTCCGCGCGGTCCCGACGCCGGGATCCACGACGGCGAGGTGCGTGGTGCCGGCCGGGAACCGATGCCAGGCTCGCCCGAGCAGGTAGGCACCGGCCCGGACGTCGCCCGGTGGGACCGCGTGCGTGATGTCCACCAGAACGGCGCCGGGGCAGAGGCCCAGCAGGACGCCCTTCATCTCCGCCACGTACGAATCGGACGTGCCGAAATCGGTCAGCAGGGTGATCAACGGCATGCCCAAAGGTAACGGCTCACGCCCGAGCCTTCTCCCAGCGGCCCCACTGCCAGAGCGAGGCCATCGCCGCGGCCCGCGCCATGGCGGTCAGCGCGAGCATCCACCAGATCCCGGCGAGGCCATACGGTCCGGCAACGGCGTCGGCGAGCGGAATGCGGAGCGCGCTGATCACCACGACCGCGATCATGGTGTAGAGCGTGTACCCGGCGCCGGTGAGCGCGCCCTCGAGCACATTCTCGAACGCCATGCCGAACTGCGCGACGCCGGCGGCCCGCAGGTACAGCGAACCATCACGGATCACCGCCGGATCGTCGGTAAAGATGCTCACGAGGGTGCCGGGCACCAGCAGGAAGACCAACGCCAGCGCGCACGTCGGCACGGACGCGATGCGCGCGGTCAGCCAGCCGGCGGTCCGCGCCCGCTCAGGCCGCCCGGCGCCGAGGTTCTGGCCGACGAGCGTCTCGGCCGCCAGGCCGAAGCCGATGCAGACCATGTAGCTGATGCCTTCGATCTTGTGCCCCACGCCAAGAGCCGCGATGGCGGGGGTGCCGAACCGGCCGACCTCCCTCACCAGAAGCATGTAGATCAGGCTGAACAGCACGCCGGTCAACATAGTCGGCAGGCCGATCCGCGCGATCGTGCGCGCCACGCGGAGGTCGAGCCCGAGGCGGATGCCGCCGCGGCGGCGAAGAAGCTCGATGCCAACGATGAAGCCGAGGCCGCGGGTGAGGACGGTCGCGAGCGCGGCGCCGTAGACGCCCAGGGTGGGCAGCGGACCCCACCCGAGAATGAGCAGCGGATCGAGGATCAGGTTGAGCAGAACGGACGCGCCGAGCAACAGAAACGGCGTCCGCGTGTCGCCGGCGCTCCGGAAGGCGGCGGTCACCACGAAGTACCCGTAGATCAGGAACGCGCCGACCAGCTGCACCACGAGGAAGTCGCGCGCGAGCACGACCACCTCGCCCCCGGCGCCCATGAGCCGGAACACGGCCGGCAGCGCCAGCACGCCGCCGACCGCGACCACAGCGCCGAGGGCGAGGGCCATGATCAGCGCGGTGCCGGTGGCCCGTGCGGCGCTGAGCGGATCCTGCTCGCCGTGCCGGCGTGCGGCCACGGCGGTGAGCCCGACGCCCACCAGCTCCCCGATCGAGACGATGACCCACACGGCATAGCTGGCGAGCGAGACGGCCGCGAGCGCGTCCGCGCCGAGGATGCGGCCGACCCAGAAGGTGTCGGTGACGTTGAACAGGACCTGGAACAGCGTCGTCCCGACGGCGGGGAGCGCGAGCCGGAGAATGGCGGGACGGAGGGGGCCATCCACGATCCCGGCGGCGGTGGGCGGCGCCAGGGGGGGCGAGCAGTCCTGCTGCTCCGCGTACAGCGCCGGCGGCGGAGTCACTGGCGCGGGCGGCCGGCTCACTCGCCGCTCAGCACAGAGCGACGAAGGACACGCAGAACAACGCTGTGGTTTTTCGGGGGCTTCAGTTTCGCAGGATGGGAAGCGCGGCCCCACGCCCCGCCGTCTTGAGCCGGAGCTGTTCGGCCACGTCGCGCAGGCTGGTGGCGGCGGGGCTGTCGGGGCTGGCGATGAGAATCGGCTGGCCGGCATCGGCCAGCTCGGCGAGACGCGGCTGGAGCGGAACGCTGCCGAGCAGCGGCACGCCGATCTCCTCGGCGAGCCGCTGGCCGCCACCGGAGGAGAACAGCTCGAACCGCCGGCCGGTCTCCGGATCGGTGAAGGCGGACATGTTCTCGACGACGCCGATCACCGGGACGCCCACGCGCTCGAACATCTTCGCCCCGCGGAGCGCGTCGCCCACCGCCACTTCCTGCGGCGTCGTGACGATGACGGCCCCGGTCACCTGCGTGGCCTGCACCAGGGAGAGCTGCGCGTCGCCGGTGCCGGGGGGGAGATCGACGATGAAGTAGTCGAGCTCGCCCCAGTTCACGTCGCGCAGGAACTGGGTGACGATCTTCATGATGATGGGCCCGCGCCAGATCGCGGGCGCGTCGCGCTCGACCAGAAACCCGAGCGACATCAGCTTGACGCCGTGGGCCTCGAGCGGTTGGATCTTGCCGTTCGACGACCGGCGGCTTCTCGAACACGCCGAACATGCGCGGGATGTTGGGCCCGTAGATGTCGGCGTCCATCACGCCGACCCGGGCGCCGTCCTGCGCCAGCGCGACGGCCAGGTTCACCGCGACCGTCGACTTGCCGACGCCGCCCTTCCCCGACGACACCGCGAGAATGCGTCCCAGGTCCGGCTGATCGGCGGGAACCGCGGCCGGCGCCGGCGCGGCGGACGCCGGTGGTCCCGGCGGGCCGTGGGTGACGCGCGCGGGCCCGGAGGGGTTGGTGACGGTGATCTTGATCTCGTCGCGCCGCACGCCCTCGACGCCCTGGACCGCGGCGCGGGCCTGGCGGACGAGCGTGGCGGGATCCTCGGGGGCCAGCAGGAAGGTGAAGCTCACGGCGCCGACGTCGGTTACGCTGAGATCGCGGACCATGCCGGCCGAAAGGAGGTCGTTCTCGAGCCGTGGATTGCGGATCGCCGCGAGCGCCGCGACGACCCGGGCCTCCAGGGAGTCCGCCACTACACCGCCTCCACGTGCTTGACCTCGGGCACCGCCTCGCGGAGCCGGGTCTCGATCCCCTGCTTCAGGGTCACCGTCGAGGCCGCGCACCCGTGGCAGGTGCCGCCCAGGCGCACGAGCAACACGCCGTCCCGCTCGTCGAAGTCCACGACTTCGACGTGGCCGCGGTGGGAGGCGATGTATGGACGGAGAGTGTCGAGCGTCTGCTCGATGCGGTCGATGGTATCCATGGGCTCCGAGGGCGGTGTCGCAATTCCTACTGTGTCACTCGGCAATATAGAACCCGCTCAAGAGCGGTCAACGGCCGCGGCCGTCGTCCCCGTCCTGCGCCAGATAGGCGCGCGCCGCGGTGAGCACGGCGGACTGGACATCGGCGAGCGAGCCGGGCAGCGCCAAGCCGGCGGCCTTGGTGTGTCCGCCGCCGCCGAACGGCTTGGCGAACGCGGCGACATCCACGTCGCCGACCGAGCGGAGGGACACCTTCACCCTCCCCTGGCTCGACCTCGCGGAAAAGCAGCGCCATCCGAACGCCCTCGATGGAGCGGGGGAACTCCACCACCCCCTCGAGATCGTCGGACGAGACGCCGAGCCGTTCGATGGCGCCGGGCGGGACCGTCACCCACGCCAGACCGGAGTCCGGCTCAACGACCAGCGTCTGCAGCGCCTCGGCGAAGAGCCGCGGGCGACCTTCCGGCGCCCGGGCGTAGACCTCCAGATAAATCTGCTCGGGGTCAACGCCCGCCTCGAGCAGCTCGGCCGCGACGCGCAGGGTCCGGGGGCGGGTGTTGCTGAACCGGAAGCCCCCGGTGTCGGTGAGGATCGCGACGTACAGACCGCGCGCGGCCTCTTCGGTGAGGGTCCAGCCGTTGGCCACTGCCAGCTCGAAGATCAGCTCGCCCGTGGCGGCCGCTCCCGGGTCCAGGTAGCGGGGCCCGTCGGGCAGGACGCCTTCGCTCACGTGGTGGTCGATGCAGGCCACCGGAACGCCCCGGGTGCGCACCGTCTCGCTCAGCATGCCCAGCCGACCCAGATCGGAGATGTCGAGCACGACGATGGTGTCGGCCCGGCGGAGCTCGCGCACCGCCTCCTTCGTTCGATCCACCCCGGGCAGGTCCTCGAACAGGAACTCGAACCGCGCGGGCGTGGGCGTGGGATTGGTGATGACCGCCTCGATCCCGCGGTCGCGCAACAGGTGGGCCAGCCCGGCCTCGCTGCCGAGTCCGTCGCCGTCCGGATTCACGTGGGTTGTGAGGCAAACCCGCTGCCCCGGCACGAGCGCCGCGGCCAGCGACCGCGCGGCGGCGATCCGATCGGGGGCGAGCGAGAACGACATGCGGGGAACATAATTGGGCGGTCGGGCGGTCGGGCGGTCGGGCGGTCGGGCGGCCGGGCGGGCGGGCGGGCGGGCGGGCGGGCGGGCGGGCGGGCGGGCGGGCGGGCGGGCGGTGCCAAGGTCGCCAAACGAAACATCGTCATCCAGTGCACCGCGAGGGATCTACCGACCCGGAAACTCGTTGGGCGGAAGATCCCTCGCTGCGCTCGACATTGACGGACTTGCGTCGCTTGATCGCCATCGCCACTTCAGCGACCGCCTGCCCGCCTGCCCGCCCGCCCTACCTCCCCGTCTGGACCTTTGAGTGCCGTCGTCCATAGGCGAAGTAGATGACCAGCCCGAGCGCCATCCAGATCACCAGCCGGGCCCAGGTATCTACCGGCAACCCATACATCAGGTAAGAGCACGCCAGGATGCCGAGGACGGGCACCGCGGGCACGAACGGCGTGCGGAACGGGCGCGGCCGGTCGGGATCGGTGTAGCGGAGCACGAGCACGCCGGCGCAGACGATCGCGAATGCGAGCAGCGTGCCGATCGAGACCAGCTCGCCGAGCAGACCGATCGGAAGCAGGCCGGCGAAGATCATCGCCGCCACGCCGGTGAGAAGGCTCGCGACGTACGGCGTGCGGAACCGCGGGTGCACCCGGCTGAAGATGGGCGGCAGCAGCCCGTCCTTCGACATCGTGTAGAAGATGCGCGGCTGGCCGAGCAACATCACCAGGATGACCGAGCTCAAGCCGGCGATGGCGCCGATCTTCACGATGGGGCGGAGCCACGCGAGGCCCGGGCCGGCCGCGTTGATGCCGACGGCGATCGGATCGGGCACGTTGAGCTGGGTGTACTTGACGATCCCGGTGAGCACCAGGGCGACGGCGATATAGAGCACGGTGCAGACGGCGAGCGAGCCTAGGATGCCGATCGGCATGTCGCGCTTCGGATTCTTGGTCTCCTGGGCCGCCGTGGATACCGCGTCGAATCCTATGTACGCGAAGAAGATCACCCCCGCCCCGCGCAGGATCCCGTCCCAGCCGTACTTGCCGGGACCGGCCGGCGGCGGCACGAACGGCTCCCAGTTCTCGCGGTTGATGTAAGCGATGCCGAAGCCGATGAACAGGAACACGACCGTCAGCTTGATGATGACGATCACGTTGTTGAAGCTGGCCGACTCCGAGATCCCGATGATCAGCAGGATCGTGATCAGCGCCACGATGATCATCGCCGGCACGTTGAGCACCGCGCCCGTGCTCGACCAGCCCTCGGTGAACAGCCGCCAGACGTTGAGCCCGGCGTCGGCTGGCGCCGTGTGCGTGTAGGGCGCCGAGGTGTACTGCGCTGGAATATTGATGCCGAGATCCTTGAGGAAGCGACACCACGTACCCCGACCACCCGACCGCCACGGTGCGAGGCGGCGAACAGATACTCGAGGATGAGGTCCCAGCCGATGATCCACGCGACGAACTCGCCCAGCGTGGCGTACCCGTAGGTGTAGGCCGACCCCGCGATCGGGATCATCGCCGCGAACTCGGCGTAGCACAGCCCGGCGAGGGCGCAGGCGGTGCCCGCCAGAATGAACGAGTAGACGATGGCCGGGCCCGCGTAGTTGGCGGCGGCCTGCCCCGTGAGCACGAAGATGCCGGCGCCGATGATGGCGCCGATGCCCAGGGTGACGAGGTTCAGGGCGCCGAGCGCCCGCTTCAGGCTCTCGTCCGAGCTGACTTCGGCCTGGAGGGCGGAGATGTCCTTGCGCCGGAAGAGGCTCATACGGAGCTCCGATCACGCTGCGGTTCGCGGCTGCGTTCCGCCTGCAGCACGCTGTGCTTGCGGCCATAGCCGAAGTAGATGACGAACCCGATCACCAGCCAGACGAACAGCCGGATCCAGGTGTCCCCCGGCAGTGTGGCCATGAGGCCGAAACAGGCCAGCATGCCGAGAATCGGGACGACCGGCACGAGCGGCGTCCGGAACGGCCGCTCGAGGTCGGGACGGGTCCGGCGGAGAATCCACACGCCGGCGCACACGAGCACGAAGGCGAGCAGCGTCCCGATGTTCACCAGCTCGCCCAGGATCTGGATCGGGAAGGTGCCGGTGATGATGGCGACGATGATGCCGACGTAGATGGTGCTGAGGTAGGGCGTCCGGTACCGGGGATGGACCTTGCCGGCCCACGGCCCGATGAGCCCGTCGCGCGACATCGAGTAGAACACCCGGCTCTGGCCGAGCAGCATCACCAGCACCACCGACCCGAGGCCGAGCGACGGCGCCGATGGTGATCAGCGGTCGGAGCCAGCTCAGCTGCGGGATCTGCTCCACCGCGTAGGCGACCGGGTGCGCGACGTTGAGCCGGTCGTACCGGACCAGGCCGGTGAGCGTGAGCGAGACGAGGATGTAGAGGATGGTGCAGATGACGAGCGAGCCGAGGATGCCGATCGGCATGTCCTGCTGCGGATTCCGCGCCTCCTGCGCGGCCGTGCTCACCGCGTCGAAGCCGATGTACGCGAAGAAGATCAGGCCCGCGCCCCGGAACACGCCGCTCCAGCCGTACTCGCCGAAGGTGCCGGTGTTGGGCGGGATGAACGGGTGCCAGTTGTCCGGATTGACGTAGCGGAAGCCGAACAGGATGAACAGCAGCACCACCGCGATCTTGAGGATGACGATCAGGTTGTTGACCTTGGCCGACTCCTCGATGCCGACAACCAGGATGTAGGTCGCGAGGAGCACGATGACCATGGCCGGCAGGTTGAACAGCGAGCCGGTCGGATTCCAGCCCGGATGCACGCAGGCGGTGACCGCGTTGGCGACATCGGCGGCGCTGCAGAAGCGGAGTGGCGCGGAAGTGATGGCCGCGGGCAAGTGGATGCCGAAGTAATCGAGCATGCTCACGAAGTAGCCCGGACCAGCCGACCCCCACCGTGGCCGCGCCCATCGCGTACTCGAGCACCAGGTCCCAGCCGATGATCCAGGCGACGAACTCGCCCATCGTCGCGTACGAGTACGTGTAGGCGCTGCCCGCCACGGGAACGGCACTCGCCATCTCGGCGTAGCACAGGCCGGCGAGGCCGCAGGCCACCGCCGCGACCACGAACGAGAGGGGCACGGCCGGCCCCGCATGCAGGGCGGCCGCGAGCCCGGTCAGCACGAAGATGCCCGCGCCGATGATCGCGCCGATGCCCAGCATCGTCAGGTTCAACGCCCCCAGGGTGCGTTTGAGGGACCGTTCGCCGGTCGCGTCCGCCTCGGCGCGCAGCGCCGCGACGGACTTCGTCGCCCACAAGCTCATAGACTGATCCTCGAAGAGGAAAGAAGCGCCGCACCGGACGGGCGGCGCCGACCTGCGACCTGCGTCGGCCGGCGGCTGATCCCCCAGGGAGACCGGGTCTCCGCCCTACCGACACTGCTCCGGCCCGATCCCGCTCGGGGACCGGCCGGCTCCTACGCGCTGTAGTTCGGCGCTTCCCGCGTGATCGTCACGTCGTGCGGGTGCGACTCGCGCAGCCCGGCGGAGGTGATCTGCATCATCTCGACGTCGCACTGCAGCTGCGGGATGGACGAGACCCCGCAGTATCCCATGCCGCTACGGAGCCCACCCACCATCTGATACAGCACGTCCGCCACGGGACCCTTGTAAGGCACTCGGCCCTCGATGCCTTCCGGCACGAGCTTGGAGGACGCCATCTCCCCTTCCTGGAAGTAGCGGTCGGCGGAGCCGTCCTGCATGGCGGAGAGGCTGCCCATGCCGCGGATCATCTTGAAGCGACGTCCCTCGGCGAGCACCGACTCGCCGGGACTCTCCTCGGTGCCGGCGAGCATCGAGCCCATCATGACCGAGGACGCGCCCGGCGGCGAGTGCCTTCACCACGTCGCCCGAGTACTTGATACCGCCGTCGGCGATGATCGGCACGTCGTCCGGCGCCGCGGACCGCGTCCATCGATCGCCGTGATCTGGGGAACGCCCACGCCGGTCACGACCCGCGTGGTGCAGATGCTCCCGGGGCCGATGCCGACCTTCACCGCGTCGACGCCGCGCCGCACCAGCTCCCGCGCGCCCGCCTCGGTGGCGACGTTGCCGGCGATGAGCTGGACGTCGGGGAAGGCCTCGCGCAGCTGGCTCACGGTGCTCGAGCACGCCCTCGCTGTGGCCGTGCGCCGAATCGACCACCAGCACGTCGACGCCGGCAGTCGACCAGGCGGCGCGCCCGTTCGCTCGCGTCCTGCCCGCCGCCGACCGCGGCGGCCACCCGAAGCCGCCCGTGCTGATCCTTGTTGGCGTTGGGATGCTCGCGGCGCTTGAAGATGTCCTTGACCGTGATGAGGCCCTTGAGCACACCCTGCCGGCGTCCACCACCGGCAGCTTCTCGATCCGGTGCTTGGCCAGAATCCGCTCGGCCTCGTCCAGGCTGGTGCCGACCGGGGCGGTGACCAGGTTGTCCTTGGTCATCGCCTCGCTGATCGGCTGGTCGAGGTTGCGCTCGAACTGGAGATCGCGATTGGTGATGATCCCGATCAGCCTGCCCTGCCCGATCCACGATCGGCACGCCGGAGATCTTGAACCGCCGCATGAGCTGGTAGGCTTCGCGCAGCGGCCGGTCGGGCCCCAGCGTGATCGGGTTCAGGATCATCCCGCTCTCGCTGCGCTTGACCCTGTCCACCTCCGCGGCCTGGCGCTCGACGGTCATGTTCTTGTGCAGCACGCCGATGCCGCCGGCCCGCGCCATCGCGATGGCCATATCGGCCTCGGTGACGGTGTCCATGGCGGCGGAGACGAGCGGAATGTTGAGGGAGATCGTGCGGGTGAGACGGCTGCGGTCGATACCTCGCGCGGGTGAACGGCCGAATATCGCGGCACCAGCAGAACGTCGTCGAAGGTGAGGCCGGGCTTGGGACGAATGACGCTCATGCGCTCGTGGTCCGATGGGCGCGCGCGGTGTCGCTCCATACACGACGGCCCACGCTGGCCCCGGCAGGGCGGTCGGTAGGCCGGAAAGGGCGGTTCCATCGCGATAGTGTAGGGCGACGGCCCGCGAAATCAAGCGATCCGGCCTACGTGCGCCCCGCGCCACGAGCAGATAGACCGGAATGCCGCTGCGCCACGATCAGCAGCCCGGCCAGGTGAAGAGCGGCTTCTCGACCAGCAGAATCACCATCAGCGACGGCGTTGCCAGCAGGTACAGCGCGGGCAGCACCGGATAGCCGAAGGCCTTGCACCGGGCGCGGCAGATCCGGCCGGGTGCGCCGAAGGCGAAACAGCGCCAGCGTCGTCAGGAAGTAGAACACGACGGCGCGCAAAGATCACGTAGTCCAGGAGCTGGCTGTAGGTGCCGCTGATGCAGAGCACGCATCGCCCAGACGCGCCTGCGCTCACCAGCCCGAAGACGGGGGTGCGGTAGGTCGGGTGCAGCGTGCCCGCGCGTTCGGAAGAAGAGCCCGTCGCGCGCCATCGCGTAGTAGACCCGCGGACCGGACGAGAATGAGCCCGTTGTTGCAGCCGAAGGTCGAGAGCAGGATCGCGACCGCCATGACGCGTCGCGCGCGCCGGCGCCGAGCACGACCTCGATCGCCGCGGTACCGACCCGATCCTGCGCGGCGTGCTGGAGGCCGCGGGCGAGCACGTCGACGCCGTTCGGGTCGCCGTCGAACGGCAGCACGTTGAGGTAGGCGACGTTGGCGAGGACGTAGAGCAGGCTCACCGTGCCGGTCCCGACCGCCGAGAGCGAGCGGCAGGTTTCGGGTCGGGTTCTGCACCTCGGCCGCCGCGAAGGTGACGTTGTTCCAGGCGTCGCTCGAGAACAGCGAGCCCGACCATGGCGGCGCCGAGCACCGGGAGCACCGCGAGCGACCAGTCGCCCGGTCCCCCAGAAGCTCGGCGAAGTTCGCAGCCGCGATCTCCGGCTGCCGAAACATCGTGAGACCGAGCAGCACCAGCGCGCGCGAGGCGCCGACCTTGGCGACGCTGAACACCGTCTGGATCGGCCGCGCCGAGTGTGACGCCGCAGCATGTTAGTCGCGGTCAGGACCGCGATCATCAGCGATCGCCACCACCCGCTGAGGCGAGAGCCCGAGCTGGATCGGCGTCGGCGGCGCCGGGCAGCCGGAGCTGACCGAGCGGCAGGAACACGTCGGGCCTGACGGCGGGCACCAGGACGCCCAGGAACTTGGCGAACGCCACCGCGACCGCGGCGATGGTGCCGGTCTGGATGACCGCGAACAGCGTCCAGCCGTAGAGGAAGCCCGCCAGCGGCGAGAGCCCTTCCCGCAGGAAGACGTACTGGCCGCCGGCCTTCGGCATCATCGCCGCGAGCTCGGCGTAGGCCAGCGCGCCGGTGACGGTCATGGCGCCGGTGACGATCCAGACGACCAGCAGGGCGCCCGGTCCCCACGCCGACACCTGCCGGCCGATGTCCGCGGAGACGATGAAGATCCCCGAGCCGATCATCGACCCGACGACGAGCGAGATCGCCGCGAGTGGGCCGATGCCCCGGATGAACTCCGTCGGGGGCGTGCTGGTGGCGGGTGCTCGCCGATGGTCTCGGTAGAAACGGCCAGTGACCTGCCTGGGTTGTGGGAAGGGTCACGCCTGATCAGCTGCCGGTGTTCGACTCCGGCTTCGGGAGCTCGGCGGGCGGCGCAGGGCGCTCGGGCACCGTCGCCGTTTCCGCCGCCTTCACCGCCTCGTCCACGACCGCCTGACCCGCGGCGGCGAGTCCCTTCATCACCTTCGCGGCACTGTCCATGATGCCCATGGTGCCGCTGATCGCCTGGATCGGCAGCTTGCCGGCCCGCATCGTGTCCTCGACCGTCTCGGTGATCTTGGCGAGGATGCCGCCCGGGCGGCCGCGCTCGGCGTACTTGCTGTCGAGGAACTCGATATAGTCGAGAATCTGGTAGCCGCGCTCGTCGCTGAGCGCGTCGAGCAACCGGCCGATCCGCTGCTTCAGGAGATCGTTCATCAGTGCCCTACCTTCCGTCCATGCCCGAGACGACGGATACCAGCTCGACGACCGGCGTGGTCAGAAACTTCGTGCGGGCCGCCCGGATCGACACTCGAAGCACCAGCTCCTGCGAGCGCCGGCAGCGCCTCGAACTCGGCGACCCGCGCCGACGGGATGCTCACGTAGACGAATCCGGGCTCGGGCAGCGGACCGCGCGTGAACAGGTACGGCTGGCCAGGGGCCATCTCCGCGCGAAGCTCGTCGGCCGTCTTGACCGCGATCACCTGGAGCCGCCATTCGACCGTCTGCCCGACGAATCGGTCGGGGGCGGCCCGCACCTCCTCAGCCGTCACCCCGACCATCGCACCCGAGTCGGTGGGGGCGACCGCGTCGGCCGGAATCCAGCCCTCGATCGCCACCTTGACCTGGTCGCCCGAGCGGGCCACCACCCGTGCGGGGACGCCTTCCTGGACGACCCCCAGCGTGCCGCCCTCGGGCGATGCGGCGAGCGGTGTCTGGCGGCCCGTTTGCACGCGCTCGACCGCCTCTGGCGCCGCTGGGGAGACGTTGCGCGGTGCCGCGGGGCCACGGGGCTTGGTCTGGCCCGATCCCTGAGCTGGGGCGGGCCCCTGAACCTGGGTGGCCGAGTCCGCGAGCCGAACCGTCTGGGCGGGTGCCTGGCGCGCGGGCGGCGTGGCGATGGCTTTCCGCGGGATCCAGCCGTGCCGCCGGACCTTGGTCCACCGTCCCCGCGCCCCGACCCGCTCCAGCAACGTCCCCTCCCGTACCCGGCCAACCACCTCGCCGTTGGGGGTGCGGCGGAGGTTCTCCCCGTCATCCGGGGTCACGACCAGGTCGAACCCGTCGCGCCGGGTGCGCTCGGTCGAGGTGGTGTAGATCCAGCCTTCGACCGTCGCCTCGTTCCACCCTCCCTTGACCTCGCCGGTCTCGACCGGCGCGCCGACCGGAAGGCTCACCAGTGGCACGCCTTCGGGCTCCTTGTGCAGGCTGGCGGGTGCCTTGATCGCGGCCTCTTCCTGGGCCGCCACGGGGGTGGCGAGCGCGAAGCAGGCGACGAGCGCGCAGGCTGGTAGGTGAAGCAGGCCCGGACTAGATTGCGGCGCGTAACTCACAGTCTGGCATTGTAGAACACGCGGAGACTCATGTCAAACGGCAGCGCCCGCAACCGGGTGGTTCTGGTCGTGTTGGACGGCTGGGGCTACCGGGTCGAGCGTGACGGGAACGCGATCGAGCTCGCCAATACCCCGGTCTGGCACCGGCTCTGGGACTCGTACCCTCGGACGCTGCTGGACGCCAGCGGGCTCGCCGTCGGACTGCCCGAAGGCCAGATGGGAAACAGCGAGGTCGGCCACCTGAACCTGGGGGCCGGCCGGGTCGTGCCGCAGGACCTCGTGCGGATCTCCCAGAGCATCCAGAGCGGGGAGTTCTACCAGCTTCCACCCTTGGTCGAGCTGTGCACCCACCTCCGCCAGACCGGGGGGACGCTTCACCTCGTCGGCCTGCTCGGCCCGGGCGGCGTCCACGCACTGGACCGGCACCTGCTGGCGTGCGTGGAGCTGGGCGTCCGCCACCGGGTTCCGGCCATCGCCATCCATGGCTTCCTCGACGGGCGCGACTCCGCCCCGACCCTCGGGGCGGAGGTCGTCCGTACCCTCCTCATCGACATGCGCCGGATCGCGGGCACGCGGGTCGACATCGCCTCGCTCACCGGCCGCTACTTCGGCATGGACCGGGACCGGCGCTGGGAGCGCACGCGGCTGGCCTACGACGCGATGGTCCACGGGATCGGGACGCCGGTCGAGCACCCGGTGATGGCCGTGCAGGCCGCCTACCAGCGCGGCGAGACCGACGAGTTCATCCGGCCGCTGGTCCATCACCGGAACGGCGTCCCCGTCGCGACGATGCGGGAGGGCGACGGCGTGCTGTTCTACAACTACCGCAGCGACCGCATGCGGCAGATCGTCGCCGCGCTGGCGCTCGACGACTTCGACGCCTTCGACCTCGGCGACCGCCCCGACCTGTCGTGCGTCACCATGACGCAGTACGACCAGACGTTTCCGCTGCCGCAGGCATTCCCGCCGTTCAGCCTGGCGCGGATCCTGGCCGAAGTGCTGGCGGACCAGGGACGCAGCCAGTTTCGGACGGCGGAGACCGAGAAGTATCCCCACGTGACCTACTTCTTCAACGGCGGCTACGAGCCGCCGTACCCGGGCGAAGAGCGGTGCCTGATCCCGTCGCAGCGGGTCGCCACGTACGACCTCGCCCCCGAGATGAGCGCCTACGGCATCACCGACGCGCTCTGCCGAACGATCGAGACGGGTGCGCACGACTTCATCCTGTGCAACTACGCCAACGCGGACATGGTGGGCCACACCGGCGTGCTGCCGGCGGTGGTGAAGGCGGTCGAGACGGTGGACGCCTGCCTCCAGCGGATCCTCACCAGTGCGGACCGGGCCGGCGCGAGCGTCCTCATCACCGCTGATCACGGGAACTGCGAGATGATGGTGGATCCGGTGACCGGCGGCGTGCACACCGCGCACACCACCAATCCGGTCCCGTTCGTGGCGGTCCGCGCCTCGACGGAGACGCTTCGTCGGGGCGGCTCGCTCCGCGACGTGGCCCCGACCGTGCTCCAGCTGCTCCGCATCGAGGCGCCCGCCGAGATGACCGGGCGAAGCCTGAGGGACTGCTGACGTGATCCGTGACTACAGCGTGGGGGCGTTCATGGGGGAGAGCGGTGGCGGGAGCAGGAGCGGCGTTCGCCGCCGGAGGCGCGGGCGGTGGGGGCGCTTCGCGCCGTCCGCGCCCACGCTGCTCGCGCTGCTCGCGCTGCTCGCGCTGGGCGCGTGGGCGACCTTCGCGGCCGCTCCTCTCGTGGCGCAGGTCGGCTACCGTCCCGAGTCCTCGCCTTATCGGGATATTCCCAAGCACCATGCGATCACCGCCATCTTCGGCCAGTACGGCGGCGACGGCGGGCGGTTCGGGATCGCCCCTCACGACGGCCAGCTCTACGGTCTGCGCTACGACATCCGGACCGGGTCGCCGGTCCAGTTCGGGCTGGGCGTGCTCCACGGGACGCTGACGCGCCTGATCGTCGATCCCTTCGTCGAGCTGGTCAACCGGGTGTCGGGTCCCGTGGACCAGAGTGTCACCTTCGGCGAGGTCAACCTTCAATTCAACGTCACCGGTGGCAAGCGCTGGAATCGGCTGGCGCCGTTCATCGGCGCGGGTGTGGGCCTCACCTTCCCCAGCGCCACACCCGAGGACACCAGTGGGTTCGAGGTGGGCCACAAGGTGTACCTCGCGCCCTACGGCGGGGTTCGCGTGTTCGTCACCGACCGTCTCTCGCTCCGGGCGGAGGCCCGCGCCGTCTTTCTCAAGCTCACGTATCCCCCGACCTTCGAGCAGGAACCCCCGCTCGAGCCGGGAAACCCGCCCCTAAACTCCAACGCGGTGATCAAGGACGGCAATGTCAGCGAGTGGACCACCAGCTCCCTGTTCTCGGTCGGGCTCGCCTTCTCATTCCACCTTTGACGGATGGCCACGTCCCTCTCCCGCGAGGTTCCGTTCCGCGCCCTGCACCGGTTCTTCCGCCCCGACTGGTCCGAGGCCCGGAATCGGGAGGCGTTCGGTCCGTTGTCCGAGCCGCCCGGGCACGCGCATGACTATCGCTGCGTGGTGACGGTCGCCGGTCCCATCGCGGCATCGCGCGGCATGGTGATGGACCTGGTCGAGCTCGACCGGGTCCTCCACGACGAGGTGGTCATGCCGTTCGACGGGAAGCATCTCAACCTCGATGTGCCGGAGTTCGCCTACGGCCGGACGCTGCCGACCTGCGAGGCGATCGCCGCCTACGTCTTCACCCGGGTGGCGGCCCGCCTTCCTGCCGGCGTCATGCTCGAACGCGTCCGTATCCTGGAGGACCCCACCCTCTATGGCGACTGCACCGGCGGACCCTGAGCCGGGCGGCCGCTGTGTGCCGCTCGGGCCGCGTCACCGTCTCCACGTTCCTGACGGCACCGTCCCAACGACCGGACTGACCGAGCCGCCTCGCCGGCCGCGGGTCCGCTGATGACGCCCGAGCCCGCGCGCGTGCGTGAGATCCTGCGGACCTCCCACCGGATCGCCGTGGTCGGCCTCAGCCCCAAGCCCGAGCGGCCGAGCCATGGGGTCGCCAGTTATCTCCAGCGCGCGGGCTACACCATCGTTCCGGTGCGGCCGACCGGCACCATCATCCTGGGCGAGCCGGTGCAGCCGAACCTGCGCGCCGCGGCCGCGAGCGGTCCGATCGACATCGTGAACGTCTTCCGCCGGTCGGAATTCGTGCCCGCGCTGCTCGACGACCTGCTCACGGTCCGGCCGCGGCTGGTGTGGATGCAGATGGGGATCCGGCACGAGCCGACCGCACGGCGGCTCGAGCAGGAGGGGATCGCCGTCGTGATGGACCGCTGTCTGGCGGTGGAACACCACTTCCTGGGGGACTGATGCGAGTGAGAGAGGCTGCCGCGGCCATGGCGCTGCTGGCGACGCTGTGGTCCCCCGTGGCCGCCCAGCGCACGCGCGACCGGCCGCAGCTGGTCTTCACCGTGTCGGGCGCCTATATCGACGGCTCGGGCTTGTGGACGGTGGACGATCAGCTCATGGACATCGGCGGCCCCCTGCCGCCGGACCACTTCTTCCTCACCCGGAGCATCAAGCGGACGATCGGGGCGGCCTTCTCGGCCACGTACTACAAGGGCCAGAGCTTCGGTCTCACCGGCGAGGCCTTCCTCATTGGACTGGGATACGACGATTCGTGCCAGATCCTCGGCACGCCCAACTACACGGACAACATCGAGCGCTGCACGTTCATCGATGAGCGGGACCGTTCCGCCGCGGCGGTGGCCGCGTCGGTGGGCGGGATCTACCGGTTCGCCGCGCGCGAGTTTTTCTCGCCGTTCATCCGCGGCACCGTCGGCGTGTTGATCAACAACCAGAGCCCGATCTCGCTCACCGGGCAGACCAACCGCGGCTCGGTCCTCGTGATCTACGACGACGACAACCCCGGCACCCGCCTGCGGCCGGCGTTCGAGCTCGGCGTCGGGTCGACCATCGCGACGAGCCCGGCCTACCAGATCCGCTGGGAGGTCCGCGATAACATCGTCGGGGTGCAAGAGGTGACCGGGCCCGTAGACCTGATCGGCGGCGTGCCGCCGAACAAGACGGTCTACAAGCACCTGTTCAGCATCCTGATCGGCCTCGACGTGGTGCTCGAGCGGCACCGCGGGAGGCGCTACTGAGCGAACTGCGCGTCCGGGGCGCCGTGCTGGCGGGCGGCGGGGCGACCCGGTTCGACCGCCGGCCCAAGGGCCTCGAGACGGTCGGCGGGGTACGGATCCTGGACCGGCTGGTGGGCGTGCTGACCGAGGCGCTCGGTGAGCCGCCGCTGCTGGTAGCCAACGCTCCCGACGCGGCCGGCTGGCGGCCCGATCTCCGGGTCGTCCCGGACGTGCGGCCCGGGACCGGTTCCCTGGGCGGGATCTACACCGCGGTCGTCGAGGCGCCGGCGCCGGTCGTGTGCGTCGCCTGGGACATGCCGTTCCTCTCGGCGCCGCTGCTTCGAGCGCTCGCGGACCGACTGGGGTCGTACGACGCGGTGCTGGCCGAGAGCGGCGGCCGGCGCGGCCTCGAGCCGCTCTGTGCCGTGTACGGCCCCGGGTGTCGGGACGCCATCGCCGCCGCGATCGACGGCGGGGATCTTCGCGCCCTCGGCTTCCACCCGCGCATTTCTCTCGGTATCCTCCCTCTGTCCGAGGTTCGGGGCTTCGGGGATCCGGAGCTGCTGTTCTTCAACGTCAACACCGCGGACGATCTCGCACGCGCGGACGGACTGTGGCGTCGACACGCATCCTCTCCATCGTCGGCCGGAAGAACGCCGGAAAGACCACGCTGACCGTCGCGCTCGCGAGCGAGCTGGCGCGCCGCGGCCGGCGCGTGATGACCCTCAAGCACACCCATCACGTCCCTGACGTGGACCGGGCCGGCACCGACAGCTACCGGCACTACCACGAGGGCCATGTGGATCGCGTGGTGCTCGCGGCCCCGGACGTGCGCGTGGTGTTCGATCGCGCCGCCGACGAGCACGATCCCCTCGCCCTGGCGCGCCGCTACCTGGCCGACGGCGACATCGTTCTCGCCGAAGGCTTCAAGGACGCGCCGATCCCCAAGATCGAAGTGTTCCGGCCGTCCGTCTCGCAGACGCCGCTGTACGATCCGGACTCGCCCACCGCCGCCCGCTGGGTGGCCGTGGTGACCGACGATCTCGACTTCGAGACCCGCTGCCGCGTCATCCGCTTCCAGGACACGATGTGGCTCCAGCTGCTCGCCACCCTCACGATCGAGCACGCCCAGCCGATCGGCCCATGAGCGCGCCGGCCACGACCGCTCCGCTCGCGGCGGCCGATGCCGCGCGCCGCATCCTGGCGGAGGTGCGCCGCCAGCCCGCCCTCCGAGTTCCGCTCGACGACGCGCTGGACAGCGTGCTCGCCGAGGACGTCGTGAGCCCGATCGACATTCCCCCATGGGCCAACTCCGCGATGGACGGGTACGCGGCCCGCGGTGCCGACGTGCGCGGCGCCTCGGCGGAGCGCCCCGTGCGGCTGCGGGTCGTCGAGCACGTGCCCGCCGGTGCATTCCCTACACGGGCGCTCGGCCCCGGCGAGGCGACGCGCATCTTCACTGGCGCGCCCCTGCCCGAGGGCGCCGACACCGTCGTCCGCCAGGAGGACACGGACCAGGACGCCGAGACGGTCAGCATCGTCCGCGACCGCGACGTGGGCGTCAACATCCGCGCCGTGGGCGAGGACGTCCACCGGGGCGCGACAGTGCTCTCGGCCGGCGCCCTGCTGGGGCCGGCGCCGCTCGGCATGCTGGCGTCGCTCGCCGTCGCGCACCCCCTGGTGTATCGCCGGCCCCGGGTGGCCATCCTGGGCAGCGGGGACGAAGTCGTGGACGTGGACCAGCCCGAAGAGATCCTGGGCGGGCGGAAGATCGCGAGCAGCAACACGCACACGCTGATCGCGCTGGTGCGCCGGGCCGGGGGCGAGCCGGTCAACCTCGGCATCGCGCGGGACACGCCGGAGAGCCTGCGGGAGCATCTCGGCCGGGCCCTCGACTGCGATCTCCTCGTCACCAGCGCCGGGATCAGTGTCGGCGAGCACGACTACGTACGTAGCGTGCTCGACGAGCTCGGCGCCGAGCAGCGGTTCTGGCGATTGCGCATGCGTCCGGGCGCGCCGGTGGGATTCGGCCTGGTCGGCGACACGCCGTGGATCGGGCTGCCGGGCAACCCCGTGAGCACGATGGTCACGTTCGAGCTCTTCGTCCGCCCGGCGATCCGGAAGATGTGCGGCCACACGGCGCCGTTCCGGCGCGCCGTCCCGGTCCGGGCGGAGGAGTCCATCAGCCTGAAGCCGCGGCTCCAGCATTTCCTCCGGGCCATGGTGCGCCAGACGCCGGCGGGACCGGAGGCACGGCTGACGGGACCCCAGGGCTCGAGCCTCCTGACCTCGATGGTGCAGGCCAACGCCCTGCTCATCGTGCCCGAAGGTCAATTCGAGACTCCCGCAGGGGCCGCGGTCCAGGCCATCATGCTCGACGATCCGGTGCACCAGGAGGAGCCGCCGTTCTGATACCCCCTCGTCCCTCGCCGCCGCAGCAAGCCGCAGATCCAGTTGAGACTGCCGCCGAAGACCGTGCGATTCGTGCGGTGGGCGCCTTCACGGCCCGCCGCGACTGATGACCATGTAAGTCGTTGCCGTCAAACGGCCAATGAGGTTGTAGCAAACCGTCCCCCGGGCCCCGAGCCCGATTGACGCTGGCCCCGGAGCCCGTTACATTTCTCAGCTCAAGAAGGGGAGTAGCTTATCCGCCTGCAGGCGGACGACTGGATCGTCAAGACTGTCCGACACGTTCGGGCACGGTTCAGCCGGGGTCGGGGAGGCAGGGATCTCCCGCGCACCAGAGCGAGACCTTCGTCCACGCGAAAGCGGAGCGGACGGGGTCTCGCTCTTTTTGTTAGGCCCCAGTGACGGCAGTACCACGGAGGAATGCATGAACAACGTCAAGACCCTGGTGTTGATGGCCGGCCTGATGGGTCTCTTCCTGCTCGCGGGCCAGCTCCTCGGCGGATCGCAGGGACTGGTATTCGCGCTGATCATCGGCAGCGCGTTCAACCTCATCATGTACTTCTTCTCGGACCGCCTCGTCCTCCGGATGTACGGGGCCCACGTGGTGACCGAAGCGGAGGCGCCCGAGCTGTACCGCATGGTGGACCGGCTGCGGCAGCGCGCCGGTCTGCCCATGCCCGTGGTGGCGATCGCGCCGCACGAGCAGCCGAACGCCTTCGCCACCGGCCGGAACCCCGAGCACGCGGTGGTAGCGGTGACGACCGGCATCCTGAAGTACGTGCCGCAGGACGAGCTGGAAGGGGTCCTCGCCCACGAGCTGGCGCACATCAAGAACCGCGACATGCTCATCACCACGCTGGCGGCGGGTATCGCGGGCGCCATCAGCAACCTGCCCTACCTGATCATGTTCGGCGCCGGCCGCGGTGACGACGACGGGCATCCGCTGGCGCAGCTGGGCCTCATCCTGCTCGCGCCCATCGGAGCCATGCTGATCCAGTTCGCCGTCTCGCGCCAGCGCGAGTTCGAGGCCGACCGGGTGGGCGCCGAGATCCTGGGCCGACCGATCCCGCTGGCCAACGCGCTGAAGCGCCTGGACGCCCTGGCCCACCGGATCCCGATGAACGTGGCTCCGGCCGCGGCGCCTCTGGCGCAGGTCAATCCGCTCGCGGCCCACGGCGGCGGGGTCATGCGGCTGTTCAGCACCCACCCGCCGACAGAGGAGCGAGTGGCTCGGCTCGAAGCGATGGCTGTGGGCCGTTAGGTGGGACAGCACAGCCTGGCCGTCTGGCTGGGCTTCACCGGGCTGGTCGTCGCCCTCCTGGTTCTCGACCTGGGAGTGCTCAACCGCCGGTCCCACGTGCTGTCGTTCAAGGAGGCGCTGAGCTGGAGTGGCGGGCTCATCGCCTTCGCGTTGGGGTTCGGGCTGTTCCTCTGGTGGCGGGAGGGGGGGACCCACGCGCTCGAGTACTTCACCGGCTACCTCATCGAGCTTTCCCTCAGCGTCGACAACCTCTTCGTCTTCATCCTGATCTTCAATTACTTCGGCGTGCCGGCGGCGGCCCAGCCGAAGGTGCTCAAGTGGGGCATCCTCGGCGCGATCGTCATGCGCCTGGTGATGATCCTGCTGGGCGCGCTGCTGCTCGCGCGGTTCGAATGGATCATCTACGTCTTCGGCGGGATCCTGATCCTGACCGGCCTGCGGATGCTGTTCCAGCGGGACGACGAGCGGGTCGATCTGGAGAAGAACCCCGTGGTGCGGCTCGCGCGGCGGGTGCTGCCGTTCTCACAGTCCTACGACGGCAGTCATTTCTTCTGCCAGACGGGGACCGGCCGGCGGCTCGCCACGCCGCTCCTGCTGGTCCTGCTGGTGGTCGAATGGTCCGACCTCGTCTTCGCGATCGACAGCATTCCCGCGATCTTCGCCATCACGCGGGATCCGTTCCTGGTCTACAGCTCGAACGTGTTCGCGATCCTCGGCCTGCGGGCGCTGTTCTTCGTGGTGGCTGGGATGATGGACCGGTTCGCCTACCTCAAGCCGGGCGTGGCGCTGATTCTGGTCTTCGTGGGCGGGAAGATGGCGCTGAGCGCCTGGTTGCACGTCCCGATCCTGGTGAGCCTCGGAGTCATCATCCTGATGCTAGCCGGCGCGGTCGTGCTGTCGCTGGCCCGCACGGCTCGCGAGGCGAAGGCGGCCTAGGCGGGCCTACTTCCAGACGTCGATCCCGCCGGCCATCGGGCCGACGTCGACGGTGCCGACGGTCGCCAGGGCCCGCAGGTCGATGACCTCCACCGTGCCCGGCTGCGACCCCACCCCCTCTACCGACACGAACGCGTACCGGTCGTCCGCCGTGATGGCCACGCCGTGCACGACCTTCCGCGCGGTCGGCAGTCGCTTGAGCTCCTTCCCGCTCGCCGCGTCGAAGACCGAGACCGACTGGCCGCGCTTGTTCGTGGCCACCAGCAACCGCCCATCGTGGGTGACGGCGAGGTTGTAGACCCCGTCGCCCGCGGGGATCCGGCGCGTGAGCGTCCATCCGGCGACGTCGATCTCCGCGATCTCGTTGGCCTTGTTGCAGGCCACGAACACGCGCCGGCCGTCGGGCGTCGGCTGGGCCCAGGTGGGCGAGCAGCTCACGTTGCCCGGCTTGGGCGGTTCCATGCCGTGGCCGCCCGTGTCGTGGCCACCCCGCGCTGCCGCGTCACTGTTCGTCGCGGCCACGAGCCGGCCGGTCATGCCACGCTCTTCACCCTTCCGCAACAGGAACGTGCGCGACACGGCGAGCGCACGCGTATCGATCTCGACCAGCAGATCGTCCATCATGCACGCCGAGTAGTGCCGGGTGCCCTGGGTGTTGAGCCGGGAGCCGTGCGGCATGACGCAGGTGGGAATACGCGCGACCTCCAGCATCTCGTCGGTCGCCACCACGGAGACGGAGGAGGGGACCATGTCGCCGTGCAGGTTGAAGTTCACCACGTAGGCCAGGTAGCCGTCGGGCGAGACCTGCAGGGTCGCCGGGAACGATCCCAGCTCGACCCGTCCCTCGAGCGTGTCGCCGGTGGCGGTGTACTTCCACAGCGATCCGAACGGCGTGCCGTGGCCCGTCGAGATGAACACGTGTTTCCCGTCGGGCGCCACGCCGAGGCCGTGCGGGCCGTCGGGATCCGTGGGAAGGATGCCGATGGTGAACGCGTGATCGAGCGCGAGCCCGGCCGGCCCGAACCGCACGAGCTGGATTCGATCCACCGCCTCGGACGCGACCCAGGCGAAGTAGTCTCGGGCCGGGCGGTCCTGCCCGCGCGCGGGAGCGGCCACCACGGCCAGCCCCGCGGCGAGCGCCAGCGTCAGCCTCACGGGACCGAGGGCCGCAGGTCTTCCCGCTTCGGCTCGAGCCGCACGATGAAGAGCCCGTTGTTGAAGTCGTTGACGTAGGCCAGGTTGTTCTTCACCACCACGCCCCAGGTCATGGGCGAGTTGGGCAGGAAGCCCTCCGGCGCGGTCGTGCTGACCTGCGCCATGATCCGGCCCTGCGCGCGGAGATCGCCGCGCAGCTCGCCCGAGACGTCGAACGCCAGGAAGCCGGCGTTGTAGGCGCCCATGTACAGGGTGTCGCCGGCCACCCAGACGTTGTGCACACCGCCGTACTCGGGCTCGTACCAGGCGACTTCCTTCGGATGCACGAGGTCGCTCACGTCGAGGACGTGGAGGCGGCCGTAGGCGCGCGACGGCTCACCCTTGAACAACGCATTGCCCGCGTCGATCCCGAACACCTCGTCCGCCACGAACACGTAGTTCTTGTGCCGCCAGGCGGTGTGGGTGCCGCGGATGAATCCCGGCCCGCCGGTCTCCGCCACCTGCCGGTAGAGCGAGTCGAGATCGTACTTGAACTGGGAGACGAGCTGCGGGCTCGACGGCGTCCCACCCTTCACGCCGTTCCCCACGTCCAGGATCACCATCCCATCGTGCCACCAGCTCGCGTACACCAGCCCGTCCTGCACGTCGATGTCGTGCAGGGAGCGGCCGTAGTCGGCCCGCGGCGTCTTCCAGCGACCCATTTCCTTGGGGTGCGCCGGATCGGTGATGTCCACGACGTGCAGCGCGCCCGTGCCGTCGTTGGTCAGATAGACCTGGGTGCCGTACTTCGGCTGGGAGTAGATGAACGCGGAGTGAACGCCGGCGGTGACGCCCTCGGTGAACTCGGCCGCGACCTTGGGGTGCAGCGGATCCTCCAGGGTGCAGATGACGATGCCGTTCCGCCGGTCGGCCGCGCCCTCCCGGGTGAACACCAGGACCTTGCCCTCTTTGTCGGTCATGATGTCGTTGATCACCCGCGTGTTGGCCTGTACCGAGTCCACCACCACCGGCTTGGCGGGATCGCTCACGTCGATTGTGTAGAGCCGGTCGCCGCCGAGATGGGTGCCCAGGTACGCGACCTTGCCGTTGGGATGGAGCCAGACCTCGGCGGTGGGGAACGCCTTCCGCACGACGGCCCCGACGACGGTCGCCGGCCGGCGCGCCTCGCGCCGGGCTACGGTCACCTCGGCGGTGGCGGAGCGGTTGCCCAGCGCGGCCGTCACCGTGTACGTGCCGGGCTCGTAGGCGACGAAGGTGCCGTCGTCGTCGATGTGGCCTTCTCCGGGGCCGAAGGACCAGCTCGGCGTGAGCCCGGCGATCGTCCGATTGCCGGCGCCGTGGGCCGTCGCCGTGAACCGGACGACGTCGCCCTGGCGCACCTTGGTCGTGGAGGGCGCGAGCGTGATCGAGGCCGGCGCCTCGCCCACGTCGACCGGGAGCTCGGCGCGAAGGCCGCCCGCTGACGCGCGGATCGTCGCCCGGCCGCCGGCGCGGGCCTCGAGCAGGCCGTCCCGGTTCACGCGGGCGACGGACGGCGCCGAGCTGGACCAGGTGATTGCGTCGCCGCGGGCGTCGCCCTCGGCGGACAGGACCCGCGCGGCGAGCTGGACCCGCTGGCGCGGGACGAGCCGCGCCGGCGCCGGCGCGATCTCGACGCGGCGCGCGGGTCCCGGCACGACGCGGACCGAGAGATGCTCGATGTACGGCTTGGTCCCCGGCACGATGGCGGTGGCGATGAGCGGCACGTCGCCCACCGAGCCCGCGCGGACCCAGCCGTCCTCGTCGACCTGTGCCTGGGCTGGCCCCACGGACTTGAACACGATCTTGGCATCGGTGAGTGGTCGCCCTCCCGCATCGAGCGCCCGCGCGTCGAGCCGCACCGAGTCGTTGACGGCGACCGTGGTTCGGGGTGTGGCCAGCACGATCCGCGCGACTGGCGTCGCGGCGGCCGAGGAATCCTGCGCGGGAGCGGCCGAGATCCAGCCGAACGCGATGGGAGCGGTGAGGGCGAGCACCTTCACGACGGACATTGACGCCTCGAGGTAGGAGCGGGGTTGCGGGCAAGATACCTGCCGGAGCCCGGTTGTCGAGGCCGTCGAGGTCGGCGTCAGCGCCGGCGGCCGCAAAGGGTTGCACCGGCATCCGGGCGGAGCATCTTCCACCTTCATGTCGCCATCCTCCCTGCTCGCCCGCCTGGGGCTCGACCGTCCCGAGCTCCGGGCGTGGGCCATGTACGACTGGGCCGCCTCCTCGATGCAGACGACCATCATGGTCGCCGTGTTCCCCATCTACTTCGTGAAGGTGGCCGGGTCCGGTCTGGCCGAGAGCGGGGCGACGCAGCGCCTGGCGACGATCAACACGATCGCGCTGGTCGTGATAGCGCTGCTCTCGCCGGTGCTCGGCGCGGTGTCCGACTATGGCGGCACCAAGAAGCGGTTCCTGGCCGGCTTCATGGTGGTGGGTGTTCTAGCCGTGGCCGGGATGTGGTTCATTCACACCGGTGACCTGGTGCTCGCGGAGTGGCTCTTCGTGCTCTCGCTCATCGGCGTGGCGGGCAGCTTCGTGTTCTACGAGGCGTTGCTGCCCCACCTGGCGCAGGGAAGAGAGCTCGATCGGGTCTCCACCGCCGGGTACGCGCTCGGCTACGTCGGCGGGGGCATCCTGCTGGCGCTCAACCTGGCGTGGATCCAGAAGCCGGGCTGGTTCGGGCTGCCGGCCGGCCCAGGACTAGACGAGAGCGCCGCGACGCTGCCCGTCCGGCTCGCCTTCGTGAGCGTCGCGGTGTGGTGGCTGCTGTTCTCGATTCCGCTGTTCCGCCGGGTCCCGGAGCCGCCGCCGCGGCTCGAGTCCGACGAGCGCCGGGGGGAGAACCCGGTCCGCGCGGCCTTCGTCCGCCTGGGCGAGACCTTTCGCGAGCTGCGCGGCTACCGGCAGGCGTTCCTGATGCTCCTCGCGTTCCTGATCTACAACGACGGCATCCAGACCATCATCAAGATGGCGACCGCGTACGGCACCGAGCTGGGGATCGGGCAAAACGCGCTCATCGGGGCGATCCTGCTGGTGCAGTTCGTCGGGATCCCGTGCTCCTTCCTGTTCGGAGCGCTGGCGGGGCGGATCGGCGCCAAGCCCGCGCTGTTCCTCGGGCTGGTCGCCTACGCGGTGATCAGCGTGCTGGGCTACTACATGAAGACGGCGGCGCACTTCTACGTGCTGGCGGGCCTCGTGGGCATGGTGCAGGGCGGGACCCAGGCGCTGAGCCGCTCGCTGTTCGCGAGCATGATCCCCCCGCACAAGAGCGGCGAGTTCTTCGGCTTCTTCAGCGTGTTCGAGAAGTTCGCGGGGATCTTCGGGCCGCTGATCTTCGCGGGCACGATCGCGGCGACAGGATCCAGCCGGAACGCCATCCTGTCGGTGATCGGGTTCTTCGCCGTCGGCGCGGCGATTCTGGCACTGGTGGACGTCGAGCAGGGGCGGCGGGAGGCCCAGGTCGCCGAGGCCTCAGGCGTTCCCATCACCCCGCGCAGCTGACATCGAACGCCACGTTGGTTTCCGCGTTGGCGCGGACCACGACCCGGCGTGAGTTGCCCCCCGGGACCTCGCAGCGCGGGGGCAAGCCGGTCAGCTCCACCAGATGAGTTCCTTCCCGCAGGTCGGCCAGCCTGAGCGAGCCGCTGCTCGGGATCGCCTGATCCGGGCCGCCGTCCACCCGGATGTGCCAGGGGCTGTACGGTCGGCCGTCGGTGCTGATGAAGATGGAGATGAAGCCGTCGGTCGAAATGCTGAAGAACAACGTCTCGCCACACCCTGCCAGCGGCCCGGTCGTGGCCAACGCGGAAGCGGCGAGGAGCTGTAGTGGGCGCATGAATCCTCCTGGTGACGAACCACCTTGCCGCGCGTTGGCGGTCTCCCTAACTTGCGCCTGGTATAATGGTACTCCGCGGAGGGCGGTTCCGCCTCCCGCATCACCGATCGGAGCCCTGCCGCGCTACTCGCCGGCGGGGCGCTTGCATTCAGGGACGGGGCATGCCCGCACTGGCCGACGCCTTCGTGCTCACCCGCGCGCTGGTGGCCCTCGACACCCCGACGGGGTCCGAGGAGCCGGCGACCGCGCTGCTCGAGGGCGCCTTGTCGCAGGCCGGATACCGGACCGTCCGCCAGCCGGTCTCCCCAGGGCGAGACAACCTGCTCGCCTTCCGTGAGCCACCGGCGCTCGTCTTCTCCACCCACGTGGACTGCGTCCCGCCCTACGTGCCGCTCGCCGAGGACACGGAGGTCATCCGCGGGCGCGGCAGCTGCGACGCCAAAGGCCTCGCCGCCGCGATGGTGGCCGCGGCCGAGCGGCTCGCGGACCGGGGCGAGCGGCGCATCGGCCTCTTGTTCCTCGTCGGCGAGGAGAACGGCTCGGACGGCGCGCGGGTCGCCGCCGACCTCGAGCCGCGCGGCCGCTTCCTGGTGAACGGCGAGCCGACCGAGAACCGGCTCTCGATCGGGCAGAAAGGCTCGCTCCGGGTGGACCTGAGCGCCGTCGGCCGCGCCGCGCACTCGGCGTATCCCGAAGAGGGCGAGAGCGCGATCGCGGCCCTGCTCGACACCATCGAGCGGATCCGGGCCCTGCCCCTCCCCTCGGACCCGCTGTTGGGCTCCTCGACGCTGAACGTGGGCCTCCTCCAGGGCGGGGTCGCGCCGAACGTGCTCGCCCCCGACGCCCGGGCCCAGATCCTGATTCGGACCGTCGAGCCGACCGACCAGCTCAAGGCCTCGCTGCAGACGCTGGCTGCGCCGGGCGTAACCCTCAGCTTTCCGGTGGAGCTTCCCTATCATAAAGGCGGAAGCGCGCCGGCGGGGTGGGACACGACAGTCGTGAGCTACGCGAGCGACCTGCCGTTCCTCACCACCTGGGGCGAGTGCTACCAGCTCGGGCCCGGCACCATCCGCGTGGCGCACACGGCGCAGGAGCACATCCGCAAGGCCGACCTGCTGCGCGGGGTGGATCTCTACGTGCGCCTGGCCACGGATCTTCTCGCGCGTGAGGCGTCGCGATGACAGCCAAGATACCGGTCAGCGTGCTGGGCGCCACCGGCACGGTCGGGCAGAAGTTCGTCCGGCTGCTGGCCGACCACCCGTGGTTCGAGGTGGCCGCGGTGGCCGCCTCCGCCGCGAGCGCCGGCAGGCGCTACGGCGAGGTGGTCCGCTGGCGCGAGACGGCCGCGCTCCCGGACGCGATCGCCGGGCTCACCGTCCAGTCGTGCGAGCCGCCGCTCCCGGGGCCGATCGTGTTCAGCGCGCTCGACGCCGATATCGCGGGCCCGATCGAGCAGGCGTTCGCCGCGGCCGGCGCGCACGTCGTCACCAACACGCGAAACCACCGGATGGACCCGGACGTCCCGCTGCTCATTCCGGAGGCCAACCTCGAGCACCTGGAGCTGGTGGACCGCCAGCGCGAGAGCCGGGGATGGCCGGGTGCCATCCTCGCCAACCCAAACTGCTCCACTGCGGCGCTCGTGCTCGCGCTGGCGCCGCTGCATCGCGCCTTCGGCCTCGAGAAGCTGTTCGTGTCCACGATGCAGGCGGTCTCGGGCGCCGGCTATCCCGGCGTCGCCTCGCTCGACATCCTCGGCAACGTGGTGCCCTACATCGGCGGCGAGGAGGAGAAGATGGAGCGCGAGAGTCGCAAGATCCTCGGCACCCTCGGCGCCGATGGCGTGGCGCCGGCCGATTTCGCGGTCAGCGCGCACGCCAACCGGGTCGCCGCCGTCGACGGCCACATGATGACGGTGTCGGCCGGCTTCCGGAAGCGAGTGTCGCCCGAGGACGCGGTGGCCGTGCTGCGCGAGTTTCGGCCGAGCCCGCGCGTCGCCTGCCTGCCGTCGTCGCCGGATCTGCCGGTCGAAGTGGATGGCCGGCCCGACCGGCCCCAGACACGGCTCGACCTCGAGCGCGGCGGCGGGATGGCCGTGACGGTGGGGCGTGTCCGGGCCTGCCCGATCCTCGATCTCCGGCTCGTGCTCCTGGGGCACAACACGATTCGAGGCGCGGCGGGGCAGGCCGTCCAGATCGCCGAGCTGCTGGTGGCCGAGGGCCGGGTGGATCGGTCGGCGTGAGCGCCCCGGGCGCATGATCGTCGCCAAGTTCGGCGGCACGTCGGTGGCCGACGCCGGCGCGATCGGCCGGCTCATCGGGATCGTCCGCTCCCGGGTCCCCGAGCGGCCCGTGATCGTCGTGAGCGCGCTCGCCAAGGTGACCGACACGTTGCTCGGCCTCGCGCCGCTGGTGCATGCGGGCGACGCCGGCCCGATCCACGCCGCGCTCGCCGCGCTGGTCGACCGCCACGCCGCGACCGCTCGCGGCCTTCCCGGCGGGGAGAGCGCGATGCCCGCGATCGCCGACGACGCCGAGGCGCTGGGCCGCGACCTCGGCGCGGCCGCCGGCCGCATGCTGCGTCCGGCCGAGCTCGACGCGGTGGCCGGCCGGGGCGAGCTGTGGAGCAGCCGGCTGGTGTGCGCGGCGCTCGAGGCGTCGGGTCTGCCCGCCACCTGGATCGACATCCGTCCGCTCATGGTGACCGACGACCGCTACGGTCGAGCGACGCCGTACATGCAGGCCCTGACCACACGCGCGCGCGAGTGCCTGTTCTCCCTGGCCGCCGCCGGCCGGATCCCGGTCACCCAGGGCTTCATCGGCGCGACGGTCGACGGCACGCCGACCACGCTGGGCCGCGGCGGCTCCGACTTCACCGCCGCGCTCCTCGGCGCGGCGCTCGACGTCGAACGGGTCGAGATCTGGACCGACGTCAACGGGCTCATGACCGCCGACCCGCGCATCGTCCCGTCGGCCCGCACGCTGCGCGCGGCGAGCTACGAGGAGGCGGCGGAGCTGGCCACGTTCGGCGCCAAGGTCCTGCACCCTGCCACCGCCCTGCCGCTCGTGCGCGCGGGCATCCCCATCGTCGTGCTCAACTCCACCCGCCCCGAGGACCCCGGGACCGTCATCGAGCCCTCCGCCGTGCTCGAGCGGCTGGGCGACTCGCCCGTGCGCTCGATCAGCTGGAAGCGGGGCATCACCGTCGTCAACGTGCGCGCGCCGCGCATGCTCGGCGCCTACGGCTTCCTGCGCGCGATGTTCGAGGTGTTCGAGCGCCACGAGGTGGTGGTGGACGTGCTCGCGAGCGGCGAGGTCAGCGTCTCATTGACCGTGGAGGACCGGACGCGGCTCGACGCCGTCGTGCGCGATCTGAGCGAGCTGGGCGAGGTCAGGGTCGAGCACCAGCGGGCCATCATCGCGGTCGTCGGCATCGGCCTCCGCACCACGCCCGGGCTGGCCGCACGCCTGTTCCGCGCGGTGCAACCCACCAACGTCGAGGTCATCTCCCAGGGGGCGTCCGCGATCAACATGACGTTCGTCGTCCGCGAGGAGGACGGGCCGGAGGTGGTGCGCCGGCTGCATCAGGAGTTCTTCGGAACATGCTGACGAACCTGAGGGCCGCTTGAAGATCGTAATCGTAGGCAACGGCAAGATGGGCCGAGCCGTCGCCGCGCTGGCCGAGACCAAGGGGCACGTGATCCAGGCCGTCGTGGGCGCCGCCGAAAATGCGGGCGGCCGAGCCCTCACGGCGGAGCGCCTGCGTGGCGCCGACGTCGCCGTCGAGTTCACCCGACCCGACGCCGTCGTCGCCAACCTCGGCCGGCTCATCGAAGCGGGCGTGCCCGCCGTCACCGGGACGACCGGCTGGGAGGCCGACCTCGGGAGCGTGCGCGCGCTGGTGGAGGAGCGGGGCGGCGCCGTGCTCCACGCCGCCAACTTCTCGCTGGGCGTGCACCTCTTCCTCCGCGCCGCGCAGGACCTCGCGCGCCGCTTCGCCGCGCGGCCCGGCTTCGACGCCTTTATACTGGAAGAGCATCACGCGACCAAGCGTGACGCGCCGTCGGGTACCGCGCGCGAGCTCCAGGCCCGGATGCTCGCGGCGGACGGAGGGCGGACCTTTCCGATCACGTCGATCCGGGCGGGCGGCACGCCGGGTACGCACGTGGCCGCCTACGACGGGGCGTACGAGCGGATCACGCTGGCGCACGAGTCGCGGAGCCGCGACGGCTTCGCCGCCGGCGCGCTCGCCGCCGCCGAATGGCTGCCGGGCCGACGCGGGATCTTCACCATCGAGGACATGCTCTTCGGAGACGAGCGATGACGCGCTTCGAGGGATGCGGAACCGCGCTGGTCACGCCGTTCACCGACGACGGCGCGCTGGACCTGCGCGCGCTGCGCGCCCTGGTGGAGTGGCAGATCGCGGAAGGGATCGACTTCCTCGTCCCCTGCGGCTCGACGGGCGAGGCGCAAACCATGGACGAGCACGAGCGCGACCAGGTGGTCGCGACCGTGGTCGAGGCGGCGGCCGGCCGGGTCCCGATCATGGCCGGCGCCACGAGCAACGACACCCGCCGAGCCGTCGAGGAGACCCGCCGAATGTGTGCGCTCGGCGTCGACGGCATCCTGACCGCGACGCCGTACTACAACAAGCCCACGCAGGACGGTCTCGCCTGCCACTTCCTGGCCGTCGCCGACGCCTCCACCCGCCCCGTCTACCTCTACAACGTCCCCGGCCGCACCGCCGTCAACCTGCTGCCCGCCACCGCGCTCAGGCTGGCCGAGCATCCGAACGTGACGGGCATCAAGGAAGCCAGCGGCGACCTGCGCCAGATCATGGAGGTCATCCGGCACCGTCCGGAGGGCTTCGCCGTGCTCTCCGGCGACGACTGGCTGGCCTTTCCGGTCGCGGCGGCGGGTGGCGAAGGGCTGATCTCGGTGACCTCGAACGAAGTACCGGGCGCGATGACCGAGCTGGTCCACCTCGCCCGGGGCGGATCGCTCGAGGCCGCGCGCCGGTGTCAGTATCGCCTGCTGCCGCTCATGGACGCCAACTTCCTCGAGACCAATCCCTCGCCCGTGAAGGCTGGCCTCGCGGCGCTGGGCAAGATCCGGGACGTATTGCGGCTCCCGCTCGTGCCGGTCGGGCCGGCCACGCGAGCGGCGCTCCGGAGCGCGCTGCAGGCCGCGGGCGTCCATGTCCGCTGACGCCGCGGCAGAGCTTCGCGTCAAGCTCCAGCGGTTCGAGGGCCCCGTCGCACCGGACGACGAGCCGGCCGCGCGCGTGGCCTTTCTCGCGCTCAAGGCCGCCCTCAACGCCGGCACCGTGCGCGCCGCCGAGCGCGGCGCCGACGGCCGTTGGCATGCCAACGCGTGGGTGAAGGCGGGGATCCTCCTGGGCTTCCGGCTGGGACGCCTGCAGCCGACGGCGACCGGCGGGCCGTTCCCGTTCTACGACAAGGACACCTATCCGCTTCGGCCCGCCTCGATCGAGGACGGCGTCCGGATCGTCCCCGGCGGCTCGGCGATCCGCGACGGCTGCTACGTCGCCCCGGGCGTGGTCTGCATGCCGCCGATGTACATCAACGTCGGCGCGTACGTCGGTGAGGGCACGATGGTGGACTCGCACGCGCTGGTGGGCTCCTGCGCCCAGATCGGCCGGCGGGTGCACCTGTCCGCGGCGGCGCAGATCGGCGGCGTGCTCGAGCCCGCCGGCGCGCTGCCGGTGATCGTCGAGGATGAGGTGCTGGTCGGCGGGAACTGCGGAGTGTACGAGGGGACCATCGTGCGGGAGCGCGCCGTGCTCGCCCCGGGCACGCTGCTCACCGGCGGCACCGCGGTGTTCGACCTGGTACACGATCGGGTCTACCGCCGCGACGGCGACCGGCCGCTCGAGATTCCCGCCGGCGCCGTCGTCGTTCCCGGCACCCGTCCGGTCCGCTCGGGCCCGGGCGAGCGCGCCGGCATCGGGCTCTACGCCCCGGTGATCGTGAAGTACCGCGACGAGAAGACCGACACCGCCGTCCGGCTCGAGGAGCTGCTCCGCTAGCTATGCCCAGCCACACCCACTACCTCTGGTTCGAGACCAAGCGCCGCCAGGAGATCATCGACATCACCGAGGAGGTGGAGGAGCAGGTGCGGGCCAGCGGCGTGCGCGAGGGCTACGTGCTGGTGTCCGCCATGCACATCAGCGCGTCGGTATTCGTGAACGACCACGAGTCCGGGCTCTGGCAGGACATCCTGAAATGGCTGGAGGAGAGCATCGCGCCCTGGGACCCCGCACGTTATCGCCACAACGAGACCGGCGAGGACAACGCGGCCGCCCACCTGCGGAGCCTCACCATCGGGCACGAGGTGATCGTGCCGATCACCGCCGGGCGGCTCGACCTGGGCCCGTGGCAGCGCGTGTTCTATGGGGAATGGGACGGTCAGCGCCGGAAGCGCGTCATCATCAAGGTGCTGGGCGAAGCTTGATCCTGCAGGTCTAGCGCTTGCGCGAGCGCTTGGTGGTCGCGCGAACGGTTCCCGTCACCCGCTGCCCACTCCGCTTTTCCACCACATCCAGCCGCTGATCGCCCGCCCCGGCGCCGAGCGTCCAGCGCACCCGCGCGCGCCCCGTAGTGTCCGTCCGCGCGCGCGCCGCCGAAAGCTTCCCCGCCCGGCTCGTGAATGTGACCAGAGCGCCCGCGACGGGATTGCGGAGGCTGTCGGTCACCAGGACCGTCACTGGTTGCGGCAGCGTGGAGCCGGCAAGCGCGGAAGTCGGCAGTCCGTCGAGCGCCACGTGGGCCGCCGCGCCGGCGCGGGCCTGCGCGATCACTTCCGCGGGGCGCTCCACCCCCTGCACCGACGCCGCGAGCCGCTGGGGGCCGACCACGGGTCCGAGCGTCCAGAGCACCACTACTCGTCCCGCCGAGTCGCTGACCACCGAGCGCTCGGCGACCGAGCCGGCCCCGGCGCGCACCGTCACCGTGGCATCGGGCACCGGGTTGTTCGCCCGATCCGTCACCCGGAATTCCAGCGTGCCGTCGAGCGGCCGCCCGACGACCCCGCGCGCTGGCGCTCCCCGCGCCACTGTCAGCGCTGCCGCCGGTCCCGGCCGGGCGGTGGCGAGGACCGCGAACCGCGGTACCGCGCGTGAGCTCCCGACCTGCACCAGGACCTGCTGCGATCCGGCACGGCTGCCGAGCGTCCAGCGCGCGCGGGCCTCGCCGAGCGAGTCGGTGCGTGCGCCCAGGCCCTCGATGGCGCCATCGTCCGGCGTGGACCACGCGACCGGAAGGTCCGGCAGGGGCGCGCCCGTAGAGTCGGCCACCCGAACCGCGATCGATGCCGGGAGCGTGGTCCCCACGCGCCCCGATGGCGGCGTGCCGGCGAAGGTGATGCGGGTGTTCTCGGGAACCGGATCCGCGTCGGCCGTGAGCAACGTGGCGATCCCGGCATCGCCGTCCACGCCCAGCGCGATCCGCTGGCGTCCGGGCCGCGCGCCGAGCGTCCACGGCAGCTGCACGATGCCGTCGGCGTTCGACGTGTCGACCGCGGGCTCGCCGTCGGTCCCGTCGCCGGCGCCAAGCCGGACCGCGACGCCGGGCAGCGGCCGCCCGCCCCGCGACACGATCTGCGCTCGGATCGGGAGGGGCAGCCGGTGCCCGGCCGGGGCGTGCTGCCCGTCACCCGCGAGCAAGGTGATGGTCCCCGGCACGGGATAGACCTCGAGCGGAAGCTCGGCGGTGAGGTCGCCGCTCGCGGCGACCACCACCGTGCGGCCGGCCGTCACCGCGGTGAGTCGCGCCAGGCTGTCGACTGCGGCCACGGACGGGTCGCCCGAGCGCCAGGCGAGCGCCTGGCCGAGCACCGGATGCCCCCGCGCATCCACCACGCGAGCGACGACGCGCGCGGTGCCGGCCTCCGGCAGCCGCACCAGCGTGTCGCCGAAGAAGCGGATGGCGGCGGGACGCGGACGCACCAGAATGCGGGCTTGCGCGATGTGGCCGCCGGCCGCGGCGACGATGGTCGTCGCGCCCGGCGATCGCACCACGACGGTGCCGGCGCTGTCCACGGACGCCACCGACGTGTCGGTGCTGGTCCACCCGACGCTGACGCCCGGCAGCACGCCGCCGTGTCCGTCGGTGATGGTCGTGGCGAGCTGGAGCGTATCGCCGAGGGCGAACGCGGTGTCCGCCGCGGGCGCGACGCCGATCCAGCGCACCTGCTGCGCGCCGGTGATCGACCGCACCGAGGAGAGAATGCTGACGAGGGCGGCGCCCGCGGACAGCGAGCCCGCCCCCCACTTCCATGCCCGGACGATCCAGTCCTGGCGCGGCGCGACCGCCGCGGCCTCGCGTCTCGACAATGGCATGGGCGTCCTACCGCATCCGGTCGCAGAGCGGGATGCCTTCCTCCCCCGCCATCTCGTGATCGCCGTCGGTCCGCGGCGCTTCCGCGCCGTCGAGCGATCCGACGAAGACCACGCAGCTCCGCCCCGGCTGGCCGATGTGCGTCGCCTTGGCCTGCCAGCCGCCGGGCCCGGCGCGCAGGATCTCGACGCGGACGCCCGACTCGAGCCGAAGCGCGAGCGGCTCGACGCTCGATGCGTACGAGCCCTTCACGTCGAGGTAGCGCGCCTGGGCGGCGGCAGCGGAGCGGAGCGCGCCCTTGAGGACGGATGCGGGTGTGGCCTGCCACGCCGCGGGCGCGGCGCTCTGCGCGCGGACGGCGGCCGCAGGGCCGAGCGCCAGCGCGGTGAGCAGCACGAGGACGTGCGAGACCCTGCGGGGACCCATGCATCCTCCGGATAAAGACGTGGTGATGGCGGGCGGTCAGGCCGCGCCCGGCAAGCGATCGAATGACCGCCCATCGCGCGCGTCCTGCCACCCGCCGCTCAGTCCATTGTGCGAGGTGGTCCACACCCTCGCAATCCGCAGGAACCGGACAGCGTTCAATCCATTGTCGGTCGGAGTGCAGGGAATGCTGAGGGGGCTGGAACCGAGCGGCTACGAAGCGGTTAGCGAAGTGCAAGGCGGTGCGCGTGCAGCGGCCTGGGGAGCCTTGGCGGCGCCCAGGCCACTCCGGGACGAGCGAAGCTCAGCGGGCGTCTTTGGGCGGAGCGGCCGCGTCGCTCATCCGGGAGAGATCTTCGGGCCATCCTTCCGGCCGCCCCGAGTCACCCCGGAACTCGAAATGGTCGTCCCGCAGCAGCCGCTCGCCGGTGATGGTGCGTGGGTCGGCCAGATTCCGATGCACCAGAATGGCCACGTGCCGCAACAGATCCTCGACCGTCCGCCACGCGCCCGCCTCGAGGCCGGGATAGAGCTTGCCGAGGCCCGGCTTGAGTCGAGCCTGTCGACCGCGAGCTTCGGTCACGATCGCCTTCCTTGCGCCTGCGATATGCTCATGGTTCCGAATCAACCCGCGGGTGCGGGGCGAGTCAAGCGACGAGGCCGTTCTGGCCCTCAGTCGCCCGTGGGGACGATGTTCGCCGTCTCCACCATGAGGATGACGGTGCGCTCGGGCGCGCGGGGCCGGTGCGGTGTGCCCTTCGGCACCATGACGCCCTGACCCGGGCCGAGCTCGATCACCCGGTCCTCGAGATCGATGAGGAACCGCCCCTCGACGACGTAGAAGAATTCGTCATCCGCGTCGTGCTTGTGCCAGTGATACTCTCCCTGCACCACGCCCAGCCGCACGACCGACTCGTTCACTCGGCAGAGCGTCTGGTTGTACCAGCGGTCGGTGCAGGCCGCGACCAGCGCCGGGACGTCGATCCGCTCGAGCGGCCCGAACTTGACATCGAGGTGCGTGGCGTAGGGAAATGCCCCCGTGTCGGTCTTCTCAGCCATGCGATCCTAGCCTTTCCGGTTGTCTTCATGCAGCCCTGGGCGGCCGCAGCAAGCCTGAGGAGACCGGTCACCGGCAGGTCACCCTTCGTAGGTCTCGGACGAGCGCGGCGCGTCCGGCGCCTGCCGGTCCAGCGACTGGCGATAACGCACGCAGCCGCGCATGAACTCCGGCCAGTCCGGGACCGTGGGCAGCGGATCCTGCCGCTCCGGCAGGAGGCCCCAGAGTGCCGGATGATGCCAGCAGAGCTCCTGACCGGTGCTGTCGCGGTGCGCACGGATGCCCTGACGGAGCTTGCGCACCTCCTCGACCAGCGCCTCGCGCGACATGCCCGCCAGGTCGTCGTCCATCGTCTCCTCCCGATGCCTGAGCTACTCTCGAGTGACCGCCTGCGCCGCCGGGAGGCTCGGAGCTCCGACCCGGCGCCGCACCGCGGCGATGTCCTTGACCGGGCGAATCTCCACGCAGCCGGTGCGCGCCCAGGGGAACTCGGCCGCGATCCGGACGGCTTCGTCCATGTCCCGGGCCTCGATCAGGTTGAACCCGCCCAGCATCTCCTTCGCCTCGGTGAACGGCCCATCCGTGGCCGTCATACGGCCCTTGCGGATGCGGACCGACTTGGCCGTGCGCGGCTCGTCCAGCATCCGAGACTCGATCAGACAGCCGTCCCGGTGGAGCTCGTCGGCGTGCTCGAAGCAGTCGCGCATCATCGAGTCGGCCTGGGCTTCGGGCAGGGTGTCGAGCAGCGCGGGATCGTTGTAGATCAGCAGCATGAACTTCATGCGGTCTCCTCAGTAGATCGTGTCCTGGGCCTCGAGCATGCGGACGAACTGGTCGAGCCGCCGCTGGCGTGTCTCGGGCTTCTTGGCGTCGAACAGGCGATAGAGCACGGCGTATCGGTTGCGGCTGTCGAGCTGCTCGAAGAAGCGTCTGGCCGCCGGGCGTTTCCGCAGCTCCGCGGCGAGGTCGTCCGGCACCTGCATGTTGCGGGGTGAATCGTAAGCCGCCGCCCACCGGCCATCCCGCTTGGCCGCCTCCATCTCCCGGACTCCGGCCGGCGCGAGGCTTCCCTCGGCGAGCAGCCGCTCGACCGCCGCGCAGTTGATCTTGGACCACTTGCTCTTCGGGCGGCGGGGCGTGAAGCGCTGCCGGAACATCCTGGCATCCACCGAGGCGGTCTGCCCGTCGATCCAGCCGTAGCGAAGCGCCGATTCCAGCGCCTCGGCGTGGGTCACCGAGGGCACACCGCTGCCCTTCTTGCCGAACTCCACCCACAGGCCGGACGACGTCCCGTGGTGCTTCTCGAGCCATGCATCCCATGCCGCCTGGGAGGCGAAGCGCTTGACCGGCAGATCGGGCTTGGGTCGCGATGTCCCGCGCGACGTCACGTGGTCAGCGCCCGGTCTTTCCAGTTCCACCACTTGAGCAGCTCCGGCCGGGGCCGGCGCGCCCGCACCGAGTAGGCGGCGCAGCGGAACGCGTACAGCACGCAGGGATCCTGGCGCTCGCCGCGAAGACGGTTGAGCCGCGTGTACAGCCGCTCGGGGTCCCGCCGCCTGAGGTCGTCCTTCCGTCGAATGCCCAGAGCGCGGAGGTCCCGCGCCAGGCTCGGGCCGATGCCCGGCAGTGTCTGGAGATCATCCTTGATCATGCTGGCCCTCAACGAGTGTGCGTCCGCACCGCGTCATTTCCTCGCGTGAGCTTTGAGAAATAATGAAACCCGTCCAGCCGCCAACCGGCCTGGGTGCGCCGGAAGGTCAGGCGGTAGTTGCCCCAAGTCTCCCACAGATCCGACCCCGGGCCGAGCTCCGGGACATGGTTCCAGGCGTACCCGTGCGCCCAGAGCTCCGCTCGATCCCCCTCGACCAGGACGCGGTAATTCGTGGCGAGGTGATGACTCACCTTGCCTGCATGAAGGCCGGACTCGAAGCCGGCGATCAGCTGATCGCCCGGGATGCGGACCGGTCCGCCGCCCGTGAGCGAGCTCATGTCCACCTCGATCGGGCCATCGGCGAAGAGCTGCCGAGCGGCCGCCCAGTCCTTCTGATCGGTCGCGATGAACAGCTCGTCCGCGAGATGCCTGATCTCCGCGTCAGCCTGGGTGATGTCCTGCGCCATGGGTGTGTCGACCTCTAGCGTTGTCGCGCCTTGGAATATTGCCACAGTGCGCGATCCACGGTCCGCATCGGATGCCCGCTCCGGCGGACGAGCTCGCGCACATAGCCAACGTAGCCGAGCCAGAAGGGCATCGTGTAGTGCGGCGGCCGGGGAAATCCGAGGGACCACAGGGCACGGTAGTCCAGGATAGGAAACGCGCGCCGATCGCAGAAGTGGAGAATCGTCGAGGCTGTCGGCCAGTCCACTCCGTGCAGCAGCCGGAGGAGATCCATCTTGAGCGCCTCGTCCGGGGTGGCGAGCGCGGCCTGCGTGATGGTGCGGATCTCGTCGCCGGCGTTGCGGCGGCAGCGGGACTGCGATCGCGGAGTCTTCCAATAGCAGATGTCGCGGAACTCGGCGGTCGTCAGGTAGCCGCGGCGCCGCACGGCTGGGCGCACGTCGGCCAGGAAGCGGATGTCGCTCCCGTCGTACTCATAGTGCGCGGCCCAGTCAGGGATCTGCTCGAGCGGGAAGCGAAGGCGAAACATCGCTCACTGCGTCAGGCACCGGGCGATGGGAGCCACGCGTCCACCTGCGTCGTCCCGTTCCTTCATCAGGAAGGCGCGCATCGCCCGGGTCACCTGCGTCGGATGTGAGTCGAACACGTAATGGTTGGCGCCGTGGATCTCCAGCATCTCGACACCCACCAGCTCTCGCCGGACCCGGGCCCGCTCGGTCGCGGACCAGCGCTGCAGCGCGGCGGTGAACCGGCGTCCGGCCTCCCGACGCCCGGCGTCGAGTGTGGTCCAAGCGGCGAACACCTGCGGCGCGGAGTCGACGACGGCATCGATCACCAGCGCCGGCGCGTGCACGGCCGCGTAGTCGGGGTGCCCACACCCGGCCAGCACGAGCGAATCGATCGGCTCGGCCGTGACGTTGCCGGCCAGTCGGCCGCTCGAGTCGTACCGCCCGATCGCGCGAAGCTGGGCCTCCGGGATGTGCATCCCCCAGACCCGCCGAAGATACGCCTGAACCGCGCGAGGGGAAGCCGAGTCGGCGGCCAGCATCGGCGGCGGCGGCGGACTCAGTGGGATGAGCTCGCGGACGCCGCTGTGATCGTACGCCGCGTCCAGATACACCAGGTGGCTCACCCGCTCGGGATAGTCCCCGGCGAACGCCGTGAGCTCGTCGCCGGCGATCGAATGGCCAACCAGGACCACTCGGCGCAGGCGCAAGCTGTCGAGCACGGCGCGCAGATCCGCGATCCGCGTCGCCAGGTCGTACCCGGACGGCGGCTGACTCGACGCGCCGTAGCCGCGCCGGGTGATGGCGAGGACGTGGAACCGGTCGGTGAACCGAGGGGCGAAGTCGTCGAAGCCGTGCGCCACATCCTGGAGCCCGGAGAGGAAGACGAGCGGGGTGCCATCGCCGCCCCAATCGAGGACCTCGAGCCGAACGCCGGCCGCCACCGTGACGAACTCGACCCGGTGAGGCGACGGATCGGTCCAGTCGCGCGCCGGCCCGTCCTGGACGGCGGCGCACGCCGACAGACTGACCGCGACCGCGGTGCCGAGGGCCCACCGCCGAACCCGGCGGGCGCCGACAGCGGCCACCTCAGGCCGCTCCCGTGGGCGCCTACCGATGACGAGCAGAGGAATCAGGTCGGGCATCGCGACTCCGCAGGATGGTCGGGAAGGTGCCGCGGAGGAACCGGGCGAGTCGAACGAGCGAGAGCGGCGTGCGCCCCATCCCGTGCACGAGCAGGAGACGCATCGGGCTCCCGCGCTAGCCGTTCTTGGTCAGCACCAACCGGATCGTGAGCCCGGTGAACGCACCCTCGCCGGTGAGCAGGTTCTGATCGGCCGTGAACTCCAAGCCCTGGATGAGCGTGCCGGCGGTCTGGTTGAAGGTGACCGTGTTGCCCGAGAGCGTCCACGTGCCGGCGAGGTCCTCATCCAGGTTGGCGCCGCCGGGGCCGGCGACGGGGACGAACAGGTGGCCCGTGGTCGTCCCGTCGGTGGCCAGGCTGACCACGACCGTGGCGCCGAGGGCCAGCAGGTCAGTGGTGCCCGCCCCGGATTGGGCGGTGAACGCCGTGGCGTGGTAGGACCCGGCCACGTTCTCGACTGACGGGCTGAAGCTGTCGTCATCACCACCGCACGCGCCGAGCGCGACGACCAGGCTCAGCGCCGAGAGGCACCTCCGCATCAGCAGCATGCTTCGTTCTCCTTGAGTTCGTCGTGCAGACCTAAGGCGACGGCTCGAGGGCCGCCGAAAGCTCGACCGTACGCACGTGGCAGCCGTCCTCCGTCACCCGTACGTCGGCCCGGTCCCATCGCGCGTAGCCCTCGGCCTCCAGATGAATGGCGTAGGTGCCGGGCCGTTCATCGGCCCCGCCGAGCGTCGTCCCGATCGATGGGTTGCCGCCGGTCGCGCCGATGACGCGGAGCGAATCCTCGAAGGCGCCGTCACGGGCGACGCCACGCGCGATGTCGGCAATGAACGCACCGGTCGCCGCGTCCCTCACCTCGACCTTGATGGCCGGCTCGACCGAGGTCGTGCAGGCACCCGGGTCCAGGCAGGCCGACCCGGTGATCGCGCCGAGGATCAGCAGCATCGCCTTGCTGTGGTCTGCCGTCATCGATCCGGCTGCCACGGCCGCAGCCGTGGCAGCAGTCGCGGGACATGTCGGCAGTACTCGCGATAGGCATCGCCGAACCGCTCGGCCAGGAACGGCTCTTCCAAAAGCGGGATGTAGAGCGCGTTGACGGCGAGAAAGATCAGGGCCCACATGAGGTGCGGCCGCGAGAGCAGCACCGCGGCTTCGCCGAACAGCACCAGGACGACGCCCGAGATCATCGGGTTGCGCACGTGGCGGTACGGTCCCCGAACCACGAGCCGCCGAGGCGGGTCCCACGGCGCCAGCGTGCCCTCGCCCTCGGTCACGAACCGCCGGAGGCTCGAGGCGAAGAGCAGCAGTCCCGCAGCGAGCAGCAGGACCCCCGTCACCTGCACCGCCATCTGTGGCGCGCTCGACCCGAGCCCGAGCGCAGTGCCATCGCGCCGGGCCAGCCAGACCGGGATCAGCACGGCGACGGTGAACGGGAGCACGGCGATCGCGACGAGGTGACGAAGCAGTCCCAGCATCGTGGCGCCCACCTCAGGTGTGCGGCTGATCGGCGTTCATCGTCAGGCCGCCCGGCCAGACTGGAGGCCCGCCCGCTCCGCCGGCGAGAGCGAAGCGGCGGCGGGCCCACAGGATCGAGCCGATGCCGAGCACTGCGGGGATCATCGTCTGGACGATTGGCGGCAGCGCGTGGATGTACAGCCAGAAGATGAACCACCACACGATGAGCCAGGCCGCCATGAGGCTGGTGAGGTGTTGCACCCGCCAGCGATGGGGTTCGGCCGGGCCGCGCCAGCGCCAATGGCCGACGCTGACCCACAACCCGAATCCGCCGACCACCACCCCCTCGAGCACCATCCCAAGGGACCGCTCCCCGGCGCCAGTGGCGATCAGCGCCAGGCTGGCCAGGAGGCCGACGACCGTCAGCACCCGGTCCCACCGGTAGGCCACCCGCGAGCCCCGCGCGATCCTGGGCGCGAGGTATCCGGTCCCGACAAAAAAGAACGTCAGCAGGCCCAGGAGCGTGAGGTCCACCACCGGCTCGGAGCGCACCGTCGCCAGCAGAAAGCCCGCGACGGCGCCGATCAGCATGCCGACCGCGAAGCAGCGCCCGGCGATCACGTGGCGATGCTCGCCCTTGATCGAGAGCAACGCGATGGGCGCGACGGCAAACGCCAGGAACATGCCGCCGGGATGCAGCACTCTGAGAATCGAGTACATCGGCTCGGGCATGTCTACTCCGCCACGAACTCCACGGCGTACAATATCATCGCCGCTTCGGGGCGACGATCCCCGACGCCGCCGCGACCGGCAGGGTCAACTGCACCTCGCTCACCGGCGTGGGCTGGTCGCTGGGTGCGAAGGCCACCGGGGCGAGCACGCTGTCGCGCACGCTCGCGTCGCCGGGCGGCGGCGTGTAGCGGGGCGGCAGCGCGGTCGCCGTGATGTAGAGGGCCAGGGTGTCGGGCGGGGCGTTCGGATCCGGCGCTGCCATGATCGCCACCGGCATCGAGAATTGTCCGTCCACGTCCGAGATCCCGCCACCGCCCGTCACGGTATAGAGATCGAGCTGGCTCGGTACGGTGAGCTCGACGTGCACCGAGTCGAGCGGCGCGCCGCCGATGCCCGTGACGGTGCCGATCACGGTACCCTCCGAGATCGGCGGGAACTCGTTGTGGCCGGTGCTATCGTCGCCGCAGGCCGCCGCGGCGACGAGGCAGGCCGCAAGCCGCACGCTGCGACCGAATCGGGCGCATCTCGCGCGCATCCGCACTCCTCCCGTCACAGGCGAACATCCCCGCTATCCGCGGCCGACGGGGCTAAGATGCGGTCTGACGGGTGCATCGGCAACTCGACCGGTCCGGGACCTGACGCCTGGCCCGTGTCGATTTCCCCGCCGTTCGTTCGACGTCAGGGTAGAGCCGGCTGGACCGCGCCGGCTCGAGTGACGACACACTCATGCATGTGGAGGCACGACAATGCGTTTCATGATCCTGGTGAAGGCCGACAAGGACTCCGAGGCGGGCATCCTGCCCAGCACCGAGCTGCTGACGGCCATGGGCAAGTTCAACGAGGAGCTGGTCAAGGCGGGCATCATGCTGGCCGGCGAGGGACTCCAGGCGAGCTCCAAGGGGGCGCGGGTGCGGTTCTCCGGCTCCAAGCGGACCGTGGTCGACGGCCCGTTCGCGGAGACCAAGGAGCTGGTCGCCGGCTTCTGGCTGTGGCAGGTGCGTTCGAGGGACGAGGCGATCGAGTGGGTGAAGCGCGCCCCCATGCCCGACGGATCCGAGATCGAGATCCGACAGGTGTTCGAGGCCGAGGACTTCGGACCGGAGTTTACCCCGGAGCTGCGCGAGCAGGAGCAGCGGCTGCGGGATCAGACGGCGAAGCGGTAGCGAGGACGAACGGGCGAGCGGCGGCAGTCAGCCGGAGCATCCGGTCATCCTGTCGCCGCGTGGCCTTCGATCAACAGCATCTCGGTCCGGGCGCACCGCTGGCGGATCGCTTTCGCGGGTGCGTACTCGGCCGAGCCCCACCACGCGCGGGCCCGGTCCGCCGTGGGAAACTCCAGGACCACCAGCCGCGACGGCTGCCACGAGCCCTCGAGCACCTCACTGCGACCGCCGCGCACCACGTAGCGGCCGCCGTACGCCGCGATCGAGGCGGGCGCGAGCGCCTTGTACTCCTCGTAGGCGATCGGATCCTCCACGGCGATCTGCACCACGACGTACGCAGCCATGCGCGTCAGGCCGCCGGCTCGGGCATGCGCCCGTGCTTGAACAGGTGGAACCACACGGGCCGGTCCGCCTCGCTGAACACGCCCAGCTCCTCGAAGATCTCCCGCGCGAACTCCACCGGGCCCAGGCCGCTCGCCGTGATGACGCCGCGGTCGCGCACCGCGAGGGCGTCCACGTAGTGGCTGTCGCCGCGGTACTCGGGCGCGTGGCAGTCGAGGTAGCCCCGCTCGTTGCTGGTGTGGGCGCGATCCTCGAGCAGCCCGGCCCGCGCCGCCGCGATCGTCGCCCCGCAGATGGCCGCGATCGGCACGCCGGCATCCCGCATGGTGGTGAGCGTGCGCGTGACGGCCGCCTCGGGGTACGCGCCCTCCCATAGATCGCCGCCGGGGAGCAGGAGCAGGCGGACCGCCGCCGGGTCGAGCGCCGTCGAGCGAGCGGTCCGGCACGATCGATAACCCACCCATGGACCGCACGGGCGCGGTCGAGAATCCGACCGTCACCACCTCCAGCCCGCCCGACCGGCGGAGCTCCGCCAGCGCGAATGCGGGCTCCCAATCCGCGAAGCCGTCGAACACGAGCAGGTGAACCGCGGTGCTCATTGGTATCGCCTCCTAGGAATCGGACATTGCCCGACCGTCCGCGGCGTCGCGACGACGCTCGTAGCGGAGCAGCCCGGTCGCCGGATCGCCGGCGACCTGCGAGAATCCAGCCTTGCGCAGCACCCGGATCGACGGCTCGAGCGAGCCGTAGGTCATGGCCGTGATCACCCGAATGCCGGGATGCTCGAACGCGCCGGTGACGAGCGCCTCCACGGCCTCCGTCGCGTAGCCCCGGCGCTGATGCTCCTCCGCGATCGCGTAGCCGATCTCGACCGCGCCGTCAGCCGAGGGGGCCCCGGCGTACCCGGCCACGCCCAGCAGCTCGAGAGAGCCGTTGCCGCGACCGGGCTCCCGGAGCACCACGTAGTGCAGCGTCCAGCCGCCCGAGCCGGCCTCGAGCTGTCGCCGGATGCGGGCGACGTCGTCCGGCGCGAACACCGGCGGCGGCCACGACGCGGGAACCCGCACGCCGAGCGCCTCTCCGAGCGCCTCCGACCCTCGCGTCTCGGCTTGGCACAGCTCCACGGTCGCCGGGATGAGCTCGAGCCGCCGGGTGATTCGGTATCCGTTCTCGCTCCGGCTCACCGGAGCTCCACGCGTCCGCGCGGGCCTTCGATCGTGGCGACGAGCGCCGGCGCCGGGCCGGCCGAGACCTCGAGGCCGATGTCGAGATCCCGAAGCAGGCGGACGATCGCCGGAGGATCCGGGTGCTCCGCCCGCAGCTCGACGAGCTCCACGCCGGCGCTGGCGCTCTCCGCGGGGTGAGGGCTCCGGCCCCAGTCGATCAGGAAGGGCACTACGCCGTCTCCGATACGCATGTCGGGGTAAGTGAACCGCCAGGAGAGCACTTGTCCATCGTCGCGCCGGCGCTCTCCGTGCCGCACGTCGCCCAGGGGAGCTCCCGGGCGGAGGGCCGTCGCCGCACGCCGTTCCAGATCGGTGCTCCTGGCCGCCCACGTGACGAGGCGAGGTCTGGTGAGCGCGTCGAGGCCGAACCAGCGGGGGCCCGATCGGACGGGCTGGCCCGGGTCGGGCGCGATGAGCTCGAGGTACATGGCCGGCCCAAGGCGGATGAGCGCGTTGTGCGTCCCTTCGCCCGGATGCCTGCCTCCCGGACTGGCCCGCACGCCCAGCAAGGCCTCGAGCCGGTCGATCTCCTCGTCCAGGACTCGGCCGCCCCAGACCAGGTGATCGACCGGCGGCAGCGGCGCGGATCGTCGAGTGTCCTGCACGGTGCCTCCGGCGCTACGCCTTGCGTGACACTCCCCGCTGCGGGTCGAAGAAGCGCTCCAGCGCCTCGGCGGTTTCGGCCGGCAGCTCTTCCGGGAAGAAGTGGCCGCCATCGAGCGCGCGGCCCTGGACGTCGTCCGCCCAGTCGCGCCAGAGCGCCAGCGGCCCGCCGGCCTCGGCGTACCAGTCGCTCAACGCACCCCGCCGCGTCCAGAGCACGAGCAGCGGACAGCCGATGCGCCGCCCATGCGTGCGGTCCTCGTCGTCATGGGCCCGATCGAGTGTCGCCGCCGCCCGGTACTCTTCGCAGATCGCATGGATGTGCTCGGCGTCGCGCAGCGCTTCGACGTAGGCGGCGCGCACGTCCGGACCGAACGCCGAGGCCGGCGAGCCCCAGCCGGCGAGCGCATCGTCGATCACCGCTTCGGGCGCGGCGGCGATGAGGCGCTCCGGCAGGGGCTCCGGCTGCGCGAGCAGCGACCACGGCCAGTAGTCCAGCGCGAGGCGGGCATCGGCCCGCTCCCAGACCGCTCCGGTCGGCAGGACGTCCAGCACGGCGAGGCGCTCGACGCGGCCGGGATGGTCGAGCGCCAGGCGATAGGCGACCCGGCCGCCGCGGTCGTGCCCGGCCACCGAGAAGCGAGGAAAGCCGAGGCGTTCCATGACGGCCACCATGTCGCGCGCCATCGCCCGCTTCGTGTATGGCGCATGATCCGGCGTCGACGGAGGACAGCCGCTCCGCCCGTACCCGCGCAGATCGGGGCAGATCACGGTGAAGCGGCCGGCCAGGAGCGGCGCGACGCCGCGCCACATCAGATGTGTCTCCGGGAAGCCGTGGAGCAAGAGGAGCGGTGGCCCCGAGCCCGACGAGCGGAGGAAGATGCTCGTCTCACCGGTCTCGATCCGCGTCGACGCGAATCCATCCAGCATGGCCGACCCAGCTCCCGAGCCCATGTTCACACGTCGCTCCGATCGCCGGCGCGAGGCCCGTGACGCCGCCGCCACAGCGTCCAGTACACCCAGCCGTTCGCGACCAGCACGCCCACACCCAGCGCGATCTGGATCGGTCGCGTGAGGCCGGAGGGGTAGAGCGCCGCCGTCACGTAGTGCTCGATGAAATCGCCTTGGTACGCCTCGCCGCCGGCCGCTCGCCTCCACGCCTTCTCCAGCGGCGTCAGCGGACAGATGAACCCGGCGAACTCGATCGCCGCGCCCCAGACAGCGGCGGGCAAGTGAATCCACGCCACGCGCGGCCACTTGAGCACCAGCGCGCCGCCCGCCACCACGAACAGCACGAACGCGCCGTGCGCCACGAGCAGGGCATCGGCCAGGAATCCGTACGGCACGGCTGTCCTAGCTCAGGTTCTCCTGAATGAATCGCGGACTCAGGTGAACGTCGACCTGCACCAGCGGCGAGTCGCCGATGCAGCGAAATCCGTGGATCTCGCCGGCCTTGATGACGAGAATGTCGCCGGCGCCCGCCTCGAACTCCTCCCCGTTGACGGTCCAGAGCCCCCGCCCCTCCCGGACGAACTGCACTTCATCGTACGGATGGCGATGCGGGCCGGGGCCGCGGCCGGGGAGGGCGCTCAGGAGGAAGACGGAGACGTTGACCTCGCCATTGTCGGCGCCGACGAACTGGTGAGAGCTGCCTTGAAAGGGGAGGTCCTGCTGACGGACACGATACATCTCGATCTGCTCCGGTGGAGGAACCCAGGCTGACGGCGCGGATCACCCCGCTTGCCAACGCGGGATCCCGAGCTGGCCCTCGATGAGCGCAACGGCGGCCTCTGGTGTTGTGGCCTCGTACAGGATCCCGGCCCCCGCCACGCTTCGGAAGAATGCCGACGCGGCCGGCGTCGGTGCGAGCAGCAGCGTCGGCCGTCCGGCCTTGAGCGCCAGCGCGACCTCCGAGGCGGTGCCGGGCCCTTCGACCCCGCAGGCGACCACCACGTCGCTGCTCAGCACGTTCACGGCATTCCGGGCGTCGCCCAGGCCGGTGAAGATGGCGACATCGACGTGTCTGCTGACGGGGCCGTCGGGGCCCGTCGGTAGAATCCCGATCGTCAGGCTCCCGAGCACCTCCTTCGCGCCGGCGGAGGCTGCCTCCATCACGCCCGCGGGCCGGCCACCCGTGAGTAGCGCCCACCCCGCCTCCGCGACGAGCCGGCCGAGGCGCCGGGCGGCCGCCAGCGTGGCGGGCTGCGGCTCGCCCGCGCCCATGACTCCGATGACCGGACGCCGGTGGGACATGGGCGCGTCTCCGGTCAATCGGTCGTCGGGACCGCCGAGGCGAATTGCACCTCGAACGCATTCGACTCGCGCGCCGCCGCCGGCAGCGGCACGCAGTCGTCGGAGTCCGCCGCGTGCCCCGTGCACAGCGCAAACTCGATGCGGAACCGGCCGATCCGCTCGGTCGGGTCAATCGGCGGCCGCGCGTTCGGCGAATCGGTGCTGCCGAGCCACACGCGGGCGCTCAGCGTTCCTCCCGGAAGCACGCGTCCCGTCGGCACTCCACCGACGCACGCCCACCCGCCGCCCACGAAGCTCGGGACGGTACTGTCCGGGCCGGTCCGGCGAACCAAAAACATCGGCCCGTCGGACTCGGTCGCACAGCGTCTGTAGTAGACGGTACGCCCAGTGGCATTGGTGTAGACCGCCTGCGCCTCGGCGTCATACCCCCCGGGGACCTTGGTGAGCGTATACAGGCTGGCATCGGTCGAGATGGGCGGCGACGCGCCCGGTACCGGATCGAAGTCTCCCGGAGCGACGTCGGTGGCGCTGCACGCGAGGGTCGCAGCCAGTGCCAACGCAAAGGTTCGCGCGTCATTTCGCATACGCCGCTTGTCCCCTGGTTACCTCGATACCCGGTCGCCTCGGCGCAGGAACTGAACGAGCCCTGCCAGGCTGACCCCGAAGAGAATCCCGCTCGCGAGCAACACGATGAAATCGACGGTCCGAACATGTGGTGCCGCGCGTTGGGCCATGACCAGACCGAGGACCATCGGTACCGCAAACACCGCTGCCCGGCGTCGAACAGTCGTGTCCACTGGCGGCTCCTTCCTCAAGGCCGTGTATGGCCCACTGATCGCGACGCCCGACGAGCGTCCCCTCGCGGTGCGCTAACTAGTTGACCGACCGCCCGCTCACGCCACTCAGTCGGCCGCGCCCGGCCGGGCGCGCACTCGAAATCGGTGGAGGGTGAAGAACATGAGGAGCTGCCCCTCCTGGTCGACGAACCCTCCGCTCGCGTTCTGAATCTGCCCCGCGACGGCCAGCATCTCCAGCCCGTCGGCTCGTGCGCCGGGCCACGCCGGAGTGGTCAGCAGCGGCAGATCGTTGGTGACCCCGAAGGTGCGGACCGCCTCCAGCCCCTGCTTCGCGGACCTGGGAATCTCGTCGTTATCCCAGGCCCACAGGAACGTGCCCTCCGCTTCGGAGACCGTGCCCACCACGCAGAGGTCCGCGACAACCTCATCCTCGGCACGCTCGAACCGCAGCTCGGCCGTGGCGAGGTCCCACCGATAAGCGGCGCGTGCCAGGCCGAAGCGCGAGACCCAGGCATCGTTGCGTGCCTGCATCGCCGCGACGGCTTGGCGACTCCACTCACTCCAGTCGGTCATGGCGGGCGTCTCGGCGGAAGCGACTTTCTCGGGCCAACCCGTTGCAGTGCACCAAGGTCCAGTAGCTGCTCGGCCCGGGCGCCAATAAACTCTCGCGTCAAAGGCCCACCGTACCATCGGGGTGAAGGCACCCACAGTAAAGGCCCGACGAACACCGAAAGGCCTCCTCCGATGAGCCCACAAGACCAAGTAGCCATGCGGAATGCTCCCCCTCCCCAGCCGGCCGTACCCAGGGCCGTGAAGGCGCCGGACAAGCCCGTGCCTGGCCGGTCGCCGTCGACGCCGGATGGCTCCCCCACGAAAGCGTTGGTGGGGTTCAGGGTGTCCGGGTTTCTCTTTCTACAGTCGTGAAACTCTCGCTCGGTCGAGCACGCTGCAGCCTGATCCTTCTTCTCCTCCTCGGCGCCGGAGTGGCCGAGGCGCAAAAGACCGATTCGGTCTGGATCCGGAATGGAGACCGGATCACCGGGGAGGTGGAATCGCTGTCGCGGGCACTGCTTAAGTACTCGACTAATGACCTAGGCACCATCTACATCGAATGGGACAAGGTCGAGCGGATCAGCACGACGACCATATTGGAGGTTCAACTCGGCTCGGGACGGAAGTTCTACGGGCCCCTTGGATTGGGCCCCGCTGGCGCATTGATCCTGGGCGCCGACACGCTTTCCCTGTTCGAGATCGTGAAGATGGCCCCGATCGAGCGGAAGGTCCTGGGTCGGGTGAACGGGTATCTCGATCTGGGATTTTCCTACCAGAAGGCGCATAAGGCGGTGCAGCTCTCGACCGGAGCCAAAGTGGTGTACCGCGGGCCGAGCGCGGAGACCACGCTCGAGATCACCACCTTCCTGGAAGATCGGGATGACGCGGCGAAGTCCTCCCGCCTCTCAACCGCTCTCACAGAGCGGTTGTTCGTGAGCAACCGCTGGAGTACCGGATTCCTCGTGGGGTACGATCAAAACGAAGAGCTGGATCTGGCTGGACGTGGCAGGTTGGTCGGCTTCGGATCCCGGATGCTCGCCCAATCCCACCACATCGAGTTCCGGGCCACCGGGGGTATGGTGCTCACCCGCGAGCGGTACTTCGACACCGATTCGACAACCACCGGCTTCGAAGGGCTAATAGCCGCCTACTTCCAAGCGTTCCGCTATGACCGTCCCAAACTCGACGCCTCGCTGACCAGCCAGGCATTTCCCAGTTTTACGATCCGGGGCCGAGTGAGACTGCAGAACGACTTCCGAGTGTCATACGAGCTGGTGAAGGATTTCATGCTGACCGGGACGGTGTTCGATACCTACGACAGTAAGCCGCAGGCGGCAGGCGCTTCCAAGAACGACTTCGGAACCACGCTCGCGATCAGCTGGACCTTCTGAGATCTTGCTTTGGCGGCTGGCTGACTACCACTTCTGCGCCTGCTCCCACGCCCGCACCCGCCGCCGGCCGGCGTCGAACAGCCGCTCGTAGTTTCCCTTCCGCACCTTCTCGCTGGCCTCCGGGGTGAGCAGGGCCCACAGCGGACGATACATCTCGAACACCGCGAAGTACTGGGTGGTGTCGCGCGGCGCCACCACGTCGGAGCCGAACAGGAACCGGTCGGGATAGCGATTGATCATGTTGGCCGAGCGGCGGGTGATCTCCGGCGTGGCGAGGAGATACTTGGCGACCTCGTCCCAGCTGATGTCGAAGTACACGTGGCGGAGCGTCGGGTCGGAGAGAATCCCCTCGACGATGACTCCGTGATTGGGGTTCCGCTCGTTGGGCGGAGCCGTTGCGGAGGCCTGCACCGGGTGCACGATGCGGCCCAGCCCGATGTGGGCCCAGATGATCGTCGTCTTGGGATGCCGCCGCAGCAGCGCCTTCATCTGGGAGAGGAAGACCGGCTCCTTTCCCGGCTTGGCGAACGGCACATCCATATCGTTGTGGATCAGGACGACGAGCCCCACCTCGCCCGCGAAGTCGAGGATCCGGTCCAGGGCCGGATCGATCAAGCTCGCGGTCTCGCCCGCGATCTTCGAGGACACGAACTCCTTGTGAATGGTGAACTCGCCGATCCCCGTGAAGACGCCCGGAAAGGTCCGCAGCACCCGGCGGATGTGATCGGCGGCGTACATGTCGGCGGGGTTGAAGCCGGTGATCATCGGATCGAAGCGGGCCTGGTCTTCCGGCGGGAGCGACCGGTAGGCCATCGCGATGAAGGCGTCGGTGAACGAGTAGTAGTAGAGCGGAGCGTCGCTCTGCAGGTAGTAGGTCGGAGCGAAGTCGCCGGAGTTCTCGTACGACCAGGTCTGCTGGAGCGGAATGCCGAACAGGGCCGAGCGGCAGACCCGCGTCCCCATGATGCGGAGGAACTCCCGGACGTCTATGCCCTCCTGCACGTAGTTGGTCAGGTGGAAGTGGACATCGTCGAAGTCGCAGGCGCGCGCCGGCTCGATCGCGCCTGGGCCAGCTGCCCGCGAGGTGACCGCGGCGAAGAGCGCGAGCACGAGTCCAGCAGTCGGGCGAGCCTATGCATCGTGCTCCTCACAGCAGGATGTCCGTCCCGAGGGAAATGGTCGTGCCGCTCTGCCCCGCGGTGTAGAAGCCGAAGTTCGAGGCGGCCGGGCTCTTCTCGACGTGGATGAGGTGGAGGTTCAGCCGCCAGCTGCGGGTCCCGCTCGGGTAGAAGCTCACCCCGCCGGACAGCTCCCACGGCTTCCGGTCGAAGTCGTCGAACACCTTCCCGTAGGTGACGTAGACGCCGAGCCAGGCGCGGCACGACCATGTGCATCGCCTGGACCTGGAAGCCGTTGTCGACGATGGTCTCCAGTCGCGACGGGGCCAGTGGCCGCCAGGAAGTCGGACAGCTTCCGCACGTAGTACTCGCCCTGGAAGGAGAAGCCGCGATACTTGAAGCCCGCATCGATGGCGATCTCGTCGTAGTTCAGCTTCTCGACCGTCACGCCGTCGGCCAGCGCGCCCGGCTCGAACGGATTGAGTGCCGTCGGAGAGCTTGATCTGGGTGGCGTTCGGGCGGCGCGTCGTTTCAGCGCGTAGCGGGCTTCGCGGCTGTGTCCGGCCGAGAGCGCCGAACCGCGTCGCCAGCTTCGCGGTGGTACTCGAAGTCACCGAGCCCGCCGCGCGGGCCGAACTCGCCGGTCGTCGGCATCCACGACGACGCTCGCGCTGTAGGCGAAGTCGCGCGTGTCGTTCGGCGCCGTGATGCCGAGCTGGCTGATGTTCGTGTTGACCGAGGCCGTGTAGTAGAACGCGATCGATCGGCTGCGCCGGTGAGGAAGACGCCGGACGAGAAGCCGCCGCGGAAGAAGTCCTCCGCCATCTGCCGGTCGCTCGAGCCCCAGAAGGGCCACGAGCCCTGCACGGAGCGCGCGGTGAGGTTCGGTGCGATCCCGACGCCGAGCGTGATGGCCTTGCTGAACCGGTACTGCAGGTTGCCGAACAGCAGCGTCTGCTGCGTCGTCGGCAGCGACCAGAGCGAGATGTTGTAGCGGAACTTCGGGTCCCAGAAGAAGCCGGTGAGCCAGACGAAGGTGCGGTGCCAGTTCAGGTCGTTGCGCGCCTTCACGGCGCGCTCGCGACCCAGATGGTCGGTGAACGTCTGCTCGCCCGGCATCTGGTTCATGTACCGGAACAGGCCGTAGAAGCTGATGTTCAGGCTCGCGCGCTTCGTCTTGACGAGGTCGAACCCTTGCGCCGGGGTGAACTCGCCGGCGATGCCGTTCTTGTAGTCTGGAGTCCTGCGTGGCGGTGGTGTCGCCGAGGCCGCGGCCCGCTTCGTCCTGCGCATGCAGCGACGGAGCAGGAGCAGCAGGATCAGCAGCCAGGCCGCCAGCGTCCACGCCAGCGGCCGACAAGCGCATTGATCTCTCCACCCTCCGTCCATTGGTCGCTCACGGCACCGATCGCGACCGCCGCGCGCGTGCTGGTGGCATGCCGTTCCCGTATCCGGGTCGTCGTGCAGCATCGTGCAGCTGGTTGGACGCCGGGGCCGGGGCCAGCGTGGCGCGACTCGCGCGTGGACGCTAGCCGGGTTTGCACCTCGTACGGGTTGGCGTGCAGGCGCGTGCACGATCTCGCGGATCGCCTTCTGCGCGCGGACGCTGTTGCCCGCGTCGTCGAGCGGCGGCGAGATCACCGCGATGCCGAACTTGCCGGGCGCCACGGCGATGATGCCGCCGCCGACGCCGCTCTTCGCGGGCAGGCCCGGTGTGGTAGAGCCACTTGCCCGTGTCGTCGTAGAGGCCGGCCGTCGCCATGACCGCCAGCACGTACGGCACGTTCTCCGGCGGCATCACCTGCTTGCCGGTGACCGGGTTCTTGCCGCCGTTGGCGAGCGTCGCGGCCATCGTCGCGAGATCCTTGCGCGTTGACGCCGACCGAGCACTGCTCGGTGTAGATGTCGGTCGCCTGCATGCGGGTTGGCCTTGATGTAACCGTAGGCGTACATCAGCGTAGCCGATGGCCTGGTTGCGCTGGTTCGTCTCGGCCTCGGACTTGAAGACGTCCTGGTTCACCGGGAGCGGCCGGCCGGCGAAGTCGGAGTAGTAGCCGAGAAGATCTGTTCCAGACCTCTCGCGGCTGGCGCCCTTCACCATGCGAGGTCGTGGCGATCGCGCCCGGGTTGACCAGCGAGTTCATCTCGGGCCCGCCCAGCACCTTCTGCGAGAGCTCGACCGAGACGATCGAGTTGAAGCGCATCCCGGTCGCGTCCACGCCGATGGTCTTCTCGATCGCCTCGGGCCCCTGCTCCTCCATCACCTTGGCCATGGTGAAGACCTTGGAGATCGACTGGATCGAGACCTCGGACTTGATGTCGCCCGCGGTGTAGACCTTCCCGTCGGTCGTCACGAGCGCGATGCCGAAGATCTTCGGGATCCACCTTGGCGAGCGCCGGGATGTAGTCGGCGTTCTTTCCTTCCTTCAGGTTGCGGAACTTGGTGTAGGTCTCGTTCAGGACCGTGGCGATGTCCGGGGAGCCCTGGGCCTGGACGGGAGTCAGGGCGAGGGTGCCCCCGAGCGCCGACAGGGCAAGCGGGAGGAGTGCGCGGGAGAGGGTGGTCATGGCGTCGCCCCTAGAAGGTCTTGGAGAAGTTGTATTTCCCGGTGAACTGGATCTTGAAGATGTCCGAGCTGAATCCGTCCTCGAAGTTCGTGCGGTCCCCCCACTGGAGCTCGACTACGGTCATTACGCCCGGGACGGGGTAGTACGCCAGGTTCCCGATCGCATAGTTACCGCGGCTGAAGGCGTCGGCGGACTGAAGCTCGCTGTTGTCGATGTCCACCATCGACCAGCCGACCGAGGAGCTGAACTTCTCGTTCCACGTGTGGTCCAGGAACGCCACGAGTCCGAGGACAGGGAGCGCGACGCCCTTGATCGGCGCCGTCGCGTTGCCCGGGTCGGGCTCGATGCCTACGTCGGCCGGGGCGTCGTTCATGTAGTTCTGGATGCCCTCGCCGTAGAGGGCCGAGAGCCGGAGGACGTTCTGGTCCCCGATCTTCACGTTGGAGCTCGCGTTGAGTCCCCAGCCCACCGCGTCGCCGCTCAGGTCGAACGCGTCGGTGCCCTGGTCCTCCCACTTGATGTACCGGAGAATGCCGGCCAGCTCGATGTATCCGAAGCTCGTGGCCCGATGGTACTCCGCGGAGAGGTCGGGTACCGGGAACCGCGGCTTGACGTCCTGGATCTCGATCCGGCCTGCCACGTCTCCCTGGTCGGCGCTGGCGCCCGGCCGCTCGAGCGCAATGGTCATCCGGGTGTCGCCTTGAATCGGCATGTAGCGCGCCTGGACGTTCCGGAAGAAGGCCATTCCGTTCGGTCCCCAGTATTCGACCGTGTTGGGAAACACGTCGATGTCCATGAATCGGCTCCAGGTCTGGCCCGCGCCGAACCTGCCCAACTCGCCATAGGCATGCCGGAGGCGGATCGTCGTCTGTCCGGCTCGGTCCATTCGAGCGAGCGCAGCGCACGATGGCATGCGTCGACCGTTTCACTCGTGCTCGTCGACACGCGGAAGTCCTCAACGTGAGTGCCCATCACGCGGAGATTAGCGGTCGGCAGGCTCCGCACCGCGCCCCGGCGTCTCCCCCCGATGCCGGGGCGTCATCATGTCCGGGATCACTGCGTTGGCGGCTCGCACCCGGGTTCGGCCGGGGGCAGCATGGCGGCTCCGGGCCTCAAGCCTTGGTTCGTCGGCCCATGACGGCGCGGTAGACCACGACGACGATGATGGCGCCGATCACGGCGACCACGATGCTCGAGATGTTGATCCCCGTGACGTCGGCGACGCCCAGCACGGTCCCGGCCACGAAGCCACCGACGACCGCCCCGACGATGCCGAGGATGATCGTCTCGATCACGCCTTCGCCACCGCCCATGATCATGTTCGTGATGAAGCCAGCGATCGCGCCGAGCACGATCCAGGAGATGATTCCCACGGAGCCTCCTGCGAGTGCCGGAGCGACCAGGGGACGTCCCGCGGTCGAGCGCCGATCGATGCTCGCCGGGCCATCCTACGCGCGCGGTGGCGGCCCAGGGGCTATCGCGAGACGTCTGCAAGGTCGAAGGCCGGGTCGCCGGCCGTGAGGCTGTCGCGACGCACCGAACGCGCGGAGCCCCGGTCCCGGTGGCCGGGCGTGACATTGTCCTGAGGAGGCGACAACGGCGTCGGCGTACGATCCTGGACGTGGTAGCCCCCGGGGGGCTAGCCAGAGGGAGGACGGCATGAGCGAGGTAACAGCCCGAGCGCGGCTCGAGGCGTGGGCGGTTGCGACGCTAGGAATCGACAATCTGAGCTACAAGCGGGACTCGGAACACGGTGGTGGCCACCTCTGGACCGTGCGCATCGACTACAAGCCGGAGGGCGCAGTCAACCTGGTCGTGGTACTCGCGTCCGCGATGCAACTCGAGCAGGCGTGCGGAGCCGCGATTGAAGGCCTGACCGAATACGGTGCCGAGGTGCCGTGAGGCGCCCGCCCCTACGCCTGCGGATCTACCCGCGGGGCCACGCGTGTTAGGTGGTCAGTGTTCGCAGCCCGGCGCGGACTTGGGGCTGAAACAGGTGTCATTGCCAGTCCCGCCGCTGATCACGTCGGCTCCGGGACCACCCCGGATGATGTCGGCCCCGCTGCCGCCGAAGAGCCGGTCAGCTCCCGCATCACCATTGATCTGGTCGGCCCCGATGCCACCCCGGATGCGGTCACTTCCTGCACCACCGCTGATCTGGTCAGCTCCGATGCCACCGCAGATGACGTCGTTCCCGCCGTTGCCACGAATGATGTCGGCCCCGGCACCCCCGACGATCACATCGGCTCCGCTGGTGCCGTTGATGGTGTCGGCGGCGGCGGTGCCGACAATCGTAGCCGTCCGGCCCATGCAGGTCGGGGTGGCCGCCTGCGCCGCAACCGGGTAGGCCAAGCCGCCGAGAGTAAGGGCTAAGGCGATCGTTATTCGGAACATGTGCCAGTCCTTTCACTGCTCCGGCTCGTCCCGGAGCACGATCCATCCCTGCCGGATCACGCTAGTCCGTTCGAGGTTCCCGTCAAGACTGAGGGTTCATCACAAAAAGATGGTTCCTGCCCCGTCCGTGATCGGACTCGGCCACACGCTGGCACCCGTTCACAGGCGGCCTGACTGAATCCACCCACACCCCGGCTCGCCGGACCCCGCGACAGCCGGGGCGTCACTATGTCGGCCAGCCACCGTTGCGGATTGCCGCCAGACAGCGCGCCATCTCGCGCACGACCTCGACCTCGGTCGGCGGCGACGGCGGTCCACTCCCGCCGCCGGTGCCCGGCTCTCGCCTTCTCGCGCGTGTCGAAGGCGTACTGCTCCCACTCGCGGCGATGCTCGTCGTACGTCGGCGGGCCGACGAACCAGCCGTCCGGCTTCGCGTCGTGGATCTCGTTCCAGGCGGCCTCGAGGTCGGTCACGCCTGGATGGTATGGCTCGGCGCCTGATCAAACGACAGGGCGAGTGGTCGACAGGGGTTTCATACCGGAGCATCACGGCCGCCCGAACGCGCCGAACCGACGGCTAGACCGCGCCCTGGACAACCGGCTGTACCAACTCGGCAGCGACGGTAGCGCAGACCGTGGTGATCGCTGCAACCGCCCGGCGCCTCGCGGCTCCGGCCTCCCGGAAGCCTTACGGCGTGATCCGCGGGGCCGGCCGCCTGGTCCTCGCATCGTCGAGCCACAGGCCGGACGTGACCGGTTGGAGCGTCCTGTCAATGAGCTCGAGCATCTCGGTCTCGATCGTCTCGAGGTCGAGGGTCCTGCGTAACCGCTCGCCGAACGCATCCACGGTCAGCGTGGCGTCGTACCGAGCGCGATAGAACCGCCGATCGACCACCGTCTGCATCCGCCGGCGGACCGGGTCGAACAGGCCCGCCACGGTGAGCGTCGAGACGGCCACGGCAAGCGTCGCTCCCTGGTTCGTCAGCCCCGCCAGGGCCGATGACGTGACCACCACCATGAGCGCGTAGACCACGACGAGCAGGCCCGTGACCGCCCCGTATACCAGAGCACGATTGATGAGCCGATCGATCGCGTACAGGTGGTAGCGCAGGATCGCGATCCCGATGGCGACTGGCACGAGCGCCCCGGTCACCCCGAACAGGACGATCGGCCACCAGTCCGCTGTCGCGCCGCCACCGATCGCACCGAGTGCCCCCGTCAGCCCGAGAGCGGCCATGGAAGCGAGTGCGGCTGTGGCGAACCACTTCAGCTGGAGGCGCTCGAGCCGCTCGCTGCGACGGTATCGCCGGACGATCCACGCGCACCCGACCAGCCAACCGAACCCCCCGACGACGGGCATCAACGTCGGGCTGTCGTCCTCCAGGAGCGGGAGAGTCGGCCCGACGCCGAACGGATTCTCGATCGAGGGCCAGAAGAGCAGCGGACCCGGATGGATGGACGGCATCAGGACCACAAGAAAAGCGAACGTAACGGCGACGATGACGACCAGCGCCCGGCTCCGTGCGGTCTTCAGCGGCTGTGGGTAGACCAGGATGAGCACGATGGTCAGGACGCCCGCGACAAACGTGAAGAACTGGCTCAGCCAGGCGGCCTCGGCCACCCCTCCACTGCCCGGACGGGCAGCGGCCGCGAACGCCCAGGCGCCGGAGGCGATCCCGATCGCGTAGGAGAGCCCGAGCCCGAACAGGAGCCAGGCCACGAGGTTGCGGGGCAGGCGGGCGACGATGAGGAGCCCGACCGTGGCGCAGGCGATCTGGAGGAACCCGAACCCGACGAGGCCGGCGTCGCTCGCCCCGTAGCGACCCGGGAGCGGCGGCGCCTGGGACGTGACCCGCAGCCACACGGCCTCGGCGGTCAGGCAGACCGTGGCTGTCCAGGTCGCGATGCCGAGCCACAGCAACGCGCGATCGAACGATCGGTGGTTGATCGTCATGTGCGGCATCCTGCGCCTGCCACGTCCCGGAATCGTTACGGTCCACCCGAGCGGTCGAGCGCCCCAAGCGACTGACGAACCGGCGGGCGCGGGCGCCCCGTAAAGGAGGCGGAATGACCACCGGACGCTGGATTGCGTACGCGGCCGGAGAGTCATCGTGCCGTTCTTCGCGTGGACGGTGTTCATGTTCTACGTCGTCATGGGCCGCTGACCGGCCTCCGGCTGCGCGCCCGCCGAGGTCATCCGGAAGTTCTTCGGGCACTAGGCTTGCCCTGCCCCTCGGCGGCGAAGGTCCGCTGCCGGGGCGTCATATGTCCGCGACCGACGGCCCTGCCTTCGCCTTTCTCGCGCGTGTCGTGGGCGTTCTGCTTCCACTCGCGGCGATGCTCGTGGTACATCGGCTGGCCGACGAACCAGCCGTCGGGCTTCGCGCTCGTGGAGCTCGTCCCAGGCGGCCTCGAGGTGGGTTGACGTATCGACCGGATCGTATGGCGATGGGCGCGGGCCGGGGCGCTCGACTTGATCATCCAGGGGCAGGCAGCGTCTTCTCGAGCCACGCCGTGACGACGTCGCACACCTGGTCCTCGATGCCCTTGTAGAAGTGGTCGCCCTCCACGATCGTGACGTCGCACGGGCCGCCCGCGCGTTCGGCAAAGGCTTCCGCGGGATACACCTGTTTCGGCTCCACGCTGCCCCGTACGTACAGGACCGGACACGTGATCGTCGAAGCGAGATCGAGGATGTCCGGGGTGGAGTTGAGCGGTCCAGATAGCTTTCGGCCGAGATGACGTACCACCAGTTCGGCACCATCATGCAGCTCCGTGCCCCGGCCCGCCGCCACGAGCGACTGCGCTCTAGCCATCGTCGCCTTATAGCCCTCACCCGCCAGGGCCATCTGCGCGGCGATGCTCTGCTCCCCGGTGCCGCCGCGAAACGCGGAGAGCAGCACGAGGGCGGGCGTCTCGGGATGTCGCGCGGCGTGGGCTGCCCCAAGCAAGCCGCCGCCCGAATGGGCAATGACGATCGGCGCTGAAAAGCCGCGTTCCGCCATCCAGCCGGCCGCGTAGTCGCCGTCGGCGATGCCTTCGTGCGTGAGCTGCAGCGCACCCCCTTCTGGCGCGCGCGAATCGCGGATGCTCAGGATGTCGTGGCCGCGTCGGTTGAATGCCAGGCATGCGAACCCGAGCTCCGTGAGCACGGGGGGCAGCCATCTCGGGGCGCCCGTGTAGAAGTTCATCGTGTTCCCGTGGAACAGGAGCACACCGCCGCGTGCGGGTCGATCTTCGGGCCAGTGGAACGCGCCGTCGAGCGGCAGGGTGTCCGTCGCCATCGAGACCAGCTCGGTCCTCATGCGGGACAGCATTGCACCAGCGTCCCGGCCCCGCCCCGCGCCTGACCGATCGGCAGGGTCAGTGGGCGACCGGGCGCTCCGTCATACGTGGTTTGCGCACGCCGGGCAGCCCGGGCTGATACGGGCGACCGGCTCCATCTAAGCTCTCGAAGGTAGGACCGACCAACCTTTGTCGTCGCTCAACCGCCTGAGGAGCCCGGCCAATGTCGGTGCCGATCGAGAGTCGTATTGCGGCCGTGCTGCTGTGGGTCGTCGCATTCGGATGGGCGCTGCTGCCGACTCCGTGGCTGATGTGGTGGGTGGTCGTCCGTGGTCGCCTCCCAGTCTTGCCGCTCATCGGCGAGCCCAACGGCGGCCCCTTCTACCTGAACTATTCGCGCGAGGTCTTCGTGGTGCTGCTGGCCGCTGCGTTCGTCCTCGGGCTCGTGCAGGCCTGGGTCGGTTGGTTGCTGTGGAACGGCGAGCGGTCGGGTGCTCTGCTGCAATTCGCGCTACTGCCTGTCGAGGCAGTGTTCTGGTATGGGTTCGCGCTTCCCATTCCGCCGTTCCTCGCTCTAGCCCGCGTCATCCTCGTGGTGTTGGCCTGGCCACGATTGGTCTAAAGCCGCATCGGCGCGCGACGAACGGCGACCGGGGCAGTCCTGCGCCACTCCCGCAGGTGACCATGCGTGCGCCACTCGCGCAGGTGACCATGCGTGCAATCAGCACGCTGGGCAGTCTGGGTGCGACGTCGACCTCGCCTCCCGCTCCGCGCCCGCCGGCTCGATCCCGGTCCGCCGGCCAGACCGCGGCGGGGCGACCGGAGGCGCCGGTTGTGGCCCACTTCTGTAGCCCACAACCCGTCGTAACGGGGCCTACGCTGGGGACGCTGTGGACGCCCTGCACGCACGAAACGGCCCGTCGTGCGGGGCTCGGGGCGGACTCTTAATCACTAGGTTCAGGGTTAGAGTCCCTGCTAGCTCACCATCATCACGCCGCCTCCTCGCCCTTCCGGGCTTGCCGGAGGGGCGTTCGTTTGCCACCGGGGC